>DASWYI010000001.1:0-114261 GCA_036405055.1 Brevundimonas sp.
GCCGGCAGGTCCCGCGCTGCCGCAAAACCCCAGGCGCGGAGCGTCAGCCTTCGTCGAAACGGTATTATCTATCCACTCCGGGCGCGGGCCCGGCGCTCCGTCACAGCCCTCCCAACCGATCCGATCACCGGAACGGCGATGGCGCGTGTCTTCAGTTCAGCGTCAGAACCGCGTCGTCCGCGGCCAGCGCCTTCGCGCGCCCGTCCGGCCCGGCGGTGATCTGGACGAAGCCGAAGCCCCGCGCCGTCAGGGTGTCGAGCAGCTCCGGCAGGGCCGCGACCATCCGGGGCCGGGTCTCGTGCAGGATCAGGATCCCACCGTTCGATTCCTCCATGTTCGACACCGTCCGGCGCAGGATCGTCGGCGCCGCTATGCCGCGCCAGTCGTCGGTGCCGCCCTCGGCCGACACCACCACCACCCCGCGCTGGTTCAGCCATCCGGCCAGATGCCGGCTCTCGTTCAGGCCAGGGAAGCGGAACATGGGCTCCAGCCGGGCGCGGACATCGGGCGGACTGTCGGCCAGCGCGGCCTCCAGCGCCGCGAAGCAGCGCCGCACCTGCGATTCCTGGGCCGCCGCGCCCCATCCGGGCAGGGTCGTGGGATGCGACCAGCTGTGGCAGGCGACATTGTGCCCCCGGCTCGCCGCCTCGCGCACCAGATCGGGCCGCAGCTGGGCATAGACCCCGACGAAGAAGAAGGTCGCCTTGATGTTCCGCTGGTCCAGGATGTCCAGCACGCGCGGCAGCCCCTCGGGCGACGGGCCGTCGTCAAAGGTCAGGGCGATGGTCCGGGGCGGCAGCGGCGTGCGCATGTGCTGCAACTCGCCATACCGCCCCGGATCGATGGACAGCACAGCGGCATAGGGCGGCGTCGCCGGCGGGTCGACGTCCTCGGCCACGGCCCCACGGTCCGCCGGCGCCTTGGGCAGCCAGACAGCGAACAGGGCCGTCAGAATTATGAGCCAGAGCCTCACGCCGCCTCCCCGCACGCGTTCAGCTCTCACGCTAACTGCTCCCGCCTGTCAGCCTAAGCCGTTCAACCGGCAGGGGACGGGCAAGGCGTCGTCGCCACGCCGTAGCGGCCACGCACGACATGGGTCTGGTCGCCGTCCAGGCTCAGGACCACCAGCCGGTCGTAATCGCAGTCGGTCAGGGTCTCGGGATGCGTATCGCCCAGGGCCTGGGCGATCTTGTCCACCGTATTGCTGTGGCCGACGATCAGGAACACGTCGTCCGGCAAACCGGCCCGCACTGCCTCGACGAACGGCGCCACGGCCCCGCCGGACAGCTCGGTCACCGTCAGGCCCGCCGCCTCGGCCGTCGGACGGCCGGTCTCGCGGGTCCGGGTCAAGGGGGTCGACAGAACCCGGGTCACGCCGGCGTCGGCCAGCACCTGCGACAGAGCCAGCGCCCTCGCCTGCCCGGCTTCGGTCAGTGCGGGGTCGGCGCTGCCGTCCGTAACCTTCTCGGCGTGACGGACGACGATCACGGTCTGGGCGGCGGCCGATCCGGCCATCAGCAAGGCGGCCGTCGTCGCGGCCAGGAACATGCGCAGCATTGGAGAACCCCTCGATTGCCTCGAAACTGGCCCGCCCCGACGCGGCTGTCTACAGGCACCTGAAGGCGGCCTGCCCCGACACGTCGCCATAGACGTCGCACAGGTCCTCGAACACGCGGTTCCAGGCGAAGCGGTCCACCGCCTTGGCCCGCGCCGCCACTCCGATCGCCTCGATGTCCCGGGCGAACAGGGCCTCGACCGCCGCGGCGTAGTGCTTCGGGTCCGCGCTTTTCGCCAGCTGGCCGACGCTGTCGTCCACCGTCTCGGCCACCCCGCCGGCGTTGACACCCACGACCGGCCGGCCACAGGCCATGGCCTCCAGCACGATCAGGCCGAACGGCTCCTTGTCGTTGGCGTGCACGAAGGCGTCGCAGCTGGCGATGATCTTCGCCACCACCTTGGGATGGGCCTCATAGGGCAGCGAGATCACCCGCTCCTCCGCCGGCATCCCGGCTCCCGCGCCCACCAGCACGAGGTGATAGGGATCGCCCAGCCGCTGCACCGCCTGGATCAGCACGTCGATGTTTTTCTCGCGCGCCGGCCTCCCGGCAAAGCACAGCAGCCGCGCCGACGCCGGCAGGCCCAGCCTTTTCAGCAGCCAGTCCCGGTCGCGCCGGTCGGGCCGGAAGGTGTCGATCTCGACCCCCAGCGGCCGGATCACGATGTTGCCGACCCCGGCCTCCTCCAGCCGCCGCGCGATGAAGCGGCTGGGCGAGACGACCTTGTCGAACTGGCCGAACAGCTGGGCCCAGCGTTTCTCGACCGGCTTCTTGGCCCATTCGCCGAAATGCAGCGCCGCCAGACCCGCCGGGTCCGAGTGGCAGAAGCCGACGACCGGGCAGCCGGCCCTCTGGCCAGCCTCCAGCGCGCCCTGCCCCGGCGTATAGGGATCGCCCGCCTCGATCACCGAGGGGCTCATCGCCGCCACCCAGGCGCCCCAGCGGCGCACAGAGGTCGGCCAGCGATAGCCGTCGCCGAACGGCAGCTTGGTGGCGTGCAGCTGGACGATGCCGTCCGAACCCGCCTTGTGCTTCGCCCCCGGCACGACCAGCGAATGCGCCACGCCGGGCCGATTGGCCTCAAGCCAGGCCTTCTTGGACAGCAGATACCGCTTCACCCCGCCGGATCGCGGCGCGAACAGCATGGTGGTATCCACCAGACGCGGCCGGGGGTCCGCCGCATTGGCCTTCAGCGTCGCCAGGGTGTTGGAGACATCCTCATCCCAGCCGGGAATCAGGCGGAACTCGTCCTCCTGAACCTCCAGCCCGGTCAGGCTCATGACCTCGGCCTCGGCGGCGCTGATCGCGCCGACGCCGACCCGCTTCACGCGCTTCTGGATACGACGCGCCTTGCGGACGCGGGACATATGCGACTTCACCATTGGCGCGCCGTAGCGCCGCTGGCGGTCAAGCTCAAGTCTCGTCCTTGTCCGGAGCGTCGGCGGCGGGACTGATGCCCCGCCGCGCCAGAGCTTCCCGGAGCAGGATCTCCAGCTGGGCGTTGACCGAGCGCAGCTCCGCCGCCGCCAGCTTTTCGACCGCCGTCATCACGCCGGGCGAGGCCCGCATCAGGAAGGGCTTCCTCGGCCGGGCCATATCAGCCGTACAGCGTGCCCGTATTCACGACGGGCTGGGCCTCGCGGTCGGCGCACAGCACGACCAGCAGGTTCGAAACCATCGTCGCCTTGCGATCCTCGTCCAGCTCGACCACGCCGCGCTCGCCCAGATCGGTCAGGGCGCTTTCGACCATGCCCACCGCGCCGCGCACGATCAGGCGCCGCGCCGCCAGCACCGCCTCGGCCTGCTGACGCTTCAGCATCGCCCCGGCGATCTCCGGCGCATAGGCCAGGTGCGCCAGACGCGCCTCGTCGATGGCCACGCCGCCGACCTTGACCCTCGTGACCAGTTCGTCGCGCAGCCGCTGGGCCACATCCTCGGCGTCGGCCCGCAGGGTCAGCTCCGGCACGGTCTCGTCCTCGCCGTGGTCGTAGGCGTAGTGGCTGGCGATGTCGCGCAGGGCCGTATCCACCTGGATGCCGACGTAGGCCTCGTAGTCATTGACGTCGAACAGGGCCTGGGCTGAATCCTCGACGCGCCAGACGACGTTGGCCGCGATCTCGATCGGGCTGCCGCGCTTGTCATTCACCTTCAGCTTGTCGCTGGTCAGGTTGCGGACCCGCAGCGAAATCTTTTTGCGGGTGTACCAGGGCAGAACCCAGCGCAGACCGGTGGTCCGGTCCGTGCCGCGATAATCGCCGAACAGCATGATCGCCGCGCCCTCGTTCGGCTGCAGCGAATAAAGCCCACACATCAGGAACAGGCCGACAATTGCGATCGCAATGCCGGACACTACATTCAGGACCGCATCCGGGTTCTGGGCCACCAGCACCGGCCCGGCGATGACCATCGCCATGCCGAACAGCAACATCAGGATGCCGTTGGCGGTCTTGATCGGCAGTTCTTTGGATATCTTGTGGCTGGTGGTCATGGCGTCCTCCCGTTGATGGCAAAGTGATATCAGTTCGATCGCAACATATGCAACAGCCTTCGCAGTTGCAGCGCGGTTTGACGGCCAAACGGCCTTGCATTCGCCTCAAATTCGAGAAACTTGGGGCAGGCTGGCGCGGACCCTGCTAGGGAACGCTCCCTGTCCGTTTGCGTGTCCTTCTGGGGTGACTTTCCGAATGCGTTATCTGCTAGCGACCGCGGCGGCGATCGCCCCCCTGATGATGGCCGCCGGGGCCCAGGCCCAGACCGTCATTTCGACCACCCGCACGACTCCTGTCGTCACCTCGACCGTGGGCCCGGGCGGCACGCCGGATTCGGTGACCTTCAACAACACGGGCCTCGTGTTGCTGAACTCCGGCAACGGGGTCACGATCGACTCCAGCCATAACGTCACCTTCAACTCCGGTTCGGGCGTGACGATGGCTAACGCCGCGAACGGGTCGACGGGCATTTTGGTGAACGGGGGCGTGACCTCGAACATCACTATCAGCGGCGGGATCGCCGTCACCGACGGCATCGAGACCTACCC
This sequence comes from Brevundimonas sp., assembly GCA_036405055.1. Classification (GTDB taxonomy): domain Bacteria; phylum Pseudomonadota; class Alphaproteobacteria; order Caulobacterales; family Caulobacteraceae; genus Brevundimonas. Next base: position 4,594 of record DASWYI010000001.1, read on the forward strand.
GGACACCGATAGCGACGGCGACCTTGACGGACCCTATGCGACCGGCAGCAACCGGTTCGGCATTCGGCTGGTCGGGGCCGCGCCGCTCACCGGCAACATCAGAATCGATCAGACCGGCGCCATGTTGGTCGAGGGCAATAATTCCTTCGGCATCTCTCTCGAGTCGGGCCTGATCGGGAATTTGACCAACTTCGGCACCATTCGGGTCGCTGGCGACAACTCCACCGCGGTGCGATCGTTGGGCGACATCACCGGCAATGCCTACTTCGGCGGCAGCATCAGCGCGTCCGGCCAGAATACAACGGCGATCGCCATCATGGGCGACGTCAGCGGCAGGTTGACGATTCAGGGTGAAGTGTCTTCGACCGGCTATCGCTACACCACCCGCCCATCCGACACGGTCACCGGCAATCTGGAGCCGGATGATCTTCTCCAGAACAGTTCGGCCGTGATCGTAGCGGGCGACGTCGGCGGCGGTCTGGTGTTCGACAATCCGCCCGAGAACACCAACACCAGCAGCACCGACGACGACAACGACGGCATCACGGATGCCGAGGAACGCACCGCCCAGGTCACCAGCTACGGCGCCGCCCCCGCAGTCAGCGTCGGCTCGGCGACTCAGTCCGTAACCCTGGGGGTGGCCGGTACCGGCAACAGCGCCTTCGGATTTATCAACCGCGGAACGATCTCGGGCCTCGGCGTCTATGACGGAATCAACGCCAACGCCGTCTACATTGGTTCGTCGGGCGGCCAGACCGTCACTATCGACGGCGGCATCCGCAACGAGGGCGGGATTGTAACGCTCGCTCGCCAGGCGAATTCGCGCGCCATCACCCTGGGGGCCGGCGTGACGACGCCGACCTTCATAAACACGGGGGCCATTACGGCCGCCGCGGCTTCAGAGACTGCAACCGAGGTCACCGGTCTTCGCATCGAGGCCGGCGCCAATCTTCAATCTTTCACCAACAGCGGTCAGTTCCTGGCCTCCGCCGGCGGCGGCACGGCCAATGTGACCGCAATCCTCGACCTCAGCGGCACGCTGACGTCGATCACCAACACCCGCTCCATTCAGGCGAATATCAATCCCAACGAGGATGGTGATCCGATTACCGGCGCCAACGTCGCCATCGACGTCCGCGCCAACACGACCGGTGTCAGCATCCTGCAGACAGGCACGGCCCACGCGGCGACGAACATCGATCCCGACACGGACGGCGATGGCGTTTCTGACTCCTATGAGCCGATCATGACCGGCGATATCCTGCTGGGGACGGGCGCGGATACGGTCGACTTCCGCAATGGGGCCTATATCGGCGACATCAGCTTCAACGCCGGGTCGGACACCCTGTCCATCAGCGGCGGAGCCATGGTGCGCGGCGCCCTGTCGGACAGCGACGGCCTGCTGGACATCAACATCACGAACGGCACCCTGGACGCGTCGCACGAGGCGCCGATCACCGTCAGCAACCTGACGGTCGGGGCCGACGGCAACCTGATCGTCACCATTGACCCGACCGCGGGCAACGCGGCCGGCTTCAACGTTACGGGCACGGCCTCCCTCGCCACCGGTGCGGGGCTGGGCGTGCGGTTCACGTCGCTGATCGACAGCTTGGAGCGCTACACGATCATCGACGCCGGCACGTTGAACTACGGCGGGATCGACCTGGACACGGTCGAGTCCAACTCTCCCTACCTGTTCGTCATTGAGGCCGGCGCCGATGTTCCGGCCGGCCAGGTCTATGTGGACGCGCGCCGCCGCACCGCAACGGAAGCCGGCCTCTCGACGGTCGAGGCCTCGGCCTACGACGCCTTCTATGACGCGCTGGACCGCGACGACGACATGCTGGCGGTCTTCCTGGACCAGACGTCGCGTGAGGAGTTCGTCGACCTGTACGAGCAACTGCTGCCCGACCACTCCGGCGGCCCGCTGATGTCTCTGGCCAGCGGAACGGACGCCGTGACCCGCGCCCTGACCGGCCGCAATGCCTCGGCCGCACCGGGCGAAACCAGCGCCTGGGTGCAGGAGATCAACTTCTACGCCGACAAGGACCGCACCGACACCTACGGCTTCCGCTCGGAAGGCTTCGGCGTCGCCGGCGGCATCGAGCGCGGCACCGACAACGGCGCCCTCGGCCTGTCCGTGGCCTTCACCTCGTCCGATCTTGAGGATCCCGAGGCCGAGGCCGAGGAAGTCCTGTCGGCCAGCCTGCTTGAGCTCGGCCTCTACTGGCGCGCCCAAGGCCAGTACTGGACCACCTGGGCCCGCGCGGCCGCCGGCTACGCCACCTTCGACGCCACGCGCCAGTTCGTGGGCGGCGGACTGAACCTGCGCAACGAATCCTCGTGGAACGGCTACACCCTCGCGGCCGCGGGCGGCGTATCCTACGAGCGCGAGTTCGGCTCCTTCACCATCCGTCCGGAAGTGTACGCCGAATACTTCTCGCTGCACGAGGACGCCCGTTCCGAGGCCGGCGGAGGCGACAGCTTCGATCTCGATATCGATGAGCGCGACGGTCACATGTTCTCGGCCGTGGCCGCCATGAACGTCAGTATGGCTATGGGCGAGCGCAGCTGGCTGCGTCCCGAGTTCCGCCTCGGCTGGCGTCAGAACATCTCGATCGACGCCGGCGACACCATTGCCCGCTACGTCTCGGGCGGCCCGGACTTCGTGCTGGATCCGCTCGACATCGAAGGCGGCGGCCCGATCGCCGGCCTGCGCCTGAACATCGGTAACGAGCTGGGCATGCTGTCGATCACGGCCGACGCCGAGATGATCGAGGACTACGTCCGCTACATGCTGTTCCTGCGGGCCAGCTTCCGGTTCTAGCGGCCGGCGGCCCAGGCCGCTGTGACCCTCAGGCGATAGGCTTCCTCCAGCCCGGCGTTCCCGGACTGGAGATTCGTCGCCACGGCGCCCGCCGGCGTTTGCCGCCGGAGCACCGCCAGCGCGTCCATCGGCCGCTCCGCGTCAAGCAGTGTCCGCGCCAGCGAGGACCGCTGGCTGATGGTCGTGGGATGGCCGGCGCCGAACGCCCGTTCCGAAACCGAGGTCGCCTCTGTCAGCATGTGTTCGGCCTCGTCCAGTCGGCCCAGCCGCCTCAGGCTCTCGCCCTCCGACGCCCGCGCCAGAGCCACATCCGGATGATCGGCGCCGAGCCGTTCGCTGAGAACGGCAACCGCCAGCCCGGCCTCGGCCTCCGCCCCCGCCACATCGCCCTCGGCCTCCAGCACGGAGGCCAGCGTCAGCCGCGCGTGCGCCGTGTCCACATGTGCATTGCCCAAGGCCGCCGTGATATCGGTGACCGCCCGCCGAGCTTCCGGCAGGGCCTCGGCCGCGCGGCCGTCGCGGCGCAGCACCTCGGCCAGCTGCCGCCGCGTCCGGGCCGTATCGGGATGGCTCTCGCCCAAGGCCTTGCCCTGCACCTCCAGCGCCCGTCGGAACAGCGGTTCCGCCCGGTCCAGCCGTCCCGCCTCCATCAGCGCCAGCGCCGTATGGCCGATCGTCGCCCCGGTGAAGGCGTGCTCGGCCCCCAAAGCGTTCTGGAACACCTCCGTCGCTCGCCGGAACAGGTCGGCGGCCTCGATGTAGCGCCCCTGGATCATGCGGATGTTAGCCAGTCCGTTCAGGGACAACCCCGATTGCAGGGTCACCTCGACGCCCGGCGCCGTGAAGGCGTCCGCCGCCGCCTGATAGGCGGCCTCGGCCTCGTCATATCGGCCGAGCGCCGACAGGATGTTGCCCAGCCCCGTCTGCGCGGTCTCCCGTCGCGGATCGCCAGGCTCATACAGCCGCCGCGCCACGGCGTCGCCCCGCCGCATGGCCGCTTCGGCCTCCGGGTAACGGGCCAGGTCGTAATAGCCGAAGGCCAGATTGGTCAGGCCGTTATAGATGTTCAGCAGGTCCGACCCGGGGATCTGCTCCCACACCGCCACCGCCTGCTCCATGAACGCCTGGGCCTCGGCGTAGCGGCCCCGTCGCGACAACACTCCCCCGATATTGTTCAGGCTCTCGGCCACGTCAGGGTGCAGTTCCCCCAAGGCTTCGCGCCGCATGGCCAGCCCCTCGCGGAAGATCGCCTCCGCCCCATCAAAGTCGCCGCGCGCATACAGCACCTGCCCGACGATGTTCAGGCTCGACGCCGTCACCGGGTGGCGCGGTCCGAAGGTTTCCGCGCTCAACCCTGCCAGCGCCCGGGCGGCGGCCACCGCGTCGTCGAACCGTTCGGCGTCGCGCGCCGTTTCGGCCTCGACCACCAGCCGCTCGATCTCGGCCATGTCGGCTTCGGTCGGTTCGCGCACCGTCGCCGGGATGGAGAAGATGTCGACGGGGTCGGCAGGCTGCGCCGCCTGCACCGGATCCTGCGCAGCTGCCGGCGCGTCCTGCGCCGCCAGCCCCATCGCCGCCGCCATGGCCAGACCGACGATCATGACGCGTCTCCCCGGAAGACTGGTGGGTGGCGAGGGGTTCGAACCCCCGACCCCCTCGGTGTAAACGAGGTGCTCTGACCAGCTGAGCTAGCCACCCGCCCTCCCCTGATGCCTGTCGTCGCCCGGCGGTTCAAGCGTCCCATGCGAAAACGGCCCGGGATTGCTCCCGGGCCGCATCTCATACAACGCTGAAGGATCAGTGGCTGACCACGGTCCCGTCCGACGCGCCCGGCTGGGCCGCAACGGGAGTCAGGGGCTCTGCGGCCTCGTCCCACTCCACCGGCGTCAGGGCGCCGGTCAGGGCCCAGCGCAGGGCCTCGTCCGCCGTCTTGATCGGAACGATCTCCAGCGCGCCCTTCACATTGTCGGGCACGTCGGCGAGGTCCTTCTCGTTCTCCTCGGGGATCAGCACCGTCTTGATGCCGCTCCGCAGGGCCGCCAGCAGCTTCTCCTTCAGGCCGCCAATGGCCGTGACCCGCCCGCGCAGGGTGATCTCGCCGGTCATGGCGATGTCCTTGCGGATCGGCACGCCTGTCAGGACCGAGACCATCGCCACCGTCATGGCCACGCCCGCCGAGGGGCCGTCCTTGGGCGTTGCGCCGTCCGGCACGTGCACGTGGATGTCGGTCTTCTCGAACACCGGCGGTTTGACGCCGAAGGCCAGCGACCGCGCCCGCACATAGCTGGCGGCGGCCGAGATGGATTCCTTCATCACGTCCTTCAGATTGCCGGTCACGGTCATGCGGCCGCGGCCCGGCATCTTGATCGCCTCGATGGTCAGGATGTCGCCGCCGAACTCGGTCCAGGCCAGACCGGTGACGATGCCGACCTGATCCTCTTCGTCCGTCTCGCCATAGCGGAACTTACGAACGCCCGCGTATTCCGCCAGCTTGGCCGCATCGACGGTGACCGACAGCGTCTTCTGCTTGGCCATCTCGCGCACGGCCTTGCGGGCCAGCCCGCCCAGCGCGCGCTCCAGCGACCGCACCCCGGCTTCGCGGGTATAGTAGCGGATCAGGTCGCGGATGGTGTCGTCCGGTACGATGAACTCGGCAGGTTTCAGGCCGTTGTCCGCCGTCACCTTCGGCAGGATGTGCCGCTTGGCGATCTCGACCTTTTCGTCCTCGGTGTAGCCGCTGACCCGGATGATCTCCATCCGGTCCATCAGGGGCTGGGGCATGTTCAGGCTGTTGGCCGTGGTCACGAACATGACGTTGGACAGGTCGTAGTCGACCTCCAGGTAATGGTCGCCGAACGCGTTGTTCTGGGCCGGGTCCAGCACCTCCAGTAGGGCCGAGGACGGATCCCCCCGCCAGTCGGCGCCCAGCTTGTCGATCTCGTCCAGAAGAACGAAAGCGTTGGTGGTCTTCGCCTTCTTCATCGACTGGATGATCTTGCCGGGCATGGAGCCGATATAGGTCCGGCGGTGGCCGCGGATCTCGGCCTCGTCGCGCACGCCGCCCAGCGACATGCGGACGTATTCACGCCCCGTCGCCTTGGCGATCGACTTGGCCAGCGAGGTCTTGCCGACGCCGGGGGGGCCGACCAGGCACAGGATCGGGCCCTTCAGGCTGTTTGTGCGCGCCTGCACGGCCAGGTACTCGATGATCCGTTCCTTGACCTTCTCGAGGCCGTAGTGGTCCTCCTCGAGTATGGCCTCGGCCTTGTTCAGGTCGATGGGCTTCGTCTTGGCCTTGCCCCACGGGATCGACAGCAGCCAGTCGAGGTAGTTCCGCACCACGGTCGACTCGGCCGACATCGGGCTCATGTTGCGCAGCTTCTTGACCTCGGCCTCGGCCTTGGTCCGCGCTTCCTTGCTGAGGCGCGTCTTACGGATGCGCTTCTCCAGCTCCATGATCTCGTCACGGCTGTCGTCGGTCTCGCCCAGCTCCCGCTGGATCGCCTTCATCTGCTCGTTCAGATAGTACTCGCGCTGGGTCTTCTCCATCTGCCGCTTCACGCGGCTGCGGATCTTCTTCTCGACCTGCAGGACGCTGATCTCGCCCTCCATCAGGCCATAGACCTTCTCCAGCCGGCGGGGCGTCTCGATGGTCTCCAGCAGGCCCTGCTTGTCGGATATCTTGACCGACAGGTGCGCGGCGACCGAGTCCGCCAGCTTCGACGGGTCGGTGATCTGGGGGATGGAGCTGAGGGCTTCCGGCGGGATCTTCTTGTTCAGCTTCACATAGCCTTCGAACTGCTCGATCACCGCGCGCACCAGCGCCTCGGCCTGGGCCGGCTCGCCCGGCTCCTCGGCGATCTCGACGGCCTCGGCCTCGAAATACTCCTCGCGGTCGGTGAAGCGGACCAGACGGGCGCGGCTCTTGCCCTCGACCAGCACCTTCACGGTGCCGTCGGGCAGTTTCAGCAGCTGCAGCACGGTGGCCAGCACGCCGACGGGATAGATGGCGTCCGCCGCCGGGTCGTCGTCGACGCTGTTCTTCTGGGTGGCGAGCAGGATCTGCTTCTCGCCCTTCATGATCTCGTCCAGTGCGCGCACGGATTTCTCGCGGCCCACGAACAGGGGCACGACCATGTGCGGGAAGACGACGATGTCACGGAGGGGGAGGACGGGGAGGATTTTCGGTTCAGTCATGGATGCGCACTTTCCCGGGCCTTTGGGTATCTCGGGCCCGCCCCGGCGGCGTTCGGGCGACATGCCCGTCCGTATCGTCGCGGCCCGCCGATTCCGGCGGTGTTCGATGAGTATGTGGCCCCGCCGCCTCACGGTTCAAGCGTGACCGTCCATAGGCCCACAGAAGCGTGATCTGGCGGTCAAGCTGCATGGTTCGCTCCGTTCCGGTGCGCGGCTGGACCGAACCATGCATATCCTGTGCAGGAGCCGCAGGATCGCCCCGCCCGGCGCTGTGGCCGCGAAGCCGCAGACGCAACCTCCCGCAACCGTGGCCGTTGTCTCCGCGCATAGAGGGAGGAAACCACATGCGCATCCTGATCCTGGCCGGCGTCGCCGCCGCGGCCCTGACGCTCACCGCCTGCAATCGTGAAGAGCCCGCCGAGGCTACTGCTGACAGCTCCATGGCGGCAGACTCCAGCGGCTCAATGTCCGTCAACAACTCGGGCGGCGCCATGAGCTCCGGCTCGGGCTCAGGCTCGACGTCCAGCGGCGACGGAAGCGCCGGCTCCACCGCCAGCTCAGGCTCCATGCCCGCGACCGAGCCCGTCGAAGCTCCCGTTTCAGAGGCCACCCGTCAGGGCGCCAAGGAGAAGGCGGAGTCCACCAACCTGCATCCGCCGACCAACTGATCCGTCGGCCATGAAAAAGGGCGGGCCCAGCGATGGACCCGCCCCGATTCTGTCAGCCTGTGACCGCCGTCAGGCGGCGCCGTCGGCCTGTTTCTTCTTGGCGTAGATGATCAGCGGCTGGGCGTTGCCCTCGATGACCTCCGCATTGACCACGACCTCCTCGACGCCCTCGAAGGTGGGCAGTTCGAACATGGTCTCCAGCAGGATGCCTTCCAGGATCGAGCGCAGGCCGCGTGCGCCGGTCTTGCGCGTGATGGCCTTCTTGGCAACGGCGTTCAGGGCGTCGTCGGTGAACGTCAGGTCGACGTTCTCCATCTCGAACAGGCGCTTGTACTGCTTGACCAGGGCGTTCTTCGGCTCGGTCAGGATCTTGACCAGCGCCACCTCGTCCAGGTCCTCCAGCGTCGCCAGCACCGGCAGACGGCCGATGAACTCGGGAATCAGGCCGAAACGCATCAGGTCGTCGGGCTCAACGCCCTTCAGGATGTCGCCCGTGCGGCGCTCATCGATCTCCTTGACCTTGGCGCCGAAGCCGATCGAGGCGCCCTGGCCGCGGGCCGAGATCACCTTCTCCAGCCCGGCGAATGCGCCGCCGACGATGAACAGGATGTTGGCGGTGTCGACCTGCAGGAACTCCTGCTGCGGATGCTTGCGCCCGCCCTGCGGCGGCACGGAGGCCACGGTGCCTTCCATGATCTTCAGCAGAGCCTGCTGTACGCCCTCGCCCGAGACGTCGCGGGTGATCGAGGGGTTGTCCGACTTGCGCGAAATCTTGTCGATCTCGTCGATGTAGACGATACCGCGCTGGGCCCGCTCGACGTTGTAGTCGCTGGCCTGCAGCAGCTTCAGGATGATGTTCTCGACGTCCTCGCCCACATAACCGGCTTCGGTCAGGGTCGTGGCGTCGGCCATTGTGAACGGCACGTCGATGATGCGCGCCAGGGTCTGGGCCAGCAGCGTCTTGCCCGAGCCGGTCGGCCCGATCAGCATGATGTTCGACTTGGCCAGTTCGACGTCGTTGTTCTTCGTCGCGTGGTTCAGGCGCTTGTAATGGTTGTGGACGGCGACGCTCAGCACCTTCTTGGCGTGGCTCTGGCCGATCACATAGTCGTCAAGGACGTCGCGGATCTCTTTCGGCGTGGGCACGCCGTCCTTGGTCGTCTTGAAGGCGATCTTGTGCTCTTCACGGATGATATCCATGCACAGCTCGACGCATTCATCGCAGATGAACACCGTCGGCCCGGCGATGAGCTTGCGCACCTCGTGCTGGCTCTTGCCGCAGAACGAGCAATAGAGGGTGCTTTTCGCGTCGGTGCCGGCTGCTTTGGTCATAGACCCTATCTCACTCCCGCGATCGACTCCGATATGGAGCGGAACGCGCTTCCCTCACGTTGATTCCCATACTCTGGGCGCAAAGGTCTTCAAAAATTGACAATCACCCATGAACGCGCCCGCCACAACCCCGCCGCGCTGCGGCAAGGTGGTCGGGTCTGGGGATCATTCAGGGGGATCACGGCGAATGTCTGACATGGGCGCCGCATCCCCGATTCGCCAGCCCCGCGCGCCGGGGCAGCCCGTTGTCGCCTTTGATTTCGACGGCACATTGACCATCCGCGACAGCTTCACCGCCTTCCTGCGCTGGCGCGCCGGCCCCGGCGGCTGGGCGCTCGGCCTGGTGAAAATGGCCCCCGCCATCGCCGCCTACGCCCGCCATCGCGACCGGGGCATCCTCAAGGCGGCGTCCGTCGCCGAATTCCTGAAAGACGCGCCGCGCCAGACGCTTGAGGCCGACGCCGAACGTTTCGCCTCAGAACACTGGGACCGCTTCATGCGCCCGGACGCCCTCGCCTGCTGGAATGACTGGGGCGAGCGGGGCGCCCATCGCGTGATCGTGACCGCCAGCCCGGAGACGACCGTGGCCCCCTTCGCCCGACGCCTGAACGCCGACGCCCTGCTGGGCACGCCCCTGGTGTTCGACGACCAGGACCGTGTCGCCGGCGACTTCGCAGGCCCCAACTGCCGCGCGGCGGAGAAGGTCTTGCGGCTCCAGGCCGCCTACGGCCCCGACATCCGCCTCGCCGCCGCCTACGGCGACACATCCGGCGACACCGAGATGATCGCCATCGCCAATGTGAAGGGCTTCCGGGTGTTCAGGGAACGGCCCTAGCGCCCCTCGGCGTCCACATCGAACACCATGGGCTTGCCGCGTGAGGTCGGATTCCAGCCGGCCTCGGTCACCGAAACAACGGCGTTCCGAACCGCGTCGACGTTGATCCGCTGCTTTTCCAGATCGGGCCGCCCGTTCGGCCGCATCGGCATGGGAAACTGCACGATCGCCTCACGCTGGAACCCTTCCAGCTTCAGCGTGATGGCGATCCCCTCCCAGCTGCCGTTGGCCTTTGGCTGCGGCTGGCGGCGGATCTCCCACGAATAGGTCTCGCCCTCGACCTCGACGGTCCCGCTGGTGTCGCGTGTGAACTGCATGGCGGCCTGTTAGCACAAAAGAAAAGGGCGCGCCGGTTACAGCGCGCCCCTTCCGAAATCGTTTGAAAACCGAGTCAGACCGTCTTCACGCCGTCTTCCTCGGCCTGCTCGCGTTTGTCGTAGACGTGGTCGACGATGCCCCAGGCCTTGGCTTCCTCGGCGCTCATGAAGTGGTCGCGATCCAGGGTTTTCTCGACCTCATCGTAGGTCCGGCCAGTGTGGTGGACATAGATCTCGTTCAGGCGGCGTTTGGTGTAGCGGATGTCCTCGGCGTGACGCTCGATGTCCGAGGCTTGGCCGCGGAACCCGCCCGAGGGCTGGTGCACCATGACCCGGGCGTTCGGCAGGGCGACCCGCTGGCCCGCGGCGCCGGCCGTCAGGATCAGCGAACCGGCCGAAGCAGCCATGCCCATGACCACGGTCGATACCGGGCTCTTGATGTATTGCATGGTGTCGTAGATCGCGAGCGCCGAGGTCACCTGACCGCCGGGGCTGTTGATGTACATGCTGATTTCCTTCTTCGGGTTCTCCGATTCCAGGAACAGCAGCTGGGCACAGATCAGGCTCGCCATGCCGTCCTCGAAGGGTCCCGTCAGGAAGATGATCCGCTCGCGCAGCAGGCGCGAGAAGATGTCGAAGGCCCGCTCGCCCCGGCTGGACTGCTCCACCACCATGGGGACCAGGTTCATGTTCATCAGTTCGATGGGATCGCGCATTGGGGCCTTCTCGGATGCTTCTGGGCGCGACTCACCGGCCGCACGCCTGTTGGACAGGATATCGCGTTGCGGAACCGTTGACGCAAGGCGCAGGCCGCAAAAGCAAATCCCCGCTCCGGCGTCGGAACGGGGATTGCCGTGGTCAATGCCGTCGGAGGACGATCAGATGTCGTCTTCTTCCTTCAGCAGCTCTTCCTTGCTGATGGCCTCGTCCTTGACCTCGGCGGTCGAGAAGATCAGGTCGCAGACCTTCTCCTCATAGATCGGCGCGCGCAGCTGGGCGGCGGCGTTCGGGTTCTGGCGGTAGAAGTCCAGCACCTGCTTTTCCTGACCCGGATAGTTGCGGGCCTCGGCCATCACGGCGTTGTTCAGTTCCTGATCCGTAACGCCGACGTTGTTGGCGCGGCCGATTTCGGCCAGGACCAAGCCCAGGCGCACGCGGCGCTCGGCGATCTTGCGGTATTCGTCCTTCAGCGCCTTGTCCGACTTCTTGGCGTCTTCCGGCGGCAGGTTGCCGGCGGTCTTGTCGGCCTCGACCTGTTGCCAGATGCCGTCGAACTCGGCGTCCACCATCTTCGGCGGCAGCGGGAAGTCGTGCTTCGAGTCCAGCTGGTCCAGCAGGGCGCGCTTCAACTTGAAGCGGGCGGCGCCGGCGTACTGCTGGTTCAGATTGGTGCGCAGCAGCTCCTTAAGCTTGTCCAGCGACTCAATGCCGATGCGCTTGGCGAAATCGTCGTCGATCTTGGCCTCGGCCTCGGCCTTGATGGCCTTGACGGTGACGTCGAAGGTCACGGCCTTTCCGGCCAGGTGCTTGGCCTGATAGTCCTCGGGGAAGGTGACGTTCAGCACCCGCTCCTCGCCGACCTTGGCGCCCTTCAGCTGCTCTTCGAAGCCGGGGATGAAGCGGTTCGAACCGATCACCAGATCGGCGTCGGTGGCCGCGCCGCCTTCGAACGGCTCGCCGTCCAGCTTGCCGAGGAAGTCGATGGTCAGCTGGTCGCCCTCGGCGGCCTTCACCGTCTTGCCGGTCTTGTCCTCATAGGTCTTGGCCTGACCGGCCAGTTCCTTCAGCGCCTCGTCCAGATCGGCGTCCGAGGCTTCATAGGTCGGGCGCTTCAGCTTCAGCGTCTTGGGGTCGACCGGCGTGAATTCCGGCATGACTTCCAGAGCCATCTCGTAGGACAGGTCCTCCTGGCCGGCGATGACCTTGTCCATGTCGGAGGTCAGCTTCATCTCGGCCGGGGCGGCGGGACGCAGCTTGGCGTCGTCCAGGGCCTTCTGGCTGGTCTCGTTCAGGGCGGTGTTGACGATCTCGCCCATGAAGTCGCGGCCGAACGCCTTCTTGACGTGCGCGGCCGGCACCTTGCCGGGGCGGAAGCCCTTCAGCTTCAGCTGCGGCGCGACTTCCTTGAGCTTGGCGTCGAGCTTCTCGTTCAGTTCGGCGACGGGGATGGTCACCGCCAGGACGCGGCTGAGACCTTCGTTGGACTTTTCGACGACTTGCATTGGAGAAAATCTGACGCTCTGGGGCGAACCTGGAAGCCGGGCCGCGGGGATTGGAAAAGCAAAGAGGCCGCCCCATTGCCGGGGCGGCTCCTCGAAGCCCGCCCTTATGTCGAGAAGGCCGCAAAAGGTCAACGGAAGGGACGCTTTCAGGATGCGTCCGTGGCGTCTATGTCGGGCGGATGAGCGCACCCGCCCCCGCCATCGGCGTCTTCATCACCCCCGTCACGCCGTTGCAGCAGAACTGCACGACCGTCTGGTGCGCGAAAACAGGGAAGGCCGCCGTCATTGATCCGGGCGGCTCGGTCGACGGCATTCTGGCTGAAATCAGCCGCCGGGGCCTGACGCTCGACGCCATCTGGATCACCCACGGCCACCTTGATCACGCGGGCGCCGCCGCCGAGATGAAGGAAAAGTCCGGCGTCCGGATCATCGGCCCCCACGCCGAGGACCAGTTCTGGATCGACCTGATTCCAGAACAGGGCCGCAAATACGGCCTGCCCGAGGCCCGCACCTTCACGACCGACCGCTTCCTGAACCACGGAGACGTCCTGACCTTGGGCGAGACTGAATGGGAGGTGGTCCACTGTCCCGGCCACACGCCCGGCCATGTGATCTTCTTCAACCGCGCCGCCCGCTTCGCCCAGGTCGGCGACGTGCTGTTCCAGGGGTCGATCGGCCGCACCGACTTCCCGCGCAGCGACCACAGGGCGCTGCTAAACGCCATCACGATGCGCCTCTGGCCGCTGGGCGATGACGTGACCTTCGTACCGGGTCACGGGCCGCATTCCACTTTCGGCCAGGAGCGGCGCACCAATCCGTACGTGTCCGACGCCGCCATGAGCCGCGCGCCCATCGCCCGTCCTGCCAGCGGCCCCTCCTGACCTAGCGCGCCAGGATCAGGCCCAGCAATACGCCGGCGCCCAGCGCATACAGCACCGAACTGCGCGGATTGGCCGCTGCCTGCTGCCGCGCCCGCATCGCCGTGACCTGCGCCGTCCGCTTCAGCGTCGCCGCATCCTCCCGCACCGCCCCTCGCAAGGATGTGACCGGCCGCCGCTCGGAGTTCGCCGCCAGGAATTCATCGGCCTTTCGGCTCAGCTCGGCGCCCGCGCCGTCAGCATCGTCAACAATATCAATGGGCATGTCGGCGTCGGTCATGGTTGGCTCCTCTCAGCTCCGAGGCCGATCAACCGACGGCGTCACCCCGCGGTTCCACGCCATGCCCTGAACATCCCTGCGCGCGGCGCATTTCCTTTCCGAAGGGAGTTTCGCCATGACCTACATCGAGCCCACGCCTCCGGGCACGCCCGAGCCTGAAGCCCAACCGCCCGTCACCCCGGGCCCGGATCTCGATCCCTCGGACACGCCTGACGAGATGCCGCCCCTCGAGCCCGGCGGCGGCGATCCGGGCGATTCCCGCCCCTATGGCGAAGTTTGAGTCGTCGAAAAGTCAACGCTCTGAGCGAGGCATATACTGTCCGGGTTCCCGGAACCGGACGGCCCTGTCGGGGTTCAGAATGGCAACCGCAGCCACTCAACCGAAAGGGCAATCGAATGGCCGAAGTCCAGACCCCGAAAGCCTCTGGCGTGTCCAAACGCGGATTCGCCTCCATGGACCCCGAGCGTCAGCGCGAGATCGCGCGCAAGGGCGGCGCCAGCGTGCCGAGCGAAAAGCGCAGCTTCTCCCAGGATCGCAGCCTGGCGGCCCAGGCCGGCCGTAAGGGCGGTGAGGCCTCGCACGGCTCGCGTCGCAACGACGAGACCCCGCCGCCGGCCGAGTAGCCGTCAGGCGGGCTTACGCCCGCCGTGCTTCGCGTATTCCAGCCGCGCGATGGTGCGGTTGTGAACCTCGTCCGGTCCGTCGGCGATGCGCAAGGTCCGCACCGTGGCGTACATCTCGGCCAGCGGCGTATCGCCTGACACGCCGGCTCCGCCGAACGCCTGAATGGCGTCGTCGATGATCTTCAGCGCCATGCGCGGCGCGGCCACCTTGATCTGGGCGATCTCGGACTTGGCGTTTTTGGCCCCGGCGTGATCGATCATCCAGGCGGCTTTCAGCACCATCAGGCGGCACATCTCGATCTCGGTGCGTGCGTCGGCAACCCGCTGTTCCCACACCGAATGCTCGGCCAGCGTCTTGCGGAACGCCGTGCGCGTCTGCAGGCGCTTCACCATCAGTTCCAAAGCCGCCTCGGCGCAGCCGATCACCCGCATGCAGTGATGGATCCGGCCCGGCCCCAGCCGACCCTGCGCGATCTCGAAGCCCCGCCCCTCGCCCGCGATCAGGTTTTCGACCGGAACACGGACATTCTCTAGCACCACCTCGGCATGGCCGATCGGCCGCTCGTCATAGCCGAACACAGACAGCATCCGCTCGACCCGGAAGCCCGGCGCGTCCACCGGCACAAGAATCTGGCTCTGCTGCGCGTGGGTCGCAGCCCCAGTATCGGTCTTGCCCATCACGATGGTGATGGCGACGTTCGGGTGAGCCATGTTGGTCGACCACCACTTGCGGCCGTTGATGACATAGTGGTCGCCGTCGCGGACGATGCTGGTCTCTATGTTGGTCGCGTCGGATGACGCAACGCCGGGCTCGGTCATCAGGAAGGCCGAGCGGATTTTGCCCGCCATCAGCGGCTTCAGCCAGCGCTGCTGCTGCGCCGCGTTCCCGTACATATGGAGCACCTCCATATTGCCGGTGTCGGGGGCGTTGCAGTTGAACACCTCTGGCGTCCACAGCCCGGCCTTGCCCATGGCCTCGGCCAGCGGCGCATATTCCAGGTTGGTCAGGCCGGCGCCGTGATCGCCCGGCAGGAACATGTTCCACAGGCCCGCGTCGCGCGCCTCGGCCTTCATGGTCTCCATCACCGACGGCTGAACGTCCGGATTCGCATGCACCTGGGCGCGGTAGTCCGCCGCGCGGGGCAGCACCCGCTCATCCAGAAATCGCTGCACACGCTCCTGCCAGTGCTGGGCGTGGTCACTGTGGCGGAAGTCCATGGCGGTGTCTCTTTCCGATAAACGAACGGCGCGGGTCTTGTCAGACGCCGCGCCGTTGAAAGCCTTGCTTCAGATCAATCTCAGCCCTTCAGCAGGGGCGCCAGCTTCTGGGCGATCATCATGTCGCCGGCGATCTTCAGCTTGCCCTGCATGAAGGCCATCATCGGGTCCAGCTGGCCCTGCGACAGGGCGATGAAGTCGTCCCAGCCGATCGACACGGTGGCGTCGGCGGGCTTGTCCTCGTTGGTCACGCTGTTCGGCGACGAGGCGCCGTCGATGAAGATCTTGCCGACATCGCCCAGATCGATCTTCACGGTCTTGCCGAGGCCGGAGTTGTCGCCCAGGGCGCCGCGGATTTTGTCGGTGACGGAAGCCAGATCGGCCATGGGGGTCTCTCCTGAAGGGGGATCGAAGGATCAGGCATTCGACCTAGACCGCCTGAACTCGCCTGCCAAGATCACCTCGGGGAAAGCTCGCCTGTCAGGCGAGCACGGCTTGCCATCCCCGAATCCCACACCTATCAATGATATGCTTGGTTAATCCCGGAGTTCAGGCCGGTTTTTTCGTGGGCGTTCTTCAACGGAGTGGGGATTTCAAAGTGATCAAGACATTCGTAATCGCGGCGGGCCTCGTTCTGGCGAGCGCCGGCGCCGCCAGCGCCCAGGACGCCGGCGCACGGGGCGGGCCGTCGCCCGTCTATCATGGCTGTGACGAGCATGAGCATGGCCCGGGCGATCCCTGCGTCTGCGAGCGCGAAGTGACCTTCTACAACCCGGGCCGTCCCTGGAACATCAGCGTCTCCGGCGGCCCCGGCATCCGCATCTATTCGCGCCCCGTCTATGTGCCCTCGGGCCGCATCGATATTCAGGGTCCGCCGATCTGGGTTGAAGCGCCCCCGATCACCGTCGCCCCGGCGCAAATCTATCTGCACGCCCCCGACGTCCATGTGCGTCCGTCGGACGTGACGGTCGCGCCGCCGGAAGTCCACTATCTGGGCTGCGACGGCTCCACGACCTGCGAAGCCTCCTCCGGCGGCGGCGGCGGCCGCCCGCGCTAAGCCAGGCTTTCAGCCAAAGGAACGCCGGTCGGACTCAGGTCCGGCCGGCGTTTCTGCTTTCAGGGCCTCAATTCAGGGGCGGGGTTCAGGCGCGGCGCAGAAATCCCGCGCCTCGCGCGCCAGATTCATGTCCCCGCCCGTCAGGGCCGTACGAACCGCGTCCTCGCACTTGTCTTCGCTCAGCAGCCGCGTGACCTCGCCGCGCAGCGCCGCTCGCGCCACAGCCGCATCCCTGAGCCGCCGCGCTTCCCGCCGATCCTCGGGCAGGCACAAGGCGTACCAGGGCGCGTCGGCGCACCGGTTGATGAGACGCTCCTGCCGCTGCGCCTCCGCCACTTCTGCGGGCGTTCGGATGTTGGCCAATTCGACCGGGCGCGGCTCCATCGGCGGGCCGGCCATCGGAACAGCCATGGCGTTGTCTGGAACCGGCAAGGCCGGGAAGCGGCAGACATAACCCTCGGGCGTCATGCTGCATGTGGCTGTGATCGCCTGCGGCTGCGCCGGTTGGCTCTGTGTCGCCTGGGCGTCCTGGGCCTGTCCGGCCATCAAGGCGAGGAACATCAAGATCATGGCTGTCACCGGCCGGGTTTGGGAAGCCCCCGACCGTTATAGCCCTAAACGCCGCCCGCGCGAGTCCCGGAACTCCGTTCTCGGGCTCGACTTCGCCGCTTCGAGAATCCAAACATCTGGAATGAGCGACACCACCATCTGGACGCTGGACTGGGTCCCCGAAAGGCCGCGCGGGTTTGTGCGCGACCTGCGCCTGCGCTGGGCCTGCGAGGAGGCCGGCCTGCCCTACACCGTGCGGGGCGTCCCGTTCGATGACCGCGCCGCCAACCATCTGGAACGGCAGCCCTTCGGTCAGGTCCCGTTCCTCGACGACGGCGACATCAGGCTGTTCGAAAGCGGCGCATGCGTCATGCATCTGGCCCGCAAGAGCGAAGTCCTGCTGCCACGCGATCCGGCTGGCGAGGCGGAAACACTCGAATGGGTCTTCGCCGCCCTCAACTCGGTCGAGATGGTCACCGTGCCTTGGTGGTTCCTGAGGGTCACGGGTCAACCGGACACCAGCCTGTCCGGATGGATGGAGAGCCGCCTCGGCCATGTCGAACGGGTGCTGGGCGAGCGCGACTGGCTCGCCGCCGACCGCTTCACCGCCGCCGACCTGCTGATGGCCGACGTTCTACGCATCCCCGATGTCCGCGCTTTCGGCGACCGCCCCGCGACCGAAGCCTATATCGCTCGCGTCACCGACCGCCCCGCCTTCCGAAAGGCTCACGCCGACCAGATGGCGCATTTCACGACGGGCGATCAGGCCAGATAAAGCGAACCCTCTCGCCCAATTCAGCCTAGAAGAAGCCCATCCGAGATCTGGAGTCGCCTGTTGGTCCAGCGTTACAAGAATTGGCTGAGCGGATTTTTTCGTAGCCAGCTCGCCAGCCTCCTCGACGAGCGTCTGGCGCCGCTGCATCAGAAGCTGGATCGGCTGGAGCAATACAGCCACGGCGCCCGCGCCACCTATCTGGGCGACAACCGCGTTTTGGTGAAGATGATCGTGGCGGGGGCCAACATCGCCTTCATCGTCGAGGCCGGTGACAAGCTATTCACGCCCTGGATGGTCATCACCGGCGCCTATGACACCGACCTGACCAACTATTTCCTGCGCGAGTTGCGACCCGACAGCCACTGCTTCGACGTGGGAGCCAATTTCGGCTATTTCACCTGCCTGATGGCCCGCTTCGCGCCGCTGGGCCGCGTGATCGGCATCGAACCGGACCAGGCGGTCTTCGAGCTGGCCCGCGACAACGTCGCCATCAACGGTTTCGGCGGCATCGCCGAGGTGATCCACGCAGCGGCCTCTGATACCGAGGCCGAACTGACCCTGCATCGCCGCCTCACCCGTTCGGGCAACACCAGCATCGTCGCCCACAGCCGGGAATTCACAGACATGATGGGCGAGGCGCCGTCGCAGGCGTTCAAGGTGCGCGGCGCCCCGATCGACAGCCTGACGGGATCGATGCAGGGCCGGGTCGATCTGATGAAGGTCGACGTCGAGGGGGCCGAACCCCTGGTTTTCGCCGGCGCGCGCAAGACCATCGCCGACAATCCGCAGCTGCAGATCGTGATGGAATGGTCGCCCGGCCAGATCCAGAGCGCGGGCTTCGACCTCCGCCGGTTCGCCGCCGATCTGGAAGGCCACGGCCTCAAGGCATTCGACATGCAAGCCCACGGCGTCACGCCCATCAGCTATGCCGAGCTGCTGAACATGCCCTACCGTCCGGGCGTCGTGCTGAAGAAATAAGGTGGCGGAGACGCAGGGATTCGAACCCTGGGTACCCCTTACAGGGTACGACGATTTAGCAAACCGTTGCTTTAAGCCACTCAGCCACGTCTCCGGTAGCGCGTCGATAGCGGAGGCCGCGCGGCGGTGCAACAGGGGCCAGTCGGCCTTGCGTGTTAACGCGACATAGAGGGCGCGTGTGCAGGATGCGCGGACCTTTCGCCGCTACCCCTGATGAACACAGTTCTCGCTCGATCTCCTTCCGAAGCCGCCGCACGCGGGGCCGCAGCTGGCCTCGCGCAGCCTCGCGCCGTGACCGACACGGCTCTGGACGGCGCGGATGACGCGGCCCGGCGTGGACCTTTCCGTCCCCAAGTCTGGCTGAACGCGCGCCGGCGCCAGGCCGCGCGGCTGGCCCCGCACGCCTTCCGCCTGATCGATGTGATCGTCGTCAGTCTCGCCACCGCCGCCTGCGCCGTGGTCGCGCCGGGCGCCCTGGCCGCCGCGCCCGTGGCCTCCGTCGCGCCGCTGGCCGTCGGCGCCGTCCTGACGCTGGGCCTGATGCGCGCGGCCGGCCTCTATGGCTTTCCAGCGGACCGCGGGCTGATCGCCCATGTCGCCATGGCCGGAGTCCTCGCCGCAATCGGCGCCTGCGCCGTCTGGCTGACGGGCCGCCTGTTCGGCGAGGCGGCGGTCATGACCGCCGCCTGGATCAGCGTGGTTCCGGCGACGATCGTGCTGCTTCACGCCCTGTGGAGCGTGATGATCCACCGCTGGCGCGCGTCCGGCGCTCTGACGCCGAATGTCGTTCTGGTTGGCGCCACCCGCCATGCCGAGGGGTTGATCCGGCTGGCGCTGCAACGGCGTGACGTCAATGTGCTGGGGGTGTTCGACGACCGTCTGGCGCGGACGCCCGACGCCCTGGTCGGGGTGCCGGTTCTGGGCCGCGCCACGGACCTGCTGACCCATCCCATGGCGCCCTATGTCGATCGCATTGTCGTCGCCATTGATCCGAAGGCCCAGGCCCGCGTCCGCGAATTGGGCGCCCAGCTCGCCGCCCTGCCCAACGAAGTCACCCTGCTGGTCGATCCCGAGGGCCAGGGCGAGCAGACCGCCGCTCTGGACCGTCTCGCCCGTGCGTCCCTCTCGCCACTGGACGGTCCTCTGGACCACGACCGCCGCGCCTTCGAGAAGCGGCTTCAGGATCTCATCGTCGGTTCGCTGGCCTTCATCACCCTGGTGCCGGTCATGGCCCTGACGGCCCTGGCCATCAAGCTCGACGGTCCCGGTCCGGTCTTCTTCCGCCAGCGCCGCCACGGCTTCAATCAGGAGGAGATCGTGGTGTGGAAGTTCCGCACCATGCGTCCAGAGACCGCCGACGCCACCGCCAGCCGTCAGGTCACCGCTGACGACGACCGGGTCACACGCGTCGGCCGCATCCTGCGCTCCACCAGCCTCGACGAGCTACCGCAGCTGCTGAACGTCCTGACCGGCGAGATGTCGCTGGTCGGTCCGCGTCCCCACGCCATCGGCATGAAGACGGGCCGAGTCGAGTCGGCCCAGCTCGTCGCCGATTACGCTCACCGCCACCGCATCAAGCCCGGCATGACCGGCTGGGCCGCCATCAAGGGCTCGCGCGGCCCGATGCATACGCCCGCCGACGTGCGCCGCCGCGTCAGCCTCGACATCGAATACATCGAGCGCCAGTCGTTCTGGCTCGATCTCTGGATCATGCTGGTCACGGTCCCCGTCCTGCTGGGCGACAGAGCGGCGGTGCGCTGATGTTCTGGCGCGGGGTCTGGGGCTATCTGCCCGCCAACATCGTCCAGGGCGCCGTCGGCTTCCTGGCCATCGTGCTGTTCACCCGGCTGCTCAGCTCCGAGGATTTCGGCCGCTACGCTATCGCCTTTTCGGTGTTCAGCCTGATCCACGTCGCGGTCTTCACCTGGATCGAGGCGGCCATGGCCCGCTTCTGGGCGGCGGAGTTCCGGAACGGCCAGACCCTGGCCGACCATTTCGCCAGCCTCTATCGCACAGCTTTCGCCCTGACCGCCGTCTTCGTGCCGGTGACGGCTCTCGCCGTCTGGGTCTGGCCGATGGACCCAGCCTTCAAGCTCGCCGTCGCCGCCGGCCTTCTCGGCGCCCCCGCCCGTTGTCTGATGAAACTGGCCCAGGAACGCTATCGCGCCGCCGGCGAGGTTCGCCGCGCCGCCGCGCTCGACATCGCCTTCAGCGCCGGGGGCCTGATCATCGGCGTGGCCTTCGCGTTCATGGGCGCCGGCGCCGCCTCGCCTCTGCTGGGCCTCGGTCTGGCGCCCTTGCTGACCCTGCCCTTCATCCTGCCGGGAGAGCTGCGCTTCGCCCGGGGCGGCCGCATCGACCGGGGCCGCCTGAAGATCTACGCCCTCTACGGCTATCCCATCGCCGCCTCGCTGGCCCTGACGCTGGTGCTGTCGTCCACCGACCGTCTGCTGCTGGCCCTGTTCATGGATGAGGCCGCGGTCGGCGCCTATCACGCGGCCTACAGCATCGCCAACCGGACACTGGACGTGCTCTTCATCTGGCTCGGCGCCGCCGGCGGCCCGGCCCTCGTCATGGCGCTGGAACAGGGCGGCCGTGAGCGGCTAAAGGAGGCCGCGCGCGAACAGGCCTCGACCTTCATCCTCATCGCCCTGCCCGCCGCCGTCGGCCTCGCGCTGGTGGCCCGGCCGATGTCGGAGTTCATGATCGGCGAGGACCTGCGCGCGGCCGCGTCCGGCGTCACACCCTGGATCGCCCTGGGCTCGTTGCTTGCCGGGAGCACGACCTATTACTTCCATCAGGCCTTCACCCTGGGCCGTCGCACCGGCCTGCTGCTGCTGGTCATGACCGTGCCCGCCGCCGCCAATGTGCTGCTGAACCTCGCCCTGATCCCGTCTTTTGGCGTCACGGGCGCCGCCATGGCGACCGCCGCCAGCTTCGGCATCGGCCTGCTCGCCTCGATGGCGCTGGGCCGCCGCGCCATGCCGCTGCCTGTGCCGTGGGAGACCCTGATCCGCGCCGGTGTGGCCTGCCTCGCCATGGGCGCAGTGGTCGTGAACCTGCCCAACCTCGGCGGTTTCGCCGAGTTGATGCTGAAGGCCTCCATCGGCGGCGCGACCTACGCCGCCGTCGCCCTGACCCTCAATGTCGCGGGCGTCCGCGATGTCGCGATGCGGCTGATCGCCCAGCGCCGGAGCCAGCCCGCATGACCAGCAGCAAACACGCTCAAGCAGCGAGCGACCGCGTCGCGAGTGTTAGCGCGAAGAAAGCCCTGATCACCGACAACAAGCACTGGAAGCGCGCGAAGCCGGCGCTCTCGGTGCTCATTCCCTTCCTGCGCGACGACCCGTCCGAACTGCTCACCCTGCTCGACGAGGAAGCCGCCTCCGTCCACGGCGCGGTCGAGATCGTGGTTCTCGACGACGGCACCCGCGACGCCGACCTGACCGACCGACTGAAGGCCCAGATGGCCGCCATGGCCCTGCCCGCCCGCCTCATCACCCTGCCCGCCAATGAAGGCCGGTCGCAGGGCCGCAACCGCCTGGCCACAGCGGCGCGCGGCGGCAGCTATCTGTTCCTCGACAGCGACATGCGCCCCGACCACCGCCGCTTCCTTCAGGCCTGGGCCGATCTGGTGGCGCGCGAAGATCCGGCCGTCGCCTTCGGCGGCTTCTCCCTGCTTCAGGCCCCGACAGAGGCCCGCTTCTCGGTCCACCGCGCCATGGCGGCCAAGTCCGAGTGCGTCCCCTATATCGAGCGCGCCCGCCAGCCGGAGAAGTACGTCTACACCTCTAACCTACTGGTCCGCCGCGACGTTTTCGAGACCGAGACTTTCGACGCCGGCTTCACCGGCTGGGGCTGGGAGGATGTGGAGTGGGCCATGCGCGTCTCGCGCCGGTTCCGCGTCGTCCATCTCGACAACGCCGCCACCCACATGGGCCTCGACGACGTCGAGAGCCTGGCGCGCAAGTACGAACAGTCGGCCCCGAACTTCGCCCGCGTCGTCGGCCGCCACCCGGAAATCGTCTCTACCTACCCAAGTTACCGCGCCGCACGGATGCTGAAGCGCGTGCCCCGGCTGGCCGCCATCCGCCCGTGGATGAAGCGCGCCGCCGTCACCACCTGGCTGCCCACCGCCGCCCGCGCCTTCTCCCTGCGCCTCTATCGCGCCGCCCTCTACGCCGAGGCGGTCTGATGCAGCCCTATTCCGCCGACCGCAGCCTGGGCGGCAAGCTGCGACGCCGCTACGCGCGCCTGACCCATCGCCGCCCCGCCAGGCTGGGCCTGACCCGACCCGTGGTCAGCTTCACCTTCGACGACATCCCCGCCAGCGCGGCCGAGACGGGCGCCGCGGTGCTCGAAGCCCACGACGCCCGTGGAACTTTCTATGTGTGCGCCGGTCTGGCCGACCACGAAGGCCACATGGGCCGCTTCGCCAACGCCGACGAGGTGCGGGATCTCGCCACCCGGGGCCATGAGGTCGCCTGCCACACCCGCGACCATATTGACTGTCATCGCGCCTCTGACGCCACGCTGCAGGTGGACACGGCCGACAACGTCGCGCGGCTGAAGGCGATGGGTGGAACCGCCCGCCACTTCGCCTTCCCCTATGGCGAGGTCTCGCCCCACGCCAAGGCCCTGCTCGCCCCACACTACGGCTCATTGCGCGGCGTCCACGCCGGCATGGTCCGCGACGGCTCGGACCTGAACCAGCTGCCCGCCGTAGTGATCGAGGGCGAGGACGGCGAGGCAAACGCCCGCCGATGGATCGACCGCGCCGTGGCCGAGAATGCCTGGCTGATCCTGTTCACCCACGACGTGCGTGAAAACCCCTCGCCCTGGGGCTGCACCCCCGGCGCGCTCGATCGTCTCGCCACGCACGCCCGCGCCGCCGGCTGCGACATCCGCACGGTGGGCGAAGTCCTCGGATGACAGACGTCGCCGTCATCATCCCCACCCTGCGCCGGCCCGAGGGGCTGGAGCGCGCCGTGCGCTCCGTCTTCGCCCAGACCGGCGTCGCCGACCGCCTCGCCAACATCGTCGTCGTGGACAACGATCCGCAAGGATCATCCGCGCCATTGGTGCAGCAACTCGCTACCGACGCTCCCGTCCCCGTCATCTACCGCCACGCTCCGCGCCCCGGCGTCGCCACGGCCCGCAACGCCGGGCTGGCCGCCACCGACGCGCCCCTGATCGCCTTCCTCGATGACGACGAGGCCGCCTCACCCGGCTGGCTGGCCGCCTTGCTGTCGGCTCAGGACTCCACCGGCGCAGACGTCGTCTTCGGCCCCATCCGTGGCCGCGTGCCCGAAGGCTCCGGCTGGGCCACGGCCTATCTCGAGCGCTTCTTCGGCCGCAACGGGCCCGACAGCGACCGGCTGATCGACCACCCCTTCGGCTGCGGCAATTCCCTGATGGTCCGCGCCACGGCGCTGCCCGGCCCCGCGCCCTTTGATGTCGCCGCCGATCAGGCGGGCGGCGAGGACGACGCCCTGTTCGCGGCCCTGTCGGCGCGGGGCGGCCGCTTCGGCTGGGCAGCGGACGCCTGGGTCGACGAACACGCTCCCACCCATCGCGCCACCCTGCGCTACGCCCTGTCACGCGCCTTCGCCTATGGTCAGGGCCCCAGTCAGACCGCCGCCGCCGCCCGCGACTGGCCCGCCGTCGCCCGCTGGATGCTGATCGGCGCCGCCCAGACGGTGATCTGGGCCTTGGCCACGGTCGGCCTGACCCTGATCCTCAGCCCCCGCCGCGCCGAAGCCATGGACCGCACCGCCCGAGGAATCGGCAAGATGTTCTGGATGAAGGGTCTCGAGCCCCACTTCTACGGCGCCCGGGAAGTCGCCCGGCTGGACCGCGCGGCGGCTTAGACGCACATATTTTCGGAAAGAAAAGCACGGGCGAACAGAAACTTACGCTGGGCGACCCCGGCTGAATGCGACACACCCTCGGCCACGCCTATAATGTGATCCACATGAGCCATGGTCGTCGGCCGCGCCTTGGCCGACTCCTCTGTCGCTGACGCGCATTCGTGCCGTTGGACTCTTTGGACTCGGTTTTTTCTGAGTCCAATCCGACCTTGCGGAGCTCCGCAGGATACTCGCCCACGACCTTGTATTGTAGAGTCTTTATAGTGTTCCGGGACAACCTGAGCCCCGAGATCAGCCCGTCAGCCGGCTCAAGAATCCTGGCGGACTCCAGGTCGAGCGGTTCATGACAACCCCGGCGATGCGGCCACCCGCCGCCTCGATCTCGTCGCGCAGGGCCAGCGGCTCGTTGGCGTTTGTGCTCTCCGCCGCCACCACGATCACCGTGGCGTCGACGAAGGGCGCCAGGGTGATGGCCATGTCGCTGCGCTCGCCGGCCGGGGTGTCGATCACCACCGTATCGGCGTGTTTGCGCAGGGCATCCCAGTAGTTCGGCTGCGGGATCACCGCCGCCCTCTGGCCGGATCGCAGATGCTCTGTGGCGAAGCGTGTGACCCACAACCGTCCGCCCAGACACGGCCGCGCGGTCAGCAGATGCATCGGCGAGACCGGCTTGCCCTCCCGGTTGGTCAGGCGCGGGCTGATCGCGAAGAAGGACGAGCCGTCAGGTGACGCCTGCGCCGCCTTGCCGATGCGCCCGAAGCGCTCAGGCTCCGAGGCGATGGCCTCCAGCTGCCCCTGCTGGGACAGGTCGCCGTCCACCAGCCAGACGGGCTTGCGCGCCCGGACGGCGGCCACGCGGGCGTATTCCCGCGCCACGGTCGAAACCCCTTCGCCCGAGCCAGCCGCGGCGATCTGGATCACACGGCCGCGATGCTGCGGCGCCGGTCCCAGCGCCGCCCAAAGGCCTGCCATTTCGGATGTGAGGTCCACCATCGAATCGACTACGCGCACTCCGTCGTCACGACGCTACCATGGGTCATCGGGCCTTCATCGGGGCGACGGCCAGAACGGGCATCTCCAGCGTCCGTCCCGCCGAGGCCGGGGTGGCGAAGCCTTTCCGCGTGAAGATGCGCAGCAGGCCGACGCACAGGGCGGTGAAGGCCGCGAACAGGAACACGGCGGCCAGCAGCGGCGCCTTCAGGCTCTTGCCTCGGGTCGGCGGCGCCGCCCGCTCGATGACGGTGACATTGTCGGCCCCGGCCTTGACCAGGCCGTTGTCAGCCCGGGCCTGGGTCTCGCTCTGCTGGAAGCCGCGGATCATGCCCTGCAGGACCTCGCGCTCGCCCGAGAAGTTGGCGTTGGCGGACTCGATGGCGGTCAGATTGGCCTGCCGCTGCCGGATCTGGCCCAGCTGGCTGTCCAGCACCGCCAGACGCGCACCCAGCGAGTCGCGCTCGGCCATGGTGTTGATGCGGTTGGTCTCCAACTCGACCCAGATCGGGTTCGGCCCGGTGCGGACCTCCTTGACGCCTACCGTGCGGCCCGTGGCGACATAGTCCTCCATCTGGGCGATCTGGGCATCGATGTCCCTTACCGGCTGGGCCGTGGCGGTATAGCGCGACAGCAACGTCTCGCGCTCGTTCCTGAGTTGCAGCAGGCGGTCTTGGGCGCTGATGTTCAGGTCCTGCTGCAGGGCGATCTCGGCAGGCGTCGAGGCCTGCTGCGCCACCAGGGTGTTCAGCCGCTGGGCCGTCTGGTTCAACTGCGCCTGTACCGCGAACCGGTCCGCCGACACGGTCTGGTAACTGGCCGCCAGCCCCGCCTTGGCCGCATTGAAGTCGCCGATGTCGTTTGAGGCCAGGAACTGCTGATAGGCCGCATCGGCATCCGCCAGCTCGCCCTCCAGCACCTCGCGCTGTGCCGCCAGCGCGGGCGAGGCCCGGTCCTGGAACACCTCGCGGCGATAGATCAGGTATTCGTCGATGACGGCGTTCAGCACCAGCGCCGCCCGGGCCGGATCGTCGGCCTGGTAACTGACGCCGATGACCGCGCTGCCGACCTCCGGCGCCACGCCCAGATTGTTCTCCAGCGCCTTGACCGCGCCAGCCGTGTCGCCCGCGCTCGCCTTCGGTCCCAGGATAGCGACCGGGCCCAGCTTCTGAACCGTGCGGCGCTTGACCTCCGAGCTGTTCAGGATCGCGGCCTCGGACTGGGCCACCTCGCCGATGTTCGGCGCCTGCCCCCGTTCGGTCGGCGCGCCGATGCGCGGCTGATAGACATATTCCTGTCCCACGCCGGCGAACACCTTGGCCCCGGCCGTGTAGGTCTTCTTCAGGGTCAGCACGGCCGCCGTGCCCAGGGCGAACACCGCCAGGAAGATGACGATCAGCAGCAGCCACTCACGGAACAGGAGTCCCACGATGTCGCCGACGCCGTAGCGCGGTCTGGCTGTGACATAGGCCGTGCGCATGGGTCGGGCGCGAATCCGTCAAACTGGTTACTGACAGCGCAGCCTTCGCCTTTCCGCGTTAACCATCGGTTACCCATAACCGCAGACCTTCGGGATCACAGTCGTTTATCGAGTCGTCATGTCGCTGGACCGCCGCCTGTTCCTGTTCGCCGCCGCCGCTGCCCTGACCGGGTGCGCGGGCGACAACGCGGCGCGCATGCCCTTGCCCGGCGGTCAGGAACGCGGCGGCGACACTGTCCAGCGGGTCGGCCGCGCCGACTTCCCCGACATCGCCTTCGCCGACTGGACCGACGCCGAGCCGGAATACGTCCTCTATCCCGGCGACGAAATCGAGGTGGCCACGCCCACCGCACCCGAACTGACCCGCACATTGAAAGTCGGCCCCGACGGGCGCATCTCCCTGCCCCTGATCGGTCAGATCATGGCGGCGGACCGCACCCTGGCCGAGGTCGAGCAGGTCGCCAGCCAGGCCTATGCCGCCGAACTGGTCCGTCCGGTGGTCGAGATCACGTTGAAACAGGCCGGGCCGCTGAAGGTCTGGGTCGCCGGCGAGGTGCGCACGCCCGGCGTGTTCGACATGGCCGGCGACATCGACGCCTATCAGGCCATCGTCATGGCGGGCGATTTCCTGCCCAGCGCAAAGCCTCAGGAAGTGGCCCTGATACGGCGCGGCCCGGGCGGCCGTCGCATGATGCGTGTGGTTGACCTGCGTCCCCGCCGCGGCGAGGTGGTGGCGCTTCGGCGTGGGGACATCCTGTATGTCCCCCGCTCCAACCTGGGCGAGTTGGCCAACTTCTTCACCCAGGTCCGCAACGCCCTGCCCGTCGGCTTCAACTACAGCATCAACGGGCAGTATCAGTCGTTCTAGGCGGCCAGCTTGACCACGCCGGCGTCGATCCAGCGGCGCGCGGCGCGCTGGGCCTCGGAAATTTCGTCCGAGTCCATCTCCTGGCTCATCTCGCGGCGATAGACGCGCGCCTCGACCGAGCCCTTCATGGCGGCCAGGTTGAAGATCATGTGAGCCGAAACACGGTCCATCGGGCAGCCGCCCTGACCGGTCGAATACATCATGCCCAGGCGGAACAGCGCGTCGCCATCCATGTCCGGGGTCGGCAGCGGCAGGGTGTCGCCGGCGGCCATCTCGTCGAAGTCGGCCACTTCATGGGCCGCGAGTTCTTGCGGGTTCATCACCGTATCCTCCGAGCGGGTTCCGTTCTGGTCCCGCCTCCTGATACCCGATCAAATACCGCCGGTTTGAAGTTAAAGTTAACAACGGAAGGCCCGCAAAATCTTTTGTGTAAAGGCGAAATGAATACTGAAGCGGCGATTCATTATCCCTAAATCGCCGAGTCATTTCCTGTTTACGGTTCGGCCGTTCAACGCGCCCTCTGACCGAACAGCATCCTGCGGGCCGCCTCCGCGTCCTTCGAGCTGTCGCCGAGGTTGCGTTTGGTCAGTTCAGCGCCCACCGCGCGGCCCGCGATCACAGCGGGCCGTTCGCCCACTCGCTTCATCCATGTCGCCAGATGCGGAAACTCGGCCAGATCCTGTCCCTGCAGCGTCGGCAGGATCCACGGCCAGATCGCCATGTCGGCGATGGAATAGTCGCCGGCGACATAGTCCCGGTCCGCCAGACGCCGGTTCAGCACGCCGTACAGACGGTGCGTCTCGTCCGTATAGCGGCGCACGCCGTATGCGATCTGACGCTGGTCCTTTATCATAGCCGGCGCGTACTGGCGGAAGTGATGGGTCTGGCCCGCCATGGGGCCGAGGCCGCCGACCTGCCAGAACAGCCACTGGTCCACCTCGGCGCGGGCGCGGACATCGGTCGGATAGAACTGTCCTGTCTTGTTCGCGAGATATTGCAGGATCGCCCCGCTCTCGAAGATCGACAGCGGCTGGCCGTCCGGACCGTCCGGATCGACAATGGCCGGCATGCGGCCGTTCGGGCTGATCGCCTGAAACGCCGTGCTGAACTGCTCGCCGGCGCCGATGTTCACCGGCTTGACCTCGTACGGCAGGCCCATCTCCTCCAGGGCGATGGAAATCTTCCAACCGTTGGGCGTGGGCCAGAACCAGAGTTCGATCGGGGCGGTCATAGGCGGCTCCTGTTGCGGCGATTGATCTGGGCATCACGGCTCCGCTTCACAACGGGGCGAAGCTGACATTCGTGTTCAGGGCGAGTTCATCTGCGCAGGCAGACCTTGGCTTCATGATTAACGGGCCGGTCCCCCGCCAGCCCACTGTCTGGAGAGTGACATGAACCGCTTCACCCGGGCCGCCCTCGTCGCGCTTGCGCTGACGACCACGGCCGCCCCCCTGGCCGCCCAGGCCCAGAGCCGCGACTATCGTCAGGATCGCCGCGAAGACCGTCGCGACTATCGCGATGACCGTCGGGACGACCGGCGCGATTATCGCAGCGAGCGCCGTGACGATCGCCGGGACTACCGCGACGAACGCCGGGATGACCGGCGCGAATACCGCAGCGACCGGCGCTGGGAGCGCGGCAGCCGCGACTGGTGGCGTGGCCGCGATGACTTCCGCGACTATCGCGGCGCCCGCCAGGGCTACTGGTACGCGCCGAGCTACGGCTACTACCGGGTCGAGCCGCGCTACTACGGCTACCGCTGGCAGCGCGGCGGCTACCTGCCGTCGCAATACCGCGGCTACTACGTGCGTGACCCGTACGTGTACGGCCTGCGTCCGGCGCCGCGCGGCTACGCCTATGTCCATGCCGGCAACGACATCGTCATGATCGCGATCGCCACCGGCCTGATCGCGAGCGTGCTGAGCGGGGCTTACTGACCCCGGATCTGAACCGAACGAGGCCCCGTGAGCATCTGTTTGCGGGGCCTTTTTCATGCGTCGAACGTGCCTGACAGTAACGCCGAAATCCGTTCAGTTACGGTTCATGCGGCGAAGGTGAAGGTTAACCCAAGCCGCCAGCATCGGCGTGCGGAGAACAACGAGAATGAAGCGCACCCTCATGGTGTTCACGGCGATCGCGTCCTTTGCGATCCCCGCAGCAGCGCCCCTGGCCGTTCTGGCCCAGGAGCAGGAACAGGTCGGGCAGGACGGCGGCCGTCGGGGCGGCCGTGACCGCAGCGACGCCCGCGAAGACCGGCAGGAACGCCGTAGCGAGAACCGCGGCGGCAACGGCAACAACGGCGGGGGCGGCGAACGTCCGCAGCGCCCGGAACGTCCGGCCGACAACGGCGGTCAGGATCGCGGCGGACGCGGCGGCGGTCGCGACGGCGGGAACAACGGCGGCAACGCCGGTGGAAACTCCGGCGGTCAGGACCGTGGCGGCCGGGGCGGCCGCGACGGCAATGCCGGCGGCGGCAACTCCGGCGGTCAGGACCAGGGCGGTCGTGGCGGTCGCGGCGGCCGGGACGGGAATAACGGCGGCAACGCCGGCGGGAACGGCAACGGCGGCTGGAATCCGAACGGCGGCGTCCCCGGCGGTCAGGACCGCGGCGGGCGTGACGGCCGAGATGGCCGGGGTCGTGACGGTCAGGACCGCGACGGACGGGGCCGCGACGGCCGTGACAACGATGGACGCGGCGGCTCCGGCGGCTGGAACGGCGGCGACCGCGACGGACGCGGACCGGGCGGCTGGAACGGCGGCGACCGAGACGGTCGTGACGGACGGGACCGCGACGGTCGGGGGCGCGACGGGCGCTGGAACCGCAACGACAACCGCGACCGTCAGGAGTGGCGCAACCGGTTCAACCGCGACAACTGGCATCGCGACTGGAGCCGCCGTCACAGCCGCTCGGACTGGTGGCGCAACGATCACCGGTTCCGGGGCTGGAGCGGCATCCGCATCGGCTTCTACTTCTCGCCGGGCTACGGCTACTACAGCGTGCCGCGCAGCTACTGGAACCGCCGGTTCTATGAGGGCCAGTACCTGCCCTCGATCTTCTGGCGCTACCAGCTGAACGACTACTCCAGCTGGGGCCTGCCGTGGCCGCCCGCCGGAACGATGTGGGTCTGGGTCGACAACAACATCTATCTGATCGACCAGTACGACGGGTACATCATCGACGTGATCTACGACGCCTGGCGCTGGTAGATTTCGAGACCACAAGGAGCCGGCCGGGGCGCAATCCCCGGCCGGTTTTCTTTTGGCGGGGCTCCACGCACGCCGCAGCCCTCCCCCTCCCCATCGCAAGGAAGCGACGCGGAGGACATGCGTCTTCGCCCGCCGCCGTTTCGGGCGCGGTCGGGAAGGGCAGGCGGAGCGCCGGGCCATCGCCCGGAGTTCTTTGATTTTACCGTTTCGGCGAAAGACAGACGCTCCGCGCGCGATGTCTGAGCTGGGAGCTTCCGGCCCGGTTGTGACCCCGGGACCAGCGACGCTGTTTAGCACCTTGCCGGCGCGCCCCCGGCGGGAAGGTCGTGTCCTTGCCACACGATCCCCTGAACGGCGGTGGTTCCCTGCCATTCGCCCTTGACGTCGGACCTGTGCTCGCCTCGCGGAGGCTCGCTGCTTGAGGTCCGGCTGAGGGGCGCCCGTCGCTCGCCGCACGGCGGCTCGCAGTTGAGGCCGAAGCCTCGCGAGCCGGACGACGAGGATGGCTTGCCCCATCCCGCTCATCACGCTTCCGCCGCGACAGACACGCAAGGCCCTGCGCCCCTCCCATGCGACGGAACGGACACAGCATAGGGGCGAACCGGACCAAGGCGCGTTCGTCGCTGCTTCAAAAATGAAAGACGCTTCGGATCAGCGGGTTGAGATGCTGACCGCGCATGGTTGAGGCGCTGGATGCAGCATTCACCTCCCCGTCGGCGAAGGCCGATGGGGAGGACGGTCGAGCCGAGCGAGACCCGGAGGGGGCGGCACAGGCGTCAGCCGGTTGAATCGCCAATCACACTCGACGGAGCCGCCCCCTCCTGGCGTCCTCCGGCCGCCTGTCCTCCCCATTGGCTGCGCCAACGGAGAGGTGAAATGGCGCCTGTCCTCTCCTTCGCCCTGGGCGACAAGGAGGTGAGTTGAGGTCAGCCCCGCTCCATCGCCCGCCAGGCGATGTCAGACCGGTGGAAGCCGCCGGGCCAGTCGATGCGGCGGATGGCGGCGTAGGCGCGCTCGCGGGCCTGGGCCACGTCGTCGCCGAGGGCGCAGACGTTCAGGACCCGGCCCCCGGCGGCGACCAGCTGGCCGTCGGCCTTGCGCTTCGTGCCCGCGTGGAAGACCACGACATCGGGGCCGAAATCCTGTTCCGCGCCGCGGATGGTCGACCCCTCCAGCGGGCTGTCCGGATAGCCCTTGGCCGCCAGAACCACACAGATCGCCGATTGCGCCTTGAACGGCGGCGGCGGCAGGCGGCCCAGCTCGCCCCGGGCGCAGGCCGTCAGATAGGGCACGATGTCCCCGTCCAGCCGCATCATCAGCACCTGGCATTCCGGGTCACCAAAGCGGGCGTTGAACTCCACCACCTTGGGTCCATCGCTCGTCGCCATCAGCCCGGCGTAGAGCACACCGCGATAGGGTGCGCCCTCGGCGGCCATGGCCTTGATGGTCGGCTGGACGATCTCGTTATCGGCGCGACGAACCAGCTCTTCGGTGAAGACCGGCGCGGGGGAATAGGCGCCCATGCCGCCGGTGTTGGGGCCGAGGTCGCCGTCGAAGGCGCGCTTGTGGTCCTGGGCCCCGCCCAGCAGCATGGCCGTGGTCCCGTCGCAGAGGGCGAACAGCGAGCCCTCCTCGCCGTCCATGAACTCCTCGATCACGACGCGGGCCCCGGCCTGACCGAAACGGCCGCCCAGCATGCGTTCGATCTCGGCCTCGGCGTCGCGCTTGTCCGGACTGATGGCCACGCCCTTGCCCGCCGCCAGACCGTCGGCCTTGATGACATAGGGCGGCTTGAAGACGTCCAGCGCCTGCCGCGCCTCCTTGACCGTCTCATAGACGCCGTAGCCGGCGGTGGGGATTTCGTGGCGCTCGAGGAAGCCCTTGGCGAAGGCCTTGGAGGTCTCCAGCTGCGCCGCCTTCTTCGTCGGTCCGAAGCAGGGAATGCCGGCGGCGGCCAGCAGGTCGGCGAGGCCCGCCTCCAGCGCCGTTTCCGGCCCCACGACGACCAGATCGGCCTTCATCTCGCGCGCGAAGGCGGCCAGGCCCGTGGCGTCCGTGGCCTTCAGGTCTTTCAGCTCCGCCAGCGTCTCCATGCCCGGATTGCCCGGCGCGACGACGAGCCGCCGCACAAGCGGCGACTGGGCGATCTTCCACGCCAGGGCGTGCTCGCGCCCGCCCGATCCGACCAGCAGGATGTTCATGCGCGGGCAATGACGGGGGTTGGCGGATGGGTCAAGGGAGACCTGCACCCTTCTCCCCCTGCGGGAGAAGGTGGCCGAGCGCAGCGAGGCCGGATGAGGGGTCTCACTAGCGCCTGAAGTCAGGTCTGCCTGAAGTCGGATGGGTCCGTGCGACCCCTCATCCGTCAGCCTTCGGCTGCCACCTTCTCCCGCAAGGGGAGAAGGGCGACTTTGGACCGGTGACACGACCGATCCGCCCCCCTACCTTCGTCCCATGACCGACGACTCCTATGTCTTCGAGGGTCCGGCGGATGAGCCGGCCGCGCCCCGGGACAACAATCCGCCCCTGTCGATTTCGGAGATCAGCTTCGCGCTCAAGCGGACGCTGGAGGACCGGTTCGGCCATGTGCGGCTGAGGGGGGAGATATCCAAGATCAACCGCCACGCCTCGGGCCACGTCTATCTGACGCTCAAGGACGACAAAGCGGCCATCGACGGGGTGATCTGGAAGGGGCAGGTGCGGGGACTGGGGGCGCAGCCGGAGACGGGACTGGAGGTCATCGTCACCGGCAAGATCACCTCCTATCCGGCGCGGTCGTCGTACCAGATCGTCATCGAGAGCATGGAGGCGGCGGGCGCCGGCGCCCTGCTGGCCCAGCTGGAGCGGCTGAAGGTCCGGTTGAACGGCGAGGGGCTGTTCGATCCGGCGCGGAAGAAGCCGATCCCGGCCTATCCCCGCACCATCGGCGTCATCACCAGCCCGACCGGCGCGGTGATCCGCGACATCCTGCACCGCATCGCCGAGCGCTGGCCGTGCCGGGTGATCGTCTGGCCGGTGGTGGTGCAGGGCGATGCGGCGGCGGGCCAGGTCGGCACCGCGATCCGGGGCTTTGACGGGATGGCGGCGGGCGGTCCGGTTCCCCGGCCCGACCTGCTGATCGTGGCGCGGGGCGGTGGGTCGGTCGAGGACCTGTGGTGCTTCAACGACGAGGGGCTGGCGCGGACGGTGGCGGCGGCGTCCATCCCGATCATCTCGGCCGTGGGGCACGAGACGGACACCACCCTGATCGACTTCGTCTCCGACCGCCGGGCGCCGACACCGACAGGGGCGGCCGAGATCGCCACGCCGGTGCTGGCCGACCTGCAATACGCCGTGGCCGATTTCGACCGGCGGCTGGTGCGGGCGGGCGGGCGGTTGCTTGAAGACCGGCGGACGCGGCTGAGGGCCGCGGCGCGCGGGCTGCCGGCCCGGCCCGATGATCTGTTGGCCCTGCCGCGACAGAGGCTGGATCACGCGGCCAGTCGGCTGGGGTCGGCGCTGAACGTCAACAGGGCGGTGCATGAGCGGCGGCTGGCGGGGGTGGCCGGTCGGCTGAACCCCGGCCTGCTGAACCGCGCGGCGGCGCAGCGGCAGGAGCGGTTCGACGCCGTCGCCGCCCGCCTGCGTCCCGTCGCTGAGCGCCGCATCGAGCAGGCGGAGCGCAGCCTGGCCGCCCTGTCGCGGGCGCTGGCGTCGCTGAACCCCGCCACGCCCAAGCCCGGCTTCGCGCGGGTGGAGGCCGATGACGGCGGGTGGGTGACGGCGGCCGCGGCCCTGTCGCCGGGTCAGGCGGTGAATCTGGTCTTCCCCGACGGCGCGCGCGGGGCGGTGATCGACGGCGAGGCCCCCTCCTCCCCCCGCGTCCGCGCGGCCACACCGAAGGCAAAGCCGCCCGCGCCCGGTCAGGGCGACCTTTTCTGAACGCTGGTTTGCGATAACCTTGGGCGATGACGGCGAAATCTCCCCGCAACGAGCCCATGGCGACCCTTCACTACAGCGACGGCGAATACGCCGTGCTGAGGCCCGGGCGGTTCGTGCGCTGCGCCGTGTCGGGCAGGCCGATCGCGCTGGAGGCCCTGCGTTACTGGTCGGCGGACCGGCAGGAGGCCTATTGGAGCCCCGCCGAGTTCATGGAGCGTATGGGCTGATGCTGGACCGCCGTAGCCTGTTGCTGGGCGCGGCCGCCGGCCTCGCCGCCACGCCGGCCTTCGGGCAGGACGACGGGCTGCGGCTGCGCGGCGCGACCGTGCAGGGCGGCGGCGTGGTGGGGCGCACCTGGCCCCGGGCGCTGATCTTCGTCGACGGAGAGGCCCTGACCGCCGCCTCGGCCGACGGCTGGTTCGTGGTCGGCTTCGACTATGAGAGCGCGGGCAGCGTCCAGATCGAGGCCCGCGCCGGCGACCGCAGCGTCAGCCGCACGGTCAGCGTCGCGCGCGGCGACTTCCCCACCTCGACGATCAACGGCCTGCCCGCCGCCACGGTGGACGTGCCCGACGATCCCGCCTTGCAGGCCCTGATCGCCGAGCAGGTGGCGCTCAAGACCGAGGCCTTCGCCAGCCGCATCGACGGCGACAACTTCCGCGACGGCTTCGTCTGGCCTCTGGAGGGGTTCCGGGTCACCAGCCGCTGGGGCGCCCGGCGCATCCTGAACGGCACGCCCGCCCGGCCCCACTACGGCATCGATCTGGCCGCGCCGCAGGGGACGGTGGTGCGGGCGCCAGCCGCCGGGCGCGTGGTCCTGGCGCAGGCCGGAATGCATTTCGAGGGCGGGCTGGTCCTGCTGGACCACGGACAGGGGCTCATCACCGCCTATCTGCACCAGTCGTGGCTGGACGTGACGGCGGGTCAGACGGTGGCGCGCGGCGATTCGCTGGGGCGGGTCGGCATGACCGGCCGGGCCACCGGTCCGCACCTGTGCTGGCGGATGAAATGGCGGGATCGGAACATGGATCCGTCGCTTTTTGTCGGGATTTGAACGCGTAACCGGTATCAGAACATTGATAATCTGTAATCCGGTCATGGACCGGTAACCGTCTCGCGGTTAGCCTCTCTGACCCTAATGAGAGCGGCCCAGCCGACCCGAACAGAATGTCCGCCCTACAGTCCCTCAACATCCTGCTGGTTGACGACAACCAGCACATGCGCGCGATCACCTCCGCCATCCTGCAATCCGCGGGCATCCGGAAGATCCGCGAGGTGTCGGACGGGGCGGCGGCGCTGGAGTCGATGCGCGACCATCCGGTCGATCTGGCCATCGTCGACTTCAACATGTTCCCGCTGGACGGCGTCGAGTTCACCCGACTGGTCCGCAACAGCCCTGACAGCGCCAATCCCTATCTGCCGATCATCATGATGACCGGCCATTCGGAGAAGAGCCGGGTGTTCGAGGCGCGTGACGCCGGGGTCACCGAGTTCGTGGTCAAGCCGATCACCGCCAAGGCCATCTTCGACCGCATCCAGGCCGTGATCGTGCGACCGCGCCCGTTCGTGAAGACCGAGGGCTACTTCGGCCCGGATCGCCGCCGCACCGACGCCACCAACTATCGTGGCGAACTGCGCCGCTCGACGGATCAGCCGCGCGAGGACTCGGATTCCAGCGCCGCATAGACGGCGTCGGGCCACCGCTTGTGGACCCAGAACCAGTCGACCGGATGCTCGCGCACCCGTTCCTCGATGAAGCTGGTGATCGCCTGAACCCCGCGCTGGATGTCGGCGGCGCGGTCGCCCGTTGGGGTGATCTCGATCGGCTCATGCGCCGTCACGCGGAAGCGCACGCCGGGCAGACGCACCACCGACAGGGGCTGCAGCACCGTGCCGAATTTCAGAGCCAGACGGGTCGGTCCCGGCGCGGCGTTGACCGGCTTGCCGAAGAAGACGGCCTCGGGGCCCTCTGAAAACTTCTGGTCGTTCATCAGGGCGACGCTCTCGCCCCGCGCCATGCCGGCGAGCAGCTCGCGGGCGCCGTCGCCGCCCTTGGGCGCGAACAGCTTGATGCCGTAGGCGGCGCGCAGGGCCACGATCTGGCGGTCGACGTAAGGGTTGTTGGCGGCGCGATAGGTGATCTGGCAGGGCACGCCCGAGCCGATGATGGTCACCGCCAGGGTCTCGATATTGGCCATGTGGCCGCCGACGAAGACCACCGGCCGGCCGCTGTCGCGGATGGCGTGCAGGCGGTCCAGCCCGACAACCTCAATGCGCCCCGACGCGAGGGTCAGCTGATCCATCACGGCCGTTTCGGCGAAGGCGCGGCCGGTCTGCTCCCACTGGTCCAGCGCCAGCTGCTCTCGGGCGGCCGGGTCCATGTCGGGGAAGGCGATGCGCAGGTTCTTGCGGACTGTACGATGCGTGCCCGTCTTCGGGCCCAGCGAACGCAGCAACCAGCCGCCCAGCGCCGAGGCCCGTTCCAGTCCCAGCAGGCGCATGAAGCCGAGGAAGCCGGCGAAAGCCGCCCCCTCCAGCCGCCAGATCAGGTCCTGGCCAAGTTTCATGTTCCTTCCCCCCTCGCGGGGGAAGGTGGGTGCCGGAGGCGCTCGGATAGGGGGGCTGTTTGAGCGTGACAAGCCTCAAGGATGGGCGTGAGGTCGGCAGCACCCCCATCCGTCTCGCTCCGCGAGCCACCTTCCCCCGTAAAGGGGGAAGGACTGATCGTTATCCTACCAGGCAATGGTGATCCCGCCGTCCACCACCAGGGTCTGGCCGGTCATGTAGGCCGAGGCCGGGGCCGCCAGATAGACAGCCGCGCCCGCGATCTCGTCCGGCTGGCCGATGCGCTTCAGCGGCGCGGGCTCGGTCACCTGCTTCAGCAGGTCGGGGTTTTCCCACAGGTACCGGGCGAAGTCGGTCTGGACCAGGCCGGGGGCGATGCAGTTGACCCGCACGTTCGACGGCCCCCACTCCACCGCGAGGTTCCGCGCCAGCTGCATGTCCGCCGCCTTGGAGATATTGTAGGCCCCGATCAGGGCGTTGCCGCGCAGGCCGCCGATGGACGAGACGATGATGATGGAGCCGTCTTTCCGGCTCAGCATCTGGGGGCTGACCATCTGGATCAGCCAGTGGTTGGAGACCACGTTGTTCTGAAGGATCTTGCCGAACTGCTCGTCATTGATGCCCGCCATCGGCCCGGCATAGGGGTTGGTCGCGGCGTTGCAGACGAGGATGTCGATCTGGCCCCAGGCGGCGTTGGTTTCGTCCACCAGCCGCTGCAGGTCTTCCTTCGAGGCGATGTTGGCGGGCACGACCATGGCGCGGCCCGCGCCGTGCTTCGCATTGATGGCGTCGGCGACCTCCTGACACGGCCCCGCCTTGCGCGACGAGATGACGACGCGGGCGCCGTGTTCGGCCAGCCGCTCGGCGATGGCCTTGCCGATGCCCTTGGACGAGCCGGTGATGACGGCGACCTTGCCGGTCAGGTCGAACAGTTCCATGCCTTGGGCTCTCCACGGTTTCTTTGCGGCGGTCACTAGCCGTAGCCCCCTGATAGCCCGATACTCGGCCGATTCCACCCGGGAAGACGCATGCGCGCCCTGACCACCAGTTTCCTGTTCTTCGGCTACCTGTTCCTGGCCATGACGGTCGGGGCCTTCCTGTGGCGCGCCGGCTTCGGCATCGGCGCGGGCGTGGCGGCGACCCTTGGGACCTTCGCCCTGTTCGGGGCGGTGCATCTCTATATCGACGGCTTCGGCCAGCGCGCGGCGCTGCGCAAGGAGATCGAACAGGTGCGCGAGGCTCACCGCCTGCTCGCCGACGCGATGGAGTCGACGCAGGGCGCCCTGACTGAACTGGCCCAGGCCATCGAGAGCGGCGCCCTGTCGCGCACCGAGACCCTGACTGGCGAAGTGCGGATGCTGGAGAACCTCATCCAGCAGATGAGCGCCTCGATCGACGAGCGGCTGGCCTCCGCGCCGGTCGCCACGGCCAGCCCGCATGAGGTCCGCCGGGTGCAGCAGTCGAACGCCCTGCTCAAGACCGTCCACGACGCCCTGACCGAGAACCGGGTCGATCTGTATCTGCAACCGGTGGTCAGCCTGCCGCAGCGCCGGACGGTCTTCTACGAGAGCTTCACCCGCCTGCGCGATTCCACCGACCGGGTGATGATGCCGGCGGAGTATCTGTCCGCGGCCGAGAGCGAGGGGCTGGTCCCCGCCATCGACAATCTGCTGCTGTTCCGCTGCGCCCAGATCGTGCGGCGGCTGGCGCGCCAGGACCGCAAGGTCGGCGTCTTCTGCAACGTCGCCCTGTCGTCGCTGGGGGACGAGACCTTCTTCCCGCAGTTCCTCGACTTCCTCAGCGAGAACCGCGACCTGAACCAGGCCCTGATCTTCGAGCTGGGTCAGGCGACGTTCGATGCGCGCGGCGCGGTCGAGGCGCGCAACATGGCCAAGCTGGCCGACCTCGGCTTCCGCTTCTCGATCGACAAGGTCCAGACGCTGGACCTCGACTTCGCCGACCTGCAACGCTCGGACGTGAAGTTCATCAAGGTCGCGGCCGATCTGCTGATCGAACAGCTGCTGGATCTGGACGGCGCCGCGCCGATCCACTCCATGCCTGACATCCAGGCCGCCGACTTCGCCCAGCTGACCCGCCGCTACGGCATCGAGGTCATCGCCGAGAAGGTCGAGGGCGAACGCCAGATCGTCGACATCCTCGAGCTCGACGTCGGCATGGGCCAGGGCCACCTGTTCGGCGAGCCCCGCGCCATCAAGGAAGACGTGCTGGCCGAAACCGACCCGCCCGCCGACTTCGTACGCTCGACCCTGCGCACGGCCGAGAACCGGCGGCGGTTCGCGTAACCTTTATTCCGCTCATCCCCGCGAAGGCGGGGACCCAGTCCTGTTATTGAAGC
This sequence comes from Brevundimonas sp., assembly GCA_036405055.1. Lineage (GTDB taxonomy): Bacteria > Pseudomonadota > Alphaproteobacteria > Caulobacterales > Caulobacteraceae > Brevundimonas. The sequence goes on from DASWYI010000001.1 coordinate 44,608, forward strand.
GCCGGTGTTTCAGGACTGGCGATCGCGGATCACAAGCGCCGTTCCATCGCCCAAAGAACTGGGGCCCCGCCTTCGCGGGGATGAGCGGAAAAACTCAATAGCGCCGCTCGCCCTCGCGCCAGTAGACCCGCTCGCGGCCATAGCGGTAGTCCGTGTTGTAGCCGCCGAAGCCGTAGCCGCAGGGATCCTCTTCCTTGGACAGCTGGTTGCCCAGCAGCGCGCCGGCCGCTGCGCCGATGGCCGCGCCCGTGCGGCGGTCGCCGTCACCCGCCACCGCGGCGCCGATCGCCGCCCCCAGCGCCGCGCCGGAGGCCGTGGCCAGTTCACGGTTGCGCGCATAGTCGCGCTCGCAGGCCGAGGCGTAGTCGTCGGCGCCCAAGGTGGCGCATCCCGACAGGGCTCCGCCGAGAATCAAAGCGGCTGATAGAAGGGCGGTTCGCATGGCGGTTCCTCTCCTCGCTCCCGCTAGCCAAACCCCGTCGGGAGCCGGATGTTCCGCCCTCCCTACCGCGCCGCGCCGGACGCCGGGGCCTCGCGTGGTGATCGGCCCACCGCGCGCAAGATGAAGTCCGCCCTGTCGAGGGTCTTCGCCTCTCCACCCGGCACGCCGAAATAGCCCAGCGGCCCGAACAGGTACGGCGAGATGGGACGCTCGTAGTAGAGGTCTTCCCAGTAGTCGATCAGGCGGTCCTGTCCCCCCTGACGCAGCCGGATCTCGAAATTGCCGCCGGCCTTCAGGGTTCGCTGCAGCTGCATGTAGGTCTTCAAGGTGGTGTTCCGCTCCGTCAGCAGCACCACGGCCGCGGGCTCGACCTGTGGACGCGGAATGCTTTCGGTGTGCTGTTTCACGCAACGCTCGAAATTCTGCCAGTCATCAAGGTCGGGCTTCTGCCCCGCCGCCGCCAGTCGTGAGGCCTGAACGGCCACCGAGCGACAGGCCGAGGACCTGTCGAAAACATAGACTGTGCGCCGCCGCATCGGTCGGTCGAAGTCGCGGCCCTGATAGATGTGGACCACGTCGAACGCCCCCGCGCCCAGAACGCGCGCGGCTGCATGGGGCGCCAGCCAGCCATGCACCTCCAGCACGCGGGGGTGATCGCCGTCGATCCGCACCCGCTCAAGATTGGCGACATAGCGGGTTCGGGCCGCCACCCGCATTTCGGTGGCCACCACTGTCGCTGCAAAGATGACCAGCGGTCCCACCCCGGCGGCGAACCACAGCGCGGCGCGGCGCATGCGGCCTTGTCGCCTCGCCCGCCAGGCCATGACCAGCGTCATCACAAGAATGGTCAGGCCGAAGACGTGGGCGATGATCGCCCCGCCCACCATCAGCCCGACCAGGGTATAGCCCAGGTCCTGTGCGAAATTTCCCGAACTCATTGACGCCTCCGGCAGGCACTGTCGCGGATCCGGGTGAATCGACCTTCAACGGCGGCGTCCGGCGGGCTGAGGCGGCGCAAACCTTCACCCGGCCCGTTGAACCGGCTATCTCCGGCTCATGTCCCTGCCCCATCCGTTGCCGAACCTGTCCGCCGTCGCCGGTGAGTATGACGTCCTGCTGTGCGACGTCTGGGGCGTGATCCACAACGGGCGCGAGAGCTGGGCCGGACCGTGCGAGGCGCTAAGCCAGTTCAATGCTCAAGGCGGCCACGTCATTCTGGTGTCCAACTCGCCGCGTCCGGCGGGAGGCGTGATCGCCCAGATGGACGCGTTGGGTGTGCCGCGCGAGGCGTGGAAGGCCGTGGTCACATCGGGCGATGCGACGCGGATGGCGCTGAGCGAACGCGCGCCCGGTCCGGTGTGGAAGGTCGGCCCCGACCGGGATGCGCCGCTGTATGAGGGTTTGGGCCTGAACACCGCCAAGGGGCCTGAGGACGCCGCCTTCATCTCCATCACCGGCCCCTATGACGACGAGGTCGAGACGCCGGAGGATTACCGCGAGCGCCTGTCTATCGCCGCAGAACGCGGGCTGGAGCTGATCTGCGCGAATCCGGACCGGGTGGTCCAGCGCGGCGACCGGCTGATCTACTGCGCCGGGTCGCTGGCCGATCTCTATGAATCGATGGGCGGGCGCGTGACCATGGCGGGCAAGCCGTTTGCGCCCATCTACGACATGGCGGTGAAGGAGGCGGAGGCGCTGCGGGGTCGGCGCATCGATCGCTCGCGCGTCCTGTGCATCGGCGACGGCGTGGTGACCGATGTTCTGGGCGCCAATCGGCAGGCGCTGGACTGCCTGTTCATCGCCCAGGGCATCCATGGCGACAAGGCGCGCGGGGCGGACGGCGCACTCGATCCCGCCCGCGCCGCCGAGCTGCTGAAGGCCGAGACGACATACGCCCGCTACGCCGCGCTGGATTTGGGGTGGTGAGACCGGCGATCCGGCGCTAAAGCCCGCCGATGGAAATCGTTCAGAAACACCCGTCCGGCGGCTACATCCTCGAAGAACTCCACGTCGGCATGACCGCCGAGAAGACCGTCGAGGTCACCGAGGCGCGGATCAACATGTTCGCCGAGGCTTCGGACGACTTTAATCCCGTCCATGTCGATGAGGCCTTCGCGGCCAAGACCGCCTATCGCGGGCGCATCGCCCACGGCCTGTTGTCGGCGTCGTTCGGCTCGGCGGTGGTCGGCACCATCCTGCCCGGAGCGGGCGCGATCTACCTCAGCCAGACGTTGCAGTTCCACAAGCCGGTGCGGATCGGCGACATGGTCATGGCGCGGATCAGCGTAAGCTCGGTGGATCAGGAATCGGCCCGGGTCATCCTGCGCTGCGCCGGATACGTGAACGACGAGCTGATCATGGACGGCGAGGCTGAGGTCCGGGTGCCGCGCCGCCGGCGTCCCGCCAAGGGCTGATCTTGCCGATCCAGGTCATCCGCGGCTGGCGTGATCTGCCCGCCGACCAGCGTGGCGCGGCCGTGGCCATCGGCGCCTTCGACGGCGTCCACCGCGGCCATCAAGCGGTGATCGCCAATGCGCGCGAGGCGGCTCAGGCTATCGGCGCGCCGCTCGGCGTCGTCAGCTTCGATCCCCATCCCCGCCGCTGGTTCCAGCCGGACGCCGCGCCTTTCCGCCTGATGACGCCGGACCAGATGGCGGCGGCGCTGGAGCCGCTGGGCGTCGAGCGTCTGTATCTGCTGCCCTTCGACGGCGAGATGGCGGCGATGAGCGATGAAGGTTTCGCGCGGCAGGTGCTGGCGGGCGGCCTCGGGATCAGGCACGCCGCCGTCGGTTTCGACTTCACCTTCGGCAAGGGCCGCACCGGCTCGCCTGAGGGTCTGGCCGGCTATGGCCGCGAGCTGGGCTTCACCGTCTCGGTCGCTGAGCGCCACGACGACGCCGATGGGCTGAAGCTGTCGTCCAGCGCCGTGCGCGAGGCGCTGAAGGCCGGCGACATGGACCGCGCCGCCGCCATCCTGGGCCGTCCCTTCGCCATCGCGGGCGAGGTGATCCACGGCGACAAGCGCGGCCGCACCATCGGCGTGCCCACCGCCAATGTCGACCTCGGCGACTACATGCGCCCGGCGTACGGGGTCTATGCCACCCGCACGCGCCTGCCCGACGGGCGGGTGGTCGACGGCGTCGCCAGCCTGGGCGTGCGTCCGATGTTTGCGGTGGAGACGCCGCTGCTGGAGATCTGGCTGTTCGACTTCGACGAAGAGCTCTACGGCCAGACCATCGAGACGCAGCTGATCGCCTTCCTGCGGCCGGAGATGGCGTTCGACGGGCTGGAGGCGCTGAAGGTCCAGATTGACCGGGATGCGGCGGCGGCGCGGGCTGTGCTGGCCTAGTCCCGTCCCCCTGCCCGGCCGCCCGCCTCTATGCGGGCGTTCGAGGCCGCGAGGTTTTCCGCCAGACCTGGGTAGCCGTCCTGATTGACCACGTCAGCGATGCGCCAGCCCTGATTGGGGTTGCCGGCCAGGGCGAGCACCACGGTGACCTCTTCGCCGGCGTTGACGAAATCGACCATCGCCATGCGGCTGACGCCGGGCTTGGCGCGGTCCTGATAGATCTCGACATGCCGGACGGTCAGGTCTTCGAAGTCCTGACAGCTGCAGATCGGGTCGGCGTCCAGATAGGGCAGATCGCCGTCGGCCAGTTCGCGGTCACGGCGGATCAGGGTCGCCATGCGCGGCGTCCAGACCGCATCCAGGCGGGTGTCGTCGATCGGCCATGGCTGGTCGTCCTGGTAGGAGGCGTAAACCGATCGCACGAACAGCTCCGCCCCCTCGGACCCTTCCTGAGCCGACGCGGTGGCGCAGGCGCCCAGCGTCATCAGCGCGATCAATGAAGCCAGAACCCGCAGACGCATCGTCAGCCCTCCCGTTTCAGTCTGATCCTGCGCGCGTTGCGGCGCTCACGCCAGCCACGGTTCCTGACGATGCCGGGTGGCGCCGGCCCCGCTGCCCTGCTAGACCGCCAACACCATGACCGTCCGCGTGTTTCGCCCGATTTCGATTAGCCGCCCGGCGTAGCGCCGCAGGGGCTTTCCCCGCGCTCGCCGGGACTAACGCCCTCAAGTAGTGAGCCGCCGCGCGGCGAACGATAGGGCGACTGAATCCACGCGAACGATCACACCAGACGAGACTGACATGGCTGACGCCACCGACACCCCCACCGGCCGCGATTACCGCGAGACCGTCTTCCTGCCGGAAACGCCGTTCCCGATGCGCGGCGGCCTGCCGCAGAAGGAGCCGCAGATCATTGAGGCCTGGGGCGACCTCTACGCCCGGCTGCGCGCCACGCGTCAGGCGCAGAAGGCCCCGCTGTATGTGCTGCACGACGGCCCGCCCTATGCGAACGGCGACATCCACATCGGCCACGCCCTGAACAAGACGCTGAAGGACTTCGTGGTCCGCAGCCGGTTCCTGCTGGGCCATGACGTCGACTACGTCCCCGGCTGGGACTGCCACGGCCTGCCGATCGAATGGAAGATCGAGGAGCAGTTCCGCGCCAAGGGCCGCCGCAAGGACGAGGTGTCCAAGGCCGAGTTCCGCGCCGCCTGCCGCGCATACGCCGCGGGCTGGATCGACGTGCAGCGGGACCAGTTCAAGCGCCTGGGCATCACCGGCGACTGGGACAACCGCTACGCCACCATGGACTTCGGCACCGAGGCGGCCATCGTCGCCGAGTTCCACAAGTTCAAGAACTCGGGCCAGCTGTATCGCGGCTCCAAGCCCGTGATGTGGTCGCCGGTCGAGCGCACCGCCCTGGCCGACGCTGAGATCGAATATCACGACCACGTCTCGCCCACCGTCTGGGTCAAGTTCCCGGTCATGGCGGCGTCGGACGACCATCCCGACGACCTGCTGGCGTTCCGCAACGCCACGCCGTCGGTGGTGATCTGGACCACCACGCCCTGGACCATCCCGGCCAACCGCGCGATCAGCTATGGCCCCGAGATCGCCTATGGCCTGTACGAGGTCACGGCCATGGAGACCGGGCTGGAGTTCGAGCCCTGGGCCAAACCGGGCGACCGGCTGATCCTCGCCGACAAGCTGGCCGAGGACGTGTTCAAGGCCGCGAAGATCGCGTCGTGGACCCGCGTGGATGACCTGAACCCCTCGGGGCTGGAGTGCGCCCATCCGCTGGCGGCGCTGTCGACCGGCTACGGCTTCTCCGTGCCGCTGCTGGCGGGCGATCATGTCACCGACGACGCGGGCACCGGCTTCGTCCACACCGCGCCCGGCCACGGCGCCGACGACTTCGAGGTGTGGAAGGCCCACGGCCATCACGAGGTGCCGGACACGGTCGATCCGGACGGCGCATACTACGACCACGTCCCCCTGTTCGCGGGCCTGAAGGTCATCGAGACCGAGGGCAAGAAGACCGGCAAGTTCGGCCCGGCCAACGGCGCGGTGATGGAAAAGCTGATCGAATGCGGCAACCTGCTGGCCCGCGGCCGGCTAGAGCATTCCTATCCGCACAGCTGGCGCTCGCGCGCGCCCGTCATCTTCCGAAACACGCCGCAATGGTTCATCCGCATGGATGAGCAACTGAAGTCCGGTGACACCCTGCGTGAGACGGCGCTGAAGTCCATCGACGCCACCGCCTTCCACCCGGCGGCGGGCAAGAACCGCATTCGTTCGATGGTCGAGGGCCGCCCCGACTGGCTGATCAGCCGCCAGCGCGCCTGGGGCACGCCGCTCGCCATGTTCGTGGACAAGCAGACGGGCCAGCCGCTGCATGACGCGGACGTCGACGCCCGCATCGTCGCGGCGATCACCGAGGGCGGAGCCGACGCCTGGTACACCCGGCCGGACGCCGACTTCCTCGGCGCCCACGACCCGGCCCGCTACGAGAAGATCGAGGACATCCTGGATGTCTGGTTCGACTCGGGCTGCACCCACGCCTTCACGCTGGAGCCGCGCGATCCGAAGCACGGCTACACCGGCGACCGCCCGTCGCACTGGCCGGCGGACCTCTATCTGGAAGGGTCTGACCAGCATCGCGGCTGGTTCCAGTCCAACCTGCTGGAAGGTTCCGGCACCCGCGGCCGCGCGCCCTACAATGCGGTTCTCACCCATGGCTTCACCCAGGATGAGAACGGCGAGAAGATGTCGAAGTCCAAGGGCAACACCGTGGACCCGGCGGTGGTGATCAAGGAATCCGGCGCCGACATCCTGCGTCTGTGGGTCGCGCTGGTGGACTATGCCGAGGACCAGCGGATCGGGAAGCAGATCCTCCAGACCACGGTCGACGCCTACCGCAAGCTGCGGAATACCGTGCGCTATCTGCTGGGAGCCCTGGCGGACTTCGACGAGGCCGAGCGCCTGCCGCTGGACCAGATGCCGCCGCTGGAACGCTTCATCCTGCACCGGCTGTGGGAGCTGGATGGCCAGGTGCGCAAGGCCTACGCCGAATACCGGTTCCAGGACGTCGTTCGGCCGGTGTTGGAGTTCTGCTCGAACGACCTGTCGTCGCTGTATTTCGACATCCGCAAGGACAGCCTCTACTGCGACCGTCCGGACGCGATCCGCAGGCGAGCCGCACGCACAGTGATGGACGAGGTGTTCATGCGCCTGACCGCCTGGCTGGCCCCGCTGACGCCCTTCACGATGGAAGAAGCCTGGACCACGCGCTTCCCGGATGCGGATACGAACTGCGCGCGGGTGATCCCGGAGACGCCGGGGGCTTGGGAGAATCTCAACGAAAAGCACCGCTGGGACAAAGTTCAGCGAGTTTTGCTGGTCACCAACGGTGCGCTGGAAGTTGACCGTCGCGAGAAGCGGATTGGCACAGGGCTGGACGCCGAGCTGACTGTGTATCTCGCTGATGACACGCTTATGGGAGCGTTCTCCGATCTCACGCCTCAAGACGTGGCAGACATCTTCCGCACAAGTAGAGCCGAGATCGTTGCGGGCATCAGCCCAGCCGCAGTCGAGACCTTCCAGGCTGTTGAAGTCATCAACGTCGAGGTTCGCGTGCAGCCGATCACTGACCAACCTCGGTGCACCCGCTCATGGCGGCGCGTGCCGGACGTGGGGTCGGTTGCGGACTATCCCGATCTCAGCGCCCGTGATGCGGACGCCGTGCGGTGGTGGGATTCGAGGCGCGGATAAACGTCCCTTCTCCCCTTGAGGGAGAAGGTGGCGCGCGAGCGCCGGATGAGGGGTGAAACGCCACTCGTTCCGGTTATCCTCCGTGGATGCTGAAGCCGACCGACAGGACGCGCGCCAACGCCCGGCGATCTCGCGGCGAGCCGACCTTTGCCGAGAAGGCGATGTGGAAGCTGCTGCGTGACCGTCGTCTGGGTGGCCTGAAGTTCCGAAGGCAGATGCCGATCGCGCAGTACATCGCCGACTTCTGCTGCCCGGCCGCGAAGCTGATCGTGGAACTGGACGGCGGGGTGCATGTGTTGCGGGCTGAGTCCGACGCCGTGCGCGATGCTTGGCTGACAAAGGCCGGGTTCACGGTGCTGAGGTTCTCGAACGAGGCTCTGCTGGGGACGCCGGATCAGGTTCTGGAAGCTGTTCGGCAGGCGGCGGCGCGAAACGCCTGACCGCCTGAGTCGACACCCCTCATCCGGCCCTCACGGGCCACCTTCTCCCTCAAGGGGAGAAGGGACGAATTCACAGCTCGACTATCTCGCCAGCCAACCCCCATCCACCGCCACCACCGTGCCATGCACATAGGCCGCGGCGTCGGACGCCAGGAACACCGCCGCCCCCGCCAGCTCTGACGGGTCGCCCCATTTGCCGGCGGGGATGCGGGCGAGGATGTCGCGGTTGCGGGTCTCGTCCGCGCGCAAGGCCTCGGTGTTGTTGGTGCTGAAATAGCCGGGGGCGATGCCGTTGACGTTGATGCCCTTGCCCGCCCATTCGCAGGCCATCAGCCGGGTCAGGCCCGCCAGACCGCTTTTCGACGCCGTATAGGACGGCACGCGAATGCCGCCCTGGAAGCTCAGCATCGAGCAGACGTTGATGACCTTGCCGCCCCGGCCCGCCGTGATCCAGCGCCGGGCCAGCGCCTGGGTCAGGAAGAAGACGGTCTTCAGATTGGTGTCCATCACCGCGTCCCAGTCGGCCTCTGTGAAGTCGATGGAGTCGGCGCGGCGGATGATGCCGGCGTTGTTGACCAGAATGTCGATCTCGCCCACCGCGGCCACGGCCTGCTCGACCACATCGGCGACCGGCGCGATGGACGACAGGTCGGCGGGGATGGCGTGCAGCGCCCGACCCGCATCGGCCACCATCGCGGCCGTCTCGGTCGGGGCCGAGCGGCCCACGGCGACGATGTCGGCCCCGGCCTGCGCCAGCCCCACGGCGATGGCCTGACCCAGACCGGTGTTGGCTCCGGTGACGAGGGCCGTGCGGCCGGAAAGGTCGAAGGAGACGCTCATTTCAGCTTGCCTGTGTCGTGTGGTTGAACCGATAGGTAACCGGTGTCATATGCTTATGCAAACGGCGGTCCGCAGTCCGGCCGATCCTCACGCCTCGAGAAAAATCCATGAAAATCGCCCTCATCATCGAGAACAGCCAGGCCGCCAAGAGCGAGACCGTCCACGCCGCCCTGACCGCCGTGGCCGAGCCGCTGGGCCATCAGGTCTTCCACTATGGCATGTACGCGGCCGAGGATAAGGCGTCCCTGACGTACGTCATGAACGGGTTGCTGGCGGGCATCCTGCTGAACTCGGGCGCGGCCGATTTCGTGGTCACGGGCTGCGGCACCGGCACGGGCTCGATGCTGGCGGCCAACGCCATGCCGGGCGTGTTCTGCGGCCTTATCATCGACCCCACCGACGCCTTCCTGTTCGGCCAGATCAACGACGGCAACGCCATCGCCATGCCCTACGCCAAGGGCTTCGGCTGGGCGGCCGAGCTGAACCTGCAGGACTGCTATCGCAAGCTGTTCGAGGGCGAGCGCGGCCTAGGCTACCCCAAGGAACGCGCCGAGATCATGCGCAAGAACCGCGGCATCCTGAAGGATCTGAAGGCCGTCACCTGCCACGACATGCTGACCGTCCTGAAAAACGTCGATCAGGATCTGCTGAAGGCCGCCGTCGCCGGCGACCGTTTCCAGGACTACTTCTTCGCCAACGCCACGGACGAGGCGATCAAGGATTATGTGCGGGGCGTGGTGGGCTGACGATCAGCTGGGCGACAGGCGTCGGGGCGGAGTGCAAGGCTGTAGCTGAAACCGATCTCGGTCTGCTTGCGAAGCAGCGAAACATCGCTGCCCGTCCAGCAACGTGTGCTCAGCTGGACGTCGACCTTGATGAGCCGGCCATCGACCTGAACCATCGCGACGGGATGTATGCTTCTGCCGTCTGAGACGCCAATGGACACGATCCGGCCTGTCACCTCCTCCGCTGGCCTGGCTGGGCCTCGAATGCTGAGAAGCGCCACTATGACGGCCGTTGCGATAATCAACACAGTCACAGCGACCTTAATGAAGTCCCAGAAGACCTTGGCTGAGGTCCTCACATCTACTTCCTCGGCCCCGTCGTCGACTGCCTGACCACCAGCGACGGGATGACCTCCGGCTGGACCAGCACCGCCGGGTCCAGCCCCCGGCTGCGGGCCGTCAGCTTCTCGGCGGCCATGCGGCCCATGTCGCGGATGGGCAGGCGGACGGTGGTCAGGTTGGGCCAGACGCGGGACGCCATGGGCAGGTCGTCAAAGCCGACGATGGACAGGTCGCCGGGCACGTCCAGACCCCGGTCGCGGGCGGCCTTCATCACCCCGATGGCCATTTCGTCGTTGCCGGCGAAGATGGCGGTCGGCGGCGACGGCATGGCCAGCAGGCTTTCGGCCGCCTCGACCCCGGATTCGAAGGTGTAGGCGCCCTGACGCACATAGGCCTCGTCCAGCGTCACGCCGTGTTCGGCCAGTCCCTCGCGGAAACCCCTGCCCCGCTCGTGCGACGAGCGGAAGGTGGTGGGGCCGGAGATGAAGGCGACGCGCCGGTGGCCCTGTTCGGCCAGATGCCGCGCCGCCTCGGCCGCGCCGCGGCTGTCGTTGGTGACCACCATGTTCGCCGGTTCGTCCAGCGACACCGAGGCGATCCGCACATAGGGGCAGTCGGCGGCCTTCAGGATGGCGATGACCCGGTCGTCCTCCGACACCGACGGCGGCATGACCACGCCGAACAACTTTTGCCGCACGACGAAGCCCTGCACATCGGCCAGGAAGCTGTCCGCGCCCCTGTTGCAGGGGTGAACCACCAGCTCCAGCCCGGAGCCACGCACCCCGTCCAGCACGCCCTGCTGCATGTTGACGACATAGTTCGGGCTGGGGTTGTCGTAGATCATCCCCACCAGGAACGAGCGGCGGAAGGCCAGCCCCCGCGCCTGCGGATCCGGGGTGAAGCCCAGCTCGGCGATCACGGCCTCGACCCGCGCCCGCGTCTCGCCCTTCACGAAGGGCGAGTTGTTGATGACGCGCGAGACGGTCTTCTTCGACACCTCGGCGATGCGGGCGATGTCGTTGATGGTGGCGGGTTTTCCGCTCGGCCGTTTCGTGTCGTTCACGCGGTTGAGTCTCTCTCGTCGAACGCCGTGCTTAGCGGGTCAGACGGCCTCTGTCAGGTTCCGCGTCACGTGCCGCGTCTCTGCGCCGGACGGCTCAGGACGTCATCACGCAGCGGCGTCATATAGTTCAGGTCCCAGTCGTCGGGATTGAACGGCTTGCGTGTCGCCTCGACCACCGGCGGATAGCCGCCGACCTCGCGTTCGTGGTCGATGATCTCGCCGCGCCCCTCGGCCACCTCGGCGATCAGCAGCACGTCACGCATGTCGCGGTCCCACGGGCGGGCGCCGACCTGGGACAGCACATGCACCTGCACATCGACCGCCGGGATCGGCGTCAGACCCTCCCACCAGACCGGCGGGCGGCGGGTTTCGATGATGCGGGCGCTGGTGGTGGTGTAGCGGCCGAACATGCGGATCGGGTCGCCGACCTGATCCACGGCGATGTTGTCGCGGCCATAGAACTCCACGTCCCCCGCCCCGCCGATCATCATGAAGGCCAGCCGGTCCACCGGGGTCGAGGGGCCAGCGCGCAGGACATTGCCGATCACCGTCATCTTGCCGACTTCATAGGGGTGATCCAGCCACTCCTCGGGCGCGAGGTTGTAGTGGATGGCGCGCGGGCCCGGGTCGTAGATCAGGTTGTTGACGATCACCCCGTGGACCCCGCCCTTGAACAGCGGGCTGCGCTCATAGTTGTGGGCATAGAGGTTGCCGACGATCAGCAGCCCCGTGACGTTGTCGTGGATCAGCGACCCCTTGGAATGCTCGCCCTTGGAATGGGTCGAATAGGCCAGGCTCTCGCCGTTCAGGTTGTTCGAGAAGGTGATGTTGTGGCTGGTGCCCTGGCGCCATTCCTCGGGCGTGGAGCCGGTGAAGCGCGGGCCGGACGCCGACAGGTTTTCGTCGGTCGCCCAGGTCAGGCTACAGTGGTCGATGATGACGTTCCAGGCGCCGATGGTGGAGATGCCGTCCTCGTCCCAGCCGCTCATCCACTCGCCGCCGGCTGAGCCGGGGCGGATGCGGATGTGCTGGACCACCACGTCGTGCGCCGTGATGTCCATGCCGCCGCGAATGATGGTGATGCCCGGCGACGGCGCGGTCTGGCCCGCGATGGTCACGAACGGGTTCTGAAGCTTCAGGGTCTTGCGGCCCAGGTCGATGACCCCGCCGACCTCGAAGACGATGATGCGCGGCCCCTCGGCCTCGATCGCCTCGCGCAATGAACCCGGCCCCTCGCTGTCCAGGGTGGTGACGCGGATGATGCGTCCGCCCCGCCCACCCGGCGTCGTCGCGGCCCAGCCCAGGGCGCCCGGGAAGGCCAGCATCGGCGCCTCGGCGGCCGGTTGTTCCGGCGCGCGGTTGCCCCGCAGGAAGTCGAAGATCTGGGCGTTCGCGGCCAGAGGCGCGGCGGCCAGAAGGGCAAAGGCCATGAGGCCGGCGAGCAGGCGGTTCAGGGTCATGCGTTCCATCCTATCCGTCGCCGCTGTCATTCGCGACGTTCCCGGGACGCCCGATCATGGCGCCGCCGGATTCAAATTGACACCGGTTTCCGTCCCGCGCAATGTCCGCCCAACAAAGGGAGGCGGCGTGGTCTACGCGCACGACAATTCAAGCATTTACGGCGTGACTCTGCGGGGTTGCGGCCAGTGACTATGCCTGCGTCCACCTCAGCCGGGGCCGAACTGGCCATTGCCCGCGCCTTCACCGGCGCCCGCCGCGCCGGGACCGCCCTGCCCGATTATCCGGGCATCCTGCCGCCTTCGCTCGACGCCGCTTATCTCATTCAGGACGAGGCCATAGCCCTGTGGCCCGACCGGGTCGCGGGCTGGAAGCTGGGCCGCATTCCGTCTCCGTTTGCGGAACGATTCGGCGCCGGGCGTCTGGCGGGCCCGATCTTCGCGAAGAACGTGTGGCCGGCCGGTGACGCCGCCGTCCGCTTCGGCGTCATCGACGGCGGTTTCGCGGCGGTCGAGGCCGAATATGTGCTGGAGATGGGCGAGACCGCCCCCGACCGCGACAGCTGGACGGCGGAGAGCGTCGCACCGCTGGTCAGGCGCGTCCTGATGGGCGTCGAGATCGCCGGCAGCCCCTTCCCCGGCATCAACGACCACGGCCCGGCCGTCACGGCATCCGACTTCGGCAACAACGCCGGACTGATCCTGGGCGGCGAGATCCGGGACGGTCTGAACCGCCTGATGGGCCTGACCTGCGAGATGCGGATCGAGGGCGCGATCATCGGCACGGGCGGCGCGGCCTTCATCCCCGGCGGTCCGCTCGACTCGCTCGCCTTCCTGCTGAACCTGCTGCACCGTCGCGGACGGCGGCTGGAGGCGGGACAGCTGGTCTCGACCGGCGCGGCCACCGGCGTGCACAATATTCTCGCAGGGCAAGCCGCCGTCGCTGACTTCGGACCCGACGGCCGCATCGCCTGCATCGCCGAACCCGCCCGAGGAGAAGGCTCATGACCCCGACCCGTCGCCTGCTGACCTTCGGCGGCCTCGGCGCCCTCGGCATGGCCGCCGCCTGTTCGCCGCGCGTCGCCACGAACGGCCGGAAGGTGCTGAACGCCGTCGACGTCCACCCCGCCGACTACCCCACCGTCCACGCCGTCAAATGGATGGGCGAGGAGCTGGCGCGCCTGACCGACGGCCGTCTGGGGATGCAGCAGTATCCGGCCGGGCAGCTGGGCACCGAGGACGACTCCATCGGCCTGACGCGGTTCCAGGCTGTCGACATTTGCCGCGTGGCCGTGGCCGCCCTGAACAACGCCTTCCCCGAGACGCGCCTGCTGGCCCTGCCCTATGTGTTCCGGTCGGTGGACCATGTGCGCAAGGTCGTGGACGGCGACATCGGCACGGAGCTGCTGAACGTGTTCGAGGGCCGGGGTCTGGTGGGGCTGGCCTATTACGACGCCGCGCCGCGCAGCGTTTACAATGTCCGCCGCCCCATCCACACGCCCGCCGACATGCACGGGCTGAAGATGCGCGCGCCGCAATCGGACATCTTCCTCGACACCATCCGGGCCATGGGCGCCAACCCGACGCCGTTGACGTTCGGCGCGGTGTTCTCGTCGCTGCAGACGCACCTGATCGACGGCGCCGAGAACAACTGGCCCAGCTATCAGTCCAGCCGCCAGTTCGAGGTCGCCCGCTATCTGTCGCTGACCGAGCATTCCTATTCGCCGGACGCGCTGCTGATGTCCAAGGCCAGCCTCGACGCCCTGACGCCGGGCGACCGCGATCTGGTCCGCGACGTGGCCCGCCGCTCGGTGCAGGTCATGCGCAAGGAGTGGGACGAGCGCGAGGCCAAGGCCCGCGACACGGTGCTCGCCGACGGCATCCATGTGAACACCGTCGACCGCGACGCCTTCGCCGCCGCCACCCGGCCGGTGCTGGACAAATACATTGCCGAGCCGCGCCTGCGCGGCCTGTACGAACGGATCGCAGCGACCGCCTGAACGGTCGCGCACGCCTCAAGGGAGGGGCCCGATGTCTGATGCCCGTCGCGCACCGCCGCGCGTTCTGGACGGCCTGTCCGCCGTCATCCTCGGCCTCGCCGGAGCCGCCCTGGTCGGCATGGCGCTGGTCCAGGCCTGGCAGGTCTTCGCCCGCTATGTGCTGAACGACAGCCCGGGCTGGACCGAACCGGTGGCCCTGCTGCTGATGAGCTTTGCCGTCATGTTTGGGGCCGCCGTGGCCGTGCGCCGCGAGAGCCACTTCGCCTTCCAGACCCTGCTGCACGCCATGCCGGCCGGGCTTCAGAGCCTGCTGAAGTCGGTGTCGCGCCTGATCGCGGCGGCGGCGGGCGGCGGACTGATGATCCTGGGCGGGCATCTGATGCTGGACGAGTGGGCGGTGAACATGGCGGGCGCGCCCCTGCCCGCCGGGCTGAAATACGCCGCCCTGTGCATCGGCGGCGCGCTGATCCTGTTGTTCGCGCTGGAGCGTCTGGCCTTCGGTGACTTCAAGGCCGAGGGGGAGCACTGAGATGGAATATCTGATCCTGTTCGGGCTTCTGGGCCTGCTGCTTCTGATCGGCGTGCCGGTGGCCTTCTCGCTGCTGGCGGCCACCCTCGCGACCGTCCTCTATCTGGCCCTGCCGCCCATCGTGGTGTTCCAGCAGATGGGCTCCGACATCACCTCCGTGGCCCTGCTGGCCATTCCCCTGTTCATCTTCACCGGCGAGCTGATGATGAAGGGCGGCCTGTCCGACCGCATGATCGCCCTGGCCTCGTCGATGGTCGGTCATGTGCGCGGCGGTCTGGGTCAGGTGACGGTCGTCGGCTCGACCCTGTTCGGCGGCGTGTCGGGCAGCGCCATCGCCGACGTGTCCGCCATCGGCGGCACCATGATTCCGCAGATGCAGAAGCGCGGCTATGAGAGCGACTACGCCGTCAACGTCACCATATCGGCGGCGCTGGTGGCCCTGCTGGTGCCGCCCTCGCACAACATGATCCTGTATTCGGCCTCGGCCGGCGGCGGGGTCTCGATCTCGGACCTGTTCGCGGCGGGCATCGTCCCGGCGCTGCTGCTGGCCGCGACTCTGATGGTCACCGCCTATGTCATCGCGCGCAAGCGCGGCTATGCGGCCGAGCCCTTCCCCGGCTTCGGCGTGGTCGCTAGCCGCTTCGTGGCCGCCATTCCGGGCCTGCTGCTGGTCGGCATCATCTTCGGCGGCATCCGGGCCGGCATCTTCACCGCGGTGGAGAGCGCCTCGATCGCCGTGGTCTATGCCGTCATCGTCACCGGCATCGTCTATCGCCACATGAAGTGGGCGGACTTCAAGGCCGCCTGCACGGGCGCGGCGCGCACCGCGGGGGCGGTGCTGTTCATCATCGGCTGCGCCGGCGCCTTCGGCTGGCTGATGGCCTATCTGCAGATCCCGACCGCCATGGTCAGCCTGCTCCAGACTCTGACAGACAACCCGATCCTGGTCCTGCTGCTGATCAACCTGATCCTGCTGCTGCTCGGCACCTTCATGGACATGGCGCCGCTGATCATCATCTGCACGCCGATCTTCCTGCCGCTGGCCAAGGCCTATGATGTCGATCCGGTGCAGTTCGGGGTGATCCTGCTGCTCAACTGCGGCATCGGCCTGATCACGCCGCCAGTGGGTTCGGTCCTGTTCGTGGGCAGCGCCATCGCGCGCATCCCGATGACCCAGTCGCTGCGGTCGATCTGGCCCTTCTATCTGGCTTGTGTTGCGGTCCTGATGCTGGTCACCTTCGTGCCGGCGCTGTCGCTGTGGTTGCCCACTCTGCTGAAATGACCGAACCGCTCCTCGCTATCCGTGCGGCCCAGGATTGCCGCTGGGACTGTGTCGCCCTGGGCGAGGTCATGCTGCGGTTCGATCCGGGCGAGGGCCGCGTGCGCAGCAGCCGGTCGTTCCAGGTTTGGGAGGGCGGCGGGGAATACAATGTCGCGCGGGGTCTGGTCTCGACCTTCGGCCTGCGCACCAGCGCCGTCACCGCCCTGCCCCGCAACGATCTGGGCGAGCTGTGCGCTGGGCTTATCCGTCAGGGCGGGGTGGATGCGTCGCACGTCCTCTGGCGTGAGGCGGACGGCATCGGCCGCAACACCCGCATGGGCCTGAACTTCACCGAGCGCGGCTTTGACGCCCGCTCGCCCGTAGGACTGTCCGACCGCGCCAACTCGGCCGCGGCACAGATGCGCCCGGACGAGATCGACTGGGACGCACTGTTCGGGGCGGAAGGCGTCCGCTGGCTCCACACCGGCGGCATCTTCGCCGCCCTGTCGGCCTCGACCGCAGAGACCGCCCTGACCGCTGTCCGGGCGGCAAAGGAACACGGCGTGATCGTCTCGTACGACCTCAACTACCGCGCCAGCCTGTGGGAGGCGCATCCGGATCCCGACGCCGCCCGGCGCGTGAACAGCGAGATCATCGGTCTGGCCGACGTGGTCATCGGCGACGAGCGC
Source organism: Brevundimonas sp. (assembly GCA_036405055.1). Taxonomy (GTDB): domain Bacteria; phylum Pseudomonadota; class Alphaproteobacteria; order Caulobacterales; family Caulobacteraceae; genus Brevundimonas. The sequence continues at coordinate 61,516 of DASWYI010000001.1, forward strand.
GCCTTTGCCTCCTGCCTCGGCCTGAAGCTCGACGGCCCCGACCGCGCCGACCCGATGGACAGCGGCCCGTTCGACCGGCTGGCCGCCCGGGTGGCGAAGGACCATCCGAACATCAAAGTCCTCGCCGCCACCATGCGGGGCGCGGCCACCGCCACCCGCAACGACTGGGCCGGGGTCCTGTGGGCCGGCGGCCAGCGCTACGCCTCGGCCCGGCGCGACGGCATGGAGATCCTCGACCGCGTCGGCGGCGGCGACGGCTTCGTCTCCGGCCTCGCCTGGGCCTTCCTGAACGGCCTGGGGCCTCAGGCCGCCGTCGATTATGGCGCGGCCCACGGGGCGCTGGCCATGACCACCCCCGGCGACAACGCCATGACCGATCTGGCCGAGGTCCGCGCCTTGGTCGAGGGGCGTGACGGGTCGGCAAGACGATAAAAATCTTCCCTTCTCCCCTCGAGGGAGAAGGTGGCCCGTGATGGCCGGATGAGGGGGCTGCCAGACTAAAGGCTGACCTTTCGACGATGAGCGGGCGGACACAGCCCCCTCATCCGTCTTGCTCCGCAAGCCACCTTCTCCCTCGAGGGGAGAAGGATCGAAACCGAGGCTTCACCAACCGGCCCGAACCTCTCTACACTGGCCGCGAAGCGTGCCGGGAGGAGGCGACCGCATGACCGCCGCCCTGTCGCATCTGGCCCAGCTCGAGGCCGAGAGCATCCACATCCTGCGCGAGGTGGCGGCCGAGACCGAGCGCCCGGTCATGCTCTATTCGATCGGCAAGGACTCCGCCGTCCTGCTGCATCTGGCGCGCAAGGCCTTCTGGCCGGCGCCGCCGCCCTTCCCCCTGCTGCACGTCGACACGACCTGGAAGTTCCGGGCCATGTACGAGATGCGCGACCGCATGGCCGCTGAATACGGCTTCGACATCCACGTCTGGACCAACCCGGACGCCGTGGCCCGGGGGATCAATCCCTTCGACCACGGCTCGGCCCTGCACACTGACCTGTGGAAGACCGAGGGGCTGAAACAGGCGCTGGACTATCACGGCTTCACGGCGGCCTTCGGCGGCGCCCGCCGCGACGAGGAGAAGTCCCGCGCCAAGGAGCGCATCGTCTCGGTCCGCGCGCCCGGCCACCGCTGGGATCCGCGCAGCCAACGGCCCGAGCTCTGGCGGCTCTACAACACCCGCACGGCGCCGGGGGAGACCCTGCGTGTCTTCCCCATCTCCAACTGGACCGAGCTCGATGTGTGGCGGTACATCCGGCAGGAAGGCATCCCGGTCGTGCCGCTCTATCTCGCCGCCGAGCGGCCGGTGGTCGAGCGTGACGGCGCCCTGATCCTCGTCGACGATGAGCGCCTGTCGCTGCGCCCCGGCGAGACGCCGCAGGTGCGCCGCGTGCGCTTCCGCACCCTCGGCTGCTACCCCCTGACCGGCGCGGTCGAGAGCGACGCCGACACCCTCGACGCCGTCATCGCCGAGATGGAGCAAGCCACCACTTCCGAGCGTCAGGGCCGGGTCATCGACCACGACCAGTCGGCCTCGATGGAGAAGAAGAAGCAGGAGGGCTATTTCTGATGGCCTCAACCCTGTTGCGCTTCATCACCTGCGGCTCCGTCGACGACGGCAAGTCCACCCTGATCGGCCGCCTGCTGCACGACAGCCGTGCCGTGCCCGACGATCAGATGGCCGCGCTGGCGGCGGATTCGAAGCGGGTGGGCACGCAAGGGGAAGCCATCGACTTCGCCCTTCTGGTCGACGGCCTGGCCGCCGAGCGGGAACAGGGCATCACCATCGACGTGGCGTACCGCTACTTCGCCACAGCGCGGCGCAAATTCATCGTCGCCGACACCCCGGGCCACGAGCAGTACACCCGCAACATGGTCACCGGCGCCTCGACCGCCGACGCCGCCGTCATCCTGATCGATGCGCGCAAGGGCGTCCTGACCCAGACGCGGCGGCACAGCTATCTGGTCTCGCTTCTGGGAATCCGTCGGGTGGTGCTGGCGGTCAACAAGATGGACCTGATCGGCTGGGACCGCGCCGCCTTCGACGCCATCGTCGCCGACTATCGCGCCTTCGCCGAACGGCTGGGCTTCGAGGATGTGACCGCCATCCCCGTCTCAGCCCTGACCGGTGACAATGTCGCGGGGCGCAGCCCGCACACGCCCTGGCACGACGGCCCGACCCTGATCGAGTGGCTGGAGGGCGTCGAGACCGAGGCCGAGCGCAGCGACCGCCCCTTCCGTATGCCGGTCCAGTCGGTCAGCCGCCCGGATCAGGACTTCCGCGGTTACGCCGGCCTGATCAGCGCCGGTTCGGTGCGCCCCGGCGACCGCGTCCGCGTCCTGCCCTCGGGCCGCGAGAGCCGCGTCGAGCGCATCGTCGTCCATCCCGCCGACCTGCCGGAAGCCAAAGCCGGCCAGTCCGTCACCCTGACCCTCACCGACCATGTTGATGTGGCGCGCGGCGATGTGCTCTGCGCCGCCGACGCCCCTTGCGAGGTCACGGACCAGTTCGACGCCACGGTCGTGTGGATGGACGCCGAGCCCATGCCGCCGGGCCGCACCTATCTGCTCAAGATCGGCGCCCGCACCGTCACCGCCCGCGTCACCGACCTGAAGCACCGGGTCAATGTGAACACGCTGGAGAAGCTGGCGGCGAAACGGCTCGAGCTGAACGACATCGCCGTCTGCAACCTGTCGCTCGATCAGGCCATCCCGTTCGAGGCCTATCGCGACAGCCGCGATCTGGGCGGCTTCATCCTGATCGACCGGATCACCAATCGCACGGTCGGCGCCGGGATGATCAACTTCGCCCTGCGCCGTGCCGACAACATCCACTGGCAGTCCATCGACGTGGACCGCGCCGCCCGCGCCTCGGTGATGGGCCAGCGTGGACGTGTCGTCTGGCTGACCGGCCTGTCCGGCGCCGGCAAGTCGATCATCGCCAACCTCGTCGACCGCCGCCTGCACGCTCTGGGCCGCCCCAGCTATCTGCTGGACGGCGACAACGTCCGCCACGGCCTGAACCGCGACCTCGGCTTCACGGAAGAGGACCGCGTCGAGAACATCCGGCGGGTGGCCGAGGTGGCGCGCCTGATGGCCGACGCCGGGCTGATCGTCATCACCGCCTTCATCTCGCCTTTCCGCGCCGAGCGCCGCATGGCCCGCGACCTGATGCCCGACGGCGACTTCATCGAGGTCTTCATCAACACCCCCCTGTCCGTCGCCGAGCAGCGAGACGTGAAGGGCCTCTACAAAAAGGCCCGCGCCGGCAAGCTGAAGAACTTCACCGGCATCGACAGCCCCTACGAAGCGCCCGAGGCTGCCGAACTGGTCATCGACACCGCTGCCCTTTCAGCGGAGGCGGCTGCGGAGCGGATCGTGGCGGTGCTGATGGGCGACAGCTAAAGCGCGTCCTTCACCTTCTTGCGCTGTTTAGCTTTGCGCCTGTTTGCGCGGTCTATGGGCGCCAGGAACGTCCACATCGTCGCTGACGCAGCCGCGCCGGCAAGAGCCGCGCCGATCATGCCGATCCACCACAGGTCAACCAGGACGACAGGGGCCGACATCAATATCCAACCGAAGAGCAGCCCCGACCTGCGGATTTCGGAGTTGTAGATCACGGTCAAGGCAATCCAACGTGAGTTGTGCTTGCGCGCCATTTCAACATCGCGCGGTTCAACTGGCCGGTAGTCCCAGCGCCGGCGCTGGCTCCAGTCCATCAGCAGAACGAACAACCCAATCGCAATCGCCTTTGCGAAGGCCACGAAAAGAGGCGGCACGTATAACATCTGGCTGTCGGTCAATTGAGCACGCCCTGCAACTCCCCCGCCAGATCGCCCTTGCCGGCCACCTCGACCCGCTCCAGCCCCAGCCAGCCGGCCATCAGCTTCAGCTCCTCGGCCAGCAGCGCGGCCGTGTCGCCGTCCGCATCCGGCTCGCGCCAGGCTGCCTGCACCAGCAGCGCGCCGGCCTTGCGGTCCGACTTCAGGTCCACCCGCGCCGTGATGGCCTCTCCCTGCAGGAACGGCAGAACGTAATAGCCGTGCTCGCGCTTGTGGGCGGGGGTGTAGATCTCCAGCCGCACCCGCACGCCGAACAGCCGCTCGGTGCGCTCGCGGAACCAGATCAGGTTGTCGAACGGCGACAGCAGGGCCCGCGCCTCGATCCGCCGAGGCTTGCGCGCGGCCGGGTCAAGAAACGCCGGCTTGCCCCAGCCGTCGACGGTCGCAGGCGTCAGCTCGCCCGCCTCAACCAGTTCCTGAATCCGTGCCCGAGCATCCGCCAGCGGCAGGCGGAAATAGTCGCGCAGGTCGGCCGCCGTCGCCACGCCCATGGCCCGGGCCGAAATCCGCACCAGCTCGCGCTGGGCGTCCGCATCGCTCGGCGTCGGCAGATCGACGATGGCGCGCGGCAGGGTCCGCTCGGTCAGGTCATAGACGCGCTCGAACCCGCGCCGGGTCAGGGTGGTGATCTGCCCGGCCCAGAACAGCCACTCCAGCGCCCGCTTGCCGTCTGACCATGACCACCAGCCGGGCGCCCCGCGCGGTCCCGTGGCGAAGTCGCCGCCCGTCACCGGCCCGCGCTTCTCGATCTCGGCCAGCACCCCGTCGATATAGTCGCGCCGCTCGCGCCCGAACCGCGACAGCCCGCCCCACATGTCGCCCGCCTCGGCCCGCGCCATGCGCCAGCGCAGCAGCGGCTGGGTCTCCAGCGGCAGCAGCGACGCCTCATGCCCCCAATATTCGAACAGGCTGCGTTTCTTCGCCCAGGCCTCGCCCTCCAGCAGGTCGCGCGGATAGGCGCCGAGGCGCGAGAAGGCCGGCAGATAGTGGGTGCGCGTCACCACATTGACGCTGTCGATCTGGACCACGCCCAGACGCCGCTTGGTCGTGCGGAACTGCCGGGCGGTCGGCGCCGCGGGCCGGGCCTCGCCGAACCCCTGCGCAGCAAGCGCAATGCGCCGCGCCTGTGCTGCGGAAAGTCGTTCTGTCATTCCGCCAGCCTGACCGTATTCGGGCGGCGGCGGCAATCATGGGATGGCGGAAATCGGCTAATGTCTTCCTTCTCCCCTCGAGGGAGAAGGTGCTCGCGTGAGCGAGCGGATGAGGGGGCTGCCAGACTAAAGGCTGACTTTCCGACAATGAGCGGGCGGAGAGAGCCCCCTCATCCGGCCCTTACGGGCCACCTTCTCCCTCGAGGGGAGAAGGAAACCTATTTCACCCGCACATACGTCCCCGGCGCGGCTTCACCGGCCTTCAGCTTGCCCGAGCCGGGCTTGCGCGCCTTGACCTTGTCGTCACCGGCGGCCTGATCGAGCCAGCCCTGCCATTCGGGCCACCACGAGCCGGGTTTCTGTTCCGCGCCCACCAGCCAGGCGTCGGCGTCGGCCGGGGCCTCGTCGTTGGTCCAGTAGCCGTGCTTGTTCGCGGCCGGCGGATTGATCATTCCGGCGTTGTGGCCCGATCCGCCCAGCAGGAACCGCGTCGGCCCGCCGAAATACGACCGCCCCGCATAGGTGTTCTTCCACGCCGAGACGTGATCGTCTTTCAGCGCCACGATCATGACCGGGGTCGTGATGGCGCCGAGGTCCAGCGCCACGCCGTCGATGACCACGCCGCCCTTGTCCTTCAGCCGGTTCTGCTGAAGCACCTGACGGCCGTATTCCTTCAGCGTCTTGGCCGGAATGCGCGCGCCGTCGTCGAACCACCACAGCAGATCGGACGCGCGGGCCTCGTCGCCGAGCAGATAGTGGTTCACCACCGACGACCAGATCAGGTCATTGGCCCGCACGGTCGAGAACAGCTTGGCCAGATCGTGGGCCTCGACATAGCCCTTGTCGTCCAGATAGCGGTCGAAGGCCTTAAGGTCGCTCTCATTGGTGAACACCGACCATTCGCCCATGTCGCCGAAGTCGACCAGCGTCGCGATCAGGGTCGCCGAGGCGATGCGCTCGCCCCGTCCCGTCTGGGTCAGATAGGCCAGCGTCATGGCCGTCAGCGTCCCGCCGAGGCAGTAGGACACGAGGTCCGCATCCGCCTCGCCCGTCGCCAGTTCGATGGCGTCCAGCGCCTGGACGATGCCGTCCTTCACATAGGCTTCGAGGCCGGTCTCGCGGTGGCTCTCGTCCGGGTTGGCCCAGGAGATAACGAAGACGGTGTGCCCCTGATCCACCAGCCATTTCAGATAGCTGGCCTTCGGCGTCAGGTCGAAGAGGTAGTATTTGTTGACCAGCGGCGGCACGAACAGCAGCGGGCGGCGATAGACCTTCTCGGTCGTCGGCGCGTACTGGATCAGCTCCATCAGGTCGTTCTTGAACACCACGGCCCCGGGGGTGGCGGCGATGTTCTTGCCCAGCTCGAAATCGTTGGGCGCGCGCCGGGTGATCAGTCCCTGCCCCTTGCCGATGTCTTCCAGCAGGTTCGACAGGCCGGTCATCAGGTTCAGCCCGCCCGTCTGGATCGTGCGGCGCGCGACCTCGGGATTGGTGTGGGCGAAGTTGGTGGGGGCCAGGGCGTTGATCATCTGGCGGCTGGCGAAGTCGACCTGGGCGCGCGTGCCCTCGTCGACCGGCGCCGTGGCCACGAACTCCTGCAGCTGTTTCGCCGCCAGCAGATAAGACTGCTTCAGCCAGTCATAGACCGGCTCGTCGGTCCATGCGGCGTCTGAAAACCGGCGGTCGCCCTTGGCCGGGGCGGCGACCGGGGTCGTCTCCTGACCCATCGCCCGCTCGCCCATGGTGCGCCACAGGGCGGTCCAGTCGTTCAGGTTCTTCGCCTGGGCCGCGAACAGGGCCGCCGGCTGCATCATCATGGCGGTGTTGAAGTCGATGATCGCCTTCGTCAGCGTCGTCGGATCGTAGGGCAGTGGCTGGGGGCTGGCCGCCTGGGTCATCGTGGTGCGCACCGCCGCGGCGGCGTTCTGCATCAGGTTGGTCAGGGTCTCGGCCACCACCGTGGGGTCAGGCGCCCCGGCGAAGGCGTTCATCAGGTCCTCGACGGACGCGGTGCGCGGGGCGGTCATCGGCAGGGTCTCCGCTTACAGCGAGACGAGAACGTCTACGGCCGCACAGTCCTGCGGCGCCACGAACAGGAACGCCAGCGCGCGATCCGGGTGCTCCGCCGCCCAGATGGGGCACAGCTCGGCGTTTTCACCCGTCGTGGGGGCGACGGGCTTGCCTTGCGCGTAGTTGGCGGCGTCGAAGGCCATGACGAATGTCCTCGGGGCGTTGGGGTATCGGCGATATGGCATGGCTTTTCTGCCGATAGAATGCCAATGAACGCGCAATCGTTGTGCATTTTTGCACAGGAGCGCCCGTGGCAGACTTTGACTGGAATGACCTGCGCGCCTTTCTGGCCGTGGCCCGCACCGGCCGCCTGACCACGGCAGCGGGCAAGGTCGGCATGGATCATTCCACCGTCGGCCGCCGCATCGCCGCGCTGGAGGCCGGGCTAGGCGCCCGCCTGTTCGACCGCAGCCCTCAAGGGTATGCCCTCACCGCCCACGGCGAACGCCTGATGCCAACGGCCGAGAAGATGGAGAGCCTGTCGATCCAGGCGGCGGACGATCTGGGCGAGGCGGACCAGGCCCTGACCGGCGCGGTGCGCATCGGCGCGCCCGAAGGGTTTGGGTCCTATGTGCTGGCGCCCCTGCTAGGCCAACTCGCCGACCGCCATCCGCAGCTGCAGATCCAGCTCGTCGCCATCTCCGGCGTGCTCAGCCTGTCGAAGCGAGAGGCCGACATCGCGGTCACCCTGTCCGCGCCGCGGGAGGGCCGGATGGTGGCGCGCAAGCTGACCGACTATGGCCTCAGCCTCTATGCCGCCCCGTCATACCTGGACGCCCGGCCGCCGATCCGCACCCGCGCCGACATGGCCGACCACCGCTTCATCGGCTACATCGGCGACCTGCTCTACGCCCCCGAGCTCGACTACATGGAGGCCCCGGACGTGGACATTCACGTCACCCTGCAGAGCTCCAACCTGATCGCCCAGCTTCAGGCCGCCATCGCCGGCGCGGGCCTGTGCGTCCTGCCCGACTTCATCGCCGCGCGGGAGCCGGGGCTGGTCCGCGTCCTGCCCGACGATGTGCATCTGGTCCGCAGCCTGTGGCTGGTCACCCATGCGGACCTGAAGTCGCTGGCCCGCATCCGCGTCGTCAACGACATGATCGTCCAGGCGGTCAAGGCCGACCGGGCGATGTTCACCGGCGGCTAGTCGACCCGGCGCGGTTCATCCCTGACCGACGTGCCGGCGACCCAGCTGACCAGACCGGTGACGATGGCCGCGCCGATGCCGGGCCAGAAGCCGGCGACCGTGAAGCCGCCCAGCCACGACGCGACCAGCCCGATGGTCGCGGCGTTCACAACCAGCAGGAACAGGCCGAAGGTCACCACCGTCAGCGGGAAGGTGATGAACACCAGGATCGGCCGCACGATCGCGTTGACCAGCCCCAGCAGGAAGGCCGCCGCCAGCAGCGATCCGGTCGAGGCGAACTCGACCCCCGCGATGAGATATCCCGCCAGCCACAGGGCGAAGGCCGTGACGATGAACTGGACGATGGCCCTCAGCATGACGCCGTCTCTCCCGCTTGATAGGCTTGGATCGCAAACATAGGGACCCGCTCATGAGTCTGCACGGCGCCTACGACCCGGACAACATCTTCGCGAAGATTCTGCGCGGCGAAATCCCGTCGGTGACGGTGTGGGAGGACGACCACGTCCGCGTCTTCATGGACGTCTTCCCCCAGTCCGAGGGCCACTGTCTGGTGATCGCGAAGGACTCGACGGCGCGCACCCTCCTCGAGATCGAGCCGGAGGCGCTGGCCCGCGTGACCGCCGCCGTCCAGCGGACCGCCCGCGCGGTGGAAAAGGCCCTGAAGCCGGAGGGCATATCGGTGATGCAGTTCAACGGCGAGGCCGGCGGCCAGACCGTCTTCCACCTGCATTTCCACGTCATCCCCCGCTGGGCCGACCGCCCGATGAAGGGTCACGGCCACGCGCCGATGGCCGAAGCCGGCGCCTTGCGCGCCCTCGCCGACCGGATCGCCGCCGCCCTCGACTGAACAGCGTTCATTGACCCCTCCCGGCCATAGGCGCAGCCTCGCGGAATCACGCCTTGGGAGGGGCAAATCAAATGACGGCCAAACTCAACTGGATGGGCATCATCGTCGCCACGGTGGTCGCCTTCTTCATCGGCTTCCTGTGGTACGGCCTGATCTTCGAGGCCAAATGGCTTGAACTGACCGGCCAGACCAAGTCCGAGGACATGGCGATGATGCCGATGGTCTATGGGCTGGGTCAGACCTTCATCACCATGCTGGGCCTCGGCTGGTTCATCTCGAAAACCGGCGACGGCTGGATGAACGGGCTGAAAACGGGCCTGATCGCCTCGATCTGTTTCGCCCTGATGACCTCGGCCTACGGCTTCATCTACGAGACAGCGCCCATGGGTCTGCTGCCCATCGACTGGAGCCACATGCTGGTCATCTACGCCGTCGGCGGCGCCATCATCGGCGGCCTGAAGATGAAGCCGAAAGCCTGAAGCCTATAAAGGCCCTCTGAACACGAACCACGCCCCGGCGATGATGAGGGCGAAGCCGACGGCGTGGTTCAGGGTCAGCTTCTCGCCCAGCCAGGCGACCGAGAAGACGGCGAAGACGATCAGGGTGATGACCTCCTGCATCGTCTTCAACTCGGCCGCCGAATAGACCTGATGCCCGATCCGGTTCGCCGGCACGGCCAGCCAGTATTCGAAGAAGGCTATGCCCCAGCTGAGGATCACCACGATCCACAGCGGCTTGGAGTTAAACTTCAGGTGGCCGTACCAGGCGAAGGTCATGAACACGTTCGACAGCGCCAGCATCACCACGGGCGCAATGTAGGAAAAGGCGTTGGGCATCCGTCTCTCATGCTTGCGTGGCGCGGCGAGCATCAGCATAACCGGCCTTTACGGGCGCGTCCCGTTCAGCCGGCGCCGGTTTAGCTCAGCGGTAGAGCAGCGGTTTTGTAAACCGAAGGTCGGGGGTTCAATCCCCTCAACCGGCACCAGGCGGCCCAGCGACGGACTTTCGGGGGAGAGACCATGAGCGACGCCACCACCACATCGACCCCGCCGCTCGACCGCAGCGACCGCCTCGTCATCGCCGCCTCGTCGGTCGGGACGGTGATCGAGTGGTACGATTTCTATCTCTACGGGTCTCTGGCCACGATCATCACGGCCCAGTTCTTCTCGGGTGTGAACGAGACCACGGGCTACATCTTCGCCCTGATGGCGTTCGCGGCGGGGTTCGCGGTCCGGCCGTTCGGGGCGTTGGTGTTCGGGCGGCTGGGCGACCTGTGGGGGCGCAAGAACACCTTTCTGGTGACCATGCTGCTGATGGGGCTGTCGACCTTCGTGGTCGGGCTGCTGCCCTCCTACGCGGCGATCGGCGTGGCCGCTCCGATCGTGCTGATCGCCATGCGGTTGATGCAGGGGCTGGCGCTGGGCGGGGAATACGGCGGCGCGGCCACATACGTCGCCGAGCATGCGCCGCCCGGAAAGCGCGGCCTCTACACCAGCTTCATCCAGATCACGGCGACCGCCGGACTGATGCTCAGCCTGATCGTCATCGTCGGGGTGCGCGCCGCCATCGGCGAGGAAGCCTTCGCCGACTGGGGCTGGCGCATCCCGTTCCTGGGTTCGATCCTGCTGCTGGGCGTGTCGCTGTGGATTCGGCTGAAGCTGGCCGAAAGCCCCGCCTTCCAGCGCATGAAGGCCGAGGGCAAGGCGTCGGCCTCGCCGTTGAAGGACAGCTTCGGCAAATGGCCGAACCTGAAGCTGGTGCTGATCGCCCTGCTGGGTCTCACCGCCGGTCAGGCCGTGGTCTGGTACACAGGCCAGTTCTACGCCCTGTTCTTCCTTGAAAAGACGCTGAAGGTGGACGGGGCCCTGGCCAACATCCTGATCGCCACGGCCCTGCTGCTGGCGACGCCCTTCTTCGTCTTCTGGGGCTGGCTGTCGGACAAGATCGGCCGGAAGCCCATCATCCTCGCCGGCTGCCTGATCGCGGCGGTCGCCTATTTCCCGCTGTTCCACGCCCTGACGGATGCGGCCAATCCGCGCCTGGCCCAGGCCACGGCCTCGGCCCCCGTCACGGTCCGCGCTGATCCCTCCGACTGCCATCTGCAGTTCGATCCGGTGGGCAAGACGGTGTTCAATCACTCCTGCGACCTGGCCAAATCCTATCTCGCCAAGGCCGGCGTCAGCTACACCAATGAGCCCGCTCCGACCGCCAGCGTCGCCGTCGTCCGCATCGGCGACACGGTGATCGAGAGCTTCCGCGGCGAGGTCCTGTCCCCCGGCGAGTTCAAGGGCGCGAAGAAGGCGTGGGAGGCGGATCTGGCCGCCGCCCTGAGCGCCGCCGGCTATCCGGCCAAGGCAGACAGCGCCCTGGTGGACAAGCCGCTGGTCGTGGGCATCCTGTTCGCGCTCGTCTTCCTGGTGACCATGGTCTACGGGCCGATCGCGGCGGCGCTGGTGGAGATGTTCCCGACCAACATCCGCTACACCTCCATGTCCCTGCCCTATCACATCGGCAACGGCTGGTTCGGCGGCTTCCTGCCCACCACGGCCTTCGCCATGGTGGCCGCGACGGGCAACATCTATTTCGGCCTCTGGTACCCGATTGCGGTGGCGGTGCTGACGGTCATTGTTGGCTTCATGTTCGTGCGTGACCGCCGGAACGTCGACCTGCACGACTGATGCCCCCACCTCCGAACTCAGAAGCCCTGACCAACAAGCTGGGACACAGGATCGGCGCCCGGGGCGGGCGCACCCGCCGCGCCCTGATCGAGGCCACGCGGACCTTGCTGGACACCCGGCATCTGGGCGAGATCCGGCCCGCCGACATCACCGCGCTGGCAGGCGTCGCGCCGTCCAATTTCTACACCTACTTCAAGGAGGTGGATGAACCGGTTCGCGCGCTGTGCGAGGATGCGTCCGCCGATTGTCAGGGCCTCGCCGCGCATCTGGACGGCGACTGGTCGGCCGAGGGCGCCTTCCGCACCGCCCGGGCGCTGACGCTCGACATGATGGCCGTCTGGGACCGCCACGGCCCGGTCCTGCGCATCGAGCACGAGCTGGCCGACAAGGGAGACGAGGCCTTTGCTGAAAGCCGCATCGGTCGTCTGCGCCGCCTGCATCTGGCGCTCGAACGCCGCATCGCCCAGGCACAGACGCAGGGTTATCACCCCGAGGGCCTGAACCCCCGCCTCGCCTCCTATGAGATCGCCAGCCTGATCGAGTCCGTCGCCGCAGGCTTCAACCTGATGCGCCGCGCCGACACGCCCGAGGCCATCCTCGACACCACCGCCCACATCATCGCGCGGCTGGTGACGGGTCGCTAAAGCCCCAGCGGCCCGTAGAGCCAGGTCATCCAGACGCCGATGGCCAGAAACACGCCGAGCGGCAGCCGGTCCGTGCCCGCCACTGAACGCCGCATCAGCAGCCGCGCCGCCACCACGCTGAACGCCGCCGCACTGGCCCACAGCAGCACGCTGGGCAGGCCCATCCAGCCGACCCATGCGCCGGCGCCGGCGAACAGGAACGGATCGCCCCCGCCCAGCCCCTCACGCCCGCGCACCCGCTTGTAGAGCCAGCCGATCAGCCACAGCGTCGCAAACCCGGCTACGGCGCCGATGACGGCGTTCAGCAGCGGCTCCAGTCCGATCAGCCAGGACGCCGCCAGTCCTGTCGCTATCAGCGGCAGGGTCAGGCCGTCGGGCAGCCAGAAGTTCTCGCCGTCGATGATGGCGATCAGCAGCAGTTGCCAGCCCAGCACCGCCGTCGCCCCGACCATCAGCCATGACGCGCCGTGCAGCGCCGCCCAGAGCCCGATCAGGGCCGCTGTGATCTCGATGACCGGATAGCGCCAGGCGATCCGCGCGCCGCAGTGGCCGCACCGCCCGCGCAGCGCCAGCCAGCTGAGCACCGGAACCAGATGCCAGGCCTTCAGCGGCTTTTCACAGCTCATGCACCGCGACCGCCCGGTCACGAACCCCTCGTCGCGCGGCAGGCGCACGCTGACCGCGGCGATGAAACTGCCGACGATCAGGCCGAAAAGGGCGAGGAGGATTGGGAGCACCATCTTTTTCCGCTCACCCCGGCGAATGCCGGGGCCCAGATCCAAACGCTGATGTCAGCCTTGAAATATGGTTCTGCCAGCCGAGCAGAGACTGCGCCATATGATCTGGCTCCCGGCATTCGCCGGGATGAGCGGTGGAGGAACTCAGCCGCCGCCCAGCGCCACGGCCACCCGGTAGGTCACGAAGGCCGCCAGATAGGCGAGGCCGAACATGTAGGCGACCATGACCCACATCCACTTCCAGCTGTTCAGCTCGCGCTTCACCACGCCCAGGGTCGCCACGCATTGGGGCGCGAAGATGTACCAGGCGAGGAAGGCCAGGGCCGTCGCCAGCGACCACTGCGCGCCCAGGGTCGAGGCGAGCGCTGTGATGCCGGTCCCCTCGGCGTCGGCGATGGAATAGACGGCGCCCAGCGCCGCCACGGCCACTTCTCGCGCGGCCATGCCGGGGATCAGGGCGATGACCATCTGCCAGTTGAAGCCGATGGGCTGGAAGAGGGGCTCCAGCGCGTGACCCAGCATGCCGGCGAAGGAATAGTCGATGGCCGGCCCGGTCGCGCCTTCGGGCGGATAGGGGAAGGTCGAGGCGGCCCAGACCACCACCATCAACGGCAGGATGATCCGCCCCGCCCGCATCAGGAAAATGCGCGCCCGGAGCCAAAGGTTGAAGCCCACGCTGCGCAGGTCAGGCGTCTTGTAGGCCGGCAGCTCCATCATGAAGGGCTCGACCGCGCCGCGCCAGAACACCTTGCGGATCACGAACGACACGATCAGCGCGCTGACGATCCCGGCGGCATAGAGACCAAACATCACCAGCCCCTGCAGGCTGGCCCAGCCCCAGACGGTCTCGTTGGGAATGAAGGCGGCGATGATGAGGGTGTAGACCGGGATGCGCGCCGAACAGGTCATCAGGGGCGCGACCATGATGGTGGTCAGGCGGTCGCGCTTGCTGTCGATGGTCCGCGCCGCCATCACGCCCGGAATGGCGCAGGCGAAGCTCGAGAGCAGGGGGATGAACGCCCGCCCGTGCAGGCCCGCCACCCCCATGATCCGGTCCAGCAGGAAGGCCGCCCGGGCCATGTAGCCGAAGTCCTCCAGCAGGATGATGAAGGCGAACAGGATCAGGATCTGCGGCAGGAACACCAGCACGCTGCCGACGCCCGAGATCAGGCCGTCGACCATCAGGCTCTCGACCAGCGGCCAGAAGGATCCGGTGTCCGGAATGGCCGCCGCGATCACCGTTCCCACCCCGCCGAGGCCGTTCTCGATGCCGTCCATCAGGGGCGTGGCCCAGGTAAAGACCGCCTGGAACATGACGAACAGCAGGCCGACCAGGATGGCCAGCCCGATGACCGGGTGCAGCAGAACGCCGTCGATCCGGCCGGTCAGTGTATCCGGCCGCTCCGGCGGGCGCACGCAAGCCTTCATGATCCGCTCGGCCTCGCGCGCCGCGTGACGCAGGGCGTCGGCGTCCGGCGCCTGCCAGGCGTTGTCGTGCGTCGCCGCGGCTGCGGCCGTTTCGACGGCGGCGATCAGTTCATCGATGCCGCGCCTGCGGGTCGCGACCGTGGTCACGATGGGCGCGCCGATCTCGGCCGACAGTGTCTCAAGATCGATGCGCAGGCCCTGACGGGTGGCGATGTCGAACATGTTGAGCGCCAGCACCATCGGCCGCCCGACGGCCTTCAGCTCAAGAGCCAGGCGCAGCACGAGGCGGAGGTTGGTGGCGTCGGCGACGCAGACGATCACGTCCGGCGGCGTCTCGCCCACCAGCCGGCCCAGCACGGCGTCGCGGGTGACCTCCTCGTCCGGGCTGCGGGCGCGAAGGGAATAGGTGCCCGGCAGGTCCAGCACCGACATGGTCCGGCCGGAGGTTGAACGGATCAGGCCTTCCTTCCGCTCCACCGTGACGCCGGCGTAGTTGGCGACCTTCTGGTGCGCGCCGGTCAGGGCGTTGAACAGAGCCGTCTTGCCGCTGTTGGGATTGCCGACAAGCGCAACGCGGACCGTCTGGATAGGCATGTCCATCAGGCGGCGCCGTCCAGACGAACCGTCAGGCTAGCCGCCTCGTGCCGACGCAGGGCCACGCGCATGTCGTCCAGCTTCATGGCGATGGGGTCGCGGCCGAACAGGCCCTCGTGCAGCAGCTCGACCCGCGCACCCTCGACGAAGCCCAGCTCCAGCAGGCGGCGTTCCAGCTCGGCCTTGTGCTCGTCGTCGTGATGGCAGTGGCCGCCGACCTGGACGATGACGCCGCGGGCGCCGCGGCGGGCCTTGCTCAGGGGAAGGGTGTCAGACATGGAACTCGTTCGGCGCCGCCCCCGACGGGCGCGCTGTTTATTGACACTGATTATCAGGTGCGAAGGGCGCTCGTCCAGTGCGACCGATCGACCGTTGCCGTCGCCGTGCAATGGCGTATCACTGGCCCGCCCTTGCTGGAGAAGCCCCGATGATGCGTTCCGCTTCCTTCATCCTCGCCGCCCTGATGCTGGCGTCCTGCGGAAACAGCGGCGACACGGCGGCGCCGGACGCCGCCGCCAGGGCCGATGCGGCCCCCGACAGACCCGCTCCGAGCGAGGCCGAGAAGGCCGCGATCCTCGCCTCCCTCCCCGCCCCTTACAACGCCGCTGATCTGGACAACGGCCGCCGCGCCTTCGCCCGCTGCCGGTCGTGCCACACGATCAATGAGGGCGGCTCGAACATGACGGGGCCGAACCTGTGGGGCGTGTTCGGTCGCGTGGCGGGCACGCATCCGGGCTACAACTACTCGGGCCCGGTCAAGGCGGCGGGCTTCGTCTGGGACGCCGAGCATCTGGACCACTGGCTGCAGAACCCGCGCGGCTTCCTGCCCGGCAACAAGATGACCTTCCCGGGCCTGCCGGACACCACGGACCGCCGCGACGTCATCGCCTTCCTGAAGGTGGAGACGGGATACGCGCCTCACACCGAGGAGAGCGAAAGCGAGCACGAGGACGGCGAGGAGTAGACCCTACTCCGCCGCCGTCTTCGCCCCGTCGTTGGCGGCCAGCTCCTCGGCCTCCCATTCCTCGATCTTGCGGGCCGTGTATTCCGGCGACCGGGTGAAGCGCGCCAGCACGCCATAGATCACCGGCACCACGAACAGGGTCAGCAGGGTCGCAAAGATGGCGCCGGCGAAGATCACCACACCGATGGTCTGGCGGCTGCCCGCCCCCGCCCCTTGCCACAGCACCAGAGGCAGGGCGCCGAAGGCCGTGGCGATCGAGGTCATGATGATCGGGCGCAGACGCAGGGTCGACGACTCGATGATCGCCTCCTGGATCGTCCGGCCCTGATCCCGCAGCTGGTTGGCGAACTCGACGATCAGGATGCCGTTCTTGGCCGCCACCCCGATCAGGATGATGAGCCCGATCTGCGAATAGATGTTGAGGCTGGAGCCTGCCATCAGCAGGCCGAACAGCCCGCCCGCCGCCGCCAGGGGCACGGTCAGCATGATGACCGCCGGGGTGATCCAGCTTTCGAACTGCGCCGCCAGCACCAGGAAGACCAGCAACAGCGCCAGGCCGAAGGCCCACATCACCGCGCCGCCGGCCTCCTTCTGGTCGCGCGCCGCGCCGCCGTACTGGATGGTGGCCAGCCCCTGCGGCTGCTTGGCCACCTCGGCGTCCATGAAGGCCATGGCGTCGGCGATGGTCATGCCGGGCGCGAGGTCGGCGGTGAGCGAAATCGCCCGCTGACGGTCCAGCCGGCGCCGGTCCGGGGTGTCGCCCGAGGTCTTGGTGGTCACCACCGCCGACAGGGGCACCAGGGCGCCCGAGCCGCTGGTGACATATAGGGCTTCGAGGTCGCCGACATTGCGGCGGTTGTCCCGCTCGGTCTGCAGGATGACGTCGTATTCCTGACCGCCGCGGATGTAGGTCGTTGCCCGGCGTGAGCCGAACATGGTCTCGAGGGTGCGGCCCACCTGCTGGGCCGAGACGCCCAGCGCCGCCGCCTTCTCCGGGTTCACATCGACCAGCAGGCGTGGGGCGTTGGGTTCGTAGTTCAGACGCGGGCGCGAGAAGCCCGGGTTCTCCTGCGCCGCCGCGAGGATGGGCTGCAGCCAGCGATAGAGCGGCTCGTATTCGGCGCCGGTGGCGATCAGTTCGATGGAGTTGGAGCCGCCGCCCCCGCCGCGCTGGAAGGCGCCCGGGACGCTGGCGTTGACCTGGGCGCCGGTCTGGCCGCGCAGCTTGCCGTTCAACTCCTGCGAGATTTCATCGGCGGTGCGGTCGCGCTTGGACCAGTCGCTGAGGATCAGGCTGCCGCTGCCGCCGTTGTAGCCCGCGCCGCCAAAGCCGGGGGCCGAGATCAGGTAGCTGTCGGCCTCGCCGTTCTGCTTGTACTCGGCCAGGATCGGCTCGATGCCCATCATGATCTTGCGGGTGTAGTCGAAGCCGGCGCCTTCTGGGCCCTGGACTCGCACCTGCACCCGGCCGCGATCCTCGGGCGGCACCAGTTCGTCGGGCAGGGTCAGGAACAGGGTCGCCGCGCCGGCCCCGACCAGCACGATCAGCCCGACCACGCCCGTCACCGCCGCCTTGCGGCCCAGGAGGGCGGCCAGCGAGTTACGATAGGAGTTCTTCAGCGCGTCCATCGCCGCATCCACGCGTCGGGCGATGAAGCCCGAGCTGGAAGCGGGCCGCAGGATCTTGGACGCCAGCATGGGCGTCAGGCTCAGGGCCAGGAAGGCCGAGAAGGCCACCGCCGCCGCGATCGCCGCCGCCAGTTCGACGAACAGACGGCCGACGTAGCCGGGCAGGAACAGCAGCGGCGCGAACACGGCCAGAAGGGTGATGGTCGTGGCCACGACGGCGAAGAACACTTGCCGCGTGCCGCGTTCGGCGGCGACCAGCGGCGGCTCGCCGTGATCGATGCGCCGCTGGATGTTCTCTGTCACCACGATGGCGTCATCGACGACCAGACCGATCGCCAGCACCAGCGCCAGCAGGGTCAGCAGGTTCAGCGAGAAGCCGAACGACGCCAGGATGATGAAGGTCGACAGGAGGCAGATCGGGGCCACGATCGACGGGATCAGCGCCGCCCGCATGGTGCCTAGGAAGACGAAGTTCACCAGCGCCACCAGCGCCATGGCGATGGCCATGGTCACCCAGACCTCGTCGATGGCGTGGGAGGTGAACACCGAGTTGTCCGACCCGACCACCAGCTCCGTGCCGGGCGGCAGGCTGGGTTTGATCTCCTCGATCATCTTCTCGACGCCGTCAGAGATGGCGAGGTCGTTCGACTGGGCCTGACGCGTCACGGCCAGACCGATCTGGTCCAGACCGTTGCCGCGGAACAGGCGCCGCGCCTCGGCGGGGGCTTCCTCAACGCGGGCGATGTCGCCCAGGCGGGTCACATAGGCGGTCTGGGGCTGCAAGGCTCCGCTCGCGCCGCTGGGGCTGGCCAGGACGGCGGACGTGCCGCCGCCGGTCGCCGCCACGGCCGATCCACGCGAGGCGATGGGCAGCTGAGCGAAGTCCTCGGCCCGAGCGTAGTTGCGCGCCACGCGGACGGTGTAGTCCTTGTCCGTCGACTCCAGCGAGCCGGCGGGCAGTTCGATGTTCTGGGTCGTCAGCGCCGTCTCGACGTCGGTGACGGTCAGACCGCGCGCGCCCAGCTTGGCGGCGTCCAGCCAGATGCGCATGGCGTAGCGCTGCTCGCCGTAGATCTGCACCTGGGCCACGCCCGGCACGGTCGACAGCCGGTCAATCAGATAGCGGTCGGCGTAGTCGGTCAGCTCCAGCCGGTTCATGCTCGACGAGCGCAGGAACAGGATGATGATCGGCTGGGAGTCGGAGTCGGCCTTGGCCACTTCCGGTGGATTGGCCTGATCCGGCAGACGGCCGACGACGCGGCTGATACGGTCGCGCACGTCATTGGCGGCGGCGTCGATGTCGCGGTCCAGCGAGAACTCGATGCTGACGTTCGAACGGCCGTCGCGGCTGGTGGAGTTGATGCGCTCGACGCCGGAGATGCCGGCGATCTGCTGCTCGATCGGTTCGGTGATCCGGCTCTCGATCACCTCGGCCGAGGCGCCGGGGTAGCTGGTGCTGACCGACACGATGGGCGGATCGACGTCCGGCAGCTCGCGCACAGGCGTAAAGAAGAAGGCCGCCAGACCGACGACGCACAGGACGATGGCCGCGACCGCCGCGAAGACCGGGCGGCGGACAGAAAGATCGGACAGCATCATTTGGCGGCTGCCGGACGACCGCCGCCGCGTTGACCGCCGCGTCCGCCGCCTTCGCCCTCGACCCGCACCGGGGCGTTGGGCTGGATGCGGTTGAGGCCCGAGGCCACCAGCCGGTCGCCGGGCGCGATGCCCGAGAGGATCTCGACGAAGCCGCCCTCGACCGCGCCGGTCTCGACCTCGACCCGCTGGGCCGTCTGGCCGCGTTCGCCGGCGGCGATGCGATAGACGAAGGCGCCCTCGCCCTCATACTGGACGGCGGATTCCGGCACGGCGGGGGCCTGACGCAGGCCCTGCTGCACGCCCACGCGCATCATCATGCCCGGGCGGATGCGGCCGCCCGGATTGGCGAACTCGGCGCGGGCCGTGGCCGAGCGGGTCTGTTCGTTGATGCGGGTGTCGATCAGGGCGATGCGCCCGCTGAAGGTCTCGCCGGCATAGGCGTCAGCCACCGCCGTGATCGGCACGCCGGACCGCAGCGAACCGAGGAACCGCTCGGGCACCGGGAAGTCGACGCGGATGCTGGAAATGTCGTCCAGTGTCGCGATCACCGCGCCGGGGTTGATGAGGGTGCCGGGCGTGACCGTGGTCAGGCCCAGAACGCCGGCGAATGGCGCGCGGATCATGCGATCACCGCGACGGGCCTCCGCCGCCTGCAAGCCCGCCCGCGCGCGCTCCAGCGCCGTCTCGGCGTCCTCGGCCAGAACCCGCGGCGCGATGCCCCGGTCAGCCAATGTTTTGGTGCGCTCGTATTCGCGCTGAGCCTGGGCCACCTGGGCGCGGGCCTCGATGATGCCGGCGTCCTCTTCACGCGCCTGAAGCTCGACCAGGGGCGTGCCCGCCGCGACCCGCTGGCCGTCGGTGAACAGGACGCGGGTGATGAGTTCGCTGGTCGGCGAGGTGATGTTGACCGAGCGCCGGCCCCGGGCCACGCCCAGCACCCGGATCTCGTCGGAGAACTCGCGCAGCGTCACCTGGGCCGCCGCCACCGTCTGGCCGCGTCCGCCGCCGGGACCGCCGCGTCCGCCGGGGCCGCCCCCGCCCTTCTCATCGTCGGCGAAAGCGATGCGGACGACCGCCGCCACGACCATCAGCACGACGAGCGCCGCGGCGGCGATGAGGAAGAAGTGACGCTTGATCACGGGACTGGACGCTCCGACCGGTTCGGCGTCCGACTTAACCGCTCTGGCCGACGACGCAACATTAAGTCCCTGTAACGAACGCGGTGGCGGTTTCCGTCGCGAAAAATCTCAGAAGCGGCGCCACAGGCCGATGACAGGACCTTCGGCCGCCGGGCTTTCGCGCCCCGCCACGGCCGTGCGCCATCCGGCCTGCACGCTCCAGTCGCCGAACCGCCTGACCACCGAGGTTTCGACCGACAGCCAGCGTGCCCCGCCGTGGTCAGTCTGGCCGCCGAAAGCCTGACCCAGGACCATCCAGTTGTCGCCGAAGTGACCGCCGAGCGTCAGATCGACGCGGGTTTCATCGGGCAGGCCCTGACGCATCCGCCGCGCCGCCTGCACCTCAATGAAGGACCGCTCCGGCCCCCAGCCGTCGCCCTCGAACGACCGCCCGATGGAGGTGCGGACCTCCCAGTCGCTGTCGCCCTGTCCCGGCGGGGCGTAGCCGGCGTTACGCCCCTCGCCGCCGTCGGCGTAGCCGGCATAGAGGCTGACCGCCGTCCGGTCGTCACGCCAGACCTGCCAGGTGACGCCGATCTCGATCGGCCCGCGGCCCTCGAAATCCACGAAGGCGTCCTCGCCGCGTTGCAGGTCGCCCTTGAATTGCAGGGTCAGCCGGTCGGTCAGGCCGTATTCGGCGAAGACGGAGAAGGCCTCGTCCCTGCGTTCGGCCAGCAGCGTGACCCGCTGGCCGGTGGGATCGAAGCCGTCGGTCGCCCGCATGGACTCCAGCTTCAGGATGACCTGGGCCTCGCCCTTCTTCTTCGTCCAGGCGCCGGCGTCGGCTTCCCCCGCGCCGGCGAGGGCGCAGGCGGCGGCGGTCAGGGCCGCCGCTGTCCTCAAGCGTCGTAGCCGGGGGATTTGCGGTCCAGCATGCGCAGGGCGCCGGGCCAGGCGAGGGCCGAGATGAAGCCGATGTTCTTGCCCTGCTCCTTCGTTTCGGCCTGGGCGGCTTCGGGGGCGATCAGCACATGCTCGCGCCCGCCGGACAGGGCCGCCACCTGCTGCTGACAGGCGCGCTCGAGGAAGAACATCCCGACCCAGGCGGCCGCCGCTGTCTGGCCCACCGCCAGGGTGCCGTGGTTGCGCAGCAGCATCAGCGGCTTGTCGCCGAGGTCCGCCACCAGCCGCGCGCGTTCGTCGTGGTTCAGGGCCAGACCCTCATAGCCGTGATAGGCCACCTGATGTTGCAACAGGCAGGCGTTCTGGCCGATGGGCAGCAGGCCTTCCTTCTGCGCCGCCACGCCCACGCCCGCCACCGTATGCAGGTGGATGCAGTAGTGGGCGTCCTCACGCGCGCCGTGGATGGCCGAGTGGATGGTGAAACCGGCCGGATTGATGAAGCTGGTCGTGTCCTGGACGATGTTGCCTTCCAGATCGACCTTCACCAGCGCCGAGGCCGTCATCTCCTCGAAATACCAGCCGTAGGGATTGATGAGGAAGTGATGCTCCGGCCCCGGAACCCGGGCCGAGATGTGGGTGAAGATCATGTCGTCCCACCCGTGCAGCGCCACCAGCCGGTAGAGCGCCGCCAGATCGACCCGCGCCTGCCATTCGGCCTCGGACACCCGGTTTTTCAGAGAAGGGTTCGCGCCGTCGGCCATGGGGTCCTCGAAGGGTCGGTTTTCGCGGCGCAGGCTCGCGCCGTCGCCTGTCTGCGTCAAGCGAATGCAGCGGATGGTTAACCCGGTCTTTACAGCCTTTGTCGCAGCATGGGCCTTCCCCATGGGCCATCTTGCCCGTCCGGAGCCAGACGTGAACGCTCTCGCCCGCAGCTATCCGGTCGCCAACGACGGCCCGCCGCCCCGGCTGGGAGAGCTGCTGGCCTTGGCCCAGAGCCGCGCGGTCGATGATCGCCAGCGCCTGCTGCTCGGCATCACCGCCCTGTGTGACGCCCAGCGTCCGGCGGTCGAGTTGTCGCCGGTTCTGGCGGAGATATTCCTGGTGCTGGCGCGTCAGGCCGAGCGCGACGTACGCAAGATCCTGTCCGAGCGGCTGGCCAACGCCGACTGGGCGCCCCAGGCCCTCGTCAATGTGCTGGCTCTGGACGAGATCGAGATCGCCCGGCCGATCATCGCCTCCAGCCCCCTGCTGCGGGACGAGGACCTGCTGAAGGTGCTGCTGGAAGCCACCATCGAGCACCATATCGAGGTCGCCCGCAGGCCACAGCTCAGCGGCCGTGTGGCCGACGCCATCATCGACCAGGCCGAACCCGCCACCCTGACCGCGCTGGCCGGCAACCGCACCGCAGAGATCAGCGGCGAAGGCCTGCGCCGCATGGTCGAGCATTCGCGCCGCATCGCCGCCCTGCGCGCGCCCCTGACCCGCCATCCGCGCCTGAGCGATGCCCTGGCCCGCCAGCTGTATCAGTGGGTGGGCGTGGCCCTGCGCCAGTCGATCGCCGAGCGCTTCAACGTCGACATGGCCAAACTGGATCGCGAGATCGACGCCGCCGCCGACAAGGCATGGAAGCCGAAGCTCGTCCAGACGGGGCCAGTCGCCGAAGACCCCGAGCGCGACGAGATGGACCGGCGTCTGGTCGCCAAGCTTCAGGCCGCGGGTCAGCTGAAGGCCGGCTATCTGATCCGCGCCGTGCGCGAGGGGCGCCTGAACCTGTTCAGCCATGCGCTCGCGGCGCTGGGCGACTTCACCCTGGCGCAGGTGCGGGCGGCGCTGAACGCCAACTCGCCGGAAGCCCTCTATTACGCCTGCGCCGCCGTCGGCATCGATCGCGCGGTCTTCCCGCCGCTGCTGGAGGAAATCCGCAAGCTCAACAGCGGGCCGCCCGGAGACGCCGGCAAAGCCTTGTGGCTGAACGCCACCCTGTCCGAAGCTTCAGCCGCCCGGTCCTTCCGCGCCCTGATCGCCGCAGTCGCCTGATTGACTTCCATCGCCACGTCGGGCTGACGTGCGGCGGTGACCATCCCGGCAAATCCCGCCCTGGCCTTCACCGCCAGCGAACGCCCCGAGGCCCAGGCGGCCTGCGAGCGGCTGACGGCGCGCTATGGACAGGTCAGGGAGTCCGAGGCCGACGTCATCGTGGCCCTGGGCGGCGACGGCTTCATGCTGGAGACCCTGCACCGCAATCTGGCGCGGCCCACGCCGATCTTCGGTCTGAACCGGGGCTCGGTCGGCTTCCTGATGAACGATTACGACGAGGACGACCTGATCGCCCGCATCGCGGCGGCCGGGCGCACCATCATCCATCCGCTGCAGATGGACGCCCGGGTCGAGAACGGTCAGGTCCACTCCGGCCTCGCCATCAACGAGGTCTCCCTGCTGCGCCAGACGCGCCAGAGCGCCAAGCTGAGGATCAGCGTCGACGACAAGGTGCGGCTGGAGGAGTTGACCTGCGACGGCTGTATGGTCGCCACCCCCGCCGGATCGACCGCCTACAACCTGTCGGCGCATGGCCCGATCATCCCGCTGGACGCCCGCATTCTGGCGCTGACGCCGATCAGCGCCTTCCGTCCCCGGCGCTGGCGCGGGGCGCTGGTGCCGCATCAGGCGCGGGTGCGGTTCGAGGTGCTGGAGGACGACAAGCGCCCGGTCAGCGCCACCGCCGACGGTTTCGAGGTGCGGCGCGTCACCTGCGTCGATGTGCGCGAACGCCGCGACGTGGCCCTGACCATGCTGTTCGACGCCGGCCGCAGCTTTGAGGAGCGGGTGCTGGCCGAGCAATTCGCCGGCTAATCACCTGTTCTTAACGCGAACGGGAACACACTCCTTTGGACAACCCGCAGGAGTCTATCCGTGAGCAATCCGGCCCAGGTCATTCGCCCCCCCAACATGCTGCGCATGAAGGTCGGCGGCGGTTTCGGCGGCATCGACGCCAAGGCCATCGCCAAGGCCGAGGAGGCGCTCGCGGCCATGTCGTCCCAGTTCGGCCAATGGCTGGAGGACGAGATCGTCAAGCTGGACAAGGCCCAGAACGACATCCGCGCCGAGGGCTACACCGCCTCGACGGCTGAGCAGCTGTATTTCCGCGCCCATGACCTGAAGGGTCTCGGCGCCACCTATCAGTTCCCCATCGTCACCCGCATCGCCGCCTCGCTGTGCAAGATGATGGACGATCCTGACAAGCGCATGCGCGCGCCGATGGTGCTGGTCGACGCCCACATCGACGCCATCCGCGCCGTCGTTCGCGGCAACATCCAGACCGACGAGCATCCAACGGGCCGCGCGCTGGTCGAGACGCTGGAAGCGCGGGTCGCGGAGCATCTGGGGTAAGTCCCTTCCCTTCTCCCTCGAGGGAGAAGGTGGCCCGTGAGGGCCGGATGAGGGGGGCTGCCAGACTAAAGGCTGACCTTCAGATGATGAGCGGGCGGAACGAGCCCCCTCATCCGTCTTGCTCCGCAAGCCACCTTCTCCCTCGAGGGGAGAAGGAAACTTAAGCCGCGTTGGCCGCCCGACTGGCCGGCGCCAGCGGCTCCTGGTCCAGCCGCTCCATCAGATAGGCCAGATCCTCGCGCGGCGCGTTCGGGCGCTGGGTCAGGAAGCGCTCCAGCATCCGGTGGCGGAAATCGTCGCCCGAGGTGTCAGCGCCCTCGGCCTGCAGCGTGCGCCAGGTGTCGACGCCGGCGCGGAAGGCCTGGAACAGGCGCGGCGGCAGGCCGGCCCGGTCATAGATGGCCTTCAGCCCCAGCGGCCCGGCGTCGTGGATCATCAGCCACGCCCGCTGGTGCGGCGTCTGGGCCAGCTCGGCCAGCCCGTGCTCGAACAGGGTCATCTGCCCGCGCGCCAGGGCCCGCAACAGCAGCGACGCCGTCAGCACCTTGCGGCTGTTCAGGGTGGCGACGAAAGTCGGCAGATCGGCGCTGGCCGCCGCTTGATCGACCAGATCGACGGTGGCGCGCTCGCGGGCGAAGCGGGCCAGACGGATCGCCGCCTCGGGCACCATGGCGTGGCGGGTTATCAGGTGTTCCCGCACCGCGTCCGAAGCCAGGGCCACCAGCCGCTCGGTGATCTCCAGCGGCAGCACCTGACGATAGGCGATGGCGTTGACGACTTCGGGCGCGGCGCCGAACCGGTCGACGGCCCGACCCAGCGCCCGCTCGGACAGATCGGCGTTGTCGTTGGCGGCCACGGTGCGAACCGCGTCCTGACAGCCGACATCGGCGATGACCTCGGCCACGTCGCGCGACACCCGCGGTCGGGCCGCGACGGCCGTCTGTCGCACGGCGGACCCGGCGCGCACGATCTCGATCAGGTCGTCATCGCTGAACACCGGCGAAAAGCCGATCAGCGGCAGGGCCACGCTGTCCACATCGGCCGCCAGCCGCCGCGCCACGTCGTGCGGGATCAGGTCGGAGGATTTCAGCGTCACCGCCATGGCGCGGCGCACCAGTTCCGCCGCGTCCTCGGCGATCATGCGCAAGATCTTCTGCGCCGCGGCGCGGTCGTCATCAGCCAGAGGGGCGCTGTCCATGCTGCGGCACAGCTTGTGAGCGGCGGCGGCCCGGTCGTCGTCGTCGGTCGCCTTGATGAGGCGGCGGATGTCGACTTCGGTCAGGCGCGCGCGGAAGGCGGTCATGGTCAGGGCGCTCTCATTGCGGACAACAGGATGGTGCCGCGATTCTGGAGCCAGACGCTGCGCCCGGCATGCTTAATGCGCGGTTTACCGTTCGCTCAGGCCGGGTCGATCGCCGGGGGTGCAAACACCCCGCCGAATCCGCCGCTCTTGCCGTCGCCGTCCTCGCCCAGAAGCAGGGCCAGCAGGCTCTGGTCCTGACGCAGGCGGTCCATCCGCGCCGCCGTCATACGCGCCTTGTCGTCGTCGGCCCAGGACGGTTCGCCGGACCCGGACACCACCGCCGCCCCACCCGCCGTGCGCTGCAGATTGGCGTGCAATTCGGCCACCGTCGCCGGGCGGCCGGCGCGGTAGAAGATCGAGCGGTTGGCCGCCGCCGCCTGGGGGAACAGGGCCACGGCGCTGGATCCCGGCCGGGTCGCCATCGCCTGCATGAGGTCGGCGGCCCCCGCCGGCCCCAGGAAGTGCGCGGCATACAGGTCGCCCGCCCCCGGCTCACGTCCCGTCCGGCCGCGCAGATAGGCGGCGTTGGATGCCGTCATCTCGGCCGCCATGGTCGAGGCCGCCTGGGGATCGAACCGGAGGTCCAGCACGACGTTCCGCGCCGATCCCTCGACCCGCCAGCGCCCGTCCTGACCCTTGTAGATCAGGTCCGCATACTGGCCGTATCCGTGCTTGGCGCCGAACCGCTTCACCGTTCCGAGCCAGGTCTGCTCGATGAACTGGAACAGACCCGCCGCCGATGACGTCGGCGCCCGCGCCGAGGGGTTCATCGCGCTCTCGCGCCGGGCGGTCTTCATCAGGAAGTCGAAGTCCACGCCGGTGGCGTTGGAGGCACGGCGGATCGCCGCCTCCACACCGCCCGCCGATGGAATCGCTCCGATGGTCATAACGCCCGGACGCTCGGTAATTATAGTTAACCAAACCTTACCGATGCATCGCCGCCACAGGTGCGTTTCCGGGCCGAAACCCGCCGCAAACCCGCCGCAACCGCAGCGCTCCCTTTCCACGGGGACTGAGGTGGGCCGAACAACTGGGAGTGGACGGCCATGATGATGAAAACCGCCGGAGGGCCAGGAACGGTCAGCCCGCTGGACTTCAATGAGCGCAAGCGGCCCATGCCGCGCTGGATGTGGGCGGCGATCGGCCTTTCCGCCCTCGCCCACGTCGGCGTCGGGGCCTGGCTCTATTCGCAACGCTTCGAGATCGCGGCGATCCCGCAGGCTGAGGGGCCGATCACCTTCATCGACATGATCGAAAGGCCGAAGGAAGAGCCCAAACCGACGCCGCCGAGCCCCACCCCGCCCGCGCCGAACACGGCGGTGCATCAGACACCTGCGCCGACCACGCCGACGGAGGTGATCACCACGGTGCGCTCGGACACCCCGGCCGAGGGGCCGATCACGACGACCACCATCGTCGAGGAGCCCGCGACCACCGGGCCCGTGACCACCACGCCGACGCCGCCCGCCGATCCGGTGATCCGCAACCCGCAATGGGTGCGCCGGCCCTCGGCGGAGCAGCTGCTGGCGGCCTATCCCGACCGGGCGATCCGCGCCGAGGTCTCGGGCCGGGCCACGCTCAGCTGCGGCGTGCGGGCGGACGGATCGATGACGGGCTGTTCGGTCGTCAGCGAGACGCCGGACGGCTATGGATTCGGCCGCGCGGCGCTCGGCCTGTCGCGCAGCTTCCGGCTGAGCCCCCGCACGGTGGACGGTGCGATCGTCGAAGGGGCGCGAGTGTCGATCCCGATCGCCTTCACCCTGCCGGCCGCTCGCTAGCCGAAGCGGAACGGATCGAGGGCCGCCGCCCATTCGCCGGGCGCGCGGCCCTCGACGCCGTCGGCCACGATCTGGCCGACGAGAGGCCCCAGCAGCCAGCCATTGCGCCTCGGCGCCAGGGCCACGTGCAGCCCCGGCTCGATCATCCCCGCCATCGGCAGCCCGTCCGGCGACGCCCCGCGCACGCCCACGCGCCACGCCAGCGACGGCGTCTCGTCCACCCCCATCATGGCCAGGCAGGCGCGCGCCAGCGCCTCACCGGCCGCCTCGTCGACGGTCAGATCCCCTATCCCTGCCTGCATCGTCGCCCCGATCACGGATCCCGTCCCGGCGGGCGCCACATAGCCCGATGCGCTCCGCACGGCGTGAGGCGTCAGCCGGTCAGGCGTGAACGCCAGCTGACCCTTGATCGGCGTGACCAGACCCGTCAGCGCCTCCAGGGCCAGCGGCCCGCCGGGCGCCGCGCCCACGCCGGTCGCCACCACCACCTGCCGCGCGGCCAGCCGCTCGCCGTCGTCCAGCGTCACGGCCCAGCCGTCTCCATCCCGCACGATCCGCGTCGCTCGCGCGGTCCATATCGTTCCCACCTCGGCCAGAGCCGAAAGCGCCGCCGAAGCATCGACCCGCGCCTCGCCCGGAACGAACACTGAGCTACCCGTCAGCCGCGCCTCAAAGCCTCGCTCGACCAGGGCTGCATGGACCTCGGCGGCATCCGTGCCGCGCCACTCGGCGCCCTCAAGGTGCAGGTCGACACTGTGCGCTTCCGCGAACCCGGGCCACAGGTCCGCCGCCGACCGGAAAAGCGCCGCATGGTCCGCCCCGCCCCTCAGGTCGCCGAGGGTCTCCATCGCCGGCGCGATCATGCCGGCCGCCGTCGACGAGGCGTTCGCGCCGCCCGGATCCACCACCGTCACCGCATGGCCGCGCGCAGCCAGCGTCGCCGCGCTGGAGAGACCCAGGACGCCGCCGCCGATAACGATCACATCAGGAGAAGACACGGGCGGTCCTTCGACCGCCCGTGATGCTTTTGCAAGCGCGCGGTTACTCCGCCGCGATGGCCGCCGCGCGGTGGCTGGCCAGACGCTCGGTCAGGGCCTCATGCTGCCGCCACAGGGCAGCCGGCAGGCGGTCGCCGAACTGGGCGTAGAAGTCGGGGATCAGCGAGGCCTCTTCCGTCCAAACATCGGCGTCGACGCTCAGCAGGGTCGCCAGCGCCGCGTCCGACAGATCCAGACCCGCCAGATCCAGCGACTCCTTCGTCGGCACCCGGCCGACCGGCGTGTCCGTGGCGTCCGCAGTGCCGTCCAGACGCTCGGTGATCCACTTCAGCACGCGGGCGTTCTCGCCGAAGCCCGGCCAGACGAACTTGCCATCCTCGCCCTTGCGGAACCAGTTGACGAAATACAGGCGCGGCAGCTTGGCCGGGTCCGTGCGGCCACCCATCGACAGCCAGTGGGCGAAATAGTCGCCCATGTTGTAGCCGCAGAAGGGCAGCATCGCGAACGGGTCACGGCGCAGCTCGCCGACCTTGTTCTCGGCCGCCGCAGTGCCTTCCGACGCCACGGTCGAGCCCATGAACACACCGTGCTCCCAGTCGAAGGCTTCCGTCACCAGCGGCACGGCGCTGGCGCGGCGGCCGCCGAACAGGATGGCGTCGATCGGCACGCCCTTGGGGTCTTCCCATTCCGGCGCGATGGCCGGGCACTGGCCGGCGGGGGCGGCGAAGCGCGCGTTCGGGTGGGCGGCGGGCTCGCCCGAGGCCGGGTCGTGCGGCTGGCCCTTCCAGTTGGTCAGGCCTTCCGGCGCTTCCTTCGACAGGCCTTCCCACCAGACGTCGCCGTCGGCGGTCAGGGCGGTGTTGGTGAACACCGTGTTCGAGGTCAGGGTCGCCAGGGCGTTCTGATTGGTGTTGCGGCTGGTGCCGGGCGCCACGCCGAAGAAGCCCGCTTCCGGGTTCACGGCGTACAGGCGGCCGTCGTCGCCGAAGCGCATCCAGGCGATGTCGTCGCCGATGGTTTCGGCCTTCCAGCCCGGGATCGACGGCTGCAGCATGGCCAGGTTGGTCTTGCCGCAGGCCGAGGGGAAGGCGGCGGCCACATATTTGGATGCACCCTCGGGATTGGTCAGCTTCAGGATCAGCATGTGCTCGGCCAGCCAGCCCTCATCGCGGGCCATGACCGAGGCGATGCGGAGCGCGTAGCACTTCTTGCCCAGCAGGGCGTTGCCGCCGTAGCCCGAGCCGTAGGACCAGATTTCGCGCGTCTCGGGGAAGTGGACGATCCACTTCTCCTCGTTGCACGGCCACGGCACGTCGGCCTGACCGGGGCTCAGCGGAGCGCCCAGCGTATGCACGGCGGGGACGAACACGCCGTCGGACCCCAGCATGTCCAGCGCCGGCTTGCCCATGCGGGTCATGACGCCCATCGACACGGCGACATAGCCGCTGTCGGTGATCTCGACGCCGAGCGCGCTGATCTTCGAGCCCAGCGGTCCCATGCAGAACGGCACGACATACATGGTCCGGCCGGCCATGCAGCCGTCGAACAGGCCGTTCAGGCGCTCGCGCATCGGCGCGGGCTCGGACCAGTTGTTGGTCGGCCCGGCGTCTTCCTCATTGGCCGAGCAGATGAAGGTGCGGCTCTCGACCCGGGCCACGTCCTTGGGGTCCGAGGCGGCGTAGAAGCAGCCCGGGCGCTTGGCCGGGTCCAGCGGACGCAGGGTGCCCTTTTCGACCAGATCGGCGGCGAGGGCGGCTTTTTCAGCCTCCGAACCGTCGCACCAGTGGACGCGGTCGGGCTTCGTCAGGGCGGCGATTTCCGCCACCCAGGCGATCAGACCGGCATGGGCGGTGGGCGCCGGGTGGAGGCCCGGGATCGATGAGGCTTGGGTCACTTGGGTTACGCTCCTGAACACCCTGCCCGGCGATCTTGCGCCGCCGTGGCCAATTGTTTCGTGCGTTCACGCACTGTTTCAGGCGAGGAATTGGCCCGAAGCGGACGGAAGGTCAACCGGCGCAACATTCGACCCTTTGTTGCATGGGCGGCGCCGTCCGCCTGCATTTTCCGGTCGCGGAGAACCGGTTGCGGCGGTAAGCGATCCGCCGTGCAGACCCTCGACTCTCTCAGCCAGACGCCCGCCGGCGCCCTGTCGTCGCCCGCCGCCCGGCGGAATGCGGAGCCGATCCTGAACGTCCTGCGCGCCCACCTGCCCGCCCGGGGCCGGGTGCTGGAGATCGCCGCCGGATCGGGCGAGCACGCGGTCGCCTTCGCCGCCGCCCTGCCCGGCCTCGACTGGACCCCCAGCGACCCCAGCGCCGACGCCCGCGCCAGCATCGCCGCCTGGCGCGCCGAGGCCGCCCTGCCCAACCTGCAAGCCCCGCTGGCCCTCGACATGCTCGATCCCGCCACCTGGCCCGCCGGTCCGTTCAGCACGATCTACTGCGCCAACATGATCCACATCAGCCCGTGGGCGGCGACCACCGGCCTGATGACCCTGGCGGGACAGGTCCTGACCAACCCCGGCGGCCTGCTGGTCCTCTACGGCCCCTATGCCGAGGGCGACGTCCCCCTCGCCCCCTCCAACGCCGCCTTCGACGCCAGCCTGAA
This sequence comes from Brevundimonas sp., assembly GCA_036405055.1. Classification (GTDB taxonomy): domain Bacteria; phylum Pseudomonadota; class Alphaproteobacteria; order Caulobacterales; family Caulobacteraceae; genus Brevundimonas. The sequence goes on from DASWYI010000001.1 coordinate 92,943, forward strand.
GAGCCGCGACCCTGCCTGGGGCCTGCGCGACCGCGACGCCGTGGTGGCCGAGGCCCGCGCCCACGGCTTGGCCCTCACCCGCCGGGTCGAGATGCCGGCCAACAACCTGATGCTCCTGTTCCGCCGGGTCTGACCGTCAGATCACGTCACGCCGCGACGGCGGACACTGCGTCTATGGTCACGCTTCCCTTTCAGGAGGCCGCCATGACCCGCCCGCTCGCCCTCGCCCTTGCGCTGACCGTCGCCGCCCTCGGCCTCGCCGCCCCGTCGTCGGCCCAGGACGCCATGTATGACGTCTGCGACTCCGACGACATGGCGTGCCGCATCGACCGTCTGGAGCGCACCGTGACCCAGCTGGTCGCCCTGCTGGAAGAGCGCGAGGATGCCCGCGACGACAGTCGCTCCCGCCGCCGTGACCGGGGCATCGAGATGCCCGCCGCCGAATACTGCTCCAGCCAGAGCTGCGTCGAGGAGGCCGTCCGCCTGTGCAACGTCGCCGGCTTCTCGCGCGGCGTTCCGGCCCAGACGTCTCCCGCCTTCATGGGCTCGCGTCTGGACCGCGTGACCTGTCTGGATTGACGCGGACACCCCGGGCCTGTCAGGGATCGGCATGGCCATCACCCGCACCCATGACGGCGCCGAGCCGGTCCGCCTGAACAAGTTCATGGGACAGTCCGGCCTGTGTTCGCGGCGTGAGGCCGATGCCCTGATCGCCGACGGTTTGGTCTCCATCGACGGCGCGGTCGTGACCGACGCGGGCCGCAAGATCGAGCCGGGCCAGACCCTGACCCTGTCGGACGGCGCCACGGCGGCCCTGGCCGAGGGCATGACCATCCTGCTGCACAAGCCGCTGGGCTATGTCTCCGGCCAACCCGAGCCGGACAAGATCCCCGCCGTCCGCCTGCTGACCGAGGCCAATAGAGTGGGGGAAGGCGCCGTCCCCGCCGCCGACGCCTCCTTCCCGCCCATCGGCCGGCTGGACGAGGACTCCCGCGGCCTATTGCTCATGTCCACCGACGGCGTGGTGGCCAAGGCGGTGATCGGCCCGGAGTCGAACCTCGACAAGGAATACCTCGTCCGCGTCACCGGCGACGTCACCGAGAACGCCCTGAAGATCCTCCGCTACGGCCTCCGCCTCGACGGCCGCCAGCTCAAGCCCGCCCGCGTCAGCCGCATGGAGCAGCAGCGGCTGAAATTCATCCTGCGCGAGGGCCGCAACCGCCAGATCCGCCGCATGTGCGAGATGGTCGGCCTCGAGGTCGTCGACCTGATCCGCATCCGCGTCGGCCCCATCCGCCTGGACAACCTGCCCGAGGGCAAATGGCGGGTCATCACGCCTGAGGAACGGGCGGCGCTGGTTGGCCAGAGCTAGGGGCGGATTGCCGAGGCGATGGACCAGCAGTGGCCGAAGGGATCCATGACCCGGCCGTAGCGGTCGCCCCAGAACATGTCGTCGATCGGCATCACCGGCACGGCGCCCGCCACGAGCGCACGCCTCCACCACTCGTCGGCGTCGTCGACCTGGAGATGCAGGGTCACGCCGGCGGGTTGGACATCCGGCGTCTGGCCGTATTCCGGGAACTCGTCCGACAGGAAGACGAGGCCGCCGTTGATGGACAGCCGGCTGTGCATCAGCCGCTCGCCGTCCTCGGCCAGGTTGCGGAACAGCTCCTCGGCCCCGAAGGCCGCGCGGTAGAACTCCACCGCCGCCTGACCGCCCCGCGCCGGGATGGTCAGATAGGGAATAGGGCCGCGGCCGACCGGCGTGGGGGGCGACTGGTCCATTGAGCGGGTTCTCCTCGGATTCTGCTCACAGTAACGCGTGAAAAGGGCGGCGCGAACGCCTATCTGTAGGCTTGCATGACCGATCTGTTCGAAGCCTCCGGCATCCATCCCCCTGACGCGCCTCTGGCCGACCGGCTGCGGCCGCGCACGCTGGACGAGGTGGTGGGCCAGGATCACCTGCTTGGCCCCGGCGGGCCGATCCGGCGGATGATCGAGGCGGGGCGGCTGGGCTCCATGATCCTGTGGGGGCCGCCCGGCACGGGCAAGACCACCATCGCCCGGCTGCTGGCCCAGGCGGCGGGGTATCAGTTCCAGCAGATCAGCGCCGTCTTCTCCGGCGTGGCAGACCTGAAAAAGGCGTTCGAGGCGGCGCGGATGCGGCGGGCGGCGGGCCAGTCAACCCTGCTGTTCGTCGACGAAATCCACCGCTTCAACCGGGCGCAGCAGGACGGCTTCCTGCCGTTCGTGGAGGAGGGCGTCGTCACCCTGGTCGGGGCCACGACCGAGAACCCTTCGTTCGAGCTGAACGGGGCGCTGCTGTCGCGGTCGCAGGTGTTCGTGCTGAAGCGGCTGGACGATGCGGCCTTGGATCAACTGTTGATCCGGGCTGAGGCGCATGAGGATCGCGCCCTGCCGCTGACGCCTGAGGCAAGGCAGGCGCTGCTGGCGCTGGCCGACGGGGACGGGCGCTACCTGCTGACCATGAGCGAGGTGCTGTTCGACCTGCCCGCCGATGTAACGCTGGATGTGCAGCGGCTGGCGGGGACGCTGCAACGGCGCGCGCCCGCTTACGACAAGAGCCGAGAAGAGCACTATAACCTCATATCTGCGCTGCATAAATCGGTTCGCGGATCGGACCCTGACGCAGCGCTGTACTGGCTGGCGCGGATGCTGAACGGAGGCGAGGATCCGCTGTATCTGGCGCGGCGGATCGTGCGGATGGCGGTCGAGGACATCGGCGAGGCGGACCCCCTGTCGATCCTGATCGCCAATGCGGCCAAGGACACCTACGACTTCCTGGGCAGCCCCGAGGGCGAACTGGCCTTGGCCCAGGCGGTGGTGCATCTGGCCACTGCGCCGAAGTCGGTGGGGGTCTATGAGGCCTACAAGGCGGCCCAGAAGGCGGCGCGCGAAACCGGCTCCCTGATGCCGCCGGCGCACATCCGCAACGCGCCGACGAAGCTGATGAAACAGCTCGGCTACGGCAAGGGCTACCAGTACGACCCGGATACGGTCGAAGGCTTCTCGGGCGCCGACTACTTCCCCGACGGGATGGAGCGCCGGGTCTTCTATCAGCCGAAAGGCGAGGGCCACGAGGCCAAGGTCAAGGAACGGCTGGAACGCTGGGCCGCCATGCGGGCGGCCAAGCAGGACGAATAGCGCAACCGTTGCCGTAACGGCGTTCCCGGCGTAGCCTCCCTGACGTCAACCTTGGGAGGGGTTCAATGACCGATATGACTGTGAAAACGCCGTGGCACATCTGGGTCGTCGGCGTGGTGTCGCTGCTGTGGAATGGCTTCGGCGCCTACGACTTCATCATGACCACGACGCAGGGCGAGAAATACTTCCGCGCGTCCGGTTTCGACCAGGCGATGATCGACTACTTCAACGCCATGCCGACGTGGATGTACGGCCCGTGGGTGCTGGGCGTCTGGGGCGCCGTGATCGGCTCGGTCCTGCTGCTGATGCGCAACAAGCTGGCCTTCCCGGCCTTCGCCCTGTCGCTGCTGGGCGCCGTGGGCAGCCTGATCTACGGGTTGATGAACCCGATGCCTGAGCTGCCTGAGGCGATGGCGATGATGAAATACATGCCGTGGGTGATCGTCGTGATCGCCGCGCTTCTGGCCTGGTACGCCATGTCGATGAAGAACAAGGGCGTGCTGCGCTAGGCTGCTGACGAAGCGTCTCTCACCGCGTATGCACGCCCGGTGAGAGTCGCCGTCGCCCTGACCCCCGAAGAAGTCGCCGCCGTCCGGTCGTGGGTGATCCACGAGGACGCGCACGTCATCGCCTTCAACAAGCCGTCGGGCCTGTCGAGCCAGGGCGGGCGCATCAAGGCGCATACGCTGGACGACCTGCTGTGGGCTTTCGCCCGGTCGAACGGCAAGCGGCCGGATCTGGTTCACCGGCTGGACCGGGACACGTCCGGCGTCATTCTGGCCGCAAAGACCAAGCCCGCCGCCGGTTTCCTCGGCAAGGCGATCCAGGCGCACAAGTTCAGGAAAACCTATCTGGCACTGGTGTCCGCGGCCCCTGAGCCGGCGTCGGGCGACATCAACGCCGCGCTGGTGCGGCAGGATATCGGGCGCGAGAGCTACATGAGGGTCTGCGCCTTTGACGCCAAGGGGGCTCAGGGCGCCCGTAGCCGATACCGGACGCTGGCGTCCAGCGAGGACGGGGCGCTGGTGGAGCTGGAGCCGTTCACGGGGCGGATGCATCAGCTGCGGGTGCATATGGCGTCGATCGGGCGGCCGCTGGTGGGGGATGTGCGCTATGGCGGGGCGCTGACGTTTGCGGGGCGAGGCGCGCCGCGGCTGATGCTGCACGCGGCGAAGCTGGAGTTTCCGCATCCCGAGGGTGGGCGGGTGACGGTGCAGGCGCCGCTGCCGGAGGATTTCGAGGCGCTGAAGGCGGCGGCGCATCTGTAGCGGGCTGTCAGCGTAGCTGTTGGAACGCTCCCCGGCCCTCGCGCGCTGAACCTGCACAGGAGTTTCCGCCATGATCCGTCACCTTCTGATCGCCACAGCCGCCCTGTCACTGGCCGCCTGCGCCAGCCTTGCGCCCTATGGCCCCGCTACGGGCCCGAACGGTCAGGGCTATACGGAGCAGCGGATCGAGGCGAACCGGTACCGCGTCACCTATCAGGGCGTCGGGGACGCGCGGCCTGTGTCGGATCTGGCCTTCCGCCGCGCGGCCGAACTGACGCTGGAACAGGGCTACGACTGGTTCGAGGTGACGCAACGCTTCGTCGACGGCCGTCCGGACAGCGCCGGGGGCGTGCGGCCCAGCGTGTCCGTCGGCTATGGCTCGGGCAGCTATGGCGGCTACCGCGCGTCGGGCGGCGGCATCGGCGTGGGGCTAAACTTCAGCGGGCCGTCGCCGACGGCCACGGCGCTGGAGATCGTCATGGGACGCGGCCAGAAGCCCGACCGCACCAGTGCCTATGACGCGCGCAGCGTGCGCCAGAGCCTGGGCGGCTAGGTCTTACCGCCCGCCCCGCGTCAGGGCGCGGTATTCGACCAGGCGTTCCTTGTCGCGGCGGACCTGATCGGCGACGGCGTTGTCGACGTCGAGCGAGGCGTAGCGGACCCAGCCGTCGACCCCCAGCTTGTCCTGGATCGCCGCCGTCGGCGTGCGCCAGCGGAAGTAGGACAAGTAGCTGACCAGCAGGCCCAAAACGCCCGCAACCCCTTGCAGGATGCGGAAATTGGCGACCTCAGCCGGGGCGGGGATCAGGAACAGCACCGCCCAGACGATCAGCACCAGCGGCGTCAGAATCCGCTGCGCCCAGCGCATCCAGTAACGCTCACGGCGCACGCGCCACAGCTCCATCTGGATGTGCTTCTCAAGATACTCCATCCGCGCGGCCAGCCACATGGTCAGGCGGGTCAGATACATGGCGCGCTGGCCCCAGCCCTTGCCGTCCTGCTGGAACTGGGTCTCGGCCTGATCGGCCATGGCGCGGGCCGAGGTGAACAGGTTCTGCAGCTCGCGCGTCCGCTGAACGATCTCGCGCGACAGCTCGTAGGAGTCGTTTTCCAGCTGGAAGCGGTACTGGATGAACAGGATCGCCTGCACGCCCCAGAAGATGCCGACGGTCAGCAGCATGGCCCCGATGGCGAGACCCAGGCCCATCGGCTGGGATCCGGTCCAGCTTGAAAACCAGGTCGGGCCGAGGGTGGCCAGCAGGGTGAAGGCGACCAGGGCCAGCGCCTGGGTGACGCGCTTGACCGTCACATGCACGATCAGGGCGCGGAACACGCGCCGGCCATAGCTCGAGACGCGCTGGCGGATGTCGGAATCGACCGGGAAGCGTTCCTCGATCTGGCGGTTGAACAGGACGTGGAAGCGGTCGGGCTTCCCCTCGCTTTCCCAGAAGGGGAAGATGTCCAGCGGCTGGTTGAAATACTCGTCGATATGCGAGCCGACGATGGCCTCGGCCTCGGGCGTGGAGGCGAAATATTCGCTGTCCTGAATGGGACGCAGGATGCCGTCGCCGGTGCGCAGGTGCGGCTGGCCCTTGCCGGTCGGTTGCGGCACGGCGCGGTCGGGCGAGTCGGCGGCCCCGCGCGGCGGGGGATTCGGCGCGGCCTGCAGACGGTTGTCCGCCCCCTGGCCGCCGTGGCCGCCGTCCAGCGGCGCGTCGTGAGCATCGTGATGATCGTCGTGCGACATGGCGCTTGCGCGGCCCCCAGAAATCCAGCCCGTGACTATGACATACCACGCCGCCGGGCCGACGGCGTTCTCTCACCACGCGAAGCCGCGTCGTGCATTGCAAGGTATCGCCGTTAACCGTCTGCCCCGGCAAGTGAAGTTTCAGTCAGGGATGTGCCCGGACGGCAGCACGATCACTGGGCCATGTTCATCCGCATCATTTCGTCATCCGACGGCGGCGGCTCACATTCGAAGTCAGATATGTAGTTCCCACGGTCCATTGGGCGGGTGGAAAGTCCGCCGACAATTTCCACCCGGGACTTGAAGTGGTGCAGAATGCAGCGGCTGCCCAGCGGAGGGACGGGGTATGTCTCAGCAAAGAAGGTCAGGTAGTAGGGATCTATGTCGCCATCGTCAGTCTGGCCCAGAATGAGCGTAGCGGTATGATAAATGCCGGATTCGATGCCGGGGCTGGGACCGACACCAACGATGACCACGGTCGTCGTTTGAGCAGGTGGTGTTGTCTGTAGTGGCGGAAAGATCGCGGGCATGGGCGGGTCAGGTGGACGCCCATCCGGGCCTTCGCGGCACTCATAAAACTCAGCCACGCGGACGATCTCGTCCTGCGCCGGCGCGACTTGCCGGAAGACGCTGCGGTCGCCCCGCCAAGCCTGTGTGTGACCCTCGAAAGCGCAGATGTCGCCTTTCCATATCCGTCGGTTTTCGAACTCGTGGTCCCGATTGAGGATGTAGATCACCACAACACCGCCATCCGCCGCTTGAATGCTGACGCGGGCGTACGAAAGGTTGCGCAGATCGCTGACCTCCGAGACACCCTCGAGGTCGGTCACCGTAACGTCCGTCAGACGGAACGGCTGCGGGTCCGGAGCTGTCTGAAACAGCAGCGCCGCCGTCATCAGCGAAACCATCACGCTCATTGATCTTCCTTCGGGTCGATGAAGGCCTATAAGCGCGCACCATGACACGTCTTTTTCTTGTCGCCATCGGAGGCGCGCTGGGCGCTGTGGCGCGATACGGCGCCGGCCGGGTGCTGCCTGTGGGCGATTGGCCCTATACGACCCTGACCGTCAATGTGGTCGGCGGGCTGCTGATGGGGCTGCTGACCGGGTGGCTGGCGTTCCGAGGCGGGGCTGAGCAGGAGAGCGTGCGCCTGTTCGCCGCCGTGGGCGTGCTGGGCGGGTTCACGACGTTCTCGGCCTTCTCGCTGGAGACGGCGCAGATGATCGAGCGGGGGCGGCTGGGGCCTGCGGCGGCCTATGTCGGGCTGTCGGTTGTGTTGTCGGTCGCGGCGCTGTTCGCCGGGCTGATGATCGCCCGCCGCGCGTTTGGAGCCGCGCTGTGACCGACGAGACGCCCAAACCCGTCCGCGAGGTGCAGACGATCTATGTCGCCGAGGCCGAGGACGGCATCCGGCTGGACCGCTGGTTCCGCCGCCGCTGGCCGCATCTGTCGAACATCCAGGTGCAGAAGATGGCCCGCAGCGGCCAGATCCGCGTCGACGGCGCCCGCATCAAGCCCGAGGGCCGCCTGACCGCCGGGGCCGCCGTGCGCGTGCCGCCGATCCCGGACGACACGTCTCGTCAGGCGGGGGACGCCCACACCCTGTCGGAAAAGGACATCGCCTTCGCCAAGTCTCTGGTCCTGTACGAGGACGACATGGTGATCGCCCTCAACAAGCCCGCCGGGCTGGCGGTGCAGGGCGGGACCAAGACCAGCCGCCACGTCGACCGGCTGCTGGGCGCCTGGGGCGAGGGGATGCAACGTCCGCGTCTGGTGCACCGGCTGGACCGCGACACGTCGGGTGTGCTGCTGCTGGGCAAGGGGCCGGAGGCGGCCAAGCGGCTGGCGGGCGCCTTCGCCCGGCGTCAGGCCAAGAAGACCTACTGGGCCATCGTCATCGGCAATCCGAAGCCGACCCACGGCCAGATCGACCTGCCGCTGAAGAAGACCGGCATCAACGACTTCGAGATGATGCGCCCGGCGGACCGCAAGGATCCGAACGCCGAACCGGCCGAGACCGCCTTCGCCATGATTTCGCGCGCCGCCCACCGCGCGGCGTGGATGGCGCTGAGGCCCTTCACCGGCCGGACGCATCAGCTGCGGGCCCACATGGCGGCGATCGGCCATCCGATCCTGGGCGACCCGAAGTATGGCGACGAGAAGTCGCGCGAGCTGTCGGGCATTCTGAAGCTGCAACTGCACGCCCGGCGGATCGAGCTGGACCATCCGTCGGGCGGGACCCTGATCGTCGAGGCGCCGATCAGCCCCGAGATGAAGGCCGGTTTCGCCCATTTCGGCTTCTCGCAGGACGAGGCCGAGGCGGACCCGTTCGCCGGGGTGAAGCGGCTGCGATGAGCTTTCTCCTTTCCGATCATCCCGGCGAAAGCCGGGACCCAGTTCTTCCCAGCGTGACGCCTGCGCTTCAGGACCACGGCCTGCGGATCACGGGCGCCGCTGCATCACCCAAAGCACTGGGTCCCGGCTTTCGCCGGGATGAGCGGAGCTATTGATGCGCCCCCTCGCGGTCTTCGACATCGACGGGACTCTGGTCGACAGCCGGGCCTCGATCCTGCGCGCGGCGGTCGAGGCGTCGCGGGACATCGGCCTGCCCGAGCCGGACTATGAGACCGTGCGGGTGGGGATCGGCCTGCCGCTGCATGACGCCCTGCGCCTGATCGCGCCGCAGATCGATGATCCGACGCTGGATCGGTATGTGGACGGGTTCAAGGCGGCGTTCCTGCGTATGAACACCGACCCGGATTTCCATGAACCGCTGTACGACGGGGCGATGGATCTGCTGCACCGGCTGAAGCACGACGGGTGGCGGCTGGCGCTGGCGACGGGGCAGTCGCGGCGGGGCGTGGACCGCAATCTGGCGCGCGAGGGCTGGGCTGATCTGTTCCTGTCGAGCCACTGCGTCGACGACGGGCCGGGCAAGCCGCATCCGGCGATGCTGCAGGCCGCGATGACCGCGTGCGGGGCCTGTTCCGCCACCACCGTCATGATCGGCGATACGGCCCATGACATCAAGATGGCCCTGAACGCCGGGGTGCGGCCGCAGGGCGTGGCCTGGGGCTTCCACACCGTGGCCGAGCAGCACGCGGCGGGGGCGCCGCACGTGGCCGCCGATTTCGCGGAGCTGGAAGCCGCGCTCCACCACTTCGCCACCGAAGCCCGGGCCGCCTGATGTCGCACATCCCTCCCCTCGATCCCATGGTCGCCGCCCGCAAGGGGTTCCGCGAGTCCGAGGAGCGGCTGAAGCGGTTCTGGAAGACCGTGGACGTGGCCGAGTCTGAGAGCGGCTGGGCCGTGCTGCTGGACGGGCGGACGCCCAAGACGCCGGCCCATGCGAGGCTGGTGCTGCCGACCGAGGCCGCGGCGCGGCTGGTCGCCGGCGAATGGGCGGCGCAGGGGGAGTTCATCGAGCCGGGGACCATGCCGGCGACGCGCCTGGCGTCCACCGCCATCGACCGGGTCAGCCAGGTGCGGGACGCCGTGGCCGACGAGATCGCGGCCTACGCCGGGTCAGACGCGCTCTGCTACCTCGCGGAGCATCCGACGCCGCTGGTGGAGAAGCAGGCGCGGGAATGGACGCCGTGGCGCGACTGGGCCTCGCGGGAGCTGGGCGTGATGCTGGAGCCCGCCGAAGGGATTGTCCACCGGGCGCAGGACCCGGCGGCGGTGGCGCGGGTGAAGGCGCTGGCGCTCGACCTCGACGACTTCGCCCTGACCGGACTGGCGGCGGCGGCGCCCCTGCTGGGGTCGGCGATCCTGGGGCTGGCGTTGCATCGGGGCGCGCTGTCGGGCGAGGCGGCGTTCGACCTGAGCCGCATCGAGGAGGCGTTCCAGGAGGATCAGTGGGGAGTGGACGCCGAAGCCGCGGAGCGCACCGCGAACCGACGCGCCGAGGCCGTGCTGTTCGACCGGTGGTTCAGGGCGCTGGGCTGATTTTCCAATCCGGAAAATAATCACTTGCCAAAGTGGAAAATGATCGGCAACTTTCCAACATGGAAAGAGAGGTCGCCATGTCCAACCCTGATGATCCCGCAGAGGCGCTGGCCTCCATCCGCGCGTCGCGCGAGCAGATGCTGAAGAGCATGGACAGCTATCCGCTCGGCTATGACATCATCTTCGGCCTGGGCATGGGCGTGATCGTCGCCATCCAGGGCCTGCCGCAGCCGTGGGCGGCGTTCGGCATCGCCTTCACCTTCCTGTATGTCCTCTACCTGCAACGCTGGTGGAAGAAGCGCTACGGCTGGTGGGTTGACGCCTATTCGCCCAAGAAGGCGCGGTGGGTCGCCATCGGCATGGCGTTGGTTCTGGCCGGGCTGATGCTGGGGTCGATCTACGGACGGTTCCAGGGGCCGTGGTGGCTGTGTCTGGCCATGGGCGGGATCGCCTGGCCGGTGGCGATCATCGGCGGCCGCTGGTGGAGCGCGGTGTGGAAGCGTGAACTGAGGCAGGCGGCGTGAAGCCTGTCTTTGACGCCGTCATCCACGCGCCGGGGCGGCTGCAGATCTGCGGCCTGCTGGCCAGCATTCAGGACGCCGAATTCGCCATGGTGCGCGATGCCGTCGGCGTGTCGGACTCGGTCATGTCCAAACACCTGAAGCAGCTGGAAGAGGCCGGCTACGTCAAGCTGACCAAGGCGGCGCAGGACGGGCGGCAGCGGACGTGGCTGAGCTTGACGCATGCGGGCCGCAAGGCGTTCGCCGCCCATGTGGCGGAGCTGACGCGGCTGGCCGGGCTGGCCCAGTCGCCGCCGCCGGGCGAGGGGTTCACGGGTTAGGGCCGCTTGCCTGACGCGGCGGCGCTGCGTAAGCCGGAGGCTTAAGGAGCCTCCCATGCAAGACATCCTCGACCAGCTCGACAAACGCCGCGCCCAGGCCCGCCTCGGGGGCGGCGAGGCACGCATCGCGGCCCAGCACGCCAAGGGCAAGCTGACGGCGCGCGAGCGGATCGAGGTGCTGCTGGATGAAGGCAGCTTCGAGGAAACCGACATGTTCGTGGAGCACCGCTCGCACGAGTTCGGCATGGAGACGCAGCGCGTGCCCGGCGACGGGGTGGTGACCGGGCGGGGCACGATCGGCGGGCGGCTGGTCTATGTCTTCTCCAAGGATTTCACGGTGTTCGGCGGGTCGCTGTCGGGGGCGCACGCGGCCAAGATCGTCAAGATCCAGACGATGGCCCTGACCAACGGGGCGCCGATCATCGGCATCTTCGACGCCGGCGGGGCGCGGATTCAGGAGGGGGTGGAGTCGCTGGCGGGATACGCCGACATCTTCCTGCAGAACACCCTGGCCAGCGGCGTGATCCCGCAGATCAGCGTCATCATGGGGCCGTGCGCGGGGGGCGATGTCTACTCCCCTGCCCTGACCGACTTCATCTTCATGGTGAAGGACACCAGCTACATGTATGTGACCGGCCCGGACGTGGTGAAGACGGTCACCAACGAGGTCGTGACGCATGAGGAGCTGGGCGGCGCCCGGGTGCATGCGGGCAAGTCGGGCGTGGCGGACGGGGCGTTCGAGAACGATCTGGAGGCCCTGTCGGAGGTGCGCCGCCTGATCGGCTTCCTGCCCCTGTCGAACCGCGAGAAGCCGCCGGTGCGCGAGAGCTATGATGATCCGGAGCGGGACGAGGCGTCGCTGGATACACTGGTTCCGGCCAACCCGAACCAGCCGTACGACATCAAGGAGCTGATCCTTAAGACGGTCGACGAGGCCGAGTTCTTCGAGATCGGCGCCGATTACGCCAAGAACATCGTCTGCGGTTTCGGCCGGCTGGACGGGCAGTCGGTGGGCATCGTGGCGAACCAGCCGCAGGTGCTGGCGGGGGTGCTGGACATCGACTCGAGCCGCAAGGCCGCCCGGTTCGTGCGGTTCTGCGATGCGTTCGGGATTGCCATTGTGACGCTGGTCGACGTCCCCGGCTTCATGCCCGGAACGCGGCAGGAGTACGGCGGCCTGATCAAGCACGGGGCCAAGCTGTTGTTCGCCTATGCCGAGGCGACGGTGCCGAAGCTGACGGTCATTACGCGCAAGGCCTATGGCGGCGCCTATGACGTCATGAGCTCCAAGCACCTGCGCGGCGACGTGAACTACGCCTGGCCGAGCGCCGAGATCGCGGTGATGGGCGCCAAGGGCGCGGTCGAGATCATCTTCCGCAAGGAGGCCGGCGACCCCGAGGCCCTGGCGGCGCGCGAGGCCGAGTACAAGGCGAGGTTCGCCAATCCGTTCGTGGCCGCGGGCCTGGGCTACATCGACGACGTCATCATGCCGCATGGGACCCGGCGCCGACTGATCAAGGCGCTACGGACGCTGAAGGGGAAGACGCAGAGCAATCCGTGGAAGAAGCACGATAATATTCCGTTGTAGCTCGGTTTAAATACGGGGGTATGTGATGTCCTATATGGTCCGTCATCAGATATTTGTGAGCTCCACATTTACCGATCTTGTCGAAGAGAGGGCGGAGGTGCTTCAGGCATTGTGGGAGCTTGATTGCATTCCGACGGGCATGGAGGCGTTCGTTGCTTCTAATGAAAGTCAATGGCAAGTAATTAAGCGCGTTATTGATGAATGTGATTACTACGTGCTTATTTTGGGCGGCCGATATGGAACTGTTACGCCAGATGGTGTTAGTTACACTGAGAAAGAATATCTTTATGCAAAAGAGCTGGGAATTCCTGTATTAGCGTTTGTTCATGCCGATCCCCAAGCAATTCCTGTCGCAAAATCTGAACTTGATGAGGCCGGTCGATCTCGTCTTGATGATTTTCGGGCAAAAGTCATGGCCGATCATCCTGTGCGGAAGTGGTCGAACCCGCAAGAGTTAGGCGGGCTGGTTTCGCGTTCAGTGGTTCGAGAAATTCGGATCAATCCTAGACCGGGCTGGATACGAAACGACGGAACGTCACCCATAGCGTTGCTAGAACAGGTAAATAAACTTACCGAAGAAAATAGAACACTTAGAGATGCTGCTCATCTTAGCGAGAGCGTGGTTATCGATCCCGACCTTCAATCGGGGGCAGATAAAATGGTCATAGATGGGACGTGGAGAGTTTACAGTTCTGAACACCTTACAACCATCGAAGAAGTTTGGGAGACAACGACTACATGGGACATTGTTTTTCAGGACTTGGGGCCAATTTTGATAAATGAAGCCTCAGAGAATGAGATAAAAGATATTCTATCAAGATTTCACCTTCTTACAAAAAATGCAGAGGGGAATGTCGGAAATTACGCAAGCGTATCTCCTGAGTGTTGGTCGGAAACATTAATCCAATATCGTGCCCTAGGATACATGGAGCCTGGTGTAAAAAAGCGAGGCGTTAATGACAGGCATAAATACTGGAGAATAACGCCGCGCGGCGATAAGCATCTAGTTTCGCTTATGGCTAAGAAAAAAACTGGCTGATTGGTCGGGGGCCAATTTATCAATATTCTTTTCCTCTGTTCCCGCAACCGCCTGCGTTCGCCGACGGCTGAGCAGGTGTTCGCGGCCTATCCCGGCGTCGAGACGGCGTCGGCGGGGCTGGCCCCGGATGCGGAGGAGCAATGCTCGGTCGAGCTGGTGGAGTGGGCCGACATCATCTTCGTGATGGAGAAGGCGCACCGGGCGAAGCTGCAGCGGCGGTTCCGGGCCAGCCTGAAGCGGGCGCGGGTGGTGTGCCTGGATATTCCCGACGACTACGGGTTCATGGACCCGGCGCTGGTGGCGTTGCTGGAGAAGAAGGTGGGGGCTTACCTGTGATCCTTCCCCCATTTCGGGTAAGGTGGGCCGCGCAGCGGGTCGGATGGAGGTGTGTCCGCCTCTCGGTAGCCGGACGTCGGGAAACCGCCGGCAGCCCCCATCCGTCAGGCTCCGCCTGCCACCTTCCCCCGTGAAGGGGGAAGGATGAGAGATCCTAGCGCATCACGCCGGTGATCCGCTGGCCGCCGCGCTCAATGGTGACCTCGGCGCCGCGGCCGATGCCGTCGAGGGCGTCGGGGCTGGCGACCGGGCGGTCGTTGACGGCCACGACCACGTCGCCGGGCTGGAAGCCGATGCGCTGGGCGTAGCTGCCGCGCGCGACGCGGGCGATGATGACGCCCGAGGCGAAGGGGTCGCCGCCGAGGCTGTCGGCCAGGGCGGGATTGAGCGTCAGCACCCGCGCCCCGGCCAGGGCGCCGGCGTCGATGACGGTGGCGCGGTCCTGATCCGCATTGCCCGGCAGGGGCTGGACGCGGGCGTTCAGCGTGTCCGCCTGACCGTCGCGGACGACGGCGATGCTGACGCTGTCGTTCGGGGCGCGGGTGCCGACGCGGAAGTTCAGCCCGGCCTGATCGTTGACCTCGGCGCCGTCGACGGCGGTGATGATGTCGCCCTGGCGCAGGCCGGCGCGGGCGCCGGGGCCGCCGGGCCAGACCTCGGTGACCAGCAGGCCCTGGGGCCGCGGCAGGCCGAGGCTGCGGGCCATGTCGGCGGAGACGCTGTTGCCCTTCACGCCCAGCCACGGCCGGACCACGGCGCTGGCCCCGCCGACGGCGGAGTCCACCACCCGCTTCACCATCGAGGCGGGGACCGCGAAGCCCACGCCCGAGGACGAGCCCGAGCGCGAGAAGATGGCGGTGTTGATGCCGATCAGGTCGCCGTCCATGTCCACCAGCGCCCCGCCGGAGTTGCCGGGATTGATGGCCGCGTCGGTCTGGATGAAGGAGCCGCTGTCGCTGATGCCCGTCTCGGTGCGGTTCAGGGCCGAGATGATGCCGTTGGTCACCGTCTGGCCGACGCCGAAGGGGTTGCCGATGGCCAGGACCAGGTCGCCGACCTGCTGTTCCTCGCGGTCGTCTATGTCGAGGGTGGGCAGGCGCTCGTCCACCCCCTGAAGCTGAAGCACGGCGATGTCGGCGCGCTCATCCGCCAGCAGGACACGGGCCTCGAACTCGCGCCGGTCATTCAGGACGACCTTGATCTGCTGCATGCCGTTGATGACGTGATAGTTGGTCACGACGACGCCCGTCGGCCGCACGATGACGCCGGAGCCGACGGAGCCCGTCTCGCGCTGGCCCGGAATGCCCCAGAACGGATCGCGCACCTGCTGCACGCCCCGGGCGGCGATGTTGACCACGGCGGGGGCGGCGGCGCGCACCACGGGGGCGAAGCTGGCCTTCATCTCTCCGGCGGAACCGGGGACGGCGCGGGGCTGGTCGAACACCCCCTCCTGAGCCTTGCTGGAGTTGGCGTTGCCGCAGGCCGAGAGCATCAGGGCGGCGGCGATGACGAGGGTGGAGGTCTTCATGGCGTCCGGCGATATGGGTGGGCTATCGCATTCCGCAACGCCATTTCGACCGGATCAAGGCGCGGATGTTTCGCCGCCGCGATCTTCGCCCCGCACCACCAGCCAGCCGATCACCGCCGCCGCCAGCAGCACCAAGGCGGCGAGATAGAAGCTGAGGCCCGGGACGGGGATGCCGGCCCCCTGCCCCGTCGACAGGGTGTAGATCCAGCCGAAGAACAGGGGCGACAGGACGCCGGCGATGGAGGCGACGCTGTTGTTCGCGCCCTGCAGCTGGCCCTGCTCGTCCTCGCCCACGCGACGGGTCATCAGCGACTGCAGCGTCGGCATGGCCAGACCCCACAGGGCGTTGGGCAGCATGGCCAGGATGAACATCAGACCCGTCGGCGCCCAGCCCATCAGGGCGATGCCGACCGTGCCGCCCACAAGGCCCAGGATCAGGGTGCGCCGGTCGCCGATGCGCTTCACCACCGGCCCGGTAAGCAGGCCCTGGACCAGCATGTCCAGCATCCCCACCCCGGCCAGCAGAAGCCCCACCTGCCACGGGCCCCAGTCGTAGCGGTAGGCCGCATAGAGGACGAACACCGCCGAGAAGACGTGGTGGGCGAAGTAGAGCAGGAAATTCACCACCGACAGGCCGGTCAGCTCCCGATGACGCAGCAGCAGGTTCAGGGCCCCGACGGGGTTGGCGCGCTTCCAGCCGAAGGCCATGCGGTTCTCGGGCTTGAGGCTCTCGGGCAGGACGAACATGCCATAGAGGAAGGCCAGGCCCGACAGGGCGGCGGCGGCCCAGAAGGGCGCGCGCGGCCCGATCTCGCCCAGGAATCCGCCCAGCACCGGCCCCATGACGAATCCGCCGGAAAACGCCGCGCCGATCAGGCCGTAGGCGCGGGCGCGCTTCTCGGGCTCGGTGATGTCCGCCATATAGGCGAAGACGGTGGTGAAGCTGGACGAGGTGATCCCGGCGATCATCCGCCCGACCGCCAGCCACCACAGGTTCGGCGCCAGCGCCATCAGCACATAGTCGGCGGCCAGGCCCGCGCAGCTGATGAGGATCACCGGCCGGCGGCCGTACTGGTCCGACAGGGAGCCGATGATCGGCGAGGCGATGAACTGCATCCCGGCCCACAGCGCGACGAAGACGCCGTTGATGACCCCCGCCTGGGCATTGGAGCCGACGAAGTCCTCGATCAGGCGCGGCAGCACCGGGATGATGATCCCCATCGCCAGGATGTCGAGCACCGCGGTGATGAGGATGAAGACCAGGGCCGCGCGGCCGTGTTTGATGTGCGGGATCGACATGGAGGGCTCGCGTTCGGGCGGGCCTTTTAGCCCGGGGCGCGCCCGGCGTCTGCCGTGTTATGCTCAGGCGGCGATGACGGAGGCTCCGATGGCCAATTTCCAGCAGGTGACGCCGTTCCTGCATGTCCCCGACCTGCAGAAGGCGCTGGACTTCTTCACCGGGGTGCTGGGCTTCGCCGTGCCGTTCCGGGAGGCGAACTACGCCTATATCCACCGCGAGGCCGTGGGCTTCCGGCTGCTTGAGGCCGAGCCGGGCTGCGCGCCGGCGCCGCATGGCGGTTTCGCCTATTACATCGACGTGCGCGACGTGGACGCCCTCTACGCCGAGCTGAAGCCGAAGCTGGACACGCTGCCGCCCGAGGATGTCCACGGCCCGGCGGACAAGCCCTATCGCCAGCGCGAGCTGCTGGTGCGGGCGCCGGACGGCAATCTGATCGTCTTCGGCATGGCCATGCCGGACGTTGCGAAAGCTTAATCGCGCGAAGGCTTGCGCCCCGGCCCGGCGCAGGGCCAACTCAGCGCATGAGCGCAGTGATCGAGACGACCGGCCTGACCAAGTCCTACGGCGCGGTGCGCGCCCTGGACGGGCTGAGCCTGACCATCCCCCGGGGCGGGGTCTATGGGGTGCTGGGGCCGAACGGGGCCGGCAAGTCGACCCTGTTCCGCATTCTGCTGGGCCTGATCCGGCCCACGGACGGGACCGCAAGCATCATGGGCGGGGCCGTGGGCGACGTGAAGGCCATGCGGCGCATGGGCTCGATGATCGAAACCCCGCGCTTCCCGCCCTTCATGACCGCGCGGCAGGTGCTGAGCTGGCTGGCGCTGGAGCATGGGCTGGGCAAGGATGCGCCGGTCGCCCACTGGCTGGAGCGGGTGGGCCTGACCGAGGCGGCGGACCGCCGGGTCCGGGGCTTCTCCGTCGGCATGATGCAGCGGCTGGGCGTGGCCGCGGCCCTGATGAGCAAGCCCGACCTTGTCATTCTGGATGAGCCGACCAGCGGCATGGATCCGCCCGGCATTCAGGAAATGCGGGCCCTGATCCGCAGCCTGGCCACCGACGACGGCGTGACCGTGGTTCTGGCCAGCCACCAGCTGCTCGAGGTTCAGCGCGTCTGCGACCGCGTGGCGATCCTGAACAAGGGCAAGCTGGTGCGCGAGGGCGCGGTCAGCGAGCTGACCTCCGTCGGCGAACGCCTGCGGCTGTCCGTGGGCGACGCCGGCCGGGTGCTGACCTTCCTCGGCGCCAAGGGGGCGCAGGAAGGCGAGGCCGTGCTCGCCGACGTGCCGCGCGCCGAGGGACCCAACCTGATCCGCGCCCTGGTCGAGGCCGGGGTCGACATCCATGAGGCGCGCTGGGTCGGGACCGACCTGGAAAGCATCTTCTTCACCGAGACGGGCGCCGTGCAGACGCCGGAGGCCGACTGATGCTCTGGGACGCCTTCTTCGCCGAGACCTACCGTCTCGCCCGCAGCCGCACGACCTGGTTCTGGAGCGTGTTCTTCGTTCCGGCCCTGACGCTGGTCTTCTCGGTCATCGGCGCCTTCGTCCAGAAGGGACTGGGCGCGAAGATGGTCGCCGAGGGCAAGGCTCCGCCGGAGCTGGCGCTGGCCATGGCCAAGACCCACATCGACGTCGGACAGGCCATCGTCCATACGGCGGGCGAGCTGGCCGGGCCCATGACCCTGGCCTTCGTCCTGATCGGGGCCGCGACCATCTATGCCGGCGACTATCGCTGGGAGACCTGGCGGCTCATCAGCGCGCGCAACAGCCGTGACAACCTGATCCTGGGCAAGGTGGGCGTGCTGAAGCTGCTGACGCTGGCCGCCATGACCGCGATGCTGATCGCGGGCATCATGGACGCCCTGGTCAACGCCTTCGTGCTGGGCAAGCCGCTGGCCTTCACCTTCGACGGCGCCGCCTTCGGCCAGTTCGCCGGGTATTTCTTCCTGTCCTACCTGCGCATCATGCAGTTCATGATGATCTCGCTGCTGATTGCGGTCATGACCCGGTCGCTGCTGGCGGCCCTGTTCGTGCCGCTGGTCGTGGGCGTGGCGCAGTTCTTCTCGATGCAGGCGCTGGGCCCCATGGGGGTGCAGCCCGAGGACTGGATCGCGGTCATGGCCAATCCCGGCGGCGCGGCGGACTCGATCAAGAGCCTGATCGCCGGCGGCGCGGCGGCCGAGTCCCTGGCCGAGGGCGAGGTGCTGAAATCGGTGGTCAGCCTGGCCTTCTGGATGCTGGTCCCGCTGGTCGGGGCGCTGGCCTGGTTCCGCAAGCAGGACCTGTCGAAGGAATAGGCTGCTCGAAGAGGGGCGACAGGTCATGACCACCATCGCTGCGCTTGTCGTCGCTCTCGGCCTCGCGGGCCTCGGCGCCCAGGATGTTCCGGCGTCCGCGCCCCAGGAACAGCCCGCCGTCCCGCCTGTGCAAGAGACGCCGGTCGAGGAGATCGAGGTGGTCGGCCGCCCTCTGCGGCGGCTGGTGGACACCTTCGTGGACGCCGCCGTGGCGCCGCCCGCCGGACGCGGCCCCGCGCGCTGGCCCCGCAAGGTCTGCGTCGGCGTCGTCAACCTGCAGCGGGAGGCGGCCCAGGCTCTGGCCGACCGGGTGTCGGAAGTGGCTCTGGAGCTCGAGCTCGAGATCGGCGAGCCCGGCTGCAGTCCAAACATCCTTATCGTGGCCACGGACGACGGCGCCGGCCTGGCCTCCGCGTTGGTGGCGGAGCGGCCGCTGGCGTTCCGGCCGAAATACGCCGGAGCCTCGCGCAGCGAACGAGCCCTGGAGCGGTTCCAGACGTCGGACGCCGCGGTGCGCTGGTGGCATGTCAGCCTGCCGGTCGTGCGCGACACCGGTGAGCCGGCGGTCCGGCTGCCCGGAGAACTCCCACCCATGATCCCCGGCGGCAGCCGTCTGAGGACAGAGGTCCAGAACGACCTGCTCCGGGCCTATGTCATCGTGGATGTGGACGGTCCGGCGGCCCTGACCCTGCCTCAGCTGGCCGACTATGTGGCCATGGTCGCCTTCGCCCAGATCAACCCCGATGCTGACCTGTCGGCCTATCCGACCATTCTGAACCTGTTCGCCAACCCGGCGGCGGTCCAGGGGATGACCGACTGGGACATGGCCTATCTGCGCTCGCTCTACGCCGCCGAGCTGAACCAGAGAAATCCCGGCGCCCAGAACGGGGCCGCCGGCAACATCATGTTCCGCGACCGCCTTCGCGCCCAGGAGCAGGCGACGGAATAGGCGCTAGAGCCGCTTCTCCATGAAAACGTCCGCCCGGGCGTAGGGCGTGGCGCGGGGCGGCAGGTCGACGAAGCCGAACGAGCGATAGAGGGCGCCGGCGACGGTCAGGGTGCTGGAGGATTCCAGATAAAGGCGATGCGCGCCGACGGCCCGCGCTTCGGCCTCGCAGGCCTCCAGCAGGCGGCGCGACAGGCCGTGACCGCGTGCGGACGGGGTCACTGTCATCTTGGCCACCTCGAACCCGCCGTCGCTCATGGCCATCAGGGCGCAGCAGCCCAGCGCCTGCCCATCCCCCTCGACCATGAAGATGCGGCCGCCGGGGGCCAGGATGGCGCCGACCGGGTCGTCGATGACCTTGCGGTCCTTGGCCTCGACCGCGAAGCCGCCCTCCTCCAGCCACGCCAGGTTCAGCGCCGCCCAGGCTGCGGCGTGACGGGGTTCGAAGGGGAGGATGACGGTGTCGCTCATGGCCCTCTTTTGCCCCGACACCAGACAAAGAAAAAGGGCGGCTGGATTGCTCCGGCCGCCCCATCAAGCCCCAACGGTCGAAGCTTACGCTTCGTCGTCGCCCTCGATTTCATAGACCGGACCCGAGTCCTTGCCCTTGGCGTCCACGTCGCGATCGACGAACTCGATCACGGCCATCGCGGCGTTGTCGCCGTGGCGGAAGCCGGCCTTCATGATGCGGATGTAGCCGCCGTTACGCTCGGCGTAACGCGGGCTGATCGTGTCGAACAGCTTGCCGACCTGGGTCACGTCGCGGACCTGGCTGATGGCCTGACGACGGGCGTGCAGGTCGCCCTTCTTGCCGAGCGTGACCAGCTTCTCGACGAAGGGACGCAGTTCCTTCGCCTTGGGCAGGGTCGTCGTGATCTGCTCGTGCTTGATCAGCGAGGCAGCCATGTTGGCGAACATGGCCTGGCGGTGGCTGACCGTACGGCCGAGCTTGCGATAAGCGGCGCCGTGGCGCATCGGGGTCTCTCCTACTCCAGCCCCGGTTTCCTCAGTTGAGGACCCTTGGCCGTATTCTTTTTTCCGCTTCCGGAGCCGTCAGGCCGCCGCGCGGAGGTTAAAACCTAGATCTGGTCGTCGAACTTCTTGGCCAGGTCTTCGATGTTCTCCGGGGGCCAGTTCGGCACGTCCATGCCGAGCGACAGACCCATGGAGGCCAGCACTTCCTTGATCTCGTTCAGCGACTTGCGGCCGAAGTTCGGGGTGCGAAGCATTTCGCCCTCGGTCTTCTGGATCAGGTCGCCGATGTAGACGATGTTGTCGTTCTTCAGGCAGTTGGCCGAGCGGACCGACAGCTCCAGT
>DASWYI010000002.1:0-69198 GCA_036405055.1 Brevundimonas sp.
CCCGTTCTTCACGGGGGAGGGGGACCGCTTGCGGTGGAGGGGGCGACCCCATTCACCAGCTCTTGGGGCTTGCCCCCTCCACCACTTCGTGGTCCCCCTCCCCCGCTTCGCAGGGGAGGAGCTAGATGTCCGACCATCAGAAACAACGGGCCGGAGAGGCAGCCGCCGAACGGGTCGAGGCCGGGATGGTCGTGGGGCTGGGCACCGGCTCGACGGCGGCCTGGTTCGTGAAGGCCTTGGCGGCGCGAAACCTGACCGGCCTGCGCTGCGTGCCGACGTCGGAGGCGACCGCCGATCTGGCGCGCGAACTGGGCCTGACGCTGTCGACGCTGGAGGACACGCCCCGCATCGATCTGACCATCGACGGCGCCGACGAGATCGGACCGGGCTTGGCCCTGGTCAAGGGCGGCGGCGCGGCCCTGCTGCGCGAGAAGCTGGTGTGGGAGGCCTCGTCCCGCTGCATCGTCATCGCCGACAGCGCCAAGGTCGTGCCCGCACTCGGCGCATTTCCCCTGCCGATCGAGGTGGTCGCGTTCGGCCACAAGACCACGGCCAACCGCCTGTCCGACGTTCTGACCGACCACGACATCATGATGCCGGCCCGCGTCCGTTCGGCCGAGCGGGGGCTGGTGCGCACCGACGGCGGCAACCTGATCTATGACACCAAGTGCGGCGTCATCCATGACCCGGCGCGGCTGGCCGACGACCTGAAGCTGGTCACCGGCGTGGTCGAGCACGGCCTGTTCCTGGATCTGGCCGACGAGGCGATCATCGGTGGCGATGACGGGGTGAAGGTCCTACATCCCTGATCCGACCGGATCCGAGGAACACCATGACCGCCTACGACTACGACCTCTTCGTCATCGGCGCCGGATCGGGCGGGGTGCGGGCTGCGCGGCTGACGGCGCTGGGCGGCAAGCGGGTCGGGGTGGCGGAAGAGTTCCGCACCGGCGGCACCTGCGTCATCCGCGGCTGCGTGCCCAAGAAATTCATGGTCATGGCGTCTGAGGTGTCCCACGCGCTGGAGATCGCCGAGGGCTACGGCTGGACCATCGAAAACGCGTCGTTCGACTGGCCGAAGTTCATCGAGAGCAAGGACGTCGAGATCGCCCGGCTGTCGGGCATCTACGCCGCCAATCTGGCCAAGGCGGGGGCTGAGCTGCTGCACGGCCGCGCGGTGCTGAAGGACGCCCACACGATCCAGATGCTGAAGAAGGACGGCAGCCCCGACCGCGTGGTCACCGCCGAGAAGATCCTGATCGCCACCGGTGGCCGCCCGTGGAAGCCGGAGGACCTGCCCGGCATCGAACACGCCATCACCTCCGAGGAAGCCTTCCACCTGCCGGAACTGCCGAAGCGCATCCTGATCGCGGGCGGGGGCTACATCGCGGTGGAGTTCGCCGGCATCTTCGCCGGGCTGGGGGTCGAGACGACGCTCATTTACCGTGGCCCTAACATCCTGCGCGGCTTCGACGACGATGTGCGGGCGCATCTGGCGGGCGAGATCGAGAAGCGCGGGATCAAGGTCATCCTCGGCTGCCAGCACGCCTCGATCGAGAAGACCGAGACCGGTCTGGTGAACCATCTCGAGAACGGCATGACGCTCGAGACCGACGTGGTCATGTTCGCCACCGGCCGCGAGCCGTATGTGAAGGGCCTGGGTCTCGAAACCGCAGGGGTCGAGCTCAACGATCAGGGCGCGATCAAGGTCGATGGCTTCTCCAAGACCACGGCCGAGAACATCTGGGCCATCGGCGACGTGACCGACCGCATGAACCTGACGCCCGTGGCGATCCGCGAGGCCGTGGCCTTCCACGAGACCGTGTTCCGCGACAATCCGATGGCCTTCGACTACGAGGCCGTGGCCACCGCCGTGTTCAGCCAGCCGCCGGTGGGCACCGTCGGCCTGACCGAGGCCGAGGCGCGGCACAGCTGTCCCAAAGGCGTGGATGTCTATGTCACCCGCTTCCGGCCGATGAAATATGCCTTCACCGGCTCGGACGAGCGGGTGCTGATGAAGCTGGTGGTGGATGCGGACAGCCAGCGTGTGGTCGGCGTCCACATCGTCGGTCCGGACAGTCCGGAGATGATCCAGCTGGCCGCCATCGCCGTGAAAGCCGGCCTGACCAAGGCCCAGTGGGACGCCACCTGCGCGGTGCACCCGACGATGGCCGAGGAGCTGGTCACCCTGAAGGACAAGCAGTCCCCCGCGCACATGTCGGCGGGCTAGCAAGAACCGATCCTTCCCCCTTTACGGGGGAAGGTGGGCCGCGCAGCGGCTCGGATGGGGGCTGGTTCAGCTTGCAGACCGTCGGATGATGAGCGTGGGTTCGGCAGAGCCCCCATCCGTCTCGCTCCGCGAGCCACCTTCCCCCGAAATGGGGGAAGGACGAGACATCTACCGCGCCAGCCCGATCAGCTCATCCGCCAGCGCTGCGCTCAGGTACCCGTCCGGTATTCGCATATTGGCCAGCTGCCAGCGCCGCACGGCCGCGCGGGTGTTGGCCCCGACCACGCCGTCGACGCCCTGGGTGTCATAGCCCAGCCGCGTCAGCGCCGCCTGCGCCCCGATACGCTGGTCACGCGTCAGGGGGGCGTCGTCCGGCCAGGTCCCGACCAGCCCCGGCTTGCCCACCGCGCCGTCCGCCGTCAGGCCGATGGCCAGCGCATAGCTGACCGCATTGTTGTAGCGCCGGATCACATAGTGGTTGGGCAGGGCCAGGAAGGCCGGGCCGCGCGCGCCCTGCGGCAGCAGCAGGGCCGCATCCTCCAGCATCTCCGCCTCGTTCGGCGTGCCGCCCCGGGCGATGGTCACGCCCCGCGCAGCCCAGAAGGACCACGGATGCCGTGGCCCCTCGACCTCGGAATAGTCGAACCCGGGCGGCAGGGTGACCTCGTAACCCCAAGTCTGGCCGCGCTTCCAGCCGGCCTGGGCCAGCAGGTTCGCCGCCGAAGCCAGGGCGTCCGCATTGTCGTTCCAGATGTCGACCTTGCCGTCCTGATCCTGATCGACGCCGAGGCGCAGATAGTTGTCGGGCATGAACTGGGTCTGGCCCATGGCCCCGGCCCAGCTGCCCTTCAGACCCGAGCGGGCGCGGCGCCCGTCGACGACGATGTCCAGCGCGTCCTTCAGCTGGGCCTCGGCCCAGTCGCGGCGGCGGCCGTCGAAGGCCAGGGTCGCCAGCGAGCGGATGACGTCATAATTGCCCTGGATCTGGCCGAAGCCGCTCTCATTGGCCCAGATGGCGACCAGAATCTCGGCCGGGACGCCGAACCGCTGGGTCACCTCCCACGGCACGTCGGTCAGGCGGCGGCGCGACTCGGCGATGCGGGTCGCGTTGACCGCATTGGCCAGATAGGCGCCGACGGGGCGGCTGAACTCGGGCTGGTTGCGGTCCAGTCGGATGACCGAGGCGTCAGGCGTCAGGCCCGCCAGTTCACGCTCGTACTCGGCCCGGCGCGCGCCGCCGTGACGGCGCAGGAAGCCTTCCTTCCAGCCGTCGAACCCGGCCTGATCCGCCGGATCGGCGGCGGGCGGCGTGGCGGGCTGGCTCGGCTGCTGCGCGGGAGCAGGGGTTTCCGCCGTTCCGCCGATCGGCAGGCTCGGCAATGCCGGCAGGGTCACGTCCGGCTCGGGCAGCATCGGGGCGCAGGCCGCGACGGTTCCGATCAGGAGAAGGCGAAGGCTGAAACGCATGATCCGCAACTTAGAGTCCCCGGCTTGAGCCGTCCCATGACAAACGCGCGAGCCGCTGCAAATGCGGGGCCATCCGCAAAAAGAGCGTGAACGCGGCGTTCACCGTGCTTTGAAACCGGGGCGTAACCGGGGCGTGTCAGGGTGATCGTGCTCTCTGAAACGGCCTGGTGGCGGAGGGGCGACGCGGCGGGGGTGCAACCTCGCAGACCCTCCGTTCAACTCGGAGGCCAGGCCTCCAGAGATTTCCTCTTTAAGCGCGCTAACGCTCGCGACGCGGTCGCTCGCTGCTTGAGCGCATTATGGCGCTAACGCTCGCCGCGCGGCGACTCACTGCTTGAGCACCGCCTCATTCCGCCCTTAGAATCTTCTCCATCGGCCGCCCCTTGGCGAGCTCGTCGATGAGCTTGTCCATGTAGCGGAGCTCCTTCATCAGCGGGTCCTCGATATTCTCGATGCGGACGCCGCAGATCAGGCCGGTGATTCCCGTGCGCGCCGGGTTCAGAAGCGGCGCCTGGGCGAAGAAGTCCTCGAAGTTGGTCCTGGCCTCCAGATGCGTGTCGAGCTGGCCTTGCGTGAAGCCGGTCAGCCACAGGATCACCTGGTCCACCTCGGCCTTTGTGCGCCCCTTTTTCTCCGCCTTGTTGATGTAGTGCACATAGACGCTGGCGACGCTCATCTTGAAGACGCGGTGCTTGCCGGGTTCGACGGTCTTCATCAGCCTCTCTCCATTGCACGGTTGACGTTGGCGGCGTCCGCCACTATACGCCCCGTTCCGCCGCGAGGTTCGCCCCGCGGCTCTTTCATTTTGTTTGCCTCAGGGCGCGCTCAAGTCGTGAGCCGCCGCGCGGCGAACGTAGCGTCTAGGATTAAGACCATGAAGGTCCGCAGCTCGCTCAAGTCTCTCAAGGGCCGCCACCGCGACTGCAAGGTCGTGCGCCGCAAGGGCATCGTCTATGTGATCAACAAGACGGACCCGCGCTTCAAGGCCAAGCAGGGCTAAGCCTATTTAGCACGCTAACGCGGGCGACGCGGTCGCCCGCTGCTTGAGCGCAGCTATCCACAGGTCGCGGACGTTGTCCGCGGCCTTTTTCGTGCCTGACGTTGAGCCAGCTCGCTGAGCATGGTTAGCGTCGCGCCTCGAACAAACACCGGCCGCGCTCAAGCAGCGAGGCCCCGCGGGCCGAGCGATAGCGCCCTTGGAGTGACCATGCCTGACGATGCTTCCTTCGACGCCAACGCTGACGTCCTGACCGCCTCCGCTCAGGGCCGCCTGCGCTCGATCGTCGAGCGTCTGGAGCGTCTGGAAGAGGACAAGAAGGCCGTCATGGCCGACCAGAAGGAAGTCTTCGCCGAGGCCAAGGGCGAGGGCTACGACGTCAAGACGCTGCGCAAGGTTCTGCGCATCCGCGCCCAGGACAAGGCCAAGCGCCAGGAAGAAGAGGCCATCCTCGACCTCTATCTGTCGGCGCTGGGCGAGGTCTGATCTGAAGCGGTCGGGCTTCTCGCGCCGCGAGGACAAGCCCGGCAAGCCGGCCAAGCCGGCGCGTGAGAAGCCTGCCCCCAGCCCGTTCGAGGAGCAGCGCAAGGCGACCCAGCGCGCCGCCCTCAACGCCCTGAAACGCGCCAAACGCGCGGCGGCCAAGGCCGGCGTAACCTTGTCCGAATGGGAGGGCGAGTTCCTCGATTCGGTCGGCGAGCGGGTGAAGACCTACGGCCGCGCCTTCGGCGACCCCGAAAAAGGCGCGCCCGGCCAGGCCCTGTCATCCATGCAGGGCCGCAAGCTCAAGGAAATCACCGCCAAGGCCAAGGGCGAGGAACCCAGGCGCCGCTGGGCCCGCAAGAAGCCGGATGCAAGTTAAGGTTGTCTGACTCCGCCTCCTGACATACCCTCGGATTGCGCGGGTATGTGGAGATCGGGCATGAACGGCAGGGCGGCGGCGATACTGGCCATGATCTGCATGACGGGCGGCTGCGCCTCGGTGAGCGCCGTCGCCCAGCGCATCGTTCCGGGCGATCCGTCGGCCATTCCCAACTGCCGCAACGTCGCGGCCGACGCCCGGCGGGATCGTCGCCCCGACGGCTATGACACCACCTGGAACTCCAGCCTTCAGGAAGGCGCGCTGGAGGGCGCGGCCTCGGGTCTGGAAGCGGGCGGGGTGGGCGCGGCGTTGCTGCGTCCGATCATGGTGCGGCGCGCCCCGACGCGTGAGGGCGATCGGGTGTTCAATCACCGCAACGAGGATCCCGCGCCCTATTGCCGAGCGTTCGCCGCTCCGGTCGATCAGGTTCGGCGGGCGGCTGATGCGGTCGTCGGAGAACTGGGGAATCCGGTGCGCGAGCGGGACCGGGCCACGGGCATCTTCCGCACCGGCTGGCGCGAGCGCACGGACTGGCGGGACTCATACCTTGTCGTGGTCGAGGCGGCGGGCGAGAACCGCGCCGTCGTCCGCATCTGGCGCTCGGTCTACATCTCCCACAGCCCCGGCGTCTTCAACCAGGGCGAATCCGCGGGCGGCAACGAGGCCTGGATGTTCAGCCGCATCGCCGAGCGGCTGGGCGGCTGAAGCCTCAGCTCGCTTCCTTCAGCGCCCCTTCCAGACCCTGTTCGCGCACCTTGCGGTAGAGCGTCGACCGGCCGATCCCCAGACGGCGCGCGATCTCCGACATATGCCCGGCATAGACGTCGATGGCGTGCTGGATCAGGTCGTGCTCGATCTCCTCCAGCGTCCGCAGATGACCGCGGTCGTCGAGGATGCGCACCGGCGTATCGGGCAGGGGCGGCAGGTCGGCATAGACCACGCCGGTCGCGGCGACAGGCGCAGCTTCCTCGACCGCCGGCGCAGCCACGCCCGAGATCGCCGGGAAGTCATAGGGCTGCAGGAACGGCGCGTCGGCCAGGACGATGGCGCGATAGACCGCATTCTCCAGCTGGCGCACGTTGCCGGGCCAGTCGTAGCCTTGCAGCAGGGCGATGGTCTCGGCGGCGCAACCGGCGACGCGCTTGCCTTCCTCGACATTGAAGCGGCCGACGAAATGCTCGACCAGCGCCGGGATGTCCTCGCGGCGGTCACGCAGGGCGGGGGCCTCGATGGGGAAGACGTTCAGGCGGTAGAACAGATCCTCGCGGAAGTTCCCGGCCTGAACCTGGCTCGCCAGATCGCGGTTGGTGGCCGACAGGATGCGCACATCCACCCGCACCGGACGCTTGGAGCCGACGGGGTCGATCTCCTGCTCCTGAATGGCGCGCAGCAGCTTGACCTGCATGTCCAGCGGCAGTTCGCCGATCTCGTCCAGGAACAGGGTCCCGCCGTCGGCCTCCTTGAACTTGCCCAGATGCTTGTCGTGGGCGCCGGTGAAGCTGCCCTTCTCGTGGCCGAACAGGATCGACTCGACGAGGTTGGCGGGCAGGGCGCCGCAGTTCACGGCCACGAACGGCTTGCCGGCGCGCTCGCTGGCGCCGTGCAGGGCGCGGGCGATGACTTCCTTGCCGACGCCGCTTTCGCCGGTGATCAGCACCGGAATGCCGGACTTCGCCGCGCGCGTGCCCAGCGACTTGACCATCCGCATGGCCGGGCTGGTCCCGACCAGATCGTCGAAGGTCGTGCGTCCGGCGACGTGCTTCTTCAGCCGGCCGACCTCGGCCGTCAGCTGGGTCAGGTTCAGGGCGTTGCGTACGCCCACCAGCAGCCGTTCCGCCGACACCGGCTTGACGAAGAAATCCTGGGCCCCGGCCTGCATGGCCTTCACCACCGTGTCGATGCCGCCGTTGGCGGTCAGAACGATCACCGGCGTGGTCACGCCCGCAGTGCGGATTTCGGCCAGAGCCTCCATGCCCGACATCACCGGCATGACCAGGTCCAGCAGCACCACGTCCGCGCCTTCGCCCTTGACCAGACGGTCGATGGCCTCGCCCCCGCTCTCGGCGTGGACGACGGTATAGCCCTCGCGGTCGAGCGCAGCCTGTATCAGGCGGCGTTGGGTCGGATCGTCATCGACGACCAGCACGGTCTTGGCCATTGGGCGCACCCCTCACATCACGTAGCGGCCGCTTCTCTTGGATCGGAAGCTGGCTCGTTTCGGGACGCTTCTACCCCCGACGCAGTGAAGATCGCGTTGCGGGGCAGGGTGTGCGGGGAGTTAACGGGCGACGGACCTGGTCGGAGCGGCGGCCTCCGCGACGGCTTCCGGACTGCAGGGATCGTGAGGCCTCAGCGTCGAGATAATCTGTCCCAGACGCAGCGATGGCCACTGTGAAGGTGCGGTCTGCACTTTGTCCGTCTTCAGCAGTTCACGCGGGTTGTAGCCCTCCGACGAACAGCCTGAGGCTGAATAGGTCCCTTCTCTGACCCACGAGTCGTTCCGCCGTGCGAAAAGGGTGACGCTATACCGATCGCCCAGAAGGATTTCCGAGACGCCGTCGCCGTTCAGGTCCATCAGCCGCGCGACGCAGACCTCGTCGTCGCTGCAGTATATGCCGGACTCCCCTCGCACGGCTTCCGTGAATCCGGCAGGTGTGGCGACGCCCTTGGGCATCATCTCGATAACGACCTCGCCTCGCTCAACCCGTTCTTGATACGCCCACCGGTTCTCCTCGGCTTGCGCAAGCTTGGCCAGCCTGGCTACCTCGGCGTTCTTCGACTTCGTCAGCCGCTCCAGCGCCGCCTGACCCGCCTTGCCGCTCTCGAAGCGCAGGAAGGCATAGTCGAACTTGTCGGGCGTCACCGCCCCGCGTTCCAGCCGCGCCATCTGGTCGGCGACTGACAGGCGCGCCGGATCGGCCAGAGGCGTGAACAGGGCCACGATCAGGGCGACGGTCATGATGGCGGTGACGACATTCGTCCGCTCCAGCGGCTGCATCCAGTCGCCCTTGCGCCAGAACGGCTTCAGCGCCGCATAGCCGTATCCGCCCGCATAGACCGCGCCCACGACGGCGCAGCACAGGGCGATGATCCGGTCGGGCGTCAGGCCGTGCTGACCGATGCGCAGGGCCAGACCCCAGAAGGCGATGGCGATCAGCGGCGTCAGCAGCACCGCCGCCACCCGCACCACGGCTCTCAGGATGGCGGGCGGCCGGTTGTCGGGCTCCCCGTCCTGATAGGCGGTGTTGATCAGGATGATCAGCGCCCCCGCCGCCGACAGCACCAGCGACGTCGCGCTGCCCGTGCCCCACAGCCCCTCCAGCCCCGTGAAGGGCAGGGCGGCCAGGAACCCGGCCACCAGGACAGTGATGACCAGCAGCAGCCACGACAGCAGCATCAACGCCACGGTCCTGACGCCCCGGATCAGCCCGTCGCGCACATCCGTCAGATGCACCGCCACGGCGAAGGCCACGCAGGTAACGGGGATGGAGAACCACTCCCGGCCCAGCAGATCGTCCAGGAACTTCAGCCCAATGATGCGGAACAGGGCCGCGCCGAGGAACAGCAGGATCCAGAAAACGCCGGTGAAGCCCAGTGACAGCACCAGCTGCACCCCGGCCTTCCACGCCGTGTCGAAATAGGCCGGGAAGCTCGCGATCCACCGCCGCTCGCGGTCCGCAGGCGCGATCAGATGATGGGCGATAAACAGCGCTACGGCGGCGAAAGGCATGATCGGGAAGTCGAGGAAGGGCGGATAATCGCCGCGCAGGCCCGGGGCCTGCCGCGCCACGTCATGCCAGCCCAGAAGGGCCAGCGCCGCGGCGGCGATTGCGGTCCAGACCGCCAGGGTGACAACCCGTATCCGCCCGACCCCGGCCAGCAGCACGAACGGCAGATAGAGCGCCACCAGCAGCAGCGGACCGAACAACTGCGGCTCCGTCGCCGGCCAGGCCAGCTCACGCGATCCGGTGGTGTCGGCGGCGTTGTAGAGCCACCAGAGCAGCCCGCCCTGAACCAGCCCGACGCCGATGCGCGTGACGGCCAGACCGCCTGCGCCGCCGCCGAGACTGGACCGGCCCGTCCCCGCCGCCGCCTCGCCCTCATTGGCTCCAAAGATCGTCATGGCCGCCCCCCGTATGTCGGGGGCATGTGACGCCAGATCGGCGGCTGAGGGAAGGGCGTCAGTGCCGCACGGCGCGGGCCAGGTAGCAGCCGCGCGGGGCGAAATGGATATGGACCGTCTCGACCGCCGGTTCGGCGAACCAGCGGTGCAGGGCGCCGTCCAGATCGGGGCCGTCGATGACCTCGCCCTGGATCATCATGTTGCGCCGGTCATAGACGCGGATCGACAGCGGACGGCGGGTCAGCATCTCCGGCACGGCGTCCGGCTCCGGCGTCGCCTGCACAGCCGCCTCCCGCACAAAGATCGGCCCGCTGGCGCGATAGGGGGACGTGGGGTCGGTCAGGTGGGCGTGATTGACCAGAACCAGCCGCTCGCCCGCATCGGCGTCCTGCAGGCTCACGCGACACGGGGCGCGGCCCGGCGCATCGGCGGTCCAGCGGCGCGCGCCGACGGCGGCGAGCGCTTCGTCCGACAGGGGGAACAGGGGGGCGAAAGGTTCAATGGGCAGGGCTTCGATACGGTAGGTCATGGGGCTCTCGAATGGGGAGGCGATGCGCCGGACCATCGCCGGTTCACCGTGGCGTGTCTGGCGGCTTTCGGGCGTTGCGTCGGTCGCCTCGCGTCCCCACAACAGGGGCATGAACGCCCCCTTCAAGACCCCCGCGCCGACCGAGGCCCCCCTCTGGGACCTGACCGACCTCTACGCCTCGCGCGATGACGCCCGGATCGAGGCCGATCTGGCGCGGGGCAAGGCGCTGGTGGACGAGCTCGGCGGGTTGCAGAGCCGGCTGGTCGCCGAGCGCGCCGATGCGGCGGCTCTGGGCCGGACGCTGGACCGGGCCATCAGCCTGTATGAACAGGCCACCGACGTGCTGGGCGGCCTCGGCGCATACGCCTTCCTCGCGGCGTCGACGGCGCGGGATGATGCGGCGGCGCAGGGGTTCGAGGGCAATGTGCGCGAGCGGATGACCGCCATCGCCACGCCCACCGTCTGGCTGACGCTGGAGATCAACCAGCTGGACGAGGCCGAGATCGAGGCCGCGCTCAAGGCCCATGCCCCCGCCGCCCGCTGGCGGCCCTGGCTGCGCCGGGTCACGGCGATGAAGCCGCATGAGCTTTCGGAAGACCTCGAAACCTTCATGGCCGAACGCGCGCCGATTAGCGCCCAGTGGCCCCGTCTGTTCGACGAGACCCTGGCCGCCATGCGGGTCAAGGCCGGCAAGGACCAGTTGACCCTGTCAGAGGCCCTGAACCGCCTGTCCGATCCCAAGGCGTCGCAGCGCAAGGCGGCGGCCGAGGGCCTGTCGGAGGCGCTGGGCGCGCGCGCCTCGACCATGGCGCTGGTGCTGAACACCGTGGCGGCCGATCAGGCGCTGGAGGCCAAGTGGCGCGGCTTCAAGCGCCCCGCCGACGCCCGCCACCTGTCGAATGAAGTGGACGGCGAGGCGGTGGACGCCATGGCCGAGGCCGTGGCCGCCGCCTATCCGAAACTGTCGCACCGCTATTACGCCCTGAAGGCCCGGGCCATGGGCAAGGCGAAGCTGGACCAGTGGGACCGCAACGCGCCCATCGAGGCCACGGCGCCCCGCGCCTATGACTGGCTGCAGGGCAAGGATCTGGTGCTGGAGAGCTTCTCCGATCTGGGCGGCGAGTTCGCCGACCGTGCCGGGCGCTTCTTCGACAATCCGTGGATCGACGGCCGCGCCCGCCCGGGGAAACAGTCCGGCGCCTATGCCCACCCGGTGACGGCGGACCGCCACCCCTATGTGTTCCTGAACTGGATGGGCGAGCGGCGCGATGTGCTGACCCTGGCGCACGAGCTGGGCCACGGGGTGCACCAGACCCTGGCCGCCGATCAGGGCACACTTCTGGCCGACACGCCGCTGACCCTCGCGGAAACCGCCTCGATCTTCGCCGAGGGGCTGACGTTCGACCGGCTCCTGGCGACCGCGCCCAAGGCCGAGCAGCGCGGCCTGCTGGCCGGCCGCATCGAAGACGGACTGAACACCGTCGTGCGCCAGATCGCCTTCCACCGCTTCGAGACCCGCTTCCACGACGAGCGCGCGGGGGGCGAGGTCTCGGTCGAGCGGATCGGCCAGCTATGGCTGGAGGAGATGGGCGGCTCGCTCGGCCCGGCGGTGACGCTGAACCCCGGCTATGAGCACTGGTGGAGCTACGTCAGCCACTTCGTCCACTCGCCCTTCTACGTCTATGCCTATGCCTTCGGCGACCTGCTGGTGGCGGCCCTGATGGAGACGCGGGCCAAGGATCCGGCGGCCTTCACGCCGCTGTATCGCGAGCTTCTGGCCGGGGGTGGCACGCGCACCTACGCCGAGGCGCTGAAGCCCTTCGGTCTCGACCCCCGCGACCCCGCCTTCTGGCAGATCGGCTGCCGTCGTCTGGAACGGCTGATCGACCAGTTCGAAAAATTGGTCTGAACATCTGATCCTCCCCTGCGCAGCGGGGGAGGGGGACCACGGAGTGGTGGAGGGGGCAAACTTCAAGCGCCGTGCGTGGGGCCGCCCCCTCCACCGCAGGCGGTCCCCCTCCCCCGTGAAGAACGGGGGAGGA
Organism: Brevundimonas sp.; assembly: GCA_036405055.1. Classification (GTDB taxonomy): domain Bacteria; phylum Pseudomonadota; class Alphaproteobacteria; order Caulobacterales; family Caulobacteraceae; genus Brevundimonas. The sequence goes on from DASWYI010000002.1 coordinate 12,251, forward strand.
TCTCAGCCCGCCGCCATCACGCCGCAGGCCACCCGCGCGCCGGCCCCGCCGATGGGCTGGGTCGAGTGGTCGTCCGGGCTGGCGTGGATGACGAGGGCCGAGCCGTCACTGTCCCACAGCCACTGACCGGGGCCTTCGGCCGCGATCCGCGCGCGGGTGGTGAAGACCTCGGCGTTCACGGCGCCCTGCGCATCGGCAAAGACATTGGGCAGGTCGCCATCGTCCGGCCCCTCGGCGTTCAGCAGGCCGTGCGGCGCCTTGGGATCGGCGTGGTTGATATGCGCCCCGGCGCTGGTGAAGGGTGCTTCGCACTGGCCGGTCGCGTGGATGTGGACCCCGTGCCAGCCGGGCGCCAGCCCCGTCGCCTCGATGCGGATCAGCAGGCCGGTCGGCCCCTGGGTCAGCACAGCCCGCCCGACCCGGTTTCCGCCGGAATCCTTCAGCGTCGCCTCGCCGAAATCACCGACGGCCGCCCGATCATGGACCATCCCGGCATGGGGATCATCCATCATTCCAGCGCAGGCGCCGAGGGGCAGGGCGAGGGCGGCGAGCAGGGGAAGAAGGCGCATGGCGGGGACCCTTTCAAAGAACCGTTCCGGGGCCTGCGTTTCTTTGCCTCGCGGGCCTTCGGATGCTAGAAAACCGAGGACTGGAACGCGTTCCGATTCCTGCTGATTAAAGCCAGATTTCCTTGACCGACGACACCTCTGAAAACGGCCTTTCGGCCGGCATTTCCAGCATCACCATCGAGGACGAGCTGAAGCGCTCGTATCTCGACTACGCCATGAGCGTGATCGTGTCGCGGGCCCTGCCCGACGCGCGCGACGGGCTGAAGCCGGTGCACCGCCGCATCCTCTATTCGATGCACGATCTGGGGATGGAGCCGTCCAAGTCTTATTCCAAATGCGCCCGCGTGGTCGGCGACGTGCTGGGCCGCTTCCACCCGCATGGCGACGCCTCGGTCTATATGGCGCTGGTGCGTATGGCCCAGCCGTTCTCGATGGGTCTGATGCTGGTCGACGGCCAGGGCAATTTCGGCTCGGTCGACGGCGATATGCCGGCCTCCATGCGATACACCGAGGCCCGCATGGCCCCGGCCGCCGTGGCCCTGCTGGCCGACATCGACAAGGACACCGTCGATTTCCAGCCGAACTACGACGAGAAGGAGCTGGAGCCGGTCGTCCTGCCCAGCCGCATCCCGAACCTGCTCGTCAACGGCGCTGGCGGCATCGCCGTCGGCATGGCCACCAACATCCCGCCGCACAACCTCGGCGAGGTCGTGGACGCGGCCGTGGCGCTGCTGGAGGATGCGAACATCAGTGACGACGCCCTGCTGGATCTGGTCCCCGGCCCCGACTTCCCCACGGGCGGCGAGATCATGGGCCGTTCGGCCCCTCGCAATGCGCTTCGTGAAGGCCGCGGCTCGGTCATCGTGCGCGGCAAGGCCTCGGTCGAGACCATCCGCAAGGACCGCGAAGCCATCGTCGTCACCGAGCTGCCGTATCAGGTCAACAAACAGACCCTGATCGAGCGCATCGCCGAAATGGTGCGTGAAAAACGTCTCGAGGGCATTTCCGACGTCCGCGACGAGTCCGACCGTCAGGGCATGCGCATCGTCATCGAGCTGAAGCGTGAGGCCTCGGGCGACGTCATCCTGAACCAGCTGTTCCGCTACACGGCGCTGCAAAGCTCGTTCGGCGTCAACATGCTGGCCCTGAACCACGGCCGGCCCGAGCAGATGGGTCTGCGCGACCTGCTGCAGGTCTTCCTCGACTTCCGCGAGGAGGTCGTGGTCCGCCGCGTCAAGTTCGAGCTGGCCAAGGCCCGCGACCGCGGCCATGTGCTGGTCGGCCTCGCCGTCGCCGTCGCCAATATCGACGAGGTGATCCACATCATCCGCTCGTCGGCCGATCCGACCGAGGCGCGCGAGCGTCTGCAAGCCAAACCCTGGCCCGTCGGCGACATGATGGCCCTGGTCGAGCTGATCGCCGACCCGCGCAGCGTCGTCATCAACGGCGACAGCCTGCAGCTGACCGACGAACAGGCCCGCGCCATTCTGGCCCTGACCCTCAGCCGCCTGACCGGCCTCGGCCGCGACGACATCTTCGGCGAGGCGCGGGGTCTGGCCGACACGATCCAGGGCCACCTGACCATCCTGTCGGACCGCGCCAATGTGCTGGCCATCATCCGCGAGGACCTGCTGGCGGTGAGGGAGCAGTTCGCCGTGCCGCGCCGCACGGTCATTGGCGACGGTGATTTCGAGCTGGAGGACGAGGACCTGATCCCGCGCGAGGACATGGTCGTCACCGTCACCCACGGCGGCTACGTCAAGCGGGTGGCGCTCAACGCCTACCGGACCCAGCATCGCGGCGGCAAGGGCAAGTCGGGCATGACGATGAAGGACGAGGACGCCATCGTCGGCGTCTTCTCCGCCTCGACCCACACGCCGGTGCTGTTCTTCGCCACCAACGGCAAGGCCTACAAGCTGAAGACCTGGCGTCTGCCGCTGGGCGGGCCGACCTCGCGCGGCAAGGCCTTCGTCAACCTGCTGCCCATCGAGCCGGGCGACAGCATCATGAACGTCCTGCCGCTGCCCGAGGATGAGGCGACCTGGGGCGACTACGACATCATGTTCGCCACCAAGTCTGGCGATGTGCGCCGGAACAAGCTTTCGGACTTCGCCACCGTCAACCGCGCCGGCAAGATCGCCATGAAGCTGGAGGACGGCGACTCCATGGTCGGGGTGGCCCTGTGCACCGGCGAGGACGACATCCTGCTGACCACGGCGCTGGGCCGCGCGATCCGGTTCAAGGCCGACGACGTGCGGGTGTTCAAGGGCCGGGACTCCACCGGCGTGCGGGGCGTGCGCCTGCAGGCCGGCGACGAGGTCATCTCCATGGCTGTGCTGGGCCGCGTGGACGCCACGCCGGAAGAACGCGCCGCCTATGTGAAGCACGCCAACGCCATGCGTAAGGCGCGGGGTGAAAGCGAGGGCGATGACGACGCAACGGCGACCGCAGATGATGAAGTCGAGGTCACTGCTGACGCGCCGATTTCGCTGGAACGGATCGCGGTGCTTGAAGCGGCCGAGCAGTTCATCCTGACCGTCACCGACACCGGCTTCGGCAAGCGCTCCTCGGCCTACGAATACCGCCGCACGGGACGGGGCGGGCAGGGGCTGACGGCCCATGGCCTCGGCGGCCGCGCCGGTGACCGACTGACCGCCGCCTTCCCGGTGGAGGAGACCGACGAACTGCTGATGGTCACCTCGACCGGCCAGATGATCCGCACCCGGGTCAAGCAGGTCCGCGTGGTCGGCCGCTCCAGTCAGGGCGTCACCATCTTCCGCACCGCCGACGGCGAAAAGGTCGTCTCGGTCGAACGTCTGGGCGAGGTCGCGGGCGACGACGCCGACAGCGATGTAGAGGGCGATATCGAAGCGGATGGCGAGGAATGAATCCTCCCCCATAGGGGGAGGGGGACCGCGGAGCGGTGGAGGGGGCCAACCCCGTCCGCCGGCGTTTGCTGTCTGCCCCCTCTGTCACGGCGCAAGAGCGCCGCGCCACCTCCCCCAACGGGGGAGGATCTAATGACCGCGATCCTGATCGACGGCGAACCGGCGAGCCTCGACGACCTGGCCTATCAGGCCATGGTCAACTACGGCGCCTACACCTCGTTCCGGGTGGAGCAGGGCGGCGTGCGCGGGCTGGATCTGCATCTGGCGCGGCTTGAGGCGTCATCGGTCGAACTGTTCGGCGAGCCGGTCGGCGAGGCGCGGCTGCGGGAGCTGATGCGGCTGGCGATCGAGGGTCGTTCCGATGCCTGGATGCGGGTCAGCCTGTTCTCGCCGGAGCTGGGGCCGCGCAGCCCGGACTGGCAGGGCGTTCCAAAGGTCATGACGGCGGTGTTTCCGCCGCCGCTGCCGCTCGCCGCCAGTGTGCGCCTGACCGTCCAGACCTATGCCCGCGAGGCGCCGCAGGTGAAGCATGTCGCCACCTTCGGCCTGATCCGGGCGCGCCGCGCCGCCCGGGCCGCGGGCTTCGATGACGCCCTATTCGCCGACGCCTCCGGCCGCATCTCCGAGGGCAGTCTGTGGAACATCGGCTTCGTGCTGGGCGACACGGTCGTCTGGCCCCAGGCGCCAATGCTGGCGGGCGTGGCCCAGGCTCTGGTCGAGCGTGGGCTGGCCTCCGTCGATATGGCCACGACGACCGAGCCGGTCACGGTTGCCGACCTCGGCCGATTCGACGCGGCCTTCATCTGCAACAGCGCCACCCCGGCCTGCGCCGTCACCGCCATCGGCAACCAGACCTTCAACACCCCGTCCGACCTGATCGAACGGCTCGGCGAGGCGTGGTCATCGAACCCGATACAGGCGATCTAGGCCCGGTTCGCCGGGGCTGCTAAACGGATGAAAAGGCGGGGAGGCGACGCCATGCGCATCGGGCTTTATCCGGGGACTTTCGACCCGGTCACCAACGGCCATATGGACATCATCGGCCGGGCGGTGAAGCTGGTCGACCGGCTGGTCATCGGCGTGGCCCAGAACGACGACAAGGGTCCACTGTTCACCACCGCCCAGCGGGTCGAGATGGTCCGCGCCGAGGTGGCGCATCTGAACGCCGACATCGTGGTCCAGCCCTTCTCGACCCTGTTGATGCATTTCGCCGAGAGCCTGAACGCCGGGGTCATCATCCGGGGCCTGCGCGCCGTCGCCGATTTCGAATACGAGTTCCAGATGACGGCCATGAACCAGCGCCTCAACAGCGACATAGAGACCGTGTTCCTGATGGCCGATCCGCGCCATCAGGCGATCGCCTCGCGCCTCGTCAAGGAGATCGCCCGTCTGGACGGCGCGATCGACAGTTTCGTCAGCCCCGCCGTCGCCGCGCGCGTGCGGGCCAAGGTCAAGGGACAGTAATGCGTTCGAAAATGCTTCTGGCGGCCGCCTTCGCCGCCTCTCTGACGGCGGGCGGCGCCATGGCCCAGACCGCGCCCGCCCAGACCGCACCCGAATGGCGCACGGTCGCGCCGGAAAACCTGCTGGTCATCGACACCGCCAAGGGCCGGATCATCGTCGAGCTGGATCCGGCCATCGCCCCCCGGCACGTGGAGCGCATTCGCACCCTGGCCGACAGCGGCTTCTATGACGGGCTGAAGTTCCACCGCGTCATCCCGGGCTTCATGGCCCAGACCGGTGACCCCCAAGGCACCGGCCAGGGCGGCAGCGACATGCCTGACGTGCCGTCCGAATTCCAGTTCCGGCGGGGCCGGGACGCGGGTTTCGCCATGGTCCAGTCGACGGGCTCGGCCCAGTTCGGTCTCGTCGGCTCCATGCCCGTCGTGACCCAGCCGGACGCGCAGATGTTCGTGACCGCTGACATGAAGGCCGCCGGTCAGGCCCTGTTCTGCTCCGGCGTCGTGGGCATGGCTCGCAATGGCAGTGACGTGAACAGCGCCAACAGCCAGTTCTTCCTGATGATGGAAACGAACGAGAACCTGAACGGGGGCTACACCCCGTTCGGCCGGGTCCTGAGCGGCATGGATGTGATCACGGCGTTGAACGCGGGCACCGATGCCAACAACGGCGCCGTGGAGAACCCCGACATAATGACCCGCACGCGCACCGCCGCGGCCCTGCCCGAGGGCGAGCGCCCCGCGGCCCGCGTCATGGACCCGCGCAACCCCGCCTTCGCCGCCGTGGTGGCCGAGGCGAAAACCCGTCGCGGCGCCGCCTTCACCATCTGCGACGTCCAGCCCCCGGTTCAGATCACCGGCGGCTGAGCCGGATCAAGGAGACCTCCATGAAGCGCACCCTGATCGCACTCGCACTGACGGCTGTCGCCGCGCCGGCCCTGGCACAGACCCCGCCGGCGGCGCCGACCCAGGCCGCCGCCTCGGACTGGCGCGTCATCGCGCCAGAGAACCTGCTGGTCATCGACACCAACAAGGGCCGGGTGCTGGTCGAGCTGGCGCCGGAGATCGCGCCGCTGCATGTCGAGCGCATCCGCCTGCTGGCCGGGCTCGGCTTCTATGACAATCTGTTCTGGCACCGGGTCATCGACCAGTTCATGGCCCAGACCGGCGATCCGCTGGGCAACGGCGAGGGTCAGAGCGCCTATCCCGACCTCAAGGCCGAGTTCATGTTCCGGCGCGGCGCCGACATGGCCTTCACGCCGGTATCCGCGCCGATGGGCGCCCAGACGGGCTTCATCGGATCCTTGCCGGTGCAGACCCAGCCGGACAGCTTCATGGCCAACACCGCGGACAACAAGGTTTCGGGCTGGGCCCTCTACTGCCCGGGCGTGGCCGGCATGGCGCGGGACGAGGGCAACGACACCGCCAACAGCCAGATGTTCCTGATGCGTCAGGCCTATCCGTCGCTGGACAAGCGCTACACCGTCTGGGGCCGGGTCGTGGCCGGGCTCGACGTGGTGCGCGCGCTGAAGACCGGCACGGACGCCAGCGGCATGGTCGTCGATCCCGACCGGATGCTGCGTGTCCGCGTCGCCTCGACCCTGCCCGAGACCGAGCGGCCGGTGGTGCAGATCGTCGACAACCGGTCGGCCCTGTTCCGGGCGCTGGTCGATTCGGCGCGGGCGACCCGGGGGGCTGACTTCTCGCCCTGTGATATCGAGCTGCCGGTTCAGGTGTCCAGCCCGGCTCCGGCTCCGGCGCCCGTTCCGGCGGCCTGACCTCGCCGCCGCCGACGGCGGTTGCGTTTCGGCTTTCGGTCCTCGCGCATCTGCATCAGCAGCAGGCCTTCACGCAGGCCGCGGTCGGCGACGCGCACCCGCTCGCAGGGCCAGGCCCGCTGCACCGCCTCCAGGATCGCTGCGCCCGCCAGCACCAGATCGGCGCGCTCGGGACCGATGCAGGCCTCGGCCGCGCGGCCCTTCGGCCCAAGAGCCTGCAGCCGCGCCGCCGCCGCCTCGCAGTCGGCCCGCGTCATCCACAATCCGTCCACGCGGTCGCGCTGATAGCGCCTTAGGTTCAAATGGATGCCAGCCAAACTTGTGATAGCGCCCGAGGTGCCGACCATGTGCGCCCGGCCGTCCGCGAACATGCCGCGCACCTCTGTATCAACGTTGATTCCGGAGATGGCGGCGCCCATGTCCGCGACCATGGCTTCGTACCAGGCGTCGTGTCCGGCCTCCGGCTCCGGATGCCGTTCGGCCAGGGTGACGACCCCCACCGGGGCCGACATCCAGGCGGCCGTGTCATAGCCATTCCCGCGCCGCACCTGCCATGACAGCTCGGTCGAGCCCCCGCCGACGTCGATCACCAGCACCGCCTCGGCCTCCTCGTCGAACAGGTTGCGGCAGCCCTCGACCGCCAGCCGGGCCTCCTCGACCGGATCGATGATGCGCAGTTTCAGCCCGGTTCCGGCGCGCACCCGTTCAATGAAAGCCGCGCCGTTCTCGGCGCCGCGGCAGGCCTGGGTGGCGACGGCGCTGAGACGGGCCGAACTGACGCCCTTGCGGGCCACCCGCTCGGCGCACAGGGCCAGCGCCTCATAGGCCCGGTCCATGGCCCCGTCGTCGAGCCGGCCTGTCCGCGACAGACCTTCGCCCAGACGGACGATGCGGCTGAAGGAATCCACCACGCGAAAGCCGTCCCGCGCGGGGCGCGCGATCAGCAGGCGGCAATTGTTGGTCCCCAGATCGAGGGCGCCGTAGAGGGGCGCGTCCCGATCACCGCCGCCGGGGCGTGAGGACCGACCGTCGCGCCGCGCTGGCGCGCCAGAGGTCTCCGGCATGGCCGAACTTTTTTCAGTGGGCGGTCCGAAACGGCGCCCGTCCCGGGCAACCTAGACCTGCGTTGCGATCCGCGCCAAGCCAATCTGTCACGAAAATGAACGGGACGATGCGCCTCCGGCTCAGGTGACGGGGCGTAGCTTCACCGGCATGACACAGGAACGCCCCCATTCCCGCACGGCCCGCTTCGGTCTGGGCCAGATCGTCCGCCACCGCGACGACGCCTTCAGCGGCGTGGTGCTGGATGTCGACGCCGCCTTCGCCGGCCCGGACGGCATGACCGGCACGGTGCCGGTGGATCAACCCTACTACCGCGTGCTGGCGCTCGGCCCCGAGGGCAATTTCATCGCCTATGCGGCTGAGGATTCGCTGGTCCATGATCCCCAGGCGGCGCTGGACGCAGTCGAGGCCCGCCGTTGGTTCAGCGTCGACGCTGAAGGCCACCGCGCGCCCCGCGAACAGTCCATCCAGTAGCGGCTCCGCTGGCGCCGCTCCGCGACCCGGCCTAGATAGGGCGGAACGGTCGCCAGAGCCGGAAAGGAGCCCCATGTCCGATTTCGAGCATGTGTTCGAAAGCCCGCCGGAAGGCGCCGCCGCCGACTGGACGATCCCGCAGGACTGGGCCGCCTACACCGAGGTCGAGCACCGGACCTGGGACACCCTCTACGCCCGCCAGATGAAGATCCTGCCGGGCAGAGCGGCCGATGTGTTCATGAAGGGGCTGGAGGCGCTGGACCTGAACACCGGCGGCATCCCCGATTTCGCCGTCATGAACCCGAAACTTCAGGCCCTGACCGGCTGGACCGTCGTCTGCGTGCCGGGCCTCGTGCCGGACGAGGTGTTCTTCGACCATCTGGCCAACCGGCGCTTCCCCTCGGGCCAGTTCATCCGCAAGCCGGACCAGCTGGATTACCTGCAGGAGCCGGACATCTTCCACGATGTCTTCGGCCATGTGCCGATGCTCAGCGATCCCGACTTCGCGGATTATATGGAGGCCTACGGCAAGGGCGGTCAGCGCGCGGCCGGGCTGGGCATGCTGCCCAACCTCGCGCGTCTCTACTGGTACACGGTCGAGTTCGGCCTGATGCAAGACGCCGACGGTCTGCGCATCTACGGCGCCGGCATCGTCTCCTCGGCGACCGAGAGCGTGTTCAGCCTTGAGGACCCGTCGCCGAACCGCCTCGGCTTCGACCTCGAACGGGTGATGAAGACCCTCTACCGCATCGACGACTTCCAGCAGGTCTATTTCGTCATCGAGTCCATCGAGCAGCTGAAGCAGCAGACGCTGAAGGATTTCGGCCCGATCTACGACCGGCTGAAGGGCGCCGATCCCATCGCCATCGAGGCCATCCTGCCGACCGACACGGTCTTCACGCGCGGGACCCAAGCCTATGCGAACAAGGGCGGTCGCTTCGCGGCGTAAGAGATTCTCCCTTCTCCCCTCCGGGGGAGAAGGTGGTCGCGTGAGCGACCGGATGAGGGGGATGCCGGATTACAGGCTGACCTTCAGGCGATGAGTGAGCGTTGAGAGCCCCCTCATCCGTCAGGCTGACGCCTGCCACCTTCTCCCCCGGAGGGAGAAGGACATCAGGTCCGCTGGAACGGATAAAACCCGCCGCCCAGACCCAGGATCTGCGTCAGCTCGTCCAGCGCGCCGCGGCTTTCGTCCAGCAGCTGCGGGTCGGCCAGATCGGCGGGGCGCAGCACATCCCGGTACCAGGTCGCGCCCCAGACGCTGAGCGCGCCATGCAGCTCGTCGTTCAGGCGCATCCCGGCGTTCGTCGCCGCCAGTTCCTCATCCGTCAGCACGACCCGCAGGCGCAGGCACGCCGGCCCGCCGCCGTTCCGCATCGACTGGCGCACATCGACATACTCGACCCGCCCGATCGGACCGTTTGACGCCGCCAAACCTTCCGCCACCGCATGACTGCGAGGGTTGTCGCGCGTCTCGGTCGGACAGATCAGGGTCAGGCGATCCTCGCTCGGAATCTGGATCAGCATCGAGTTGAACAGATAGCTTGAGATGGCGTCGGCCAGCGGCAGATCGGCGGCGGACACCTCAACAAAGATCGGCTCGAACCCGGTCGCGGCGGCGCGCACAGCCGCCTTCATCACCGCCGTATCCTCGAACGCCAGCTCGTGGAAGAACAGGGTCTCCAGCGCCCCGACGCAGACCACGTCGTTGTGGAAGGTCCCGCCCGCGATGGCCGCCTTTGACTGCCGCGCCAGCACGGCGCCGGACGCCCCGTGCCTTCGGGCGACGGCCTCGGACGCCTCACGCGTCTGGCGGGCGGGGAAGGCGCCGCTCCACGGCTCATGGGCCTCACGACCCCAGACCAGCAGATTGACGCCGGGCGCTCCATGTTCCGCGCACAGACGCACGTGGTTGGCCGCGCCCTCATCGGCCAGATGGGCGACGGAGGGCATGGCGTCGTGGACGGCGAACCGGCTGGCGTCGGGGAACAGGGCGTCCAGCGCCCGCTTCGTCTGCGCGTGCTCCAGCGAGCGGTGCAGGTTGGTGACCAGATTGGCGGGGGTGAAATGCACCCGGCCGTCGGCGCTGTCGGCGCTGGGGGTCACCGTCGCGGCGTTTGCGGCCCACATGGGCGAGGCGGAACAGGCGGCGGCGGCGAACGACGGCGCATCCTTCCACGCGCGCTCCAGCACCTGTGCATCCGACCCGCCGAAGCCAAGCGAGCGCAGGAAGCCGATGTCGGGCCGCTCATGCGGCGGCAGCACGAACTGCGGCAGGCGCAGGTCCGCCAGCCGCTTCATCTTGTCGAGGCCCTGCAACACCGCCGCGCGAGGGTTCGAAGCCTCGCCCGCATTCAGGCTCGACGCGAGGTTGCCGGGCGACAGTCCCGCATAGGAATGCGTCGGCCCGATCAGGCCGTCGGCATTGGCCTCGACCGCTGAGGTCACGGCCGCAAACCCTTGATCTCGCCTTCGATGTTCTTGACCGCGCCCGCCTCAAAGCTGGCCACCGGATAGGCGCAGTAGTCGGCGGCGTAGTAGGCGCTGGGGCGGTGGTTGCCGGACGCCCCCAGCCCGCCGAAGGGCATGTCCCCGGCGGCGCCGGTGGTAGGACGGTTGAAGTTCACGACGCCCGCGCGGATGCGGCGGATGAAGATGCCCCAGTGGGCCGGATCATCGCTGACCAGACCGGCGGACAGGCCATAGCGCGTGGCGTTGGCGGCCTCGATGGCGGCGTCGAAACTGGCGACGCGGGTGACCGACAGGAAGGGGGCGAACATCTCCTCGTCCGGCACGTCGACACCGGTGACGTCGATGATCGCCGGCTTCACGAAGGCGCCGGGCAGGTTGTCGATGGGGCCGGAGGCGCGGATGACCTTTGCGCCCGCGTCGATCCGTTCCTGCAACGCCTTCAGCGCCGCTTCGGCCGCGCGGGCGGAAATCAGCGGCCCGCCATAGGGCTCGCTCGCGCCGTTCCAGGGACCGAACGTCAGCCGGTCGCTCAGCGCCGCCACGGCCTCGACGATGGCGTCGCCCTGCGCGCCTTCCGGCACGATCAGGCGCCGGGCGCAGGAACACCGCTGGCCGGTAGTGATAAAGGCCGACTGCACCACGATGCCGGCCACGGCCTCGGCGTCTGCGGCGTCCCAGACAACCAGCGGATTGTTGCCGCCCAGCTCCAGCGCCAGGATCACATGCGGATCGTCGGCGAATTTGCGCCGGAAATGCGCGCCCGCCGCGCCCGAACCGGTGAACATCAGGGCGTCGATCGGCTGGTCCAGCAGCGCCGCCCCCACATCGCGCCCGCCCTGGATCAGGTTGAACACCCCCTCGGGCAGGCCCGCCGCCTTGAAGCATTCGGCCATCAGTTGGCCGGTCCAGGGCGTCTCCTCCGACGGCTTGAACACCACCGTGTCGCCGGCCAGAAGCGCCGGGACGATGTGCCCGTTGGGCAGGTGGCCGGGGAAGTTGAACGGCCCCAGCACCGCCGCCACGCCGTGCGGACGGTGACGCAGGGTCGCGTGACCGAATGCCGTCTCGGCCGTCCGTTCGCCGGTCCGCTCGTCATAGGCCCGGATGGAGATGTCGACCTTGCCCGCCATGGAGCCCAGCTCGGCGGTCGTCTCCCACAGGGCCTTGCCGGTTTCTCTGGAGATGGCTTCCGCGATCTCCGGCGCGCGCGATTTCAGCACCGCCTGATACCGCTTCACCGCCTCAATCCGCTCGGCGCGCGGCCGGTCGGCCCAGGCCGGAAAGGCGGCGCGGGCAGCGGCGACAGCGGCGGCGACCTCGGCCTGAGTGGCTTCCGCGCCCTCCCAGACGGTTTCGCCGGTGGCGGGATCGATGGACTGGAACAAGGTCATGCAAATTCTCCCCTTCCCCCTTCACGGGGGAAGGTGGCTCGCGGAGCGAGACGGATGGGGGCGCTGCCGGATGACAGGCTGACTTTCGGGTGATGAGCGGGCTGGACCAGCCCCCCCATCCGAGCGGCTCCGCCGCCCACCTTCCCCCGCGAGGGGGGAAGGATGCATTGAGCCTGGCTCACGTCTTCACCCTCACCACATCGCCCGCCTTGACCTTCAGGGCGTCCGCCGTCTCGGCCGACAGGGTCGCCACATCGCCCTCGATGGCCGTCTTCTGGCGCACGGCGCGGAAAGCCCCGACGCTGCCGGTGGAGATCAGGCTGACCAGTTCGGCCTCGACCTCGTCGGCCACGGCGACGGTCAGGACGCGCGCGTCGCGCACCGTGCGGATGTCGTCGCGGCGGCAGGACACCGTCGGCCCGGCGTCGAAGATGTCGATCAGACCGTTGGGCCGGAAGCCTTCGCTTTCCAGCAGCGCCATGGCCGGCACCCCTTGCGGATGCACCTTGCCGATCACGGCCCGGGCGGGCTCCGGCAGCAGGTCGATATAGATCGGGTGGCGCGGGGCCAGATCGACGATGAACTGCTTGTCGGTCGAGCCCGTCATCATGTCCGCCTCGTCGAACGGCATGGGGAAGAATTTGTGCGCCACATGATCCCAGAACGGACAGGCGCCGTCGGGGGTGAAGACCCCGCGCAGCTCGGCCAGAACGGTGTCGGCGAACAGGTCCGGCTGGGCCCCGATCAGCATGTAGCGCGACTGGCTGAGCAAGCGGCCCGCGCCGCCCTTGCGACGGTCCGCCTTCAGGAACAGGGAGCCCACCTCCGACCAGCCGGTGCATTCATTGACCAGCACCAGCGTCTGCTGGTCCAGCCGGATGCCCAGCGACGGGGACGACGAGGTGTTGTTGACGATCCGGAACGAGAAGAAGGGTCGCTTCAGCCCGACGGCCGCCTTGACGCTGGCCACGCCGTCGACGTCACCGGTCTCGGTCTCCTCGAGCATCAGGGTGTACCAGCGCTCGACCGGCGGAATGGCGCCGCTGAAACTGTCGCGGCTGAGGTCCAGCCGTTCGGACAGGACGTCAGGATCCTCGGCCAGGCTGGTGAAGCCGGGGCCGGACAGGATGGCCAGCTCGACCAGGGAGTCGAGATCGGCGGGCCCCGCGGGGCGGACGACCAGCATCTATAATGTCTCCAGTCGAAGCTGCTTCAGCTTCATCGCGTCGATCTCGCCCGACGCCACCTTGCACAGGATCAGGGCGCTCAGCCGCGCACGGTCGCCGAAACTGGCGGGCCAGGCGTATTCCTGATCCGAGTGAATATCCCCGCCGACGACGCCGAGCGTGTCGATGTTGGGCAGGCCGGCGGCATGCAGGTTGTTGCCCTCGCACACTCCGCCCGACGGCTTCCACGCGATGGTCTGGCCCAGCAGGGCGCCGGCGTCGCGCACGGCCTCGAACAGCGCGGTCTGGCTGGCGTCCATCGGCTTGGGCGGGCGGGTCATGCCGCCGTGCAGGTCCAGCGTCAGCCCCTCGAACGGCGGCGTTGAGGCGATATCCTTCAGCGCATCCATCGTCCACGCCGCGCTCTGCGCATCCGGCACGCGCACGTTGAACCGCACCACGGCGTTGTCGGCCACGACGTTCAGCGGCCCGCCCCCGGCGATCTTCGCCACATTGACCGTCACGCCCTCGCGCTTGCCGTTCAGCCCGTGCAGGGCGGCGGCGATGATGGCGGCGCCGGCGATCGCGTTGCGCCCCTCGTCGAAGGCGCGGCCCGCGTGCGCCGCCTTGCCCGTGACGATCAGGTGGAAATTCCCGCTCCCTTTGCGCGCGCCCGCCAGGGTCCCGTCCGGCAGCGACGGCTCATAGGTCATGCCGATGTGCCCGCGCGCGCCCAGCCGGGCCAGCAGCGGCGCCGAGGCGGGCGAGCCGATTTCCTCGTCCGGCGACAGCAGAACGCTCCAGCCGACCAGGTCCTTCGCCGGATGTTCCTCGAACGCCTCCAGCGCCGCCAGCATCACCGAGATGCCGCCCTTCATGTCCGCGATGCCGGGTCCGTTCAGGGCGCCGTCCGCGCGCGTCACGACGCGCTGGAAGGCGCTCTCGGCCGGGAAGACGGTGTCGTAATGGCCGGTCAGGACGATCTGGATCGGCGCATCGGGCCGCGCGGTGAGCTTCAGGGCCGCTGCGTGGGCCTCGGTCGCCACCGAGCCGTCGTCGCCGACGGTGGTGGAATCCGCCGTCTCCAGCCGCTCGACCTCGGCCGGCAAACGACGCGCCTCGGCCTCCAGCAAGTCCAGCACGGCCTCCAGCCCCTCGCGGTTGCGGCTACCGGAGTTGACCTCGGCCCAGCGCACCGCGCGCTCGACAATGGCCGCTTCGCGCGCGCCGACGTGGTCGAGCACGGTCTGGTCGTGGGGGTGAATCCGCATGCGGGCGGACCCTAGACGGGCGCGGGCGAAAGGTGAAGGTCGGGCTTCGCGGAACCGGCGAGCTGGGCTAGGATCGTCGCGGGGATAGGGAGTCCGACATGCAATCCTGGCTGAAGGCGTTCAATCCGGCGGCGAAGATCGACACCGAGGCCGAGGCCCTGATGGCCGCCCGGGCCAGCGCGATCACCCTGTGGCTGTCGGGCGCCAAGTGGGTCGTGGCGGCGATCCTGATGATCGAGGACATGCCGCGCCTGAAGGCCGCCCTGGCCACGGAGGCCGGTTCTCCCCTGCATGATCTGATCGGCAACGGCATGGCCGAGGCCACCGTGGCCATCACCGCCGCCATCGGCCTGTTCCAGGTGATGCTGGGCGGGGTCCAGTGGCGCGCGCCCAACACCGTCATCCCGATCATCTTCCTGATCCTGTCGGTTTATGGCCTGGCCCGGGCGCTGTGGAGCCAGTTCCTGGGCGGCGCGGACGCGGGCCTCGGCTGGTCGATGTGGCTGAGTTACATCACGCTCGTCATCGCCGTGGTCTTCCACTGGATCGGTCTGCGCGGCGCCGCCCGGCTGGAAAAACTCCACCGCATCCACTGACTGGTCAGCGGTTCGGGCGGCGGTCCGTGCGGCTGCCCGGGGGGCGGCTTTCACGGCGCCAGCGGATCGACAGGCTGGCGTCGCCCTGGCCGCCGAAGCGCGAGCTGACGGTCAGGTTGCGGCGCACCTGCCATTCGACGTTCACCGCCGCGCCGCTCTCGCCGCCGCCGATGATCTCCAGATAGACGTCGTCGGTGATGTAGCGCCCGCCGGCGACGGTCAGGCTGGACGCCTCGCCGCCGAACGACAGCCGGTCCAGACCGGCCAGCTGGCGCAGGTTGCCGATGACATCGAAGCCTCCGCCGCCCGCCAGCGAGGCCACGCCCGCCGCCAGCTGGGCCGCCTCGATCGGGGACAGCTGTGATGCCGAGCGCCCGAACAGCACCTGTGACAGCACCTCGTCGGCGGGCAGGGCAGGGGTCGAGGTCAGGACGATCTCGGGCTTGGCCGCCGTGCCGGTGACGCGGATGGTGGCCGTCAGAGCCGGGTCGTCGCGCGTGGCGGACAGGTTCAGCCGGATCAGGCGCGGGTCGGTCGACAGGCTCACCGTGCCGCCGTCCTCGAACACGAAGCGCTTGCCGGCGAACTCATAGTCTCCGCCGACGACGCTGGCCGTGCCCGTCAGGGTGGGCTCGCTGATGTGGCCCCCCACCGTGGCGTCGACCGACATCTGGACGTTCAGGCCGCGGCCCACAACCCGCACATTGCCGCCGACGGAGCGCAGCTGGATGTCCAGCTTCATGTGCGGCCCGCTGCGCCGCTCGACGACCTCTTCGGGGTCCCCTCCCGGGCGGTTGATCTCGACCACGTCCATGCGGACGATGCCGTTCGATCCCGGAACGGTCGCCTCGACGCGGCCTTCGTCGATGTTCAGGCGGCCGGTCAGGGTGATGTCGCCGGTTGCGCCCCGCGTCACGGTCACGGGGCCTGAGGCGCGCGCCTCGGCCAGATCGTTGTCGATGATGCGGAAGCGCTGGAACGCCAGTTCGAACGTCGACGCGCTGCCGTCGCGCAGGCCCAGGCGCCCGTCGCCGCTCACCGCGCCGCCCGAGCCGTCCGTGGCCGTGAACCGCTCGACGATGGCGATTTCGTCGTCGAAGCGGGCGTTCAGGGTCATGTCGCCCAGGCGGACGCCGCTGGCGGCGTGGCGGAAGGAGCCGTTGGTCAGATTCATCCGCCCGTTGAGGCGCGGGGCGTTGATGGAGCCGCCGAGCGTCGCCTGGGCGTCCACCTGACCCCCCAGCGAGCGGTCGCCGCCGAAGAACAGGTCCCAGATCGGCTGGATCTCGCCCTTGGCCGAGACCTCGCCCGACATCGGCCGGGTCCGCTCGATGGCCAGCATCAGCGGCGCCGCGCTGGCCACGACGGGCAGGGTGACGTTGGCATGGGCCTCGACCTGGCCGTTGCTGCGCGCGTCGGCCTCAAGGCGCAGCTGGTTGTCGACAAGCACGGCGTTCAACGTGCCGTCCACGGCCAAGCCGGTCGGGGCGTCGATGCTGCGCACGTCGTTCAGGGTGACGTTGGCTGAGCCGGACAGGTCCGAGCCCCGGCCGCGCAGGGCGATGCGGCCCGTGACCGTGCCGCGCATATCCGGCATGATGGATTTGAGATCCACACTGGTCAGGTCGGCGCGCAGCAGCGCCGCCTCGGAATCCGACCGCAGCTCGCCCAGCAGGATGCCGCCGCCGACATTCATGTCCAGCCGCGCCACCCGCCCGTCGGCGGCGAAGGCGACAACAGCGGGCGTCCGGGTGGAGAAGGCGACCTCTCGCACCCGGCCTTCGCCGGTCAGGGTGACGGTCTGGGCCTGTTCCGTCCGCGCATAGATTCCCGCGCCCTCGAAATGCAGCGGCGTCGGGCCGCCGACATCGGTGGTCAGGTCGAAAGGCAGGCGCGCCAGGGTCCCGCGCCCGTTCAGCTGCAGGGTGCGGATCACATAGGGCGAGCCGGTCAGCCGCACATTGCTGCCTGTGACCTCCAGGATGGCGGTCTCGTCTCCGGCGCCGTCGGTCAGGCGGATGCGTCCGTCGGCCTGACCCGTCTTCAGGAAGGCGCCGGGCCGCGCGCGGAACGTCAGGTCGGCGCTGGAGGGGAAGTTGTTCGACAGGGTGACGTCGCCCGTGGCCTCCAGCCCGCCCGCGTCCAGATCGACCTCCGTCAGCCGCAGCCGGTCGCCGCCGAGGAAGAAATTCCCCACCGCCTGCGCCGGGCCGTAGTTCGACCCCGCCGTCATCGAGATGCGCCCGTCGGATTCGTCCGCGCCACGCCGGAAGCTCAGGATCAGGTCCGCGTCAGTCAGGGTCAGCGGGCCGGCCGCCACCTTCTCGAACCCGGCCCTCAGGTCCGCGCGCGGCTGGGCGAAGGTGCCGGTCAGGGCGCCGGCCCCGGTCATGGCCCCGTCGATGGCCACGGGGCCAACGCCGAACGGCCCTTGGGCCGTCCAGTTCAGCGCCAGCTTCATCTCGCCGTCGCCCTCGATCAGCCCCTTGGTCGAGACATTGGCCGCCGCGCCGGTCAGGACGCCGCGATCGACCTCGACCCGCCCGCCGTTCAGCAGGCCCGCCAGCTCCAGCCGGGGACGCGGTCCCAGCAGCCGGTCCAGCTCACCCCAGCCGGTCGCCAGATTGCGCCCGCGCCCGTCGAAGGTGATGCGCCACGGCGCGGACGGTCCCGCCGCGCTGGCCGTCACCGGCCCGCCAAAGGCCCCGCGCGCGCCCTTGCGCAGGCGTCCGGCGTCAGTGATCTCGGCGCGGCCCCGGAAGTTCAGCGCGCCGTTCAGGCCGCGCGAGCCCGAACCTTCGATCCTCAGCGCCTGTCCCGTCGCCTCGACCCGCCGCAGCAAAAGGGCGCCGTCGACCATGCGGGTCAGCGTGACCTCGATGCGCGGCGCGGACCCCAGCAGGCCGCCGATCACCCCGGCGGAAGACCCGCCCGCAGCCCTCAGGTCGCCCTCGAAATCCATTCGGCCGCGCGCGACCCTCAGATCCAGCGGTCCGGCGATGCGGGCGGCGCGATAGCTCATCACGTTCGCGCCGTTCAGGGTCACGCCGCCCTTCAGCCGCCAATTATCGGCATCGCCGGTGAAGGTCCCGGCGTAGGAGGCGGCCTCCGCCACCGGATAGCCGGCCAGCCGGCTCAGCGACGGCGTCGAGGCCTCCACCCGCACCCCGTCCGGGGCGCTGCGGTCGGTGATGCGGATCATGCCCTGGGCGCGGGAGCTGAAGTTGTCGGCCTCGACCCGCCAGGCCACGCCGTGAAAATCCTTGCGCTTTCGGTCCGGCACGGTGGCGAAGCCGAAGCGGGCGGTGCGGCCGATGCGCTCCACGAACGGCTCCAGCAGGTCCGAGCCGCTGAAGTCGATCCGGCCCGACAGCCGCGATCCCGTCTCGGCGAACCGGCCCTTGACGATCAGCGGGGTGAAGTCGCCGGTGCGCACCACGGCGTCCACGATCTCGCCGTTGGCCACGGCCGAGGCGAAGAACGGGCGGTCCGGCGAATAGCCCAGCGCCCCCGCCAGCGGCCCGCCCCGGGCCTCCTCGGCGCGCAGGTTCAGCCGCAGGTCGGGCAGGGCGGTCCCGAAGGTCGCCGCGACCCGCAGGAAGTCTCCAGGCCGGTTCAGGCTGTCGGCGCTGAGGCTTACGGACTTGCCCCCACGGCGCGGCACATCGGCCTCGCCCGCCAGACGCCAGCGGCCGTATTCCTTGCTGAAGCCCTCCAGCAGTTCGACCTCGGCGGCGATCCTGTCGATGTCGATGTCCAGCGGCATAGCCGACGGCGGCGTGGTCGACGGCTCTACCAACGGGCGGCGGATCAGGCGGATGCGGGCGGCGGAGATGTCGGTCGCATGGAACCGCCGCAGCACCAGGGGCCAGAAACTCCAGTCCACAAGGACGTCCGACGCCTCCAGCCAGACGCCGTCCGCATCGGTGACCGTGACCCGGCGGATGCGGAAATCGTCCAGTATGTCGCCCGAGACGCCCTCGACATTGATGCGGCCATAGCGCCCCAGCTTCTTGCCCGCGACGAAGCTGGTGACCAGGTCGCGTCCCGGTCCGCTGAGCAGATAGTAGCGGCCGCCCACCACGGTGACGATCAGAAGCACGGCCACGACCGCCGCCACGATGCCGCCGATGAAGGCCGCCAGCTGCAGCCGCGTGCGCTTCTTCCTCGCCGCTTCGACGGGCGTGTCGACGGGGTCCTCGGGCGGGGCGGGGGCGGTCAAAACGCCTGCCCGATGCTGACGTAGATCTGGAAGTCCGCGTCGCCGTCACGCTTGTCCAGCGGCACGGCAATGTCGGCGCGGATCGGGCCGAAGGGCAGGTTGTAGCGCACCCCGATCCCGGCACCGTAGCGCAGGTTGCTGAAGTCCGGCGCCTCCTGGAAGCCCACGGCCCCCGCATCGACGAAGCCGACGACGCCGAAGTTGCGGCCCAGGTCGCGCCGCACCTCGACGGAGGCCTCGAACAGCGACAGCCCCCCGCGCGGCTTGTTGTTCGGCAGGCGTTCGCTGACGCCCTGGTATTCATAGCCGCGCACCGAACCGCCGCCGCCGGAATAGAACAGGCGGTCCGACGGAACCGTCAGCTCCTCGCCGCCGAGGATGGTCCCCAGCCGCGCGCGGCCGGCCAGCACGGTGCGGGCGTCGTCCTGCAGCGGCAGATAGCCGGTGACCTGGCTCTCGGCGCGGACGAAGATGACGCTGTCCTCGCCGGACACGGCCGTGGGCTGGACCGATCCGCTCAACCGCCATCCCTTGGTCGGGTTCAGGGGATCATTGGACTCGTCCATATAGACGCTGCCCCTTGCGGTCAGGATGACCAGATCGCGGTCGAAACCGACCGGCAGAGAGGTCAGGGGATCGAACCGGTTCTCCGTATACTGGCCCGCGTCAAGGCCGAGGCCGTAGCTGAACCACGAGCTTCGGCCGATGCGCTGTTGCAGGTCCGCCGACAGGGTCAGGGCCGTGCGCAGATAGGCGTCGGTGTTCTCGTCCACCACGGCCGCGGCCAGCTTCAGCGTCCGTCCGGCCCCGCGCCAGTGCGGCAGGCTGAGATCAACGCCCAGCCGGCTGTCGACATCAGCGAGGCGGCCCTCGTAGCGCAGGGTGTCGGCGCGGCCGAAGCGGTTGTAATGGGTCCAGATGACGTCGAGACCCGACCCCTCTGCGGTCGAGAAGGTGGCCCCGGCCTCGAGGATGCGGCGAGGCCGGTCGGTCAGGGTGACGATGACGGGCCGGCGGCCCTGGGCGTCGGTCTGGTCCTGGGGGGCGAGGGCCACGCCGACGCCGTCATAGACGCCGGTCTCCAGCAGCCGCCGCTCAAGCTCGGCCACCTGCTCGGGGTCATAGCGGGCGCCTTCGGCCCAGGGGACCAGATTGCCGACCCAGCGGGGATTGGTGGGGCCCTCGGTTTCGAGCCGCACCCCGTCCAGCAGCACCAGCCGCCCCGGACTGATGTGATAGGTCGGCCGCACGCTGAAGGCGGCGTGGTCCACCACCACCCGGCGCGGCTCGGCCTTCGCATCCGCATAGCCCCGGCGCGACAGGCCGGCGACGATCCGGCCCTCGGCGGCGATCACGTCCACCGCGCGGCCCGGGTCGCCCGGGGTCAGGCCGACCTCGCCGCGCACCGCCGTGTCGGTCGCCGCGTCGGGGGCCGTCTGCATCCACTCCACCTCGGCGGGCGCCAGGGTGAAGCGGCGGCCGATGGTTATGCTGACGATGGCCGTCGGCGTCTCCTCGCCCTCGACGATGTCCTCGACCACCGGCTGATAGTAGCCCTCGGACCGCAGCAGGGCCTCGGCCGCCTCGGCCGCGCCTCTTGCGCGCCGCCGGGCCTCGAAGCGGTTGGCGGGCGGTCCGTCCACCTCGCCGATGGCCCGCACCAGCTGTTCACGGAGCGCATCGTCGATGTCGCCCCGAATCACCGCGCGAGGGTCCGCGGCGGCCAGCCCGGCGCCCAGCATCCACAGCGCGGCCGTGGCCGCGAGGCCGGCCAGGAGGTGGACTGCGCGTAACGTCAAACTCGGACCTTCATGTGCGCCGCGAAGGCGCGCCGGTTCAGTAGAACAGGGTCTCGCTTTCCGGCTTCACCGTTTCCTCCGACGTCCGGCTTTCGGGCGGCAGGGTGTTGCTGTCGGCGGGCGGAGGCGTGACGGTCGGCGGGGCGGCCTCCTCGACCGGCGGAGCCACGGGGGCCTCCATCTGGGGCTCCAGGGTTTCTTCGGGCTCCGGCGCCGGGTCGCTGCAGGCGCCCAGAGACGCGCTCAGGGCGAGGGCGCCAGCGGCGGCGGCGAGCATCAGGCGTTTCATCGGTCGTCTCCCGGGAAGTCGGCGGGCCAACGCGCGCCGACGGTTGCGCGTTCCATAGCCCCGATCCTGCGTCGGGTCAGCCCCGTCGGCAACCAATCCTTTGTCTTTCGCTGCGTATCGTCGATCAACGGAGGAGCGTGAATGACGACCACTGGCTATGCGCTGGTCGCCCAGATTCGATACCGGGAGCTCATCACCCGCATCGCCTTGGCCGCCTTCATCGGCGGCACGGCCTGGTTCATGGCGCCGTCCATATGGCCGTTGGTCTGGTTCGGCGCCGTTCTGGTCAGTCAGGCCGTGGACTGGGCCGTGTTCCGTCCGCTGCGCCTGAAGCCGGACATGACCGTCGGCAAGGCCTATAGCGTCATCTGCTGCGTCACCGCTGTCCTGAACGTCGTCGTCTATGGGGCCATGACGGCCTATCTGTGGTTCAACGGCGGCGAGGTCGGACGGCTGTTCGCCATGGTCCAGGCGGCGGGCGGCCTGCTGCACGTCAGCCTGCACATGCACCATGTGCGAGCCCTGATGCTGTCAGCCGCCATTCCGCATGCGACCTATTTCCTCGGCCTGCCGATCATCGAGGCGGCGATCGAGGGCCAGCCGCACCTGCTGCTGATCTCGATCGGCGGAATGCTTTACGTCACCCATCTGGTCGTGGCGGTGCGCCAGAGCTCGAACACCACCGAGGCCCTGCGCAGCGCCAATCGCGAGGCCGGCGCCCAGCGCCAGCGCGCCGAGATCGCCAGCGCGGCCAAGTCCGACTTCCTGGCCGTCATCAGCCACGAGATCCGCACCCCCATGAACGCGGTCATCTCGGCCGCCAACCTGCTGCGCCGCACTCGTCTGGACCGCGAGCAGCGCGAGCATGTCTCCATGCTGATGGACGCCGGCGACGTGCTGATGGGCCTGCTGAACGACGTCCTCGACTTCTCCAAGATCGAGGCGGGCCGGATGCAGCTCGATCTGGCCGACGTGCAACTCCGTGACAAGCTGTCATCGGTCAGCCGCCTGTGGCAGTCCAAGGCCCTGGCCAACGGCGTGCGGCTGAGCGTCGAGATCGACCCGGCCGCGCCCGAGGTCATCCGCACCGATCCCCTGCGGTTCCAGCAGATCCTGTTCAACCTGATCTCCAACGCCGTGAAGTTCACCTCGGAGGGTGAAATCCTGGTCGCCGCCGACTGGGACGAGGCGCGGCAGGTGTTGTCGGTCTCGGTCAGCGACACCGGCATGGGCATTCCCGCCGACCGTCTGGCGCGCATCTTCGACAGCTTCGAGCAGGCCGACGTGGGCACCACGCGCCGCTACGGCGGCACGGGCCTGGGCCTGGCCATCAGCCGCAAGCTGGCGGAGCTGATGGGAGGGACGCTGACGGCTCGCAGCGTCGAGGGCGAAGGCTCGGTGTTCCAGATCGACCTGCCGGTTCAGACCGCTCGCGTCACCCCGCCGACGCCCGCGCCCGTCGAAGCGCTCACGGCGCCCGCCGACATTTCAAGCCTGGCCGGGCGTTCGATCCTGGCCGCCGAGGATCACGAGGTGAACCGTCGCATCCTGGGCCTGTTGCTGGAGCCGCACGGCTGCCGCCTGACCCTTGTGGAGAACGGGGCCGAGGCGGTCGAGGCCGCGGCGCTTGAGCCGTTCGACGCCATCCTGATGGACATGCAGATGCCGGTGATGGACGGGCTGGAGGCGGCGCGCCGCATCCGGCTGGACGGGATCAACACCGACACGCCGGTCATCGCCCTGACCGCCAACGCCACGGACGTGCACCGCGCGGCCTGGGACGCGGTCGGCGTTCACGCCTTCCTGACCAAGCCCATCGACCCGACGCTGCTCAGCCAGACCCTGGCGGACGCCTGCGCGGCCAAGCAGCGGCTGCGCGAAGCCGCCTGAGCCCTGCGGCGCCGTAAGCTCAGCCGACCGGCGTTCAGCAGACCCCTGTCCGCATCGCCTTGACCCCCTGTCGTGGCGGACCTACCGTCCCGGTGACCGATCACTGGTTGGCGAGGGGAAGCCGTTCATGACCGTGAAAATCCACCCATCCTGGCGGGCGATCGCCCTTGCCGCGCCGCTGGCGCTGGGCCTGGCCGCCGGCGCGACCGCCGCATCCGCCCAGGATTTCGAAGCCGTTCTGGCCGCGCCCGACGACGTCGAGCTGAACCTGGCCTTCGCCCGGGAGCAGGCGCGACAGGGCAATCTGTCCGTCGCCGCCTCGACGCTGGAGCGGCTGCTCATCAACGAGCCGAACCGGCACTCGGTGCGACTGTTCTACGCGGTGGTGCTGTATCGTCTCGGCGACCTGCAGAACGCCCGCGCCCAGCTGGACCAGCTTGTGTCCGCGCCCCTGACGCCGCAGCAGCGGGCGGAGGCCAACGCCTATTCCGGCCGTGTCGATGACGGTCTGGCCACCAGTTCGTTCAAGGGCAGCCTCGGCGTCGGGGTGGTCTATGAGGACAACGCTTCGGGCGCCTATTTCACCCAGTTCGACTTCTTCGGCGCGCCGGTGGAAGAGAGCGGGACCTCCAGCGAGGTCGCCCTGACCCTGGAGGGCCGCACCAACCTCGGCTCCGGCCGGATGTGGGAAGCCTTCGCCCGCACCCGCCTGGTGGATCGCGCCAACTTCGACGGCGAGGGCGTGGACTTCCAGCGTGGCGACCTCGAGGTCGGCCTGACCCGCAACACCCGCCTGACTGAAATCAACATGGCCGTCGTCGCCCGGCAGGTCCGGCTGGAGGGCGAGCCCAACCTGACCGAGTTCGGCGGCCGCGCCGACTTCGCCTGGCGCTACACCAACGCCCTGACCGTCCGGGGCCATGTGGAGGCGGTGGATCAGGACTTCGAGGAGCCGCTGATCGATTTCCTGTCCTTCGTCCTGGGCGGCGATCGCGACGGCACGCGCTTCAACATCGGGGCCAGCGTCAGCAACCGCTTCACGGCGCGTTCGTCATTCGACCTGGGCGTCAGCTATGAGGCCAAGGACGCGGACTACGCGCCCTTCGGCTATTCCGGCCCGCGTGTCTGGGGGGCCTTCGACCACCGCTTCGACAAGGGCGTCTATGTCACCGCGTCGGGCTCGATCCGCTGGCTCGAGTATGACGAGGAGGATCCCTTCTTCCTCGGCGTCGGCATCACCCGCGAGGACACCCGCGCGAACGCCCGGGTCGCCCTGGGCGCGCCGCTCAGCGCCTTCAGCGCCCTGGGCGCGACCGGCGATTATCGCGAAGACGTCACCGTCGAAGGGGCCATCACCTACGGCAGCCGCGACTCCACCAGCCCGATCGCCGACTACGACGGATGGGGCGCTGACCTGCGTCTCGTCTGGCGCTTCGGCGCGAACAACTGATCCGGGGAGATGCTTCAGATGAAAAACGTCAAGGTTCTCGCCCCCGTCCTCGCCGCCGGCGCCGTCCTGATGCTGGCCCCGCTGGCCCAGGCCCAGGAATCGGTCGGGGTGAACGCGGCCATCCGCAACTCGGTCCAGACCCGCAGCGGAACCAGCGGCGCCCTGCGCCCGGCCCAGCTGCGCGGACAGGTCCGGCTCGGCGACCAGTTCGTCACCGGCGCCAACAGCCAGGTGCAGGTGCTGTTGCGCGACCGCTCGACCTTCACCGTCGGCTCCAACGCCCGCATGACCGTGGACCGCTTCGTGGTCGGGTCCGGCGGCGGCGCCTCGGTGGCGCGCGGCGCCTTCCGCTTCGCCTCGGGACGCACCACGCGAGGCGGCTCCAACCGGGCGGTGAACACACCGGTCGCCTCCATCGGCGTGCGCGGCACCATCGTCGACGGCGTGGTTGGCCCCGAGGTGCGCGCCATCCTCAATAATCAGCCCGGCGTGCCGAACTTCGGCGGCGACGACGAGACGGCGGTGCTGGTGGTTCTGCGCGGTCCCGCGGGTGATGCCCACACCTTCGACACCCCCGGCGGCATTGATGTCGAAGGCGGCGGCAAGACCGTTGTCCTCGACCGCCCCGGTCAGGCGCTGATCGTCACGGACCAGGGCGTGTTCGGTCCGTTCTTCCTGACGGACGAGGCCTCTGACCGCATCGCGGGTCTTCTGGTTCCACCCCCGGCCAATGCGCCCGACGCGGGCGACTCCCAAGGTGAGTTCGGCGCGGCCATCGGCTCCGACGACGTCACCACCTTCGGCGAGCGGGACTGGCCGCTGGATCCAACGGACGGCGCCAGCGAACCGACCGAGGATCCTGACCGCGGCGGACCGCAGTCTCCCGGCGGCCCCGGCTGCGGACCCAGCTGCAACATCCAGGGTCCGGGCTGACCGTTCGCCTCTCAGGCGTGTTTTCCGGCTGATCCGGCGACCCCGCTCGCCTGCGGGGTAACGGCGCTTTCGGAAGTTGGGCCGGACGGGCAAGAGTGCTAGTCTGCGTCAGGGGAGACGGCGGCGGTTATCACGCCGCCGAAACGGGGGAATTCCAGTGAGCCCAGCGCTCGCGATCAGACCGGGCGCAAGCCGTGGCGATGCACCCGCATCGGCCGCCGGAAACCTGCACCCCGGCCTGGTCCTGCTGGCCCTCCTGACCGTCACTCTTACCCTGTTCAGCGCCCCTCTCGCGCAAGCCCAGATCCGCGAGGGCGTCGCCACCTGCGCCGGCTCCACCTGCCACGGGCGTCAGGCCCCGGACGGCGCCGTCGTGCGTCAGAACGAGCTGGTGGTGTGGCAGGATCCATCCAGCTCCGCCGGCGCCCACAGCCGCGCCTACCGCACCCTTGAGGGCGCCTGGGCCCAGCGCATCGCCGAGCGCATGGGCATCGGCCGCGCCTCGTCCGCTCCCGCTTGTCTCGGCTGTCACGCCGACGCCCCCGCCATCCGCCGCGGCGGCCGCTATCAGCTTTCCGACGGCGTCGGCTGCGAAAGCTGCCACGGCTCGTCCGAGGGCTGGCTGGCCAGCCACACGACCGGCGCCTCCCACGCCGACAACGTCGCCCGGGGCATGAAGGCGCTCGATGATCCCCGCGTGCTGGCCTCCACCTGCCTCGACTGCCACCTCGGCAGCGAGAACCCCAACCAGTTCGTCAGCCACCGCATGATGAGCGCCGGCCACCCGCGCCTGACCTTCGAACTGGACCTGTTCAACGCCTTCCAGCGCCACCACGACGTCGACGCCGATTACACGGCCCGCAAGTCGGTCTATGGCGGCGCCAATATCTGGGCCGTGGGGCAGGCCATGGCGCTCGAGCGGTCCCTGACCCTGTTCGCCCGCGCTGACCGGGGCCAGGACGGCGTCTTCCCCGAGTTCTACTTCTTCGACTGCCACAGCTGCCACCGGCCGATCAGCGATGATCCCAACCCCGCCGTGCGGTTCCAGTCGAACCCGGGACGGCCCATCCCCTGGGGCATGCCGCCGTTCAACGACGAGAACATGATCCTGTTGACGGCCGCCGCGCGCACCCTGTCGCCCGCCGCCGCCGAGCGGTTCCAGTCCGACAGCCGCGCCTTCCACGCCGCCATGGCCAACGGGCGTGAGGCCTCGGTCAGCGCCGCCCGCACGCTCGCTGCTTCGACCCGCAACCTGTCCAACCTGCTGGGCGCGCGGGGCTTCAGCCGGGGTGACACCCTGGCCATTCTGCGCTCGGTGCTCAGCGACGCCATCACCCCGCGCTACACTGACTATTCCGGCGGCGTTCAGGCGGTGATGGCGGTCGACACCCTGCTGGCCTCGCTGGCGTCACAGGGCGCGATCTCCAGCGGTGAAGCCGCCGCCATGCGCCCCGACATTGAGGCCGCCTATCGCGCGGTCCGCGATCCCAACAGCTACCGCCCCGACGCCTTCCGTCAGGCCATGCGCCGCATCGACGCCGCCGTGGAGCGGGCGACATGAGGCGGCTCAAGATCACCGCCTGCTTCATCGGCGCGGTGGCGCTCGTCCTCGCCGGTTGCGGCGGGGGCGGCGGCGGTTCGTCCGGCGGTGGAGGCGGCGGCGGCGGTGGAGGCGGCGGTCCCGTCTCGGTCTATCCGGCTCTCGGGGCGCAGTCCCTGACCACCGCAGAGGTCGAGGCCGTGATTGGCCGCGCCATTGCCGAGGCCACGGCCCGCGCCCGCCCGTCCGTGATCGCCGTCACCGATCGTGTCGGCAATGTGCTGGCTGTCTATTCCATGTCCGGCGCGCCCTCGACCATGACCCTGCGCGCCGGGCCGTCCGGCAATCTGGATGTTCAGGGCGTGGTCGCCCCGGCCGCCGCCGGCGCCATCGCCAAGGCCGTGACCGGCGCCTATCTGTCCTCGGCCGGAAACGCCTTCTCCACCCGCACGGCCAGCATGATCGTGCAGCAGCATTTCCCGCCCGCCCCGACGACGGTCGGCCTGGAAAGCGGCCCCCTGTTCGGGGTTCAGTTCAGCCAGCTGCCCTGTTCCGACCTGTCGCGCCGCTTCGTCCCCGGCGGCGGCCCCACGGCTCTGGTCGGCCCCAAGCGTTCGCCCCTGGGTCTCGCCGCCGATCCGGGCGGCTTCCCGCTCTACAAGAACGGCGTGCTGGTCGGCGGCGTCGGCGTCATGGCGGACGGCGACTACGGCTTCGACACCAATGTTCTGGACACCGACAGCGACGCGGAAGAGTTCATTGCGCTCGCCGCCACCACCGGCCTCGACGCCGCCGTGGAGATCCGCGCCAACCGCATCTTCGTCGACGGCACCAGCCTGCGCTACAGCGACGCCACCTCGGCCGGTTTCCTGTCCAACCCCGCCAGCGCGCCGTCGGTGTCCGCGCTCCCGGTGGGCACGGGCAGCTACACGGCGGTCAACGGCTACTATCCCGGCGGCGGCGCCCTAGCAGGCTCCACCTTCGGGGCCGAGGCCTCCGGCGTGCGCCACGCCACGACGACGGAATACAGCGACCCGGACGCCTATGTCCTGACCGACGGCTCGGGCAATCCGCGCTATCCGCCGACCGCCGGTGGCGACGCCGCCGATGTCGGCACGCCGCTCAGCGCCGCAGAGGTCCGCGCCCTGCTGGAGGACGCCTTCGCTGTCATGCGCCGCAGCCGGGCCCAGATCCGCAACCCGCTGGACAGCCGAGCCCAGGTCTCGATCTCGGTGGTCGACAGCCACGGGGCCATCCTCGGCGTCATCCGCTCGCCCGACGCACCCGTCTTCGGCATCGACGTGTCGCTGCAAAAGGCCCGCACCGCCGCCTTCTTCAGCAATCCGGAGGCGGCGCAGGACCTGCTGGGCGACCCCAGCGCCGATGTGCGGTCCTTCGTGCCCGCGACCCGGACCTTCCTCGGCAACCCCACGGCCCTGAACGGCGCCACGGCCTTCTCGGCCCGCGCCGTCGGCAACCTGTCGCGGCCCTATTTCCCGGACGGAGAGGTCGGCCGTCCCAACGGGCCCCTGTCGCGGCCGATCACCCAATGGAGCCCACTGTCCACGGGTCTGCAGTCGGCGCTGGTTTTGACCAACCTCGGCCAGCATCTGGCCCATGTCTCCAGCGGCTCCCCCGACACCCCCAACCGGTGCAGCGCCATCCCTGACGCCCGCGCCGGCCTGAACCGGCTGCAGAACGGCATCCAGATCTTCCCCGGCGGCGTGCCCATCTATCGCGGAAACACGCTTGTCGGCGGCATCGGCGTGTCCGGCGACGGCATCGACCAGGACGACATGATCTCGTTCCTGGGCCTCAACAACGCCGCCGTCCGCGTCGGCGGCTTCCGTCAGGCCGACGTCGCCATCCGCTCGGACCAGATCGTGGTGACCCAGCCGGGCGGCTCGACCCGCCTGCGGTATGTCAGCTGCCCGTTCGCGCCCTATCTCGACTCGTCCGCGAACAACGTCTGCCAGGGGCTCTAGCGGTGACGCGGGTGCGCAAGTCCCGCCTGCTGCTGGCCACGGCGCTGAGCTCGCTGTTCGCCACGGCCGCCTGGTCGCAGACGGCGCCGCTGGTCTCGATCGAGCTGGCCATGGTCGCGCGCGAGGCGGCCATGAACCCGGCCCTGCTGGACGAAGTGGTGGTCACCGCGCCGCCACGGTTCGTCGAGACCAAGACGATCATCATCGCCTTCCAGGACCCGCCCCCGGCACAGCAGACGCCGCCGCCCGCGCCCGACCCGCGGCCCCAGGCGCGTGATCCCTTCGACTGGCTGCCCTGGCGCCGCCGCCCCGGCCGCGTCGAGACCTATCCCGACCCGGTTGTCCAGCGGAACGAGGGCGCCGTGCGCGCTCCGCCGCCCGAGGCCTTCCCCACCGACCACCTGCCCATCCCCGACCGCTGGCGGCTGATCGAGGAGGTGGGCGTCCACGAACGCTGGTTCGACCCCTACAACCAGAACACGCTCAAGGGCGACCGCCCGCTGTGGGGCAGCGATGACAAGTTCATCGCCGTCACCGCCATCTCCGACACGGTGATCGAGCCGCGCTCCTTCCCCGTACCCGTCGGCGTCCAGACGACCGAGAATCCTGGCAGCCTCGACGTCTTCGGTCGGGCCGACAGCCTGGTGGTGTCCCAGACCTTCGTCGCCGGCATCGCCTACATCCAGGGCTCGACCGCCTTCAAACCGCCCGAGATCGAGGCGCGCCTCGCCCTGGCCGCCAACATCTCCTACGTCGATGTGCCCGAGCGCCGCGTCTTGTCGGTCATTCCCAGCCGCGAGAGCGAGCGCGAGGACAGCTTCATCGGCGTGCAGGAAGCCTTCATCGACTACCACCTGCGCAACGTCTCGCCCCGCTACGACTTCGACTCGATCCGCGTCGGCATCCAGCCGTTCAACGCCGACTTCCGCGGCTTCCTGTTCCAGGACAACCAGCTGGGCGTCCGCCTGTTCGGCAACCGCGACAACAACCGCATCCAGTACAACCTGGCCGCCTTCGCCCGGGTCGAGAAGGACACCAACTCCGGCCTCAACGACATCGGCCAGCCGATCCGCGACGATCAGGTTTTCATCGCCAACGTCTACCGCCAGGACTTCCTGGTCCCCGGCCTGACCTCGCAACTGACCCTGATCTACAACCGCAACCGCGAGGCGGACGACGTCCAGATTGACGACAACGGCTTCCCGGTGCGGCCGGCCCTGATCGGCGACCTCAGGCCCCGCGATTACGACGCCGTCTATGTGGGCTACAGCGCCGACGGCCGCTGGGGGCGGATGAACCTGTCGGCCACGACCTACGGTGTCTTCGGCGAGGACCGGAATAGCGTCTTCACCAGCCAGCCCGCCGACATCCGCGCCTTCTTCTTCGCCGCCGAGCCGTCGTTCGACCTCGACTGGATGCGCTTCCGCGGGTCCTTCCTCTACGCCTCGGGCGACAGCGATCCCTATGACAATGTCGAGGAGGGCTTCGACGCCATCTTCGAGAACCCCCAGTTCGCCGGCGCCGACACCAGCTACTGGGTCCGCCAGACCATCCCCTTCGCCGGCGGCGGCCGCGCCATCTCGATCAATGGCCGCAACGGCGTTCTCAACACCCTGAGGTCGTCGAAGGAAGAGGGGCAGTCGAACTTCAACAATCCCGGCACGGTCCTGCTGGGCATCGGCGCCGACTTCGATCTCACGCCTGAGCTGAAGGTGGTCGGCAACCTGAACCACATCTGGTTCGAGGACACCTCGACGGTGCAGGTGCTGCGCAACGAGGGCTCGATCCCCACCGACCTGGGCTTCGACGTGTCGGTCGGCGCCGTCTGGCGGCCCTACATGACCCAGAACGTGGTCCTGCGGGGCTCGGCGGCGGTGTTCGAGCCCGGCGACGGCTTCGGCGACCTGTTCACGGATTCACGACGGGACGACCGCTACTATTCCGTCCTGCTCAATGCGACACTGAGCTTCTAGGGGGATGCGGGGCATGTTCGGGGGAACGGTCAGGCGGTGGGGAATGGGGGCGCTCGCGCTCCTGGCCGTCGTCGTGGCCGGTGTCCTGTCGGTCCAGACCGTGCGCGCGGAAGAGGACGAGGTTCCGGTCCCGCGCACCTATCCGCACTTCCCGCCGGCCCCCGCGGAACAGACGCCGGAACAGGCCCGCGCCAAGAGCGCCGGCTGCATGAGCTGCCACACCGACACGGACTCGATGACGATGCACGTCTCGCCGGCGGTGGTGATCGGCTGCACGGACTGCCACGGCGGCGACGCCAATCCGGCCATCACGCCGGGCCTGTCGAAGGACGATCCAGCCTATGAGGCGGTGCGCGACCGCGCCCACGTCCTGCCGCGCTATCCCAAAAGCTGGCACTCCCCCAGCTCGGCCAATCCGCAACGCAGCTACACCCTGCTGAACCGCGAGGCGCCGGAGTTCATCCGGTTCGTCAATCCGGGCGATTACCGCGTCGCGCGTCAGGCCTGTGGCGCCTGCCACATGGCCCTGATCGAGGCCAATGAGCGGTCGCTGATGGCCACCGGGGCCATGTTCTTCGGCGGGGCCAGCTACAACAACGGCATCCTGCCCTTCAAACGCTACATCATCGGCGAGGCCTATACGCCCGAGGGCGAGCCGGCGCGGCTGCTGTCGCCAGGTGATCCCCCCGGCACGGTTTCGGCGGAGGAGGCGGCGCGCGGCGCCCTTCCGGTCCTCTATCCCCTGCCGACCTGGCAGGTGACGCCCCCCGGCGACATCTTCCGCGTATTCGAGCGCGGCGGGCGCAACATCAACAGCCTGTTCCCCGAGATCGGCCTGCCCAACTCCACCGGCCTGACACAGCGTCTGGAGGAGCCCGGCCGTCCCGACATCCGCCAGTCGAACCGGGGTCCCGGCACCGGTCTGCGCATCGCCGTGCCGGTTCTGAACATCCACAAAACCCGCCTGAACGACCCCTACACCTGGTTCATGGGCACCAATGACCAGCCGGGCGATTACCGCTCCTCGGGCTGCTCATCCTGCCACATCATCTACGCCAACGACCGCGAGCCCCGGCACAGCCTGGGCTATTCCCAGCACGGCCGCGACGGCCAGTCGGCGACAGTCGATCCGACCATCGACCGCGAGGAATCCGGCCACCCGATCAGGCACGTCTTCAGCCGCGCCATCCCGACGTCCCAGTGCATGAACTGCCACATGCACCAGCCGAACATGTTCCTGAACTCCTACCTCGGCTACACCATGTGGGACTACGAGGCCGACGCTCCGTCCATGTGGCCGGCCGAGCAGAAATATCCGACGGCGGAGGAAGTCCGCGAGGTCAACGCGCGCAATCCTGAAGGTGCCGCCCCCTACGGCCTGTGGTCGAACCTCGACTTCATGCGCAACGTCTACGACCTGAACCCGACGCTGCGCGACACCCAGTTCGCCGACTATCACGGCCACGGCTGGAACTTCCGGGGCGTGTTCAAGCGCGACCGCCACGGCAATCTGCTCGACGCCGAGGGGAACATCGTCGACCCCGATGACCCCGAGAAATGGCGCCGCGAGGGCGAGCCGGAGTTCGTCCCGCCGGGGACCAATCCCGGCAAGACCGTGCACATGATGGACATCCACGCCGAGAAGGGGATGCAGTGCGCCGACTGCCACTTCTCGCAGGACAGCCACGGCTCCGGCCTGATCATGGGCGAGGTCGCCGCCGCCGTTGAGATCGGCTGCAAGGATTGCCATGGCACCAGCCGCGCCCTGCCGACGCTGCGCACTTCCGGTCCCGCCGCCCCGCCGGACGGCACCGACCTGACCCTGATCCGCAACCCGGACGGCCAGCGCCGCTTCGAATGGCTGGAGCGGGACGGCCGCCGCGTGCTGATCCAGCGCTCCATCGTCGATCCGACGCTGGAATGGCAGGTGTCGCTGGTCGCCGATGTGGTCGACCGCTCAAGCCCGAATTTCAATCCGCTGGCGGCCCGCGCCAAGCAGATGTCGCGGCCCGGAACCGGCCTGTCGCCCATGGCCTGGGGCCCCGGCGTGCCCGAGGGCGATCTGGCCCACAACGACGCCGAGATGGCCTGCTTCACCTGCCATACCTCGTGGACGCCGTCGTGCGGAGGCTGCCACCTGCCGGTCGAGGCCAACTGGATGACGGAGAGCCACCGCGCCGAGGGCGGCACGGCGCGCAACTTCGCCACCTACAACCCCCAGATCGCCCGCGACGACATGTTCCAGCTGGGCCGGCACCAGACATCCAAGGGCGGCATCATCGCCCCGATGCGGTCCTCTTCCGCGCTGGTCCTGTCGTCGACCAACATCAACCGCGAACGCATCTATGTGCAGCAGCCGCCGATCGCGGCGTCCGGCTTCTCCAGCCAGGCCTTCGCCCCGCACTTCCCGCACACGGTGCGCAAGACCGAGACCAAGACCTGCACCGACTGTCACGTGTCGGAGGCCGAGGACAACAACGCCATCATGGCCCAGCTGCTGCTGCTCGGGACCAACACCGTCAACTTCGTCGGCCTGCACGCCTGGGTCGGACTGCAGGACGGCTTTGACGCCATCCGCGTGACCGAGTGGGGCGAGCCGCAGGCCGTGTTCGGCTCATACCTGCAACGCTACGCCTATCCCGACTACTACCGCATGCACGTCGAGAGGAACGGGCGGGAGCTGAAGGACTGGACGCGCGGCTCCACCTTCGACGGCTCGGGCTCCGGCGAGACGCGGCCGCTGGAGGAGATCGTCAACACCCACCAGCAGACCGACGGCGCGGCCCAGTGCCTGCAACTACGCGGCGAGTACATGTTCGTGGCCGAGGGGACGGGCGGCTTCCGCGTCTTCGACGTCGCCAATATCGGCAACAAGGGGGTGTCCGAACGCATCGTCACCGCGCCCTTCTCGCCTCTGGGTCACGACACCCATGTGGCGTCCAGGAACGCCACCTGCATGGCCCTGCCGACCAACCAGCCCATCGCGCCGACCCGCAACACCGAGCGGATGCGGACCGAGAACCTCGAACAGGCCTTCCACCCCATCTACCACTACGCCGTCATCACCGACGCGGAGGAGGGGCTGATCCTCGTCAACGTGGATACGCTGGCGGACGGCGATCCGCGCAACAACCGCCTGAGCCGCGCCGTCACCTGGAACGCCGGGGGCGTCCTGCGCGGCGCCAGGCACATCACCCTCGCGGGCCACTACGCCTACATCGCCGCCGGCGCCGGGCTGGTGGTGGTCGATCTCGATGATCCGCTGCGTCCCCGCCACGTCACCACCGTGCCCCTGCGTGACGTGCGCGCCTCGGCGATGCAGTTCCGCTATCTGTTCGTCACCGACGCGACGGGCGTCCGCGTGCTGGACGTCACCGACATGGCCCGGCCGACGGTGATCGAGGGCGCCCATGTGCCGCTCGCCGACGCGCGCCGCCTCTACGTCGCCCGGACGTATCTCTATGTCGCGGCCAAGGGGCAGGGGCTCGCCATCATCGATGTGGAGCGCCCGCGTCAGCCCAGTCTGTTCCAGACGGTCACCTTCGACGGCCAGCTGAACGACGCCGAGGACGTCATCGTCGGCTCCACCAACGCCAGCCTGTTCGCCTATGTCGCCGATGGCCGCAACGGCCTGAAGGTGATCCAGCTGACCAGCCCGGACAGCCAGCGGAATTTCTACGGCTTCTCGCCCGAACCGCGCCCCGAGCTGATCGCCTGGGCCCGCACGCGCAGCCCCGCTCTGGCTATCTCCAAGGGCCTCGACCGCGACCGCGCCGTCGACGAAACCGGCCACCAGATCGCCGTCACCGGCCGCCTGGGCTCACGCCCGTTCAACCGTACGGAAATGGAGCGCCTGTTCCGCGGCCCCGACGGCGCCGTGTTCCGGGTCACCGACAATGTCCGCATGGATGACTGGATCGCGGGTCGGTGAGACGGGTTAGTGGTGGTCCCCGCCACCCCCGCCCGAACCCTGCGCCCGCTCGTGGGCCAGGTGCTTCATGAAGCCCTGCATCTTGGGCGTATAGCGCGCCAGGATCTTGTGCTTCAGCTGCTCGTCGGTGTCGGAGTAGTGGCTGACCAGCGCCTTACCGGTCCAGCGGTGGACGCCGAAGCCGGGCGGTCCCGCCACGATCATCGGCCGCTCGTCCGGGCGCTCCAGATCCATGGTCCCCAGGTCCAGACACACCTGCGGCTGGGTCGACGGGCAGACCCGCACCACAGTGCCGGCGAAGGCCGAGATGATCACCCGGTGCACATGGCCGCAGATCGCGCCCACCACCTGCGGATGGCGTGACACCACCTCGCCGAGCCGTTTGGCCCACATCTCGTCCGGGCCGATGTTCATCCACTCCACGCCGGTATCGAATGGCGGATGGTGCAGGGCCAGCAGGGTCGGCTTGTCCGGCTGCTCTGCCAGCCGCGCCTCCAGCCACGCCGCCCGCGTCTCGCAGAAACCGCCCCCGTGCCGCCCGTTCTCCAGCGTGTCGAGCACCAGAATGCGCAGCGGCCAGTCGTCGATGGCGTATTGAATGAAGCCGTCCGCCGTCGGCGTCCCGGGGAACAGCGACAGGAAGACATCCCGCTTGTCGTGGTTGCCCATCAGATAGAATACCGGCATGGGCAGCCGCGCCATATACCGCTTCAACCGCTTGTAGGACGGCAGGTCGCCGTGGTCCGACAGGTCGCCGGTGGCGATGACGATGTCCGGCCGCGGCGTCAGCGACAGCAGGGCGTCGATGGTCTTGCGCAGCCGCTTGGCGTTGTCCTCGAACCCGCCCCCCTTGGAGAAGCCGAGGTGGATGTCGGTGATCTGGGCGATCAGCATCGAAGCGTCTCCCTCACTTCTCGGTGGCTTCGAAGACGCCGTCCCATTCGGCGCCGGGCGGCGTCTCGCGGAAGCGGGCGATGCGGGTCTCATAGAGGTTGGCCAGCTTGTCGATCCCGAACGGATCACCGGCCTTCTTCGCCCTGGCCAGCGCCGCCCCGGCCGCATCCCAGTCCTGCGCGCGGTAGGCGGTCAGCATGGCCGCGAAGTTGTCACGCAAGGCGACAAACCCCTCGTCCGAGGTGTCCTCCGGGCGACCCAGCAGGGCGTGGATCCGCTCCGGCGCGTCGCGGCCCACCACCCGCACGGCGTCCACCTCGATCACCGCGAACTCGGGGATGTTCTCGGCCAGCTTGTTGCCCATCAGTATCGGCAGGCCATAGACCTTGGTCAGCCCCTCCAGCCGCGAGGCCAGGTTCACCGCATCTCCGATCAGCGAATAGGACAGGCGTCGCTTCGACCCCATGTTGCCGACGCAGCAGCGTCCGGCGTTCAGGCCGATGCCGATGGCCACATCGCCCGGCCACGGCCCCACCAGCCCGCCCTGACGCGCATTCAGCGCCTGCATCTCGCGGATCATGTCCAGCGCGCTGTGGGCCGCATTGGCGTACTGGTCCGGGTCGTCCAGCGGCGCATTCCAGAACGCCAGGATCGCGTCGCCGATATACTTGTCCAGCGTCGCCTTGCGCGCCAGCAGGGCGTCGGTCAGTGGCGTCAGCAGTTCGATCAGGAAGGCGATCAGCTGCTGCGGCGGCATCTTCTCCGAGATGCGCGAGAAGCTGCGGATGTCGCTGAACATCACCGTCATGTCGCGCTCCTCGCCGCCCAGCTCCAGCTGGCCCGGATCGGCGGCGATGCGGTCGACCAGCTCGGGCGACAGATATTTGTCGAACGCGTCGTGGATATAGGCGCGGCTCTTCTCCTCGCGCCAGAACGACAGCGACGTCACCGCCGTATAGACCCCCGCCACGGTCAGGGCCGGGATCGTCGGCTCCAGCAGCAGCCCGGCGTAGCGGAACGAGAACCAGCTCGCCGCCAGCATCCCGATCAGGGCCACCGCCGCCACGATGCCGTTCCGCACCGCCCCCAGCGTCGGCCCCAGGAACGACAGGGTCAGACCCAGCAGCACCAGCAGCACTCGCTCCATCCCTAGCGCCCAGTCGGGCCGCGACAGGAACTTGCCCAGGATCATCTGCTCGGCCGCCTGGGCATGGACGATGACGCCCAGCTCGCGTTCCCGAATCGGCGTCGAGATCAGGTCGCGCAGACCCACGGCGCCCGCCCCGACGAACACGATCTGCCCTTCGAACAAACGCTTCATCTCCTCCGGCGGCAGGTCGTCGGTCAGGACGCGCCAGGCGGGCACGATCCGCTCGGGCACGTCCCGGGTGAAGTGCATCCACAGCTCGCCGTTCCAGGTCGTCGGGGCCTCGAAGTCGCCGGTGCGCACGGCGACCACGCCGACCTGACCGGCCGAGACCTGGCCCGACCCGTCGGTCGACCGAACCATGATCGAACCGGCGCCCTGGGCCACGCGCAGGGCCTCCAGCGACAGGGACGGCACGATCCGGTCGTCGATCCGGGCCAGCAGCGGCGCGGCGCGGATGATGCCGTCGCGGTCACCGATGATGCTGACAAAGCCTGCGCCCGGCGCGCGCCCGGCGATGACCGGCAGGGTCGGGATCGAGCCTGCGAAGGCGGGCAGGGCGTCCAGAGGCGGCGTGCCCGACACCACCACGCCCGCGGCCTCCACCGGTCGCGCGTCGTTCTTCTGCCGCGTCAGGAAGTAGCCCGCGACTGTCGGCGTCGTCGCCATGACGTCGCCGAAAATCTTGTCGTGGTCGGGCAGGGCGGCGATCTCGCTGTAATCGCCGGTCGCCGCCGGGTTCTGGCGCAGGATCTCCACCACCCGCGCGGGCGAGGTGCGGTCCGGCTCGGAATAGACAGCGTCGTAGGCGATGACCGCGGCCCCGGCGTCGGCCAGCTTCTGGGTCAGCTGCGCCGTCTGGGTGCGCGGCCACGGCCACTGGCCCAGCCGGCGGATGGTCTCGTCGTCGATGTCGACGACCCGCACGCCCGCATCCTCATACGGGCGCGGCCACATCCGCTGATAGGAGTCGAACACCACATTGCCCAGCGTTGTCAGCACCGCCGGCTGCAGCACATGGATCAGCAGGACCAGCAGGGTCACGACCAGCCCGGGCAGGGCGGCCATGAAGGCGTTCACGCGCCCCTTGCGAGGCTCGCCGCTCTTGCCGCCAAACAGTCCCCAGCCCCTGGCCATGCGGCCCTTCCCCCTTGGTCTCGTTAACCCTAGCCCCCGAAAAACTGTCCGCAACCGGAATCAGCGAACGGGAGTCTTCGACCCTCGCCTGACAGCTACGCGTCCGCGCCGCGCCGGGACGCGGTCGTCCATGATTGACGGCTCGCGCCGCCCGCCGGGCGCCACCGGAACCGGACGCGCCGGCGCATGATAGCTGTGGCAGGTCGAGCAATTGGCGGGCGCGGACACCGTCGCCGAATTCAGGGCCTGGGTCGCCGGCTTGCCGTGGCAGCTCTGGCACGTCGCCAGCGGCGGCAGCATAACGTCCCGCGCGTCGCTCGACTGCGCCGCATTGTGACAGGTTCCGCAGTTCGGCTGGCCGTTGCGGTCCAGCCGGTGCTCCTTGGTCCGGTGATCGAACGCCCCGCGCGTCAGCCAGGCGTCGGCCAGATGCACCGCCGCGATGGCGTAGCCCTGATCGCCGCTCGAGACCGTATGGCAGTCGTAACAGGATCCGCCGGGCGAGAAGGCCCCGCGCATTCGCTGCACCGCGCTCAGCCCGCCGCCACGCCCGCCCGAACGCGCCGCGACGGCATCACCCGGCCGCCGCCGCGGAGTCTGGCCCCGCGCCCCGGTCACCGGCGGTCCGCTGGACGACAGGAACGACACCAGCTGGCCGACATCCCCGTGCGGCATCTGGCGTATGCCCCCTGCCGTGGCGAAGCCCAGCGAGTGGCAGGACGAACAGGCGCTTTCCATCTCCACCGGCTTGAAGCCCGTGTCGTTCGGCGTGGCCACGTGGCATGACGCGCAGTCCAGCGCCCCGCTCGCCCCCGCCTTGCCCATTGTCCGGGCCATCCGCGCCACGCTGTTTCCGGTCGCCAGGTGCAGGTCGTGCGGGAAGGTCAGGCCGCTGCTCTCGCGCGGCCGGTCGGCCATCGACACCCGACGGACCTGCAACGGCGCGGCCGACATCGTGATGCGCGGGCTCATCTCCGGGTGGCGGGGCCAGCTCGGCGCGTTCCTCAGCGGGGTGTTCTTCAGCCGCTGGTCCAGGTCGGTGTGACACCCGGTGCAGGTCTCGGTTTCCTGCAGCGTCGGCTTGGCGCGCGGCGGCGTCAGCGGATCGCCCACATGCTCGACGTGACAGGTCTCGCAGCTCTGTTCCGGCCGGTTGAAGGCCTTGCGGGCGAAGGCGATGACGCTGTCCCCAAACCCGCGCGGCGGCGGCGTGGCCCACATCAGGCGCGTCGGCGCGGCGTGGTCGGCGATCAGGGACGGGTCTTCCGCGCTGCCGCCCGCCCGCACCCGGGCGTTGGTCTGTTGGAGCATCGCCGCGCTCTGGGTGCCGGAGTGGCAGGATTTGCAGGTCTCGTCCTTCACCGCCACGAACGCCTGGGTGTGACAGGCCTGACAGTCGTCCTCGAGGAAGGCGTGGGCCTTCGACAGCGGCCCCGACGACCACTGGGCGTCCACGTCGATCTTCGGATGCAGCAGATTGCTGTCGAACGCCCCGGTGAAGAACAGCACCGGAATGGCCAGGCACAGCAGGGCGATGGTCGTGAACCCGGCCCAGGCCAGCCGCCGCTTGCTCAGGATCTGGCGCTTCGGCGCGAACCCCGTGGCGTCCGCGTCCGGTTCGCCGTGCGCTGCCGCCGCTTCCTCGACCTTGGTCAGGGTCAGTACGACCTTGCCCGCGTCGCCCCCGACCGCCAGGCGGTGATCCCCGAACGTCAGGACCGCGTCATCCGCCGGCTTCACCGTCGCCGAGTGGACGAACTTGCCGTCGACGCCGAAGGGTTGGTTTCCCGCCGCCTCGATCCGCACCCGGCCGCCGTCCAGCGACAGGGTCGCGTGGTGCAGGCTGACCGCCAGATCGGGAATGCGGACCTCGCAGTCCGCGCCCCGCCCTATGCGAACGGCGCCGTCGGCCAGCTCGCGCTCGCGCACGATCTCGCCGCCCGTGGCCCGCTTGGTGATCTGGCGAAGAACGATGCTCATCGGCGCCTCACCAGTAGATGAAGACGCTGACGATGTGCGCGGTCAGCGCCATCAGCAGGGCTATGGAGGCGGGAACATGGATGCCCAGCCAGACGCTGAGCAGGGCCCGCGTCTGGACGTGGCGGCGCAGCTGCAGCAGCGCCTCGGTCTTGCGGTCCAGCAGCGGCCCGACCGTGTCCAGCGCTGTGCGCTCGGCCTCGGTGGCGTTGCGCGACAGGCTCGACAGCTTCGCGATGGCCCGCCGCGTGCCGCAGTCGCCGGGGCGGGTGTTCAGCCGCCGCCAGAAGCCGCCGCCGATGCGGCTTTCCTCGATCGACAGATTCACCGCCGACGCCTGGGCCTGGTTCAGTGGCTGGGCTGCGTCGTTCAGCTGCCGGTCCAGCGACCGGATCGCCTCGACCATCTGCTTCTGCGTCGTCTCGCGCCGGTTCGAGCTCAGCCGGCGCGGCAGCACCGCATAGACGAAGATTCCGTACAGCCCCGACAGCACCACCAGCATCATCAGGGCATAGGCCAGGGTGTGGATGTTCCAGCCGAACTGGAATCCGGTGTGCAGGGTCGCGATCACCGTCAGGGCCAGGCCCAGATAGACATGCGCCGACACCCAGGCCTTCAGCGACCAGACCCCGTCCGTGATCGCCCGCTTGCGGATGCCCAGGAAGGTCAGCCAGACGATCAGTCCGGCCCCGATGGTGCCCATCGTATAGCCGTACCAGGTGCCGCCGTTCGGCCGCGGCTGCACATCGGCGAACAGATATCCGACCACCGCGATCAGGCTGAGGACCAGCGCGATCCACAACCACTTGAACCCCGCATGGCGCAGGAAGCCCACGTGGACGGCGGCGTCCGATCTCTGTCCCTTGCGGGGCGCGGCGGGGGCCATCAGCGCTCCCTCAACCGCGTGACGGCCAGGAAGTTCTCGGGCGACACCCGGATCGCCGCGCCGGTGGGGCAGGCGCGCACGCAGGCCGGCCCGCCGTCCTTGCCCGCGCACATGTCGCATTTGATCGCGACCTTGGGCGTCTCGCCGTATTTCTTCTTGGCTGCCTTCTTCCAGGCGTCGTCCGGCTCGCCCGGCCCCGGTCCGGCCCCGAACAGCAGCCAGGGCAAGAGGCCCGGCCGGTTCGGCGGCGGCGAGTCCATGCGGATCACGCCATAGGGGCAGTAGCGCTGACAGTTGCCGCAGCCGATGCAGCTTTCGTCGATCGACACTTCGCCGTCCGGCCCGCGCCGGATCGCGTTCGGCGGGCAGTCGGTCATGCAGTAGGGGTGTTCGCAGTGCCGGCACGAGGTCGGCACGTGCAGGTGCGCATAGGTCCGCCCCGCCTCGCGATCCAGCCGCGACAGGCCGTCATGCACGTCGGCGCAGGCCTTCTCGCAGTTGTCGCAGCCGACGCACAGGGTCTCGTCGATCAGCAGCACGTCGGTCGCCTCGCCGATGCCCTGGTCGACCAGGAAGTCGGCAACGGAGGAATACATGTCCACCACGCCCGAGAACCGGTCCTTCTGGTCCTCGATGTAGCTGTTGATCTGGCGCCGCGCGGTCATGTCGGCGCGCATCTTGGCTTCCAGCTCGGGCTTCTTCGCCAGTAGCTTCCGGAACAGGTCGCCGTCCAGCTTGACCACCTCGGACCGGATCGCCGCCCGCACCGTCGCGCTGCGCCGCCCGCCGTCGATCAGCGCCATCTCGCCGACGTAGGACCCCGCCGGGATGTAGGACAGGAACACCGGCCTTCCGCCGATCATCTTCTCCACCACCATCGAGCCGGAGCGGATGATGTAGATGTCGTAGCCGTCCTCGCCCTCGGTGATGATCGGGTCGTCGGGCTTGATGGAGGTCAGCTGCGCGCTGGCCAGAACCTCGGCCACGTCGTCGCGGGTCAGGCCCGATCCGAAGATCTGCAGCAGCTGGCGCTCGGTGGTGATGCGGTTGACGGTGTCCCGCGCCTCCTTGTTCTGGGCCATCAGGCGCAGCGCGGCCTTGCGCGGGATCTCCAGCAGGATCGCCGGCTCCGCCGCCCGGATGGTCGCCCCGCGCCGCCGCCCGGAGATCAGCCCCACCTCGCCGAAGATCGAGCCGGTGCCGATCGGCACGGTGATCGACTTGTTCTTCGGATTGATCTCGACCTTCACCGAGCCGTCGGCGATGCCGAACATCGACGATCCGATCGAGTTCTTCTGGAAGACGATCTCGTCGGTCTTGCAGGCGCGCACCTCGGAATCCAGCAGGAACTCGCGCATCTGCAGCGGCGACAGGCCGCGCAGGATCTCGATCCGCGTGCGCAGGAACTCCAGCCATTCCGTGACCGACCGGTTGCCGGGCAGCCCCTTCAGCTTGGCCTCAAGGATCGGCTCGTCTGCGGGCTTCAGCGCGGC
The DNA here is from genome assembly GCA_036405055.1 of Brevundimonas sp. Classification (GTDB taxonomy): domain Bacteria; phylum Pseudomonadota; class Alphaproteobacteria; order Caulobacterales; family Caulobacteraceae; genus Brevundimonas. Next base: position 54,924 of record DASWYI010000002.1, read on the forward strand.
GTTGCCGGCGATGAACTCCACCACGTCATAGCCCTGGTTCATGCAGTGCTTGATGAGCGGATAGCCGGCCAAGGCCCCGATCACATAGATGCCGGGCGTCGTGCTCTCGAACGTCTCGGTCAGCCTGGGGAAGGCTTCGCGGTCGGGGCTGGTGAACTGCACCCCCATCGCCTCCACCGCCGCACGGGGCGGGGCCGAGCCCATCCGGGCGATGATCCGGTCGCAGCGGATCGTGGTCGGCCCCTCGGGCGTATCGATGATGATGAAGCCCGGCTCCACCGAGGCCGGCGACGACCCCGCCAGCACAGTGATCCGCCCCGCGTCCCGCGCATCCATCAGCGCCTTGACGTTGGCCTCCTTGGCCCGGGCGAAGTCCATGCCCTTGTTCAGCAGGGTGACGACGTTCCCCTGTGCCGCATCGGCGATCAGGCCGAGCGCATTCTCGATCCCTGCGTCCCCGCCGCCGACGACGGTGATGTGCTCGTCCACGTATTCGGTCGGGTCATCGAGGCTGTACTGGACGTGGGGAAGGTCGCCCCCCGGCACGGTCAGGCGATTGGGGTTGCCCTGGGTTCCGATGCCCAGAATCACCGTCTCGGCGTGGATGACCTCGCCGCTGGTCAGGGTGATGGCGAAATCGCCCTTCTGACCCGTGATCGATGCGGCCTCGGCGCTGTAGCGGACGTTGACCTTGGCCTTGACCGTCTGCTCGTTCCAGCGGTCGAGGATCGTCTCGCGCTTGCCGGCCTCGAAATCGATGTCCGAACGCAGCACCAGCTGCGTCGGCGTGGCCATGATGTGCTTGCCGCGCTGGTATTTGAAGATGGTGTCCGACAGCCGGTCGGTCTTTTCCAGCAGGACGTGATCCATCCCCCGCGCGGCCGCATGGGCCGCCGCGCTCAGGCCCGCCGGGCCGGAGCCCAGGATGGCGACCTTGTAGACCACCCCCGTGATCTCCCCTGCCGGTCATCGCGCTCCCCCGCGCGACGTTTCGGCAACTTTACCATTAGCCGTCGCCACGGGTAAGGAATACCCCACAAGCGGGAGCCTCAAGAAACAATGATCGCGGAAGTCGGGCATCTGGCCCTCATCCTGGCTTTCGTCCTGGCGTTGGTGCAGTCAGGCGTCCTGTTTTTCGGCGCGCATAGCGGCGACGGCGCCCTGATGGCCATGGGCCGCATGGCGGCCGTTCTTCAGCTGGTTTTCGTCGCCACGGCCTTCTTCTGCATCATGTGGGGCTACGCGCGCCTCGACTTCTCGATGCTGCTGGTCGCCAGCCATTCCAACACGGCCCAGCCGCTGGCCTACCGCCTCGCCGCCACCTGGGGCAGCCATGAGGGCTCCATGGTCCTGTGGACCCTGATCCTGGCCCTGCACGGCGGCGCTCTGGCCCTGTTCGGCAGGCCGCTGCGCGAGACATTCCTGTCGCGGGTGCTGGCGATTCAGGGGATGCTGGGCGCGGCCTTCCTCGGGTTCTCGCTGTTCACCTCCAATCCGTTCGAGCGGCTGATCCCGGCGGCGGTCCAGGGCGCCGAGCTGAACCCCCTGCTTCAGGACCCCGGCCTCGTCACCCATCCGCCGCTGCTCTACCTCGGCTATGTCGGCTTCTCGACGGCGTTTTCGTTCGCCGTCGCCGCCCTGATCGAGGGCCGGGTCGACGCCGCCTGGGCCCGCTGGGTCCGGCCCTGGGTTCTGGCCGCCTGGATCGCCCTGACCCTCGGCATCGCGCTCGGCAGCCACTGGGCCTATTACGAACTGGGCTGGGGCGGCTGGTGGTTCTGGGACCCGGTCGAGAACGCGTCCCTGATGCCCTGGCTGCTCGGCACGGCCCTGCTGCACTCGGCGTTGGTGCTGGAGAAGCGTGGGGCGCTCATCAGCTGGACCCTGCTGCTGGCCATCCTGACCTTCTCCCTCAGCCTGATCGGCACCTTCCTTGTGCGCTCGGGCGTCCTGACCAGCGTCCACGCCTTCGCGGTGGATGCGGCGCGCGGAACCTATGTGCTGCTGTTCACGGTGCTGGCCACCGGCGGGGGGCTGGCGCTCTACGCCTGGCGCGCGCCGGCCATGCGCACCGGCGCCCTGTTCAGCCCGGTGTCGAAGGAAGCGGGCATCACCCTGAACAACCTCTTCCTCGCCGCCGCCACGGCCACGGTCTTCCTCGGCACCTTCTATCCGGTCTTCGTCGACATCTTCAGCGACAACGCCATCTCGGTCGGCCCGCCCTATTACGCCCTGACCTTCACCCCCCTGATCGTGCCGCTGCTGCTGCTGGTCGGCTTCGGCCCCATCCTGCACTGGAAGCGGGACCAGTGGCGCGAAGTGCTGACGCGCCTGCGCTGGCCCCTGCTGATCGCAGGCGCCGCCCTCGTCATCGGCGCGGGCGCCTTCGGCATCGGCAAGGTGTTGGCCGCCTTCGGCATCGCCATCGGCGTCTGGCTGATCGCGTCCTCGGCCATGCCCCTGCTGCGCCGCTGGCGGCTCGAGCGCCGCGACTGGAAGACGACGGGAACCCTGATCCGCACCACGCCCATGGCCGTCTGGGCCGTGGCCCTGGCCCACGCGGGCTGCGGCGTCACCGCCGTCGGCGTCACCGCCATGTCCAGCTTCGAGACGAACCACGTCCAGCGCATGGCCCCGGGCGATACGGTCCAGTTCGCCGGCCGCACCATCACCATGGAGCGGCTTGAGCCCATCGTCGGCCCCAACTACCGCGCCGACCGCGCCGTCTTCACCATCGTGGGCGGCAACGGCCCCCGCGAGATGACCTCCGAGCGTCGCTTCTTCCCGGCCAGCCAGAACCAGACGACCGAGGCCGCCATCGGCGGCGGGATCACCGGCAACCTCTACATCTCGGTGGGCGAAAACGACGGCGTCGGCCACGTCACCGTGCGCATGTGGGACCACCCGTTCGTGGCCTGGATCTGGTTCGGCGCGGTCCTGATGGCGCTCGGCGGGCTGGCGTCCCTGTCCGACCGTCGCCTGCGCCTTGGAGCCCCGGCGAAGGCCAAGGGGGCGGCGGCATGAGGCGGCTGGTCTTCATCGCCCCGGTCGCCGTCTTCATCGCGGTGGCGATCGCCCTGTTCATCGGTCTCGGCCGCGATCCAAAGATCCTGCCGTCCATGCTGATCGGCAAGCCGCTGCCCGCCTTCGACCTGCCGGACGCCCGCCCCGATGTGCCCGGCCGCGCGCTCGCCTCGACCGACTTCACCGGCGAGCCGATGCTGCTCAACGTCTTCGGCTCATGGTGCGTCTCGTGCCGCATCGAACACCCGGTCCTGATGCGCCTGTCACAGGAGGGCGTCATCATCCACGGCCTCGACTGGAAGGACGCCCCCGGTGCGGGCGACGCCTGGCTGAAGGAGTTCGGCGATCCCTATGCCCGCGTGGGCGACGACGCCTCGGGCCGGGTCGCCATCGACCTCGGCGTCACCGGCGCGCCCGAGACCTTCGTGATCGATAAGCACGGTGTCGTCCGCTACCGCCATGTCGGCCCCATCGACAGCGAGGTCTGGCAAAAGACCCTCGCCCCCCTGATGGCGCAGCTGAGAGCCGAGCCATGAAGCGTTTCGCCGCCGCAGTCCTCGCCCTGACCCTGATGGCCGGCCCAGCCTTCGCCGTCCTGCCGGAAGAGCAGCTGAAGGATCCCGCGCTCGAGGCCCGCGCCCGCGAGATCAGCAAGGTCGTCCGCTGTGTCGTCTGCCAGAACCAGACCATCGACGATTCGGACGCCCCGCTGGCCGCCGACCTGCGGGTGCTGGTGCGCGAACGCCTCGTCGCCGGCGACACGGACGAGGAAGTCCTGGCCTATCTGGTCGACCGCTACGGCACCTTCGTGCTGCTGAAGCCGCCGGTGGAGGCGGACACCATCCTGCTCTGGCTCGGGCCGCTGGCTATCGTCCTGCTCGGCGGTCTCGGCGTCGGCCTTTACTGGCGCAGCCGTTCGCCGACCGCCGCCGCCCTCACCCCCCAACCGCTCGACGCCGATGAAAAGCGCCGCCTCGCCAAGCTGCTGAAAGAGACGCCCAAGTCATGATCGTCTGGATCGTCCTGACCGTCCTCATCACCCTGGCCGCCGTGGCTCTGGTCATACCGCTGCTGCGTCCGCGCGGCGCGGCGGGGCAGGGGGCCAGCGCCGTCGGCATCCTCCGCGACCAGCTGGCCGAGCTCGACGCCCAGGAAAAATCCGGTGCCGTCACCGCCGACGAGGCCGCCCGGCTGAAACTGGAGATCGAGCGCCGCATGCTGGCCGAGGCGCGCGACGCCGAGGCGCCGGCGCGCCCGCTGAAAGACCGCACCCTGCTGCTGCTGGCCTTCGGCGTGGCGGGCGGCGTGGCGCTGGGCGCCGCCGGCCTCTACGCCTTCATGGGCAAGCCGGGCGCGCCGTCCGCGACCCAGCAGGCCCAGTCCCTGGCCGGCGCCGGCGAACACCCCGGCGGCGGCGACATCCAGAGCCAGATCCTGCAGCTGCAACAGCAGCTTTCGGCCAATCCGAACGACGCCGAGGGCTGGCGCCTGCTCGGCTGGTCCTACTTCCAGACCGGCGCCTTCAACGAGGCCGCCGTCGCCTACGGCCGCGCCGCGACCCTGGACCCCCAGAACGCCGACCATGTCTCGGCCCAGGGCGAAAGCCTCATTCAGGCCGCCGGCGGCCGGGTCACGCCCGAGGCCGAGGCCGCCTTCCGCGCCGCGCTGCGCATCAACCCGCAGGACCCGCGCGCCCGCTACTTCCTCGCGGTGCTCAAAGACCAGTCGGGCGACTCCGACGGCGCCATGACCGACTGGATCGATCTCGTCAACTCGGCCCCGCCCGGCGCGCCCTGGGTCGGCGAGGTCCGCCGCTTCGTCGAGGATCTGGCCCGTGAGCGCGGCGTTGACATCTCGGCCCGCCTGAAGCCCGTGGCCACGACCGGCGCCGCCATGCCCGGCCCCAACGCCGAACAGGTCGCGGCGGCGCAGCAGATGGCGCCCGGCGACCGCGACGCCATGATCCGCGGCATGGTCGACGGGCTGGAGGAGAAGCTGCGCGCCAATCCCCGTGATCCCGAAGGCTGGGTCCGGCTGATGCGCTCCCGCATGACCCTCGGCGACCGCACCGCCGCCGCCGCCGCGCTCCGCAACGCCCGCTCAGGCCTCGCCGGCGACGCCGCCGGTCTGGCCCAGGTCAATGAGGCGGCGCGGGGCTTGGGCGTCCCGGGGGCCTAACGCCCGAACCAGCCCTTCTTCGCCGGTTTCGCAGGCTCGGGTTCCGGCGGCGGCGCCTTCTCGGCCGGGGGCTCGGCCTTGGCCCTCGGCGCCGGTTCGGTCGGCCGCTGGCGGATGACCAGATTGCGGATTTCGGTCATGTCCTCCATGGCGAACTTGACCCCCTCGCGGCCCAGCCCCGAGTCCTTCACCCCGCCATAGGGCATGTTGTCGACGCGGTAGCTCGGCACGTCCCCAACCAGGATGCCGCCGACCTCCAGCACATCCCAAGCCCGCATCACCTTGTGGATGTCGCGCACGAACATCCCGGCCTGCAGCCCGAATTTCGAGTCGTTGACCTCCGCCAGCGCCGCCTCGAAATCGCTGAAGCTGGACAGGATCGCCACCGGCCCGAACGCCTCCTCCTCGCGCAGCTTCAGGCCGCGCTTGACGCCCTCGACCAGCGTCGCCTCCAGCATCGCTCCGGTCCGCTTGCCGCCGCACAGCAGGGTGGCTCCCGCCACCACCGCCTCCTGCACCCAGCCGTCGAGGCGCTCGGCCTCCTTCACGTCGATCATCGGCCCGATGAAGGTGGTTTCGTCATGCGGGTTGCCCGCTACCAGCGCCTTCGTCTTCGCCACCAGCAGGTCCCGCATCGGGCCATAGATGTCGGCGTGGATCAGGATGCGCTGCACCCCGATGCAGGATTGGCCCGACTGGTAGAAGGCCCCGAAAATGATCCGCTTGGCGGCGTCCTCAAGGTCCGCGTCCCTGTCGACGATGACCGCCGCGTTGCCGCCCAGCTCCAGCACGACCTTCTTCTTGCCGGCCCTGGCCTTCAGCGCCCAGCCCACGTCGGGCGAACCGGTGAAGGACAGGAGTTTCAGCCGCTCGTCGGTGGTGAACAGGTCCGATCCCTCGCGCGTCGCCGGCAGGATCGAGAACGCGCCCTTCGGCAGGTCCGTCTCGGCCAGAATCTCGCCGATGATGATGGCCCCCAGCGGCGTCCGTGACGCCGGCTTCATCACGAAGGGGCACCCCACCGCCAGCGCCGGCGCGATCTTGTGCGCTGCCAGGTTCAGCGGGAAGTTGAACGGCGAGATGAACGAGCACGGCCCGATCGGCACGCGCTTCCACATCCCTTGATACCCCTTGGCCCGCGCCGAGATGTCTAGCGGCTGCACCTCGCCGGTCATGCGCACGGATTCCTCCGCGGCGATGCGGAAGGTGTCGATCAGGCGGGTCACCTCGCCGCGCGCGTCCTTGATCGGCTTGCCTGCCTCGACGCACAGGGCATAGGCCAGCTCGTCAAACCGTTCCTGGAACCGCCTGACGCAGTGCATCAGCACCGCCTGCCGCTCATAGGCCGCCATCCGCGCCATCGGCTCGGTCGCCTCGACCGCCGCGGCGATAGCTTTGTCGATGGTCGCCGCATCGGCCATGGCGACCCGCGTCGCCACCTCGCCGGTGTATTTGTCTGTGACCTCCAGATCCGTATTCGGCGTCTGGGCGACGTTGGCCAGATAGAGCGGATAGGTCGGTTTCAGGGACGGCATCGGGCGCTCCGGCGGGGCTGAACAGTTAGAACCTACAGGGCCGCGCTGAGTTCACGAATCTCGCGGTTCAGGATGCGGTCATTATCCGAATAATCGACCGGCACCTCCAGCAGATGCACCCCGGGCGTATCCAGGCATTGACGCAGCAGGCCGGGCAGTTCTTCCGCCGATCCCGCCCGGTGTCCGTGGGCGCCGTAGCTCTCGGCGTACTTGACGAAGTCCGGGTTGCCGTAGGTCAGGCCCCAGTCCTTGAAGCCCATGTTCGCCTGTTTCCAGCGGATCATGCCGTAGCTGTTGTCGTTCAGGATCAGCACGGTCAGGTTCAGCCCCAGCCGCACGGCGGTCTCCAGCTCCTGACTGTTCATCATGAAGCCGCCGTCGCCGCACACGGCCAGAACCTTGCGGCCCGGGAACACCATGGCCGAGGCCATCGCCGACGGCAGCCCCGCGCCCATCGTCGCCAGCGCATTGTCCACCAGCAGGGTGTTGGGCATGTAGGCCGGGTAGTTCCGGGTGAACCAGATCTTATAGATCCCGTTGTCGAGGCACAGGATTCCGTCGTCCGGCATGGCCTTGCGCACCTGATCCACCAGATGCTGCGGATAGACCGGGAAGCGCATGTCGCCGACCGCGGCCGCCGCATGCTGCACCTCCGCCTCGCGGAAGCGGGCCAGCGCCGCGAAGTCCCAATGCGGTTGGGCGGCCAGGCCTTCCTTGATCTGCCAGACGGCGTTGGCGATGTCGCCGACCACCTCGATCTGCGGGAAATAGACCGGGTCCACCTCGGCGGTGCGGAATGACACGTGTATCACCTCGCATCCGCCGGGCTTCATGAAGAAGGGCGGCTTCTCGATCACGTCGTGGCCGACGTTGATGATGACGTCCGCCGTCTCCACCGCCCGGTGCACGAAGTCGCCGGACGACAGGGCCGCGCAGCCCAGGTATTTCGGATTGCGCTCGTCGATCACCCCCTTGCCCAGCTGGGTGGTGATGAACGGGATGCCGGTCTTCTCGACGAACTCGGTCAGCATCCGGCTGGTCAGCTTGCGGTTGGCCCCGGCGCCGATGACCAGCAGCGGCGACTTCGCCCGCGCGATGCGGTCCACGGCGGCGGTGATCGACTTGTGGTCCGGCACGGGGCGTCGGACCTTGCTTTCGGGAATGGGGATCGAGGTTGTCTGCTCGTGGGCGATGTCCTCGGGGAACTCCAGATGGGTCGCCCCGGGCTTCTCCTCCTGGGCCAGTCGAAACGCCTCGCGCACCCGCGCCGGGATATTGTCCGCCGACGCCAGCTGGTGCGTGTACTTCGTGATCGGTCGCATCATGTCGACGACGTCCAGGATCTGGAACCGGCCCTGCTTCGACGACTTGATCGGCTTCTGGCCGGTGATCATCAGCATCGGCATCCCGCCCAGCTGGGCATAGGCCGCGGCGGTGACGAAGTTGGTCGCCCCGGGCCCCAGCGTCGCCAGACAGACCCCGGCCTTGCCCGTATGCCGGCCATAGGTCGAGGCCATGAAGCCCGCGCCCTGCTCGTGCCGGGTCAGGATCAGCTTGATCTTGGAACTCCGCGACAGGCTGTCGAGGAAATCCAGGTTCTCCTCGCCCGGAACGCCGAAGACGTATTCGACGCCTTCCTCCTCCAGACAGGCGATGAACAGGTCGGACGCCTTGGTCATGACTTTCTCCGGGGCGGCCGCGCGGGGCGGCGGCGCCATGGCCGCCGGGATGGCGGGCGCGGTCGGGGACGCGGGCACAGGATCAGCGGAGCGGGCAGGGACCACGCGCTTGCGGCGGCCCCTCAGCGCAGGCGTCAGGGCGATGGCGGCGAGCAGCACCAGCCCGCCGACCCACAGGGTCGTCGGCTCTGACATCCACGCCTTGATCGTATCGACATCCATGCGCGCCGGCCCTCGACCGTCACCATGGCCCAAGCGATCCCGCTTGGCGACCCGTGTTCGCTTGGTGGGGGAGGGCCGTGAGGGCGTCCTTCTCCCCTCCGGGGGAGAAGGTGGTCGCGTGAGCGACCGGATGAGGGGGATGCCTGAGTTCAATCTGGCTTTCAGAAGATGAGCGAGCTTTGAGAGCCCCCTCATCCGTCAGGCTTCGCCTGCCACCTTCTCCCCCGAGGGGAGAAGGGACGCTCTACCTTGTCCCGAACAGCCGGTCGCCCGCGTCGCCCAGACCCGGAACGATATAGCCGTGCTCGTTCAGTCGCTGGTCGATGGCGGCGGTCCAGATCGGCACATCGGGGTGATAGGCGCGCAGCCGCTCGATCCCCTCGGGCGAGGCGACCAGACAGGCCATGCGCAGATTGGTCACGCCCCGCTCCTTCAACCGCTCGATGGCCGCCACGGCGGTGTTGGCCGTGGCCAGCATCGGGTCGACCACGATGACCAGCCGGTCGGCCACGTCCTCGGGCGCCTTGAAGTAGTATTCGAACGCCGTCAGCGTCTCCGGGTCGCGGTACAGGCCGATGTGCGCCACCCGGGCCGAGGGCACCAGGTCCAGCATCCCCTCCAGCAGGCCGACGCCGGCCCTCAGGATCGGCGCGAGCGTCAGCTTCTTGCCCTCCAGCCTGACCCCCGTGGTCGGCCCGACCGGCGTCTCGATCTCCACCGGCTCCAGCGGCAGGTCGCGGGTGACCTCATAGCAGAGCAGGGTCGATATCTCGCGCAGCAACCGCCGGAACTGCGCCGTCGATGTGTCCTTGTTCCGCATCAGGGTCAGCTTGTGCTGCACCAGCGGGTGCGAAACGACCGTCACGCCCTTCATCGAGGGACCTCCCATCAGAATACCGTTCCGTCGCTGAGGATGTTCAGCGGCGGGCCGCCGCCCTCACGCCGTTCCGCCGCCGCGCGCCGCCCGGCCGCCCAGGTGCCGCCCTCCAGCACGCTGGCCAGGGGCATGGCCTCCGCCGTCACACCCAGCTCGGCCCGCACCAGCGGCGCGATCCTGTCCAGCAGGGCCACCGTCATGGAGCGCCAGCCGACCACCAGCGGATCGCTGACCGGCCAGGCCTTCGCAGCATCCGCCGGATCGCGCAGGTTCAGCACGCCCATGTCCAGGAACAGCCCGCCGTTGCGGTATTCCGCCAGCCCGGTCAGCCCGTCCAGATCGGTGACCGTCAGCCCCGCCTCCTGCAACGGCTCGACCAGCGAATAACTCAGCCACTGCGACAGCTTGTGGATCGGAACCAGCCCGTCCGTCGCATCGTCGCGTTTCATAGCCGGATGCCGCCAGCAGTCGCCCAGATCGACCCCGCCCAGCGTCAGCCGGTCCTGCCACACCGGCCCGAAGGCCTTCAGCAGCAGCTCAAGGATCGCAGGCGCAGGCAGCCGGTCATCCGCATCCGCCTGTTCGAACAGCACATCGGCCAGACCCCCGGGCCGCGGCCCGTCCTCCAGCTCGAACAGCTCCGACTCGGCCAGGCATTGCCGCCCCAGCCGCCGCAGCAACGCCGCGCGCCCCTCCAGCCCCAGCAGCGGGTTCGCGTCCGACACCTGGAATCCCTTGGCCAGATCCTCGGCGGATAGCAGGGTCAGAGCCACCGCATCCACGCGCCACGGATCGTCCGGCGTCGAGGAAAATGCCCCCGCCTCGAACATCCGCAGGGAGGCGATCGCCAGCCCCTCGGACCGGGTCAGGGTCTTGCCCGTCCCCGCATCGCGATAGGACCAACCCGGCCCGGACCCCGCATCCAGCAGCACCGAGACGATGGCCAGATCGAACTCCGTCCGCGCCCGCGTCGCCGCGTCGGGCCAGTCGATGCTGTCCGCCACCGGTCCCCACAGGTCCACGCCGTCGACGGTGAAATGCCGCCAGCGCGCGTGGAACGGCACCTTCAGCGACGGATACTGGTCCCGGATCACCCGGGCGACATAGGCCGCCGTGTCCGGCAGCCGATCCAGATCGACCGTCCAGTGCTCCAGCTTTCCCTCGACGCCGAGGGCCAGCATCTCATGCGCGCGCTCACGGACGGCGGCGGGGGTCAGCAGGCCGCGCGCGGCCTCCGCTTCAGAACTTGCCAAGGTCGCGGCCCACCACGCGGGTCAGGTCTTCGGCGGTCGGCGGGGCGTCCGGGGTGTAATATCCGGCGGCCTTCTTGGCCTCCATCTCCACCGAGGCGTCGTCGGGGATCAGGCCGTCGGGGATCGGCACCCGCTCGCCGATCTCGATGCCCGATCCGGCCAGGGCGTCGTACTTCATGTTCGACATGGAGATGAAGCGGTCGATCCGCGTGATGCCCAGCCAGTGCAGCACGTCGGGCATAAGCTGCTGGAACCGCGCGTCCTGAACGCCCGCCACGCACTCCGTGCGCTCGAAATAGGTCGCCGCCTGGTCGCCGCCCGGCTGACGCTTGCGGGCGTTATAGACGAGGAACTTGGTCACCTCGCCCAAGGCGCGGCCTTCCTTGCGGTTATAGGCGATCAGGCCCGCGCCGCCGGATTGCGCCTCGCGGATGCACTCCTCGATCCCGTGGGTCAGATAGGGGCGGCAGGTGCAGATGTCAGAACCGAACACGTCCGAGCCGTTGCACTCGTCATGCACGCGGCAGGTCAGGCGATAGCTGGGGTCCGCCACCTTCTCCGGCTCGCCGAAGATATACAGGGTGATCCCCCCGATCGGCGGCAGGAACACCTTGATGTCGGGCCGGGTGACGAGGTCGGCGTACATCCCGCCGGTCTCCTCGAACAGGGTGCGGCGCAGGTCGGTCTCCGAAACCCCGAACCGCTCGGCGATGCCGGGCAGATACCAGACCGGATCAACCGCCGCCTTGGTCACGGCCACGTCGTGGCTGTCGTGGACGATGGTCCCGTCGATCTCCAGCCGGCCGGCGTCGATGGCCTGGCTGATCTCGGGCAGGGTCAGGCGGGCCTTGGTGATGGCGATGGTCGGACGGACGTCGAGCCCGTCCGAAATCTGCTCCTTGAACACCTCCGCGACCATGTGGCCCCAGGGATCGAGCGAGACGATCTTCTTCGGATCCATCCACTGGCCGAACGGCCCGACGGGCGAGACCGGATAGGTGTCGGTCAGGTCCGGCCGCGTCTGGCCGCTCATGGCCCCCGATGAGATCGCCAGCGCCCGATACAGCGAATAGGCCCCGCCGTGGGCGCCGATGGCGTTGCGGTCGCTGCCCGCATTGGCGCCGGCGATCACCGGGCCCCGCTCGGCGGGCGTCGCGGCGCCCCAGTGGATCGGAAAGCGGGTTGTGGCCCCACCACCGGGGTGGGAGTTCAGGCGGACATGGCCGCTGCGGTTCGATGGCATTCGTACTTGGTCCTCAGGGGAACCGCGCAGTCAGACACCAACCGCGAAGGTTGTCCAGCCTGTATGCGCGGCCCCTGAGGAACCGGACTTAACGCCCGAATTTCTGGAACTTGATCCGGTGCGGGATCAGGCTGTCGGCGCCGAGGCGACGCTTCTTGTCTTCCTCATAGGCTTCGAAGTTCCCCTCGAACCACTCGACGTGGCTGTCGCCCTCGAAGGCCAGGATGTGGGTGGCCAGACGGTCCAGGAACCAGCGGTCGTGGGAGATTACCACGGCGCAGCCGGCGAACTCCTCCAGCGCCTCTTCGAGGTTCTGCAGCGTCTCGATGTCCAGATCGTTGGTCGGTTCGTCGAGCAGGATCAGGTTGCCGCCCGAGGCCAGGGTCTTGGCGAGGTGCACGCGGTTGCGCTCACCGCCCGACAGCTGGCCGACCTTCTTCTGCTGGTCGCCGCCCTTGAAGTTGAACGATCCGACATAGGCGCGAGAGTTGATCTCGCGCTTGCCCACCAGCATCACGTCGGTGCCGCCGCTGATTTCTTCCCAGATGGTCTTGTTGGGATCCAGCGCGTCGCGCGACTGGTCGACATAGGCCAGCTTGACCGTCTCGCCGACGCGGATCGAGCCGCCGTCCGGCGTCTCCTGGCCGGTGATCAGCTTGAACATGGTCGACTTGCCGGCGCCGTTGGGGCCGATGACGCCGACGATGCCGTTGGGCGGCAGCTTGAAGGTCAGGTTGTCGAACAGCAGCTTGTCGCCATACGACTTCTGCAGCCCCTCGACCTCCAGCACCACGTTGCCCAGGCGCGGGCCGGGCGGGATCTGGATGACGGCGTGGGTCTGGGCGCCGCGCTGGTTCTCCTGCTCGGCCACCATCTTCTCATAGGCGGCCAGACGGGCCTTGGACTTGGCCTGACGGGCCTTGGCGCCGGAGCGCACCCATTCCAGTTCGCGGGTAAGCGCCCGCTGGCGAGCCTCGGATTCCGACTGCTCCTGCACCACGCGCTTCTGCTTGGCTTCCAGCCAGGACGAGTAGTTGCCCTCGTGCGGGTGGCCCTTGCCGCGGTCCAGCTCCAGCGTCCACTTGGTCACCTGATCCAGGAAGTAACGGTCGTGGGTGACCAGGATCACGCAGCCGGGGAAGTTCTCCAGATGGTGCTGCAGCCAGGCGACGGATTCCGCGTCCAGGTGGTTGGTCGGTTCGTCCATCAGCAGCATGTCGGGCTTGGACAGCAGCAGGCGGGCCAGGGCCACGCGGCGCTTCTCACCCCCGGACAGGTTCTCGACCGACCAGTCGTCGGGCGGGCAGCGCAGGGCGTCCATCGCCATCTCGATGCGGCTGTCGATGTCCCAGACGTCGCCGGCGTCGATCTTCTCCTGGAGGGTGGTCATCTCCTCCATCAGCTCGTCGGTGTAGTTCTCGGCCATCTCGGCCGCGACGGCGTTGAAGCGGTTGACCCACTGCTTCTCCTCGCACCAGGCCTCGACGTTCTCGCGGACGTTCAGGGCCGGATCCAGCTGGGGCTCCTGCTCCAGATAGCCGCGCTTGACGCCGTCGGCCGCCTTGGCCTCGCCGGTGAACTCGGTGTCCAGACCGGCCATGATCTTCAGCAGGGTGGATTTACCCGAGCCGTTGACGCCGACGACGCCGATCTTGGCGTCGTTGTAGAAGCTGAGCCAGATGTTCTCGAAGATCTTCTTGCCGCCGGGAAAGGTCTTCGTCAGACCCTGCATCTGGAAAATATATTGCTGCGCCATGAGGTGCGGTTTCGCCCTTGGAGTTCGTCGAATGGGGAGGTTCGCGCGGATGTAGCGATCCTGGGGCGCGAGGGCAAATGAGGCGGATGTCCCCGAAGTCTCCCGAGACGGAAAACCGGGGTCGATTAGGAACGCAGGCGCGAGCGGTCCGGAGCGACGCGGCCGGCGGCGGCGGGCGTCGCCGGCCGTGTCGAACCGCGAATGCCCTATTTGTCGATGTCAAAGACCGAATGTCGGAATCTATTGCTCCGAAGCCTACCACGAGCCTGCGGGGCGCCAGGTCGAAAGCGCGGATGTCCCGACTGTAGCCGTGGGAATGTCTCCAAAGGCGCGGGAGTATTCGTCCTCGCTTTATCGCTTGGCCGGCAGGACCGCCATCAGGGCGCGGGTGAAGCCGACGGGGGCGACGGTCAGGTGGTCCTCGTCTTCGAGAACGGTGGATTGGACGTGGAGGTTTGGGTATCGGCGCGCGTTCAGCACCTGCTCCATGGCGTGAACGTCGGCGACC
>DASWYI010000003.1:0-28963 GCA_036405055.1 Brevundimonas sp.
TGGATGTCGCAGGCGACCATCAGGGCCAAGGCGCGCGCGCGGGCGCGGTCGCGGGCCGTCATCGGCAACAGGCGCGGTGACGGCCAGGCTTCGTCGAGGTACTCGAGGATGGCCAGCGACTGCCGGATCACCCGCACGCCATGCTGCAGCGTGGGCACCATGTGCTGGGGATTCTTGGCGACGTAGTCCGGCGCGTGCTGCTGCCCGCCGTCGCGCACCAGGTGCACGGGCACCGTCTCGTAAGCCAGGCCCTTGAGGTTCAGGCCGATGCGTACGCGATAGGCGGCGCTGGAGCGCCAGTAGGAATACAGCCGGAGTTGCTCAGCCATGCAAGCCGCTCCCCGCGGTTTGCGCCTTCGAATGCCCGGAATCCATGCCCCACCCACCCTGCTCCGTCCTGGGTTCACACTGGACCCGGGCGCGCCTTCAAGGCAAGGGTTGCTTCTCGATCCGCTGCTCGATCGCGCCAAAAATGGAACGACCGTCACGGTTCGTCATTTCGATGCGGACCACGTCGCCGAAACTCATGAACGGCGTGGACGGCTTGCCGTCCCGCAGCGTCTCGACGGTGCGCTGCTCGGCGAAGCACGAGGCGCCCTTGGAGGTGTCCTCGTTGGCGATGGTGCCCGAGCCGACGATGGTGCCGGCCGACAGCGGCCGCGTCTTGGCCGCGTGCGCGACCAGTTGGGCGAAATCGAACTGCATGTCCACGCCGGCTTCCGGCGCGCCGAACCATTCACCGTTGATATGCGTGACCAGCGGCAGGTGCACCTTGTTGTCGCGCCAGGCATCGTCCAGCTCATCCGGCGTGACGAACACCGGCGACAGCGCCGAGCGCGGCTTGGATTGCAGGAAGCCGAAGCCCTTCGCCAGTTCGTCCGGAATCAGGTTGCGCAGCGACACGTCGTTGACCAGGCCGACCAGCCGGATGTGCGACAGGGCCTCGTCGCGCGACACGCCCTGGGGCACGTCGCCGGTGACGACGATCACCTCGGCCTCGAGGTCGCAGCCCCAGGCCTCGTCCTTCAGCGGGATGGCGTCGCGCGGGCCGAGGAAGCCGTCCGAGCCGCCCTGATACATCAGGGGATCGCTCCAGAAGCTCTCCGGCATCTCGGCGCCGCGCGCCTGACGCACCAGGGCCACGTGGTTCACATAGGCCGAGCCGTCGGCCCACTGATAGGCGCGGGGCAGGGGCGAGGCGGCCTCGCGCTCATGGAATCGGCCGCGCGGCACGGCGCCGTGTTCGAGGCTTTCGGCCAGGGCCCGCAGCAGGGGCTCGCACCGCTCCCAGTCGTCGAGAGCCGACTGCAAGGTCGGGGCGATCAGGAAGGCGTCGGTGAACCAGGCGAGGTCATCCGAGACAACGACGAGGCGGCCGTCACGGCCGTGCTTGAGCGAGGCGAGTTTCATGCGTCGGGCTTAGGCCGTTTTCTGTGGGCTCTCAATGGCCGGAGAGCTCGGCGTGGGCTGCGCGGAGGTCGGCGATGCGGTCCGCCTTGTGCCGCCAGTGTTCGTTGATGGCCGCGACGGCGAGGCGAAGCGCGTCGTTGCGCTCGGCGGCGGTCAGGGTGCGGGTTCCGGTCGGCGGCGGCGGAGGCGGCGGCGGAGGCGGGGGCGGCGTCTCAGTGGCCGCGCCGCCGCCGCTGACCGAGACGATGGTGACATTGCCGGCCGAGGCGGCGGCCGCGGCGGCGTCGGCCGGGCCGGCGTGGACGGTGTTTCCGGATCCGCCGGCGCTGTTCGGATGGGCCGGTCCCGTGCCGGCGAGGGCGTCGTTCAGCGGCTTCATCTTCAGGCCGCCCGCCAGCTTCAGCGTCTTGCCCAGCTTTTTGTCGATGACGGTCTTGAGCGCCTGGGCCTTGGCGGGCAGGGCGTCGTTGTCGGCCTTCATCGCGGCCTTGGCGGCGTCGTCGATGGCCTTCCAGATGGATTCTGCGGCGTCGGGGTCATGGCTCGCCTGATTGCGGCCCAGCCACCAGCCGAACAGCCCGATGGCCAGGGCGGCCAGAAGCAGGGCGCCGATGATGAGCGGATCGACCCACAGGAAGACCTCGGGCTCGACGGGGTCGAAGGCCCGGTCGGCGGGAAAATCGGCTGGATAACTGGTCGACACGCCCGCCACTCCCTCTCAGACCCCGCATTGATGCCCCAGCGGCGCCGCTTGGCAAATGAAAAGGTTAACAGGTTTGGCAGACTAGCGCGGCGGCGCCAGCACGGCGCGGGCCTCGGCGCCGTCGTTGGCGCCGACCTGGCGCACCTCGACCTCGACGACGATGCCGCCCTCGGGCTCATGCGCCCACAGATAGCGGCGCTCGACCTCGACCTCGCGGCCCGAGGGGGCGATGCCGGTGTAGATGTCGCCCCAGGGCGTGATCTTGATGAGTTCGGGCCAGATCAGCGAACAGGCCTGATCCAGCTCCTCGATGGCCATGGCGGACAGTTCGTCGGACGGGTCGGTCATGCCATCACGCCTCCGGGCGCTGTGTATTCAGAGACCGGCGCATCGCCGGTGTTCACCACCTCGGATGGTTCGAAGATGATCACCTCGGCCTCATCGTCGGCGGCGGTGCGGTGCTCGACGCCGCGCGGGACGATGGTGAACTGGCCCGGCGTCAGCTCGACGATCCGGTCGCGGAACTCGACCCGGAAGCGGCCCTTCCAGACCAGAAACATCTCGTCGGCGTCCGCGTGGCTGTGCCAGGGAAAGACGCCCTGAACCTTCACCAGCCGCACGTCCTGCCCGTTCAGCTGCCCGGCGATGCGCGGCCGCCAGTGCTCGTCGATGGCGGCGAATTTCTCGGTCAGGTCGACGGCGGTCATCACTCGTCCGCGTAGATGGCGACCGTGGCGGGCGCGGTGCTGGAGATCGAGCCCCGATACATGCCCGAGGTTGTCATGGCGAACGCGGGGTTTCCCTGCGCGTCCATGACGATCACCCCGCCAAAGCCGCCCAGCGAGCGGGCGTCCTCGACCTCGGCCTGCCCGGCGACCTGGCCAGTCGCGCCGGAGGCGATGCGGGCGCAGATGTCGCGGGCGACTGAGGCGCGGATATAGAACTCGCCGTCGCCGGTCGCTGAGACCGCACAGCCGTCGCGGTTGGAGGCGTAGGTGCCGGCGCCGATCACGGGCACATCGCCGACGCGGCCCCAGCGCTTGCCGGTGGTGCCGCCGGTGGAGGTGCCGGCGGCGAGGGCGCCATGGGTGTCCAGCGCCACGGCGCCGACGGTGCCGAACTTGCGCTCGTTCAGGGGCGGCTGCGGCCCCTCGGCCATCGCGCCGGCGGGCGGGGCGCCTTGCGGGCGGGCCGGGATGGGATCGCCGCGCTGACGCAGGGCCTGCTCCAGCGCCTGCCAGCGGCGCTCGGTGAAGAAGAAGCTCGGGTCGACCTGTTCCAGACCGACCGAGGCGGCGAAGGCGTCGGCGCCCTGACCGATCAGCATGACGTGGGGCGAGCGCTCCATCACCGCGCGGGCGGCGGCGATGGGATGGCGGGTGGTGGTCAGGCCGGCGACGGACCCGGCGGTCAGGTCGCGGCCGTTCATGACGGCGGCGTCCAGCTCATTGCGGCCCGCGGCGGTGAAGACGGCCCCGCGCCCGGCGTTGAACAGGGGGTCGTCCTCCATGATCTGGATCGCGGCCTGAACCGCGTCCATGGCCGTGCCGCCGTTCGACAGCACCGCGGCGCCTGCTTCCAGCGCGCGATTGAGCGCGGCGCGATAGGCGGCGTCCTGTTCCGGCGTCAGGCTCGCGCGCTCGATGACGCCCGCCCCGCCATGGATGGCGAAGGACCATGTGGGGGCGTCCTGGGCAGCGGCGGCACCAGTGCATGCGAGCCAGCCGAGAACGGCGATGATCAAAGCCCGCATGGTGGTGTCCCCTAGTCCGTCTTCTTGTGATGTAGCAGCTTCCACACGCGATAGCCGATGATCGGCGCAAAGCCGCACACCAGCGCCGCGATCAGGGTGGTCCAGAAGCCGCCGCCCAGCCACAGCCGGGCCACCGCCACGCCCGCGGCGACGGCGGCGACCGGCCCCAGCCAGGGGATCCAGTGCGGCGGTTTAGGCATCCACCTTGATCACGCCGCGCCGGATCTGATCCAGCTCGATGGAATCGAACAGGGCCTGGAAATTGCCCTCGCCGAACGCCTGGTTGCCCTTGCGCTGGATGATCTCGAAGAAGATCGGTCCGAAGGTGTCCTGGGTGAAGATCTGCAGCAGCAGGCCGTCCTGATCCGAGCCGTCGATCAGGATGCGGTTCTTGCGCATCCGCTCCACGTCGTGGCCGTGACCGGGCAGGCGTTTGTCGATCAGCTCGAAATAGGTCTCGATGGTGTCCTGGAAGGGGATGCCGCGACGCTTCATCTCCTCGACGGTCTCGAAGATGTCGTCGGTGGCGAGCGCGATGTGCTGGATGCCCTCGCCGTTGTAGCGCTTCAGGAACTCCTCGATCTGGGAGTTCTCGTCCTGGCTTTCGTTCAGGGGAATGCGGATGGCGCGGTCGGGCGCGATCATGGCCTGCGAGAACAGGCCCGTCGCCTTGCCCTTGATGTCGAAATACTTCTGCTCCTCGAAGTTGAAGACATCGCCGTAGAAGCCGGACCAGGTCCGCATCTGACCGCGCCGGACGTTATGGGTCAGGTGGTCGAGCATATAGAGGCCGACGCTGTTCTTGCGCTCCGCCTCCTCCCAGCCCTCGATCTCGTTCCAGCCGTCATAGAGCGAGGTCTCGCCGTACTGGTCGACGATGTAGAGCAGCGAGCCGCCGATGCCCTGCAGCACGTAAGGGTAGCCGTTCCCCAGCGCGCCGCCGTTGTGGCCCTCGGCCGGACGGGCGCCGCGCGACACCGCGCCTTCGAAGGCCGCCTTCGCATCCGAGACGCGGAAGGCCATGCCGTTGGCTGACGGACCGTGATCGCGGGCGAAGTCGCCGGCCTGACCCGAGGGGGTGCGGTTGACCAGCAGGGTGATGTCGCCCTGTTTCAGGCGCACCACGTCATTGGCCGGGTTCACATGGGTCTGGGTGAAGCCCATCAGCTCCAGCCGGGCGACCATGGCCGCCGGATCGGGGCCGGTGAATTCGACGAACTCGAAGCCGTCGACGCCGAGGGGATTTTCGTGATCGATGCGCTCAGCGGCGGTGCGGGGGGTCGCGTCGTCCATGAGGCTTCTCCTGAAAGAGGTCGCGGCTTGATGCCGCTTGCGGCGCGGAACCTAGTGGTCTGGCCGCGCTTCGCCAACCCGCCGGGAGACACAGTGTCGTGGTGTCGCGGTCGCAACAGGATGGATGCGTATGTGGGCGGCGGCTGCTAGAGGCCGGAGGAACGAGGGAAATCCATGCTCCGCAAACTCTACGACTGGGTCTTTTCGCTGGCGCGCAGCAGGCAGGCGACCCCGGCCCTGGCGGTGATCTCTTTCGCCGAGAGTTCGGTCTTCCCCATTCCGCCGGACGTGATGCTGGCGCCGATGGTGCTGACCCGGCCGGACCGGGCCTATTTCTATGCCGCCGTCGCAACTGCCGCATCGGTGCTGGGCGGCATTCTGGGCTATGCCATCGGCTATTATCTGACGGGTGTGGGCGAGGCGATCCTCGCCTTCATCGGCAGCGCCGACGCCCAGGACAAGTTCCAGGCCTGGTATGACCGGTTCGGCCTGTGGGTGATCCTTATCAAGGGGCTGACGCCCTTCCCCTACAAGCTGGTGACCATCGCATCGGGACTGGCCCAGTTTTCCTTCCCTGTTTTCCTCGCGGCCTCGGTGGTGACGCGTGGCGGCCGGTTCTTCGCCGTGGCCTATGTCATCAAGCGGTTCGGCCCGGCGGTGTGGGAGCGGGTGGAGAAACGGCTGACGCTGTGGACGGTCATTGGTCTGGTTGTCCTGATCGGCGCTGTTCTGGCGGTGAAACTGCTGCTGCACTGACAATCGACGCGAGCGCTTCCAGCAGGTAAGAACAGCGTCTGATGATTGAAATCTATCGTCTCCTGACCCGGTGGTGGACCGCCTTTGCACTGGCTGCGTCGCTGGCCATGCTGGCCGCGGCCCATGCGTTTGAGCGCTTCGGCGGCCTGTCGCCCTGCAACCTGTGCCTCAAGCAGCGAGAGGCCTATTGGGGCGCCGCGGCCATCGCCCTGGTCGCCACCCTGTGGGCGCTCGTCAGCCGGGCCAGCCGGGGCACGCCGCGCATCGCATCCTTCCTGCTGGCCGCCGCCTTCGCCACCGGCGCCATCACCGCCGTCTTCCACATGGGCGGCGAGATGAAGTGGTGGGAGCTTCCGGCCACCTGCATGGGCGGGGGCGACGTCGATCTGGAAAGTCTGGCGGCGCTGGCCGTGGGCGGCGGGCCGCCGGTGCGGGTGGCCATGTGCGACGCCGTGGCATGGAGCTGGCTGGGCCTGAGCATGGCAGGGTGGAACGCGCTGATCTCGACCGGTCTGGCCGTGTTCAGCCTGCTGGCCGCCAAACGGCCCAAGGACGCCCGTGCCCCCAGAAGCTGATCTCAGCGCCGAACGCCGCATCCCGCTGGGTCGTCCCGGACGGGGCGCGAGCCGCGCGCGCCGGGCCGAAATCCTGAGGGTCGATCACGCGGGCGAATACGCCGCCGTTCACATCTATCGCGCCCAGAAGGCCGTGTTCGAGGGCCGTTCGGGCAAGGACCGCATCGCCGCCGACATGGGCGAGATGCAGGGGCAGGAGGCTGTGCATCTGGCCCGCTTCGAGGCCCTGCTGACCGCCGAGGGGGTCCGCCCGACGGTGATGACGCCGGTGTGGCGGCTGGCGGCCATGGCGCTGGGCGCCGGCACGGCCCTGATGGGCGAGAAGGCGGCTCACGCCTGCACCGAGGCGGTCGAGAGCGTGATCGAGGAGCACTACGCCGACCAGATCGCCGAGCTGAAGGACCGCGACCCGGACCTGGCCGCCGAACTGACCAAGTTCCGAGACGAGGAACTGGCCCATCACGACCACGCGGTCGACCATGGCGCGCGCGAGGCGCCGGGCTACGGCCTGCTGAGCGCTGTGATCAAGGCCGGCTGCCGCGTGGCCATCAAGGTGTCAGAACGGGTCTGACCCTTCGCGTCGGACGCTTGAGCGTGTAGAGGCGCCGCCATGACCACGATCCTGCATGGCCGGCCGCCGCTGGTGTTTGATCCGCCCGGCGCTGCAACCCAGACGTCGCCTCTGATTCCCGGCTCGACGCCGCTGGAAAGCCTGGCCGACGGCTCGGTGGATGCGGCCATGATCTATGCGCCTCCGGGGGTGATAGAGCGGCGCTATGCGCTGGCGCAGGCGCTGCGGGCGCTGAAGCCCGGCGGGCGGCTGGATGTCATGGGGCTGAAGGACAAGGGCGGGTCGCGGCTGAAGAACGAGCTTCAGGCCTTCGGGCTGGAGGTCAATGAGAGCGCCAAGGCGCACCACCGCCGCTGCGTCGTGATCCGGCCGGAGACGATTCAGGGACTGGACGCCGCCATCGCGGCGGGCGCGCTCCAGCTCGTGAAGGGGCTGGAGGCCTGGTCACAGCCGGGGGTGTTCGCCTGGGACCGGATCGATACCGGGTCGCTGCTACTGGCCGAGCATCTGCCGGCGCTGACGGGGGCGGGGGCCGATCTGGGCTGCGGCTACGGCGCCCTGTCGACGGTGGTGCTGCGCTCGCCGGCCGTGACGGCGCTGAGACTGGTCGATCTCGACCGCCGGGCGGTCGAGGCGGCGCGCCGGAACATCGAGGATGTGCGGGCCGGCTTCGACTGGGCCGATGTGCGGACGGTCGAGGCGAACGGCGATCTCGACTTCGTGGTCATGAACCCGCCCTTCCATGACGGCGGCGCCGAGGACCGGGCGCTGGGGCAGGCCTTCATCCGTCAGGCGGCGGCGATGCTGAAGCGCGGCGGGACCCTGTGGATGGTGGCCAACCGGCACCTGCCATATGAGGCCGAGCTGAAGGCCGCCTTCAAGCGGGTGACGCCGCTGGAGGAAGGCGGCGGCTACAAGCTGTTCGAGGCCGTTAAGTGAAGACCGCGACGTCGCGGGTGGATCGCCTGCTTGGCGGCCTCGGCTACGGGTCTCGCAACGAGATGGCGCGGCTGGGCAAGGCGGGCGGCATCGTGCTGGACGGCGTCGAGCTGATGGATGTGTCGAAGCGCATCGCGGTGACGCCGGACCTGCCCGTGCGCATGACCGTGGACGGCAAGACGCTGGATCCCGTGCCGGGGCTGGTCCTGATGCTGAACAAGCCGCTGGGCATGACCTGTTCGCACAGGGAGGACGGGGCGCTGGTCTATGACGTCCTGCCAGACCGGTGGCGCAGGCGCGATCCGGCGATTTCGACCATCGGTCGACTGGACAAGGAAACATCCGGCCTGCTGCTCCTGACCGACGACGGCGACCTGCTGCACCGGGTGATTTCGCCCAAGCGCCATGTGGCCAAGGTCTATCGCGCGACCCTGGCCCGGCCTCTGGCCGGGACCGAAAAGGCGCTGTTCGCGGCGGGCGGGCTGGTGCTGGAGGGCGAGGACAAGCCGCTGGCGCCCGCCGCACTGGAGGTGCTGTCGCCGACGGAGGCGCGGCTGACGGTGACCGAGGGCCGCTATCACATGGTGCGGCGAATGTTCGCCGCGGCGGGCAACCACGTGGAGGCCCTGCATCGCGAGCGGGTCGGGGCGCTGGCCCTGCCCGACGACCTGGCGCCGGGGGCGTGGCGGTTGCTGACGCCCGAGCAAATCGCGCTGATCTTCGCCTGATGACCCCGTCGGTGAAGATCTGTGGCCTGACCACGCCCGAGACGCTGGAGGCGGCGCTCGACGGCGGGGCGGCCTTCGTGGGGGCGGTGGTGTTCCCGAAAAGCCCGCGCCACATCGACCCGCGAGCGGCTGGGCGCCTGTTCGAGCGGGTGGAGGGGCGGGCGAAGATTGTGGCGGTGACGGTGGACGCCGGCGAT
Organism: Brevundimonas sp.; assembly: GCA_036405055.1. Classification (GTDB taxonomy): domain Bacteria; phylum Pseudomonadota; class Alphaproteobacteria; order Caulobacterales; family Caulobacteraceae; genus Brevundimonas. Next base: position 8,926 of record DASWYI010000003.1, read on the forward strand.
GCGCTACTGGCCGAGATCGCGCTGGAGTTGTGGCCGGACTTCATCCAGCTTCACGGGTCAGAGACGCCGGAGCGGGCTGAAGTTGTGCGAGGACTGACCGGGGCGGGGATCATCAAGGCCCTGCCGGTGCGGACGGCGGCGGATTTCGAGGCGGCGGCGGAGTGGGAAGACGCCGCCGATTACCTGATGTTCGATGCGAAGCCGCCGGAGGGATCGGCCCTGCCCGGCGGGGTCGGGGCGTCGTTCGACTGGTCGTTGCTGGTGGGGCGACGTTTCGACCGACCCTGGTTCCTGGCGGGCGGGCTGACCGGCGACAACGTGCGCGAGGCGATTGCGGTGACGGGCGCGCCCTTGCTGGATGTGTCCTCTGGCGTCGAAAGCGCGCCGGGTGTTAAGGACGCGGCGCTGATCGCGGCCTTCATCCGGGCGGCGAAACAGCCGTAATTCCGACGCCTCCCCGCGTGAAAGCTGCATCCGTGAACGCCATCCTGCCAAACCAGTATTCCATGCCCGACGCCGAAGGGCGGTTCGGCCCCTATGGCGGGCGGTTCGTGGCCGAGACCCTGATGCCGCTGGTTCACGAACTGAACGACGCCTATGAGGCGGCCAAGGCGGATCCGAGCTTCCAGGCCGAGCTGGACGGCTTCCTGACCCACTTCGTCGGCCGGCCCAGCCCGCTGTATTTCGCCGAGCGTCTGACCGACCACTACGGCGCGGCGAACATCTGGTTCAAGCGCGACGAGCTGAACCACACCGGCGCCCACAAGGTGAACAACTGCATGGGCCAGATCCTTCTGGCCATGCGGATGGGCAAGACCCGCATCATCGCCGAGACCGGCGCCGGCCAACATGGTGTGGCGACCGCCACCGTCTGCGCCCGCTTCGGCCTGCCCTGCGTGGTCTATATGGGCGCCGAGGATGTGCAGCGGCAGTCGCCGAATGTGTTCCGCATGAAGCTGCTGGGCGCCGAGGTCGTGCCGGTCACGTCCGGCCGCGGCACGCTGAAGGACGCCATGAACGAGGCGATGCGGGACTGGGTCACCAATGTCGCCGACACCTATTATCTGATCGGCACGGCGGCGGGGCCGCACCCCTATCCGGCCATGGTGCGCGACTTCCAGTCGGTGATCGGGCGCGAGACGAAGGCCCAGATGCTGGACCGCAAGGGCAAGCTGCCCGACGCCTGCGTGGCCGCGATCGGCGGCGGGTCGAACGCCATCGGCCTGTTCCATCCGTTCATCGAGGACGCGGGCGTGCGCCTGATCGGCGTTGAGGCGGCGGGACGCGGGCTGGACGGCCCGGACCATGCGGCCAGCCTGCAGGGCGGCCGCCCCGGGGTGCTGCACGGCAACCGCACCTATCTGCTCCAGGACGCCGACGGCCAGATCCTGGAAGGCCATTCGATCTCGGCGGGCCTCGACTATCCGGGCATCGGGCCGGAGCACGCCTGGCTGAAGGACATCGGCCGGGCCGAATACCGCGCGGCGACCGACGCCGAGGCGCTGGAGGCGTTCCAGCTGTGCTCGCGGGTCGAGGGCATCATCCCTGCGCTGGAGCCCAGCCACGCCCTGGCCCGCGTCGGCGAGATCGCGAAAGAAGTGGGCGCTGGCGGCGACGTCGTGCTGAACATGTGCGGGCGGGGCGACAAGGACATCTTCGCCGTGGCGAAGCATCTGGGTGTGGAGTTGTAATCATGAAGACGGTTTTCATCGCGGCGCTGGCCGTGCTCTCGGCTGGCTCGGCCATGGCCCAGACGCAGTCCGCGCCGCCGCAGGGTGGGCCGGCGACGAACGTGCCGGTGCTTGAGGGAGCCGTGGCCGCGCCCGATTGCGGCGCCCTGAGCGTCCCGGCGGACCAGGCGTTCTGCGTCACCGCGCCGCTCGCCGGCCTGGGCGCCGTCGGCGAAGCCTATATCGCCCTGTTCCAGGCCGAGGGCTGGCAGGTCGCTGCCGGGGGTGAGAACTATGTTCTGTTCGCGCGCCGCACATCCGAAACCCAGTGCGAAGGCCTGCAGATGCTGGCCTTCTATGACCAGACCCGCCCCGACAGCCCGACGGCGCCCGGTTACCTGGGCTTCGGCGCCGTGCCGACCATGCCCTGCCAGCCGGCGACGGCGGCGGCTCCGGCGGCCCAGTAAGGACTTCGCCTTGACCACTGCGCGTATCGACGCCCGTTTCGCGGCGCTGAAGGCCGAGGGCCGGGCGGGGTTCGTGGCCTATGTCATGGCCGGCGATCCCTCGCGCGAGGAGGCGCTGGAGATCCTGCGCGGCCTGCCCGCAGCGGGCGCCGACATCATCGAGCTGGGCTTCCCGTTCTCCGATCCGATGGCCGAGGGGCCGCCGATCCAGCGGGCGGCGCTGCGCGGGCTGAAGGCCGGGCTGACGCTGAAGGGGACGCTCGATCTGGCCGCCGCCTTCCGCGCGGGCGATGCGGATACGCCTCTGATCCTGATGGGCTATCTGAATCCCATCGAGAGCTACGGCTATGAGGCCTTCGCCCGCGATGCGGCGGCCAGCGGCGTGGACGGCTGCATCGTCGTCGACTGCCCGCCGGAGGAGGCGGGGCCGCTGACGGATGCGCTGGATGCGGCCCAGCTGTCGCTGATCCGGCTGGCCACGCCGACCTCGGATGATGCGCGGCTGAAAGTAATCGCCGAGCGCACCTCGGGCTTCGTCTACTATGTCTCCGTCGCCGGGGTGACGGGGGTGAAGGAGGCGCAGGCCCTGTCGGTGGCCCCCGCCGTCGCGCGCGTGCGTGCGGCCTCCGGCCTGCCTGTCGCGGTCGGTTTCGGGGTCAAGACGACCGAGCGCGCCGCCGAGATCGCACGCGTCGCCGACGCGGTTGTCGCCGGCTCGGTGCTGGTGGACGAGGTGGCCGCCGCGCTTTCGGCGAACGAACCCGCCGCCCCGCGCGTTCTGGCCAAGGTGCGCGAACTCTCCGGCGCCGTCCGGGGTGCGCGCGTCAAAGAAAGCGTCTAAAGGCCCGCCATGGTCGAGAAGAAACCTCAGGAAAAACGCGGCGGGTGGCTGAGCCGCTTCGCCCCCGGCGTGCGCAAGATCGTCAGCCGGCGCGACACGCCCGACAATCTGTGGGTCAAGGATCCCGACACGGGCGAGATGCTGTATCGCTCGGATCTGGAGACCAGCCTGTGGGTCACCCCGTCCGGCCGCCACATGCGCATCGATGCGCCGACGCGGCTGCGCTACACCTTCGACGACGGCGCCTATGAGGCCATCGACACGCCGGACGTGCCCGAGGACCCGCTGAAATTCTCGGACGGCAAGCCCTACAAGGACCGTCTGGCCGCCGCCCGCAAGGCTGCGGGCCGCAAGGACACCATGGCCATCGGCTTCGGCGAGATCGACGGCGTCACCGCCGTGGCCATCGTTCAGGATTTCACCTTCATGGGCGGGTCGCTGGGCATGGCGGCGGGCGAGGCCTTCATCGCCGCCGCCGAGGCCGCCATCGAGCGGGGCGTGCCGCTGGTCTGCTTCACCGCCGCCGGCGGGGCCCGGATGCAGGAGGGCGCGCTCAGCCTGATGCAGATGGCGCGCACGACCCTGGCCATTCAGGAGCTGAAGGCGCGGCAGCTGCCGTTCGTCGTGGTGCTGACCGACCCGACCACGGGCGGGGTCACCGCCAGCTACGCCATGCTGGGCGACGTGCATCTGGCCGAGCCGGGCGCGCTTATCGGGTTTGCGGGTCCGCGTGTGATCGAGAGCACCATCCGCGAGAAGCTGCCGCCGGGGTTCCAGCGCGCCGAATATCTGCAGGAAAAGGGCATGGTCGACCGCGTGGTCGCCCGCGCCGAGCTGCCGCGGACGCTGGGCCTGATCCTGTCGATGCTGATGGGCGGCAAGCGCCGCGCCGCCTGATCCGGTGGACCCGATCTCGGCCCGGTTGCTGGCCAATCATCCGCAAAAGATCGACCTGTCGCTGGACCGGATGCGCGCCCTTTGCGCGGCGCTGGGCTATCCGCAGAACAGGCTGCCACCCGTGGTCCATATCGCCGGGACCAACGGCAAGGGTTCGACGCTGGCCTTCATCCGCGCCATCGCCGAGGGGGCGGGCCTGCGGGTCCATGCCTACACCTCGCCGCATCTGGTGCGGTTCAATGAGCGCATCCGGCTGGCGGGGACACTGATCGACGACGCGACACTGAACGCCGCGCTGGACAGGGTTGAGGGTGCCGGGGTGGAGGCGACTGTGTTCGAAAGCACCACCGCCGCCGCCTTTGTCGCCATGTCGGAAGTTCCCGCAGATCTGGCCCTGATCGAGGTCGGGCTGGGCGGGTCGCTGGACGCCACCAATATCATCGACCGGCCGCTGCTGAGCGTCATCACCCCAGTCGATCTGGACCATGCCGAGTTTCTGGGGACTGATCGGGCGAAGATCGGCGGCGAGAAGGCGGGCGTCCTCAAGCCCGGCGCGCGCGGCCTGATCGCGCGTCAGCCCGAGGATGTCATGGCGGTGATCGAGGCGCGGGCGGCGCTGACGCGGAGTCCGCTGACGGTCATGGGCGTGGATTTCGACGCCTGGGCCGAGCGGGGCGGCATGGCGTTTCAGGATACGACGCGGTTCCTCGACCTGCCGGCGCCGGGCCTGACCGGGCCGCACCAGATCGACAACGCGGGCCTGGCCGTCGCCGTGGCCCTGGAGCTGGACCTGCCGGAAAGCGCCGTCGCCGAGGGACTGAAGGCCGCGCACTGGCCCGCGCGGATGCAGCGGCTGACGCAGGGACCGTTCGGCGAGGCGGCGAGGGCGGCGGAGGCTGAGCTGTGGCTCGATGGCGGGCACAATCCCCATGCGGCCCAGGCCCTGGCGCTAACCCTGTCCGAGCGGCAGGCGAAGGCGCCGCGCCCGCTGGCCCTGATCGTCGGCATGCTGGCCAACAAGGACGCGGGCGGTTTCTTCGAGGCGCTGAAGGACACAGAGGCCGCGGTCTTCACCGTTCCGTTCGAGGGCGCCTGCGCCGAACCCGCGGCGCTGGCCGCCGTGGCGCGTGGTCACGGGCTGGCGGCGACGCCGACGGAATCGGCGACCGAGGCGCTGGAGCTGGCGCTCAGGCTCGGGGCCGGGCGGGCGGTGATCTGTGGCTCGCTGTATCTGGCGGGGGAGGTGCTGGGCGCCGCGCGCGAGATCTGGCCGGTCTAGCCCAGCCGCTCGCGGATGCGTTCGCCGAGATAAGCGCCAAACCCGACATAGCATTCGTCGGTCAGATGGACGCCGTCCTTGAACACCATGGGAAAGCCGTCGACCGGCAGGATCTCGACGCCACGCAGAGCCGCGCGGTAGGTGGTGACCGTGTCGGACCCGTCCTCGAACAGCAGCTTGTAGAGTTGATGCTTGATGAGGCCGGGCAGTTTCGCAAAGTCACCGGTGACGCGCGGCGCCTCGACCACCATGACCCGCCGCGCCGGCAAGGCCTGCGTCAGGGCAAGGGTGGCGGCCGCATACTGACGGGCGCCGACGTGCCGCACCACGTCATTGACCCCGAGCATCAGGACCGCGAGCCGGTAGTCCAGATCGGGCAGCCCCGCCGTCGGCCAGTCGGCCAGAAGCTCCGCCGCGCTGCGCCCCGAGCGGCCACAGGATACGATGCGGGGGTTCAGATGCGCCAGCGCGTCGCGCACACCCTTGTCCAGACGCCGAAAACGGGCCCAACTGTCGCCATAGATCAGGACCGGCCAGTCGCCTGAGCCGTCATCGTGAACTTCCAAGGGGCGCCCCTCCGCCGCACCATCAAATAGCATACGGCAAAGGTTGTCGAAATGGCTCTTGAACACATCGCCTGCCCTGCCTGCGGCGCGGACGACAGCGATCCGTGGGGCGCAGAGAACGGCTATCAGGCGGTCAGCTGCCGCGCCTGCGGCCTGCTGTATGTGAATCCACGTCCCTCCGGCGACCAGATCAGCGAGGCCACCCGCATCGGCATGCACCAGACCGAGGCAGGCCGGCTGAACCTGGTGGCCAAACGTTATCCGGCCCGCATCGCGGTGCTCGCCGACCGCATCCGGGCCATGTTCAGCGACGAGATCGCGGCCGGAAAGCCGCTGCGCTGGCTGGACGTCGGCGCCGGCTTCGGCGAGACGGTCGAGGCCGCCATGGCGGCGCTTCCGCCCGGCAGCGAGGTGATCGGCGTCGAGCCGATGCAGCCCAAGGTCGCGGCGGCCCAGGCCCTGGGCCTGCCCATCGTCGACGCGCCGCTGACGGCCCTGCCCGGGGGCTATGACGTCATCTCGCTGATCAATGTCTTTTCTCACATTCCCGACTTCAGGGCCTTCGGCGCCCAGATCGCGCGGCTCTTGGCGCCGGGCGGGTCGGTGTGGATCGAAACCGGCAATGTCGCCGACGTCAGCCGCAGGGACTACCCCGACCGGCTGTATCTGCCCGACCATCTGGTGTTCGCCGGGCCGGAGCAGATGACGCGCATGCTGTCGGATCTCGGTCTCAAGGTGGTGCTGGTCGATCCGGTGAGGGTCGACGGGCCGCTCTATACGCTGAAGGCCGTCGTCAAGTCGGTGTTGGACGGGCGGCCAAGCTTCCGCCTGCCCTGGACCTCGCCGTTCCGGCAGGTGCACTACAAGGCGACGCTGAATGGCTGAAGAAGCTGGAGCGGGCAGCGGGAATCGAACCCGCACGAAAAGCTTGGGAAGCTTTCAGGCTACCACTACATCATGCCCGCGGAGCCGGAGGCTGTTTTAGGCCGGGGCGACCGGGATTCCAACCCGTCAGCTGACGTGCGGCGTGATGATCCCCAGCGGCAGGGCGGTGACGTTCTTCACGCCGCGGGTGACGATGTGGCTTTCGCAGTCCGAGACGATGCCGAGGCTGAGCAGCTTCTGGCGCAGGAATTTGTCAAAGGCGTGCATGTCACTGGTGACGATGCGCAGCACATAGTCCTCGCGGCCGGTGATGGTGGCGCACTGCACCACCTCGGGCCAGTCGGCGACGGCCTTTTCGAAGGTCTCGAGGTTCTCGGTCGAGGGCAGGTTCAGCTTGACGATGGCGTAGACCTCGAAATCCAGACCCAGACGAGCGGCGTCGAGGATGGTCACGCGCCGGGTGATGTAGCCCTGGTCCTCCAGCCGCTTGATCCGGCGCCAGCAGGGCGAGGCCGACAGACCCACCCGATCGGCGACCTCGGCGACCGACAGCGCGGCGTCCTGTTGCAGGATATCGAGAATCCGCGCGTCGATCGGATCGAGTTCGTCAGCCAAGGCGTTTCTCCAAGCAACTATCTCGCGCAATAAAATACCCGCGAACGGCGTAGTGCAAGGTCAGATTCGAGCGAGCCTTCGCGCAAGTTGCTGTGCTACATCGAGCTGACCATAACGCTCGGACCAAACCGGACGGCAGGAATGACCAGGAACACCAAGCCCCTCTCTCTGCGCGTGCCGGAGCCTTCGGGCCGTCCGGGCGACCCCACCGATTTCAGCCATCTGAAGATGGACCCCGCCGGCGCCGTGGCGCGGCCGGAGGTGGGAACCGCGCCCTATGACATGCGCGACCATGCCTTCCGCCTGATCCGGGTGCTGGACGACGACGGCAAGGCTGTCGGCCCGTGGGATCCGAAGCTGGACCCCGAGACGATGCGGCGCGGCCTGAAGGCCATGATCCTGACCCGGGCGTTCGACGACCGGATGCACCGCGCCCACCGTCAGGGCAAGACCAGCTTCTACATGAAGTGCACCGGCGAGGAGGCCATCGCGGTGGCCCAGGGCATGATCCTGAGCCGCGAGGACATGGGCTTCCCCACCTATCGCCAGCAGGGGCTTCTGATCGCGCGCGGCTATCCGCTGGCGACCATGATGAACCAGATCTACTCCAACGCCTCGGACCCGATCAAAGGCCGGCAGCTGCCGATCATGTATTCGGCCAAGGACTATGGCTTCTTCACCATCTCGGGAAACCTCGGCACCCAGGTGCCGCAGGCCGTGGGCTGGGCCATGGCCAGCGCCTACAAGGGCGACGACAAGATCGCCATCAGCTGGATCGGCGACGGGGCCACGGCGGAAGGCGACTTCCACAACGCCCTGACCTTCGCCGCAGTCTATCGCGCGCCGGTGATCCTGAACATCGTCAACAACCAGTGGGCCATCAGCTCCTTCCAGGGCATCGCCGGCGGTCTGGAGACCACCTTCGCGTCCAAGGCCATCGGCTACGGCCTGCCGGCCCTGCGGGTGGACGGCAACGACTTCCTCGCCGTCTGGGCCGCGACCCAGTGGGCCGAGGAGCGGGCCCGGTCGAACCAGGGCGCGACGGTGATCGAGCTGTTCACCTATCGCGGCGCCCCGCACTCGACGTCGGACGACCCCAGCCGCTACCGCCCCGCCGACGAGCATGACAAATGGCCGCTGGGCGATCCCATCGCCCGCCTGAAACAGCATCTGATCGCGCTCGGCGAATGGTCCGACGCGCAGCAGGAGGCCGCCGAGGCCGAGGCCGTCGAACAGGTCCGCGCCGCCGGCAAGGAGTCCGAGGCGATCGGCACGCTCGGCCAGTCGCGTCCGAGCGTGAAGACCATGTTCGAGGAGGTGTTCGCCACCGAGGACTGGCGCATCACCGAACAGCGCCGCGAGGTCGGAGTCTGACCATGACCACCGCACCGATGAACATGATCCAGGCCCTGAACTCGGCCATCGACATCAAGATGGGCGAGGATCCGAACGTCCTCAGCTTTGGCGAGGACGCGGGCTATTTCGGCGGCGTCTTCCGCGTCACCGACCATCTGCAGAAAAAGCACGGCCTGACCCGCAGCTTCGACGCCCCGATCTCGGAATGCGGCATCGTGGCCGCCGCCATCGGCATGGGCGCCTATGGCCTGCGTCCGGTCGTGGAGATCCAGTTCGCCGACTACATCTATCCGGCCTACGACCAGATCGTGTCCGAGGCGGCCAAGCTGCGCTACCGCTCGGGCGGGCAGTTCACCTCGCCGATCACGGTGCGCTCGCCCTACGGCGGCGGCATCTTCGGCGGCCAGACGCACAGCCAGTCGCCCGAGAGCCTGTTCACCCACATCGCGGGTCTGAAGGTCGTCATTCCGAGCAACCCCTATGACGCCAAGGGCCTGCTGACCGCGGCCATCGAGGACGACGATCCGGTCATCTTCTTCGAGCCCAAGCGCCTCTACAACGGCCCCTTCGACGGCTGGCACCAGAACCCGGTGTCGCCGTGGAAGACTCAGGAGCTGGCCCAGGTCCCGACCGGTAAATACGTCGAGCCCATCGGCAAGGCGCGGATCATGAAGGAAGGCGCCGACGTCACCATCCTGGCCTACGGGACCATGGTGTGGGTGTCGCTGGCCGGCGCGGAACACGCGGGCGTGGACGCCGAGGTCATCGACCTGCGCACCCTCGTGCCGCTCGACATCGAGACCATCGAGGCCAGCGTGAAGAAGACCGGCCGCTGCGTTATCGTGCATGAGGCGCCGAAAACCAGTGGCTTCGGCGGCGAGCTGAGCGCGCTGGTTCAGGAGCGCTGCTTCTATCATCTGGAGGCCCCGATCGCGCGGGTGACCGGTTGGGACACCCCCTATCCGCACGCCTTCGAGTGGGAATATTTCCCGGGCCCCGAACGGGTCGCAACGGCCCTGAAGGCCGTCATGACGGGAGGGCGCTGATCATGGGCCGCTACGTCTTCAAACTGCCCGACGTGGGCGAAGGCACCGCCGAGGCCGAACTGGTCGGCTGGCACGTCAAGGTCGGCGACATGGTGGCCGAGGACCAGATCTTGGCCGACGTCATGACCGACAAGGCGACGGTGGAGCTGACCAGCCCGGTCGCTGGCCGCGTCACCGCCCTGCACGGCGAACCCGGCGTCATGTCGGCCGTCGGCTCGGCCCTGGTCGAGTTCGAGGTCGAAGGGGCGGGCAATGCGTCCGCCGCCGAACCGGCTCCGGTCAAGGCCGAGGCTCCGGCCCCGAAGGCCGAGACGCCGAAAGCTGAAGCCGCTCCCGTTTCCGCCCCCGCCACCGCGGCTGGAAACTATGTGTTCAAGCTGCCTGACGTGGGCGAAGGCACGGCCGAGGCCGAGCTGGTGGGCTGGCATGTGAAGGTCGGCGATGCGGTCGCCGAGGACCAGCTTCTGGCCGAGGTCATGACCGACAAGGCCACCGTCGAGCTGACCAGCCCCGTCGCGGGCGTGGTCGCCGCCCTGCACGGCGAGGCGGGCCAGCAGATCGCCGTCGGCGGGCCGCTGGTGAGCTTCAACGTCGAGGGCAAGGGCAATCAGGCGGCGGCGCCCGCCGCTGCTGCTGCGCCCGCGCCGAAGGCCGAAGCCGCCCCGGCGCCGGCCGCCAGGGCGGCTGCGCCTGCTGTCGCTCCGAAAGCCGCCGCGAAGCCGATGGCCGAGGCCTTCACCACCCGCACCGCCGGTCAGCGCCCGCTGGCCTCGCCCGCCGTGCGCAGCCGCGCCCGTGATCTGGGCATCGAGCTGCAGTTCGTGCCCGGCTCCGGCCCGGCCGGCCGCATCGAGCACGGCGATCTGGATGCCTATGTGGCTTCCGGCGGCCGTGGCACGTCTGTCGGCGGATCGACCGGTTCGACCTATGCGAAGGCGGAAGGCACGACCGAGACCCGCATCATCGGCCTGCGCCGCAAGATCGCGGAGAAGATGGCCGAGAGCGTGCGCCGCATCCCGCACATCACCTACGTCGAGGAGATCGACGTCACGGCGCTGGAGGAGCTGCGCGCCCACCTGAATGCGACGAAGAAGAAGGACCAGCCCAAGCTGAACGTCCTGCCCTTCATCGCCCGGGCGATCGTCGTGGCCCTGCGCGACCAGCCGCAGATCAACTCGACCTATGACGACGAGGCCGGCGTCCTGACCAGCCACGCCGCCGTGCATCTGGGCATCGCCGCCCAGACGCCGAACGGCCTGATGGTGCCGGTGGTCCGCCACGCCGAGGCGCGCGATCACTATGACACCGCGCTGGAGATCGCGCGGGTGTCGGGCGCGGCCAAGGACGGCAGCGCCAAGCGGGAGGAGCTGTCCGGTTCGACCATCACCATCACCTCGCTTGGGACGCTGGGCGGCATCACCCACACCCCGATCATCAATCACCCCGAGGTCGCCATCGTCGGCCCGAACAAGATCGCCGAACGCGTGGTGGTCCGGGACGGCCAGATGGTCGTGCGCAAGATGATGAACCTGTCGTCGTCCTTCGATCACCGCATCGTCGACGGCCACGACGCCGCCGTCTTCGTCCAGCGCATCAAGGGCCTGCTGGAGCATCCCGCGACGCTGTGGATGGGGTGAGGGCGATGCGGCGTCTGGCGGCGATCCTGATGGCTGCAGCGGTCGGCTTCGTCGCCGGTCCCGCGCTGGCCTGTTCGCCGCCGCCGCCGCCGAACTGGAACTACTGGCTGGGCAACCCCGAGGTGGCGATGTTCATCGGGCGGGTGGAGAGCGTCGAAACCCTGCCTGTCGAGACGTTCGGCGGCTACGTCATCACGCCGGGCCGGGCGCATGTCGTGAGCCTCGAGGTGATCCAGGGTGCGCCCACCGTTGACACCGCACAGGCCGAGGGCGCCCTGAGCTTCGCGGCCACCCAGACGGCCGCAACCCCGCCCTGCCTGAACTACCTGAACCACAGGGCCGGCGACCTCGTCATCGTCGTCCAGCCGCCGGGCCAGGGAGCCCTTGTGATCTCCCGGAGCTGGGCCAGCCTTCCGCAACTGACACCGTATTTCGAGAAATATCAGTGACCCAGACCCTGAAAACCAAAGTCCTCATCATCGGCGCCGGGACCGGCGGCTATGTGGCGGGGATCCGTTGCGGCCAGCTGGGGCTGGAGACCGTGCTGGTGGACGGCGGCGACGGCCTCGGCGGAACCTGCCTGAACGTCGGCTGCATCCCGTCCAAGGCGGTGATCCACGCGGCGACCAAGTTCGAGACGGTGGCCAAGGCTGCCGACGGCGGGACGCTGGGCATCACGGCGTCGAAACCCGCGATCGACCTGAAGGCCACGGTGGCGTGGAAGGACGGCATCGTGAAGAAGCTGAACGCCGGTGTCGCCGCCCTGCTGAAGAAGGCCAAGGTCAAGGTCATCAAGGGCTGGGCCGAGTTCTCGGACGCCAAGACCTGCACCGTGAAGACGGCCGAGGGCGACATCGTCATCAGCGCCGAACATGTGATCCTGGCCACGGGGTCCGAGCCGGTGGAGCTGCCCTTCCTGCCGTTCGGCGGCGACGTGATCTCGTCCACCGAGGCCCTGTCGCTGGACAAGGTCCCGGGCAAGCTGGTGGTCGTCGGCGGCGGCTATATCGGGCTGGAGCTGGGCATCGCCTACCGCAAGCTGGGCGCCGAGGTGACGGTGGTCGAGATGGCCGACCGGTTGCTGCCCCTCTACGACAAGGCCCTGACCGATCCGGTCGCCAAATGGCTGGAGAAGCACGGCGTCGTGCTGCATCTGGGGGCGAAGGCCGGGTCGTTCGAGAAGGGCGCCCTGAACGTCACCGACAAGGATGGCAAGGCGCTGAAGATTGCGGCTGACAAGGTGCTGGTCACCGTCGGCCGGCGCCCGCGCACCAAGGGCTGGGGGCTGGAGAACATGGGCGTGGCCATGAGCGGGCCGTTCGTGAAGATCGACGACCGCTGCGCCACCAGCATGAAGAACGTCTGGGCCGTCGGCGACCTGACCGGCGAACCGATGCTGGCCCACAAGGGCTCGGCTCAGGGTGAAGTCGTCGCCGAGATCATCGCCGGCCATGACAGACGCTTCGACCCCGTGACCATCGCCGCCGTCTGCTTCACCGAGCCGGAGATCGTCTCGGCGGGACTGGGCCCGCAGGACGTGGAGGGCCGTGACGACGTGATTCAGGCGGTCTTTCCCCTGATGGCCATCGGCCGCGCCCTGGCCATCGAGGCGGGCGAAGACGGCGGCTTCGTACGGGTGCTGGCGTCGAAAACCGACCACCGCCTGCTGGGTGCTCAGGCCGTCGGCCAGCACGTTTCCGAGATGTCCAACAGTTTCGCCCAGATGCTGGAGATGGGCGCGGTGCTGGAGGATGTGGCGGGCGTGATCCACGTCCACCCGACCCTGGGCGAGGCCTTCCACGAGGCGTCCCTGCGCGCGCTGGGGCACGCGATCCATATTTAAGCCAACGACCCTTCTCCCTCGAGGGGAGAAGGATACGTTCCCTCCATTACCGCGTCTTCACTTGAGCCTTGGTCGCCGTGGCCTCATCGTGCCCGTCTTGTTCGGGAGATGACGATGCGTGCGATGATGATGGCGGCTGTGGCCGCAGGCGTTCTGCTGGCGGGCGGCGCAAACGCCCAGACGCAGGACGCAGGGCAGTATCAGGCCGCGCTTGAGCGGATGATGAGCGAGGCGGCCCAGAGCCGCTGCCCCGAGGACCTGATGGCCCCCGAACTGCTGGCCGCCTGCACCCCCCAGATCGCCCAGATGGGGCCGGGCATCCAGTCGCTGGGCGCGATTGAATCGATCACCTACCTCGGCCACGAGGACGGACCCAAGGGCCGGGTCGAACGCTATGCGGTCAAATACGCCATCGGCGCCACGCTGAACTGGGGCATCGGCGGCATGGTCGACGGCAAATACACCGTCGCCTTCGCCCAGAACGGCTAGGGCTGGGCGCGCTCCGTGTTCCCTTCTCCCCACCGGGGGAGAAGGTGGTCGCGTGAGCGACCGGATGAGGGGGATGCCAGATCAGGACTGACGTTCGGAAGGTGAGCGGCGGCCAAAGCCCCCTCATCCGTCAGGCTATCGCCTGCCACCTTCTCCCCCGAGGGGAGAAGGATCAGATCACCGCAAATCCGGCGGCGTCGCTTCCTCGGTCAGGATGCGGATCGCCTCCTCGACAGTGACGACCTCCTGGTTCTGGGAGCCGAGACGGCGCAGGGCCACCTTGCCCTCGGCGGCCTCGTTCTTGCCGACGACGGCGATGACCGGGACCTTGCCGACCGAGTGCTCGCGGACCTTGTAGCCGACCTTCTCGTTGCGCAGGTCGATCTCGGTGCGCAGGCCCGCCGCCTTGAACTTCGCCACCACGTCGCGGGCGTAGTCGTCGGCCTCTGACACGATGGTCGCCACCACGGCCTGGGTCGGGGCCAGCCACAGGGGGAAGGCCCCGGCGTAGTTCTCGATCATGATGCCGATGAAGCGCTCGAACGAACCCAGGATCGCGCGGTGCAGCATCACCGGGCGGTGCTTGGCGCCGTCCTCGCCGATGTAGGTCGCGTCCAGCCGCTCGGGCAGGACATAGTCGAGCTGCAGCGTGCCGCAGGTCCATTCGCGGCCGATGGCGTCCTTGACCACGAAATCCAGCTTGGGCGCATAGAAGGCGCCGTCGCCCTCGGCGATCACGGGTTCGACGCCGGCGGCCTTGGCGGCCTCCGCCAGCATGCCCTCGGCCTTGTCCCAGAACTCGTCCGAGCCGGCGCGGATTTCGGGGCGGGTGGCCAGGTTGATGTAGGCCGTCTCCATGCCGAGGTCGGCGTGGATCATCTTGGTCAGGCGGATGAAGGCCTCGGTCTCCTCGACGATCTGGTCCTCGCGGCAGAAGATGTGGGCGTCGTCCTGGGTGAAGCCGCGCACGCGCATCAGGCCGTGCAGGGCGCCCGACGGCTCATAGCGGTGACAGGCGCCGAACTCGGCCATGCGGAGCGGCAGCTCGCGGTACGACCGCTGGCCGATGCCGAAGATCTGCACGTGGCCCGGGCAGTTCATGGGCTTGAGGCTGAGGGTCTCGCCCTCGACCGTTTCGCAGACGAACATGTTGGGCCTGTATTTGTCCCAATGGCCCGAGGCCTCCCAGAACTTCCGGTCCAGCACCTGGGGCGTCTTGACCTCGACATAGCCGGCGGCGTCGAGGCGGCGGCGCATATAGGCCTCGATGACCTGCCACAGCACCCAGCCCTTGGGGTGCCAGAAGACCATGCCCCGGCCCTCTTCCTGCATGTGGAAGAGCTCCATCGCCCGTCCGATGCGGCGGTGATCGCGCTTTTCAGCTTCCTCGACGCGTAGCAGATGGGCGTCTAGGTCCGCCTGCGAGGCCCAGGCGGTGGCGTAGATGCGCTGCAGCTGCGGATTGCGGTGGTCGCCGCGCCAGTAGGCCCCGGCCAGCTTGGTCAGCTTGAAGGCCTTGCCCACGAACTTCGTCGAGGGGAAGTGCGGCCCGCGGCACAGGTCGATCCAGTCGCCCGTGGAATAGGTGGTGATGGTCTCGTCGGCGGGCAGGTCCCGGATCAACTCGGCCTTGAACGTTTCGCCCTTGCCCTCGAACAGCTTGATCGCCGCGTCGCGGTCCATGACCTGACGCACCAGCGGCAGGTCGCGGTCGACGATCTCGGCCATGCGCTTCTCGATCTTGGCGAAGTCGTCGGTCGAGAAGGGCTCGTCGCGGTGGAAGTCGTAATAGAAGCCGTCCTCGATCGCCGGGCCGATGGTCACCTGGGTGCCGGGGAACAGCTCCTGCACCGCCTGGGCCAGCACGTGAGCGGCGTCGTGGCGGATGGTCTCGAGCGCTTCCGCATCATCGCGCATGATGAGGCGGAAGTCCCCGGAGCCGCCGAGCGGGCGGTCAAGGTCGCGCTGCTCGCCGTTCAGGGCCACCAGCGCCGCGCGCTTGGCCAGCGACGGCGAGATGGAGGCGGCGACGTCACGGCCCGTGGCGTCGGCGGGATACTGGCGGCTGGCGCCGTCGGGGAATTTGAGTTCGATCATCAGTCTGTCTTTTTGGGCGGCACCGGATCGTAGCCCGACCCGCCGAAGGGATGGCATTTACAGAGCCTGCGCACGGTGAGCCATCCCCCCTTTACCGGCCCGTGCTGGATCAGCGCGTCACGGCCGTAGTCGGAACAGGTCGGCAGGAAGCGGCACGACTGACCGATCAGGGGGGACAGCGTCAGCTTGTAGCCCCGATGGGCCGCGCGGACGCCGCGTTCGTAGAGGTTCATCTCAGCCGGCGCGTCTAGGCGGCGCCGGCGAGGCTAGTTCGCGTGTCGGGCTGCTTGCGGCTGATAGCTTGCTTCACGGCGTCCAGCGTGGCCTCGATGGCGACCATGGTGGAGGCGTGGCGGGCGGGATAGTCGGCGACCTGTTTCAGGGCGCGAAGCCCCTCGAACCGGCCCTCAGGGCCTTCGCCGCTGGCTTTCAGCATCGCCAGCATGGCGTCGCGGGCGGCTTCGATCTCGTCAGCCGTGGCTCCGATGACGGCGTCTCCCAGCACGCCGGCGGCGGCCTGACCGAGGGCGCAGGCCTTCACGTCCTGGGCGAAGACGGCGATGCGGCCGGCGTCGTCCAGCACCACATCTACGATGGCTTTTGACCCGCACAGCTTGGCGACCCGCTCGCCCGTGCCTTCAGGCGCAGGCAGGCGTCCGCTGTGCGGCAGGTTGGCCGCCAGCGTCAGGATGCGCGCGCTGTAGAGCTCGTCGATCATGGCCGTAACATAGGCGTTTTCAGCAGCCCCGAGAAGGGCAGGCTACTGCAGCGAGCCCCAGGTGCGGCCGCCGACGGAGGCCTGTTCCGGACGGGTGCGCTCGCGCAGCCATTGCAGGTTGCGGTCGGCCTGTTCCGGCGGCAGGTCGCGGCGCAGCAGGGCCTCGGCCTCGCCGGTCTTGCCCTGCAGACCCAGAACCAGCGCCAGATTCAGCCGCATCTGGATCGTCGCGCCCGATTGCGCCGTCGCCCGGCGCAGCAGGGTCTCGGCCTCGGGCAGGTCGTTGGCGGCCATTTCGGCCATGGCCATATTGGTCAGGACGGCGGGATTGTCGGGCGAGATCGCCAGCGCCTGACGCCAGGCGGCCTCGGCGTCGTCATGGCGGCGCACCTGCTCATAGGCGGCGCCCAGCAGCGACCAGGGCCGCCAGTCGCCGGGCGTCAGGTCGCGCGCCTTCTCCAGCGCCGCGATGCCGTAGAAGGCCTGGCCCCGGGCCCAGTGGGCGCGGCCCAGCTCCAGCATGGCCTCGATGTTCCCGGGCTGGACCAGCAGGGTGTTCTGGGCGGCCTCGGCGGCGGCGTCGAAACGGCCGAGCTCGCGCAGGGACTGGGCCAGCTTGACCCCGGCGACCGGATCCATCGGATCGGCCTGTTGTTCATTGGCCCAGAAGACCGAGCGGCTGAGGGCGTCGCGGCGCTCATAGGCGGCGCGGGTGGCCTCGTCGGACTTGATGCGCGCGGGCGCCGCGACAGGCGCGACCCGGGCTTCCGGGGCGGTCTGGGCCCCGGACTGGGCGAAGGCGGGCGCGGCGGCGCCGGCCATCAGGACGGCGATCACGGTTGCGGCGGCGGCGGCGGTGCGCGACATGGGACGGGTCCGTTCGTTTGGGCGAGCGTAGAATCGCCCCTGCGCATCAAGCATTCGTTAATCCGCCGGAAAGGCTCCCGATGTCCGACCTGCACCCCGATCTGGTTCCCGCCGATGCCCCCGAAGCGGCGGCCGCTGTGCCTCTGCGGTTCGTGGGGCCGAAGAGAAAGATCGCGGACAGCGCCGCCAGTTGGGCCACGCTGAACGGCTTCAAGGGCAAGCCGGGGCAACTGGTGCTGGTCCCGGGCGCGGACGGCGGGCTGGATCATGTGCTCGTCGGGGCGGGCGAGACCTTCGACCCCATGAGCGCGCGGGGGCTGGCCGGGCGGCTGCCGACCGGCGTCTATCGCCTCGAGGCTGAGCCCGACGATGCGAAGACGGCGGCCTTGGCCTTCCTGCTCGGGACCTATGTCTTTGATCGCTACAAGGCCCGGCCCGACCGTGAGCGGCCCCGGCTGGTGGCCCCGGACGGTTTCGATGCGAAGGAAGCCTCGCGCATCGTCTCGGCGGCGGCTCTGGCCCGCGAAATGGTCGATACGCCCGCTGCCGACATGGGGCCGCGCCAGATCGAGAGCATCGCCCGTGAGATCGCCAGGGCGCACGGCGCCGAGATCACCGTCACCACCGGCGACGCCCTGATGGAGGACAACTATCCCGCCATACACGCGGTAGGCCGGGCGGCCACGGTGGAACGGGCGCCACGGATCATCGAGATCGGCTGGAAGCTGGACCAGAAGGCATTGCCGCTGGTGGCCCTGGTGGGCAAGGGCGTGGTGTTCGACACCGGCGGGCTGGACCTCAAGGCCGCCGCCGGGATGCGCAACATGAAGAAGGACATGGGCGGATCGGCCCATGCCCTGGCTCTGGCCCGGCTGGTGATGCAGGCCGACCTGCCGGTGCGTCTGGTGGTTCTGGTGGCGGCGGTCGAGAACGCGGTCAGCGCCGACGCTTTCCGCCCCGGCGACATCCTTTCCAGCCGCAAGGGCCTGACCATCGAGATCGGCAATACGGATGCGGAGGGGCGGCTGATCCTCGCCGATGCGCTGGCCCGCGCAGGCGAGCATTCGCCGGACCTGACGCTGGATTTCGCCACCCTGACCGGGGCGGCGCGGATCGCGCTGGGGCCGGATCTGCCGCCGCTCTACACCGACGACGCGGCGCTGGCGGCCGACCTTCTGGCGGCGGCGGATCAGGTGCGCGATCCCCTGTGGCGCATGCCGCTGTGGGCCGGATACCGCGCCGCGATCGACTCAGAACTAGCCGATGTGAAGAATGATTCCGCCGCCTGGGCTCAGGCGGGGTCTGTCACCGCCGCGCTGTTCCTGCAGAAGTTCGCGCCGACGACCGGCGCCTGGGCCCATATGGACATCTTCGCCTGGAACCCGCGCAACCGCCCCGGCTGGCCCGAGGGCGGCGAGGCGCAGGGGCTGCGGGCCTGCTACCAGATGCTCAAGGCGCGGTATCAGGCGCGCTAGCGCCCGCGCTCAAACAGCGAGCGACCGCGTCGCGAGCGTTAGCGCCCTTCTTGCGTCTGTTAACGCGACCTTTGGCTTCAAGCGGTAGGACAGCGGCTCAATCGGACGAGCCCTGGTTTGACCGCAGACGCCGACCTCTTCGACCCCCGGACCGTTCTGGCCCGGCCTGACCTCGCCGAGCTGGCGCTGGAGGGGCTGGTGCGCGCGGACGCCTATGCTGCGACCGAGGTCATGCATGGTCTCTCGCCGGTCGCCGACATCTTCGACGGGCCTGACGGGGGTTCGAACCGCATCGATCAGCTGCTGCATGGCGAAATCTTCGACGTGCTGGACACCCACGGCG
Organism: Brevundimonas sp.; assembly: GCA_036405055.1. Lineage (GTDB taxonomy): Bacteria > Pseudomonadota > Alphaproteobacteria > Caulobacterales > Caulobacteraceae > Brevundimonas. The sequence goes on from DASWYI010000003.1 coordinate 28,017, forward strand.
CCTATGTCTGGGGCCGGGCGCGGCGCGACGGCGTGGTCGGCTGGATGGCGGCGGAGGGGCTGGCGCCGGGCGCGCCGGATGTGGACCGTCGTGTGATCTCGACCTCCGGCGAGTGGCCGCTGAATGCGCTGGTGGCGGCGGACGAGAGCGTCGCCGCCGAAACCGTTCCGGTCGGGGATTTCGAGACCGATCCGGCCGCCGTGGCCGAGCGGCTGCTGGGCACGCCCCATGCTCTCGGCGCGCGCTCGTCGGTCAGCACCGACTGCGCCGGTCTGGTGCAACAGGCGCTCTACGCCTGCGGCCGGGCCGGGCCCCGTTATGCGGATCAGCAGGCGGCGCTGGGCCGGGGTGTCTCGCGGGACGAGGCGGCGCGCGGCGATCTGGTCGTCTGGCTGCACGGAACCGGCGGCGCGGGCTGGACCGGCCATTCGGGCTTCATGCTGGAAGGCGGGCGTGTGATTCACGCCTCGGGCGAACGGGGCGGGGTGGTGATCGAGAGCTTCGCCGATGCGGACGCCCGCTACCGGGCTGACGGCTTCGACGCCCCGGTGTTCCGCCGCCTCTGAACCCCACAACCGCGCTCAGGCGGCGGGCGTCAGTGCAACAAAAAAGGCGGCCCCTTGCGAGCCGCCTTTTCCGAATCAGGTTGCGCCTGAAATCAGTGATTCGCCGGGGCGCTGGTCGCGGCCGCAGGCGCGGCGGGCGTGGCCTGGGTGGCGGCGGCGCCTTCAGCCGTGGCGGCCGGAGCCGTGGCCTCGGCCCCAGCGGCGGCGCCTTCGACCGGAGCCTCGGCCGGCGCGGCGGCGCCGGGCTGGCGGGCCGGATCGGGGGCGGGGATGGCGAAGCCGCCCGAGCCCTGCGAGCGCAGATAGGCGATCAGATTGACGCGGGTTTCCGTGTCACGGATGCCGGCGAACGACATCTTGGTGCCCTGGATGTAACGGCCG
>DASWYI010000004.1:0-94031 GCA_036405055.1 Brevundimonas sp.
CGAATGGCAGGGAACCACCGCCGTTCAGGGGATCGTGTGGCAAGGACACGACCTTCCCGCCGGGGGCGCGCCGGCAAGGCGCTAAACAGCGTCGCTGGTCCCGGGGTCACAACCGGGCCGGAAGCTCCCAGCTCAGACATCATGCGCGGAGCGTCTGTCTTTCGCCGAAACGGTAATCACAAAGAACTCCGGGCGAACGCCCGGCGCTCCGCCTGCCTCTCCCGCCACCGGCTGCATCCGCAGGCGGGGCTTCAGCCTGCGCTCAAGCAGCGAGGCTCCGCGAGCCCGAGCGATAGCGCCAAGCAAACCGTCTGATGGACCTCGCCATTTCCATAACCAGCGCCTATGTCACGTTCATGCTCCCGACCCTGCGACAGCTCCAGTATCTCAAGCTTCTGGCCGAGCACGCCTCGTTCAGCCGCGCGGCCGAGGCGGCGCATGTCAGCCAGCCGGCCCTGTCGGCCGGCGTTCAGGAGTTGGAGAAGATCCTCGGCGCCCCCGTGGTCGAGCGCACGCGCGGCAATGTCCAGCTGACCGCCGTCGGCGCCGAGGCCGTGCGCCGCGCCGAGGATGTGCTGGCCCGGGCCGAAGACCTCGTCGAGGCGGCGCGCAATGCGGGCAAGCCCCTGTCCGGCCGCTTCCGCCTTGGCGTCATCCCGACCATCGCCCCCTTCCTGCTGCCGGCGAAACTGCCGCTGCTTAAGGACGCCTATCCGGCGCTGAAGCTGTTCATCCGCGAGGACCTGACCCCGCGTCTGGTGGCGGCGCTGAAGGCGGGCCAGCTCGACGCCGCCGTGATCGCCCTGCCCTATTCATCGCCCGGCATCGACCACGCCCGTATCGGCGATGACGAGATCCTGGCCGCCGCCCCCGTCGGCCACCGGCTGGCCCAGCCCGGCGACATCAAGCCCGGTTCGCTGCGTTCCGACGAGCTGATCCTGCTGGAGGACGGCCACTGCCTGCGCGATCAGGCCCTGGCCGCCTTCGACCTCGACCCGCCCCGCGGCGAAGAGGTCTTCGCCGCCACCAGCCTGCCGACTCTGGTGCAGATGGTCTCGTCCGGCCTCGGCGTCACCTTCCTGCCGGCCATGGCGGTTCAGGCGGGACTGGCCGACGATCCCGGCGTCGTCGTCCGCTCCATCGCCGCCAAGGCCCCCCGGCGCGAGATCGTCGTCGCCTGGCGCACCGGCTCCAGCCGCGCGGCCGAGGCGCGCCTGCTGGCGGAGGTGCTGAAGCTCGACTAGCGCTTCTCGAACTCGAGGAAGATCGGGGCCGTGTCGCCCAGCTTCTTCTCCTCGTAGCGGGTGACCACATGGTCGTCCGGCGCCACGCGCCAGTCGTCGGCCTCGTCCGCCAGCCAGTGCAGACCCGGCGTGCGCAGGAACCGCTCCAGCGCCCAGTCGGCATAGTCCTTCCAGTCCGTCACGAACCGCAGCCGCCCACCGGGCTTCAACTTCCGGGACAAGACTTGAGCGAACTCATCCTGAACCAGCCGCCGCTTGTTGTGCCGCGCCTTGTGCCAGGGATCGGGGAACAGGATCATGATCCGGTCGAGGCTCGCGTCCGGCAGGGCATCCACCACCGCCCGCGCGTCGTCGGCATGCAGACGCACGTTGGTCAGCCCGCCCTCGTCGATATGACGCAGCGCCGAGGCCACGCCGTTCAGGAACGGCTCGCAGCCGATCATCACCGCCTCGGGATGCCGCGCGGCCTGCGCCGCCAGATGCTCGCCCCCGCCGAAACCGATCTCCAGCCACGCCGCCTTCGCCCCGGGCATCAGGGCCAGCGGATCGATCGGGCCATTCGCCGGATCGGGCACGGCCACGCTCGGCATCAGGGTGTCGAACAGCGCTGCCTGACGCGGCTTGATCGGCCGCGACTTGATGCGGCCGAACGACCGAAGGGGACCGTGGGGGATCTGGGACATGGCGCGCGTCCTAGCGGGTCGATTGCCGATGGGAAAGCGGCGCCTATCTGTGACGCTTCAGACGAAGGCGGCGACCGTGTCCGACATCATCCCCTGGCTGGTCCTTGCGGCCGTCATCGCCCTGCTGGTATGGGGCATCCTCGCCGCCGCCGGCGGCGCGGGCCGGCGCAAGGGCGGCGGCATGCAGGTCATGGCCGCCATGCTGCTGGGCCTCGGCGCGCCGATGGACCCGCCGCAGCGGCATGTGGCCGAAGCCAAGGACGACGCCGACAAGGGCTCAGCCGAAACCGGCGAGCCCGAGTTGGAGGATTAGGCCAGCGCCTTCAGCTGATCGACCAGATCGGTCTTCTCCCAGCTGAACCCGCCGTCGGCGTCCGGCGTGCGGCCGAAGTGGCCATAGGCCGCTGTGCGGGCGTAGATCGGCTTGTTGAGGCCCAGATGCTCGCGGATGGCCCGCGGCGTGGCGCCGCCGATCAGCCCCAGCAGCCTGTCCTCCAGCACCGCCTCGTCGATCTTGCCGGTGCCGTGCAGGTCGACGTGGATCGACTGCGGCTCGGCCACGCCGATGGCGTAGCTGATCTGGATGGTGCAGCGGTCAGCCAGACCGGCCGCCACCACGTTCTTGGCCAGGTAGCGGCAGGCGTAGGCGGCCGAGCGGTCCACCTTGGTCGGGTCCTTGCCGCTGAAGGCGCCGCCGCCGTGGGGCGCCGCGCCGCCGTAGGTGTCGACGATGATCTTGCGCCCGGTCAGGCCCGTGTCGCCGTCCGGCCCGCCGATCTCGAACACGCCGGTCGGGTTGATGTGCCAGACGGTCTCATTGGTGATGAAGCCCTGCGGCAGGACCTTTTCGACCACCGGCTTGACCACGGCGGCCACCTCGGCCTGGGTCTTGCCCTTGGCGTGCTGGGTCGAGACGACGATGGAGGTGGCGCGCACCGGGCGGCCGTTCTCGTAGTGCAGGGTCACCTGGCTCTTGGCGTCAGGCTCCAGGATCGTTCCCCCCGCGTGGCGCAGGTCGGCCAGGGCCTTCAGGATGTTGTGGCTGTAGGCCAGGGTCGCCGGCATCAGCTCGGGCGTTTCGTTCGAGGCGTAGCCGAACATGATGCCCTGATCGCCCGCGCCCTCGTCCTTGGCGCCGGCCGCGTCCACGCCCACGGCGATGTCGGCCGACTGGCCGTGCAGACGGTTGATGAACTCGAAGGTGTTCCAGTGGAACTCCTTCTGCTCATAGCCGATGTCGCGCACGGCGGCCCGCACGGCGGCCTCGATCTCGGCCTCGATGCCCGGCGCCCACTGGCCGTCGGTGCCCATGATGCCCTTGCCGCGAATCTCGCCGGCCAGCACCACCAGATTGGTCGTGGTCAGGGTCTCGCACGCCACCCGGGCCTCCGGGTCCTTTGCCAGGAACAGGTCCACGACGGTGTCCGAGATGCGGTCCGCGACCTTGTCCGGATGGCCCTCGGACACGCTTTCCGAGGTGAACAGAAACGACGAACGGGACAAGGCAGGCTCCTTAAGGCGCGATGGCGGAGGAGACATATAAAGATATGCTTATATGTTTCAAGCGAAGCGAGGATTGCAGCCACGACGAAGCACGCGCGGCCCCGCGCCTTGATCCCCGTCGATGTCAGGAAAGTGGTGCCGCTTAGGTGACTCGAACACCTGACCCCCGCATTACGAATGCGATGCTCTACCAGCTGAGCTAAAGCGGCCCTTGGCGCGCGGGCGGATGGCCCGGCGAGGAGACGCGCTCTTTATACGCGGCGGCCGGGTTCGCCAAGCCCCTCGATCAGGGCGGCGTCGGTGGGCGCGGCGGCGATGCGGATTTCGCGCAGGCCGAGGTCTGCCAGTGGCTCGGCGGCGGCGGCGGAGATGGCCACCGCCAGCCGGTCGTCCAGAGCCCAGGCGTGCATGGCCAGGGCTCGCGCCGCGCGCGGCGAATGCGCCAGCACGGCGTCGAAACCGGCGGGGGCGGGGATGTCGGTTTCGACCGCCTCATAGACGGGGAGGGATCGCACCGCGACCTTGCCCGCCAGCAGGGCCGCGAGGTCGCCCGCCGGTTCGGCGGCTCCGGGCGCCAGCACCGGGCCCGGCGCGGCGTCGGCGAGCAGCCGGGCCAGGGCGTGAACATCGCCGGACGCGGACCGGACATCGCTGAAACCCGCCCCGCGCGCCGCCTCGGCCGTCGCATCGCCCACGGTGAAGACCGGCAGGGTCCGCTCACTCTGTCGCGCCGCAAAGGCTTCAACCCCGTTTATGCTGGTGAAGGCCAGGGCCGCCACACCGCTGAGGTCAATCACGGGCGTCAAAGGCCGAACTTCCAGCACCGGGGCGACGAGGGGTTCAAACCCCAGGGCGGTCAGGCGGGCGGCCGTGCGCCCGGCGCCCGGCTCGGCTCGGGTGACCCAGACGCGCCGGATCGCGCTCATTCGTGGAATGTCTGGTCGCCGGCGGCGGCGTGGATCTCGGCGCCCAGCCGCTCGCCCAAGGCCATGGCCTGCGCCATATCCGTGCCGTCCATCACGCCGTTGCGCCGCCAGCGGGCCGATCCGTCGGGCGCCAGCATCTCGACCGTCAGCGACAGCTTGCCGTCAGCGACCGTCGCATGCGCCCCGATGGCGGTGTGGCAGCTGCCCTCCAGCATCCGCATCGCCCCGCGTTCGGCGGCGACACACAGGGCGGTCGTCGGATCGTTCAGGGCGGCGACCCAGGGCGCATCCACGTCGGCCTCGCGAGTCTGCAGGGCCAGAGCGCCCTGCCCCGGCGCGGGCAGGAAGGCGTCGATCGACAGCCGCTCGCGGATCACCTCCGACATCCCCAGCCGGTTCAGCCCGGAGACCGCCAGCAGGATGGCGTCGAACTCGCCGTCGTTCAGACGCCTCAGCCGCGTGTCCACATTGCCGCGCAGCATCTCGATCTTCAGGTCGGGCCTGAGCGCCAAAGCCTGGGCCTGCCGCCGCAGACTGGCGGTGCCGAACCGCGCCCCGTGCGGCAGATCGTCGAAAGACGCGAAGTCGCGGCTGACGAAGGCGTCACGCGCATCCTCGCGCACGGGGACGGCCGCAATGGCGAGCCCCGGCGGCTGGTCGGCCGGCACGTCCTTCATCGAATGGATCGCCACATCGACGCGGCCGTCCAGCAGCGCTTCCTCGATCTCCTTCGTGAACAGCGCCTTGCCGCCGATCTCGAGCAGGCGGCGGTCCTGGACCCGGTCGCCAGTGGTGACGATCTCGACCAGCGGGACCTGATCGACGCCCACGCCCATGGCCGCCGCGATGGCGCGCTGCATCATGCCGGACTGGGCCAGCGCGAGTTTCGAGCGCCGGGTGCCGATGCGGATGGGAAGAGTCATGGGACGTTGCGCACGCGGTTGGGGGTCGCTACCTCGACCCGATGGATATGGCCGCCGACTATAGCAGCGACGGGACCCCGGCAACCGGCCTGACCGTGCTGGGGCTGGAGACCAGCTGCGACGAAACCGCCGCCTCGGTCGTGCGGCTGACGCCGGACGGGGCGGCCACGGTGCTGTCGTCTGTGATCCACAGTCAGATCGACGACCACGCGGCCTATGGCGGGGTCGTGCCGGAAATCGCGGCCCGCAGCCATGTGGAGATGATCGACGGCGTCGCCCGCCGCGCCATGGCCGAGGCCGGGATCGACTGGTCCGCGCTCGACGGCGTCGCCGCCACCGCGGGGCCGGGGCTGGTCGGGGGAGTCATGGTCGGGCTGGGCTACGGCAAGGCGGTGGCGCTGGCCCGCGACCTGCCGCTGATCGCCGTGAACCATCTGGAGGGCCACGCGGTATCGGCGCGGCTGGCGCGGCCCATTGAATACCCCTTCCTGCTGCTGCTGGTCTCCGGCGGCCACTGCCAGCTGCTGGAGATGCGCGGCATCGGCAAGATGTCCCGCCTGGGCTCGACCATCGACGACGCGGCGGGCGAGGCCTTCGACAAGATCGCCAAGGCCATGGGCCTCGGCTACCCCGGCGGCCCGGCACTGGAGAGGCTGGCGGCAACCGGCGATGGATCGCGTTACGACCTGCCCCGCGCCCTGCTGGGCCGCAAGGACTGCGACTTCTCCTTCTCAGGGCTGAAGACAGCCGCCGCACGACTGGCCCAGACCTGCGAGAGCGACCAGGACCGGGCCGATCTGGCCGATGCGGTGCAGACCGCCATCGCCCTTCAGCTGGCCGAGCGGTCGGAGCGGGCGATGCAGGCCTATGGCAGGGGCGGCGGCCAGAAACTGTTCGTGGTCGCGGGCGGCGTGGCGGCCAACAAGACCGTCCGCCGGGTGCTGGAGGACACGGCCGCGAAACACGGCTTTGCATTCCTGGCCCCGCCCATGGCCTATTGCACCGACAACGCGGCGATGATCGCGCTGGCGGGGGCCGAGCGGCTGGCGCTGGGCCTGACGTCGGACATCGACGCGGCGGCCCGGCCCCGCTGGCCGCTGGATGAAGACAGGGCTCTGGCGGATCCGGTGCACAAGCCGGGACGCAAGGGCGCGAAGGCGTAAGGGAGCGCAGATGGAGTTTCGCACCGCAGGGGTGATCGGCGCCGGGGCCTGGGGCACCGCGCTGGCGCAAGCCGCCGCCTGGGCCGGGCTGGAGGTCGTGCTTCAGGCGCGCGAGCCGGAGGTGATCGAGACGGTCACCGCCAGCCGGGTCAATGAGGCCTTCCTGCCGGGCGTGACCTTGTCGGAGCGGGTTGCCGTCACCAGCCGTCTGGCCGACCTCGGCGCTTGCGACCTGATCCTCGCCGTGCCGCCGGCCCAGCATCTACGTTCGACCCTGACCGAATTCGCCGCCAGCCACCGCGCGGGCGTGCCGATCATCCTCTGCTCCAAGGGCATTGAGCGCGGCACCCTGAAGCTGATGACCGAGGTGCTGGCGGAAACCCTGCCGGACGCCCCCGCCGCGGTCCTGTCGGGGCCGAGTTTCGCGGGCGAGGTCGCGCGCGGCCTGCCCTGCGCCGTCACCCTCGCCTGCGCTGACGAGGCGCTGGGCGTGGAGCTGATGAACACCCTGTCGGCGCCGACCTTCCGGCCCTATCTCGCCGACGACCTGATCGGGGCCGAAGCGGGGGGCGCGGTCAAGAACGTGCTGGCCATCGCCTGCGGCATCGTCGAGGGCCGGGGTCTGGGGCGCAGCGCCCATGCCGCCGTCATAACCCGCGGTTTCGCCGAGATGACCCGGCTCGCCATTGCGCTCGGCGGCCGTCCCGAGACCGTCGCCGGCCTGTGCGGCCTCGGCGATCTGGTCCTGACCTGCTCCAGCCCGCAGTCGCGCAACATGAGCCTGGGCCTCGCCTTGGGTCAGGGCCAGACGGTCGAACAGGCGCTGGCCGGCAAGCGGTCGGTGGCCGAGGGCTACCAGAGCGCCCCCGCCGTGCGCGACCTCGCCGCCAAACTCGGCGTCGAGATGCCCATCTGCGCCGAGCTGGCCGACCTGCTGGCTGGCGAGACCACGGTCGACGTGGTCATCGAGGATCTGCTGTCCCGTCCGCTCAGGACCGAGCGGGACTGATGCATCTCCTCCTCCGTTCATCCCGGCGAATGCCGGGACCCAGATCATAAGGCGCAGTCGCCTGGATATCTGCCACTCATCAATGCCTGACCTGTTACGCCATGCCATCTGGACCCCGGCATTCGCCGGGGCGAGCGGTGATCTTCATGGCTGACGATGAGCCTTCCGAACGCAAGCGGGTCTGGAAGACTCCGCCGAACGTGGCCCTGTGCGCCGAAACCGACATCGCCGATCCCGGCTCACGCAGCTTCGTGCTGCAGATCGGCGAGGCCTATTTCCATGGCTTCGTGGTGCGCAAGGACGGCCAGGTCGCGGGCTATGTCGACCGCTGCCCGCATCAGGGTTTCCCGCTGGCGATCGAGCTGGACCGGTATCTGACCCGCGACGGCTCGTTGATCCTGTGCGGCTGGCACGGGGCGGTGTTCGAGCCTCTGACCGGCGAATGCACCGGCGGCCCCTGCGCGGGAGGAAGGCTGACTCCGTGGCCGGTTCAGGCGACGGGCGGGATCATCCGCACGGCCTGACTACTTCTTCAGCCGCTTCGCATTGGCGACCGCCGCCTTGTGGATCGGCCGCAGGGCTTCGGTCTGCACCTTCAGCATCTCGGTGTTGAAGGTCAGGGCTTGGCTCAGGGCCCGACCCCACCAGCCCATCGCATAGCCGTACTGCGCCTGCGCCGCCGCCGTCGGGGTTTTCGCCGCCGCCACCTCGGCCGCCGCCCGCGACGCCAGCCCCGCCTCGGCCACCAGACCGGACCCCAGCCGGCCGCCGATCTCGCCGAACGTCTGCACTACCGCCGCCGCGGATTCCGACAGGGCCTCGACCTTCTCGGACCCCATAAGGGCCATTTCCTTCAGGTCGGCCTTTGACGGATCGGTCAGACCCGCCGCCAGAATGTTCAGCCGCGCCGCGACCACGTCGCCCGCCGCCTGCATCATCTCGCCGACCGGCTCAGGCGTCCGCTTGCGGCTCAAGGCAGGACCTCGCCCGCGAACTCGGTCACGTCCTTCAGCAGCGACTGGACCGAGGCGTCGATAATCCGCTGGCCCTTCTCCGGGCTGGCCTGGGCAGGGTCCGAGCCGATGCGGCCGTCGGGGAAACGGGCGCGGTAGTCCAGCGCGTCGCGTATCGGGCCCGAGGGCGCGATCTGCGGGCTGTAATCGGCAGTCTTGATCCGATCGGGATAGGCGGCCTGCGTCACCGCGATCTCGGACGGCGTCGCATGCATGCCGTGGCCGGTCGGGAAGATGGAGTTGCACAGGCCGGTCACCCCCGGCAGGTCCCACCAGTTGCGCAGCTTCAGCACAAACGGAGGCCTTTCCTCGACGAAGCTCCATTCGGCGTAGATCTCGGCGAAGGTCGCCTCGATGGTCGCGACATTGCCGCCGTGGCCGTTGAGGAAATAGATCCGCTCGAACCCGTGCCGGCTCAGGGAGCTCACCCAGTCCGTGATCGCGGCCATGAAGGTCGAGGGCCGCAGGCTAATCGTCCCCGCGAAGGCCAGATGGTGCTGGGCCATGCCGATGTTGAAGGTCGGGGCCACGATCAGGCCCGGGGACCCGGCCTCGGCTGCATGCGCGATGATCTCCGGACACAGCCAGTCGGTGCCCAGCAGTCCCGTCGGCCCATGCTGCTCGTTGGAGCCGATGGGCACGACCACCGTCTTCGACATCGGACCGTCGGCCGCGATCTTCGCGTCAATCTCGGGCCAGGAGGAGAGGTGGATCAGCATGCGGGACTCCGGTTCATCCTCCAGTAGCGCGACCGAGCGGCAGGCCCAAGAATTATGGGGCGAAGGCCCGCATGAACCTGTGTGCTGTCTCGGCCGCCCGGGCGGGGATGTCGCGGGCCTCCGGCTGCGCAACCCCCAGGATGCTGCGCAGATGGCCGTGGCCCAGCACCATGCCCGAGAACATCTCTGCGGCCAGATCCGGATCGGGCACGCGCAGAAGGCCCTTGCGGTCTTTCTCGGCCAGCCAGGCCGACAGGCGCCGCAGCGACTCCGCCGGGCCGGCGTCGTAGATGGCCTGGGCCAGATCGGGCGCATGGGGCGAAACCAGGGCCACCCCGCGCATGGAGGTCTTCATGTCCCCGCCGCAAATCTTGTGCAGCAGGCTGGCCGCGAAGGCGGTCAGCACCGCTTCCGGGTCGGCCCCCGTCCGCAGGGGCGCGGTGATCGCGTCCGAGCGCCGCTCGGCCAGGGCGCGGGCGATCTCGATACGCGAGGCGAAGCGGTTGTAGAGGGTCTGTTTCGACACCCCGGCCCGCCGCGCGATGGCGTCCATCGACACCGCCATGCCCTTCTCGGCCAGCAGCGTCGAAGCGGCCTCAAGGATGGCTTCGGTCTTGGCCTCATCGACCTGTCCGGCGATGCGGGGCATGTCAGGGCCTCAAGCCGTGAGGGACCGAGTCCCGAACATAGGTGTCAGACATCAGTGCACCTCCGACGGCGGGCCGCCTGTCACGGGCTTCACCGGCTGCGACAACAGGGTCACGAAGGCCGCGAAGACGCAGCCGACGGCCAGCACCGCGAAGGCGTCGCCGAACGCGAGCGTCGTCGCCTGCCGTTGCAGCATGCCGTAGAAGGCCTTCATCGCCGCGCCTTCAGGGTCGATGGAGCCCGCGAACCGCTGGGTCAGGCCAGCCAGCATCTCGGCCGCCTGGCCGCTGGTCTGGTCTATGCGGCTGGTCAGTTCGCCCATGTGCACGGCGGTGTTGGTGGTCAGGCTGGTGTTCAGATAGGCCAGCCCGAAGGCGCCGCCGACGTTGCGGAACAGGTTCACCAGCCCCGAGGCGTTCTTCACCATATGCAGCGGCAGGGTCGACATGGTCACCTGCTGGGCCGCGATCATGGCCAGCATGACGCCGCAGCCGCGCAGGGCCTGAATGCCCGCGAATTCCCAGAAGCCCCATTGCTGGGTCACCACATGGGCGTCCCACATGCCCCAGGCCACCAGCATGAAGCCGCCGAACATCAGGATGCGCAGATCCAGCTTGCGGGTCAGCCGCCCGGCGAAGGGCGCCGTCGCGAACATGGCCAGACCCGACACCACCAGCGTCGTGCCCACCTCGGCCGGCGAATAGTCGCGCACCCGCGCCAGGAACAGCGGCAACAGGAAGGTCCCGCCGAACAGGGCCGCCCCGACCACGAAGGTCATGATGACCCCTACGGTGAAGTTGCGGTTGGCGAAGGCCCTCAGCTCCACGATCGGATTGCTGTAGGTCAGCGACCGCCACACGAAGGCCGGGCCGGTGATGGCCGCGATGACCGCCAGCAACAGGATCATGTCGTCGGCGAACCAGTCATTCTTGGACCCCTCCTCCAGCACGAACTGCATGCTCATCAGGAAGACGGCCATCAGGAACAGGCCCAGCCAGTCGAAGCCTTTGGCCAGTGACGGATCGCCCTTGTCGAAATGGGCGTAGCGGCCGACCAGAAACAGCACCAGCATCCCCGGCGCGACGTTGATGAAGAACAGCCAGCGCCAGCTGAGCCATTCGGTCAGGTGGCCGCCCAGCGTCGGCCCGACGGTCGGCGCCAGGGTCACGATCAGGCCCATGACCACGCTGGCCGTGACCCGCTTGTCGGGGGGAAAGGCGGTGAAGGCCACGGCGAAGACGGTCGGGATCATGGCCCCGCCGACAAAGCCCTGAAGCGCGCGGAAGAAGATCATGCTGTCGATCGAGGTCGACAGGCCCGTGGCCACGCTCATCAGCAGGAAGCCGGCGCACGAAAACAGGAACACCTTCTGGGTGCCCCACAGGCGCGACAGATATCCCGACAGGGGGATCATCACGACCTCGGGGATCAGATAGGCGGTCTGGATCCAGCTGATCTCGTCAGCCGAGGCGCCGATGCCGGCCTGGATCTGCGGCAGGGAGGCCGCGACGATCTGGATGTCGAGGATGGCCATGAACTGGCCGATCACCATCCCGGTGAAGCCCAGGATCAGGAAGGTCCAGTTTACGGCGGGCTGGGCCGGGGACGCGCCCGCGGCCGGCGCGGCGGCGGTCACTCGGCGACGCCTGTGCTGGTCCCCGCATCCGCCAGACGCGTATTACCCAGGGCCGCGTCGGCGAAGGTGGTGGAGCCGGCGCTCTTCAGGTCGACCTTGACCTCGACCGACAGGCCGGGGCGCAGGGCAGCGCCGCCTTCGCGGCGGTCGACCAGGATGCGGACGGGTACGCGCTGGGTGATCTTGGTGAAGTTGCCGGTGGCGTTCTCCACCGGGATCAGGGCGAACTGCGACCCCGTGGCCGGGGCGAAGCTGTCGATGCGGCCATGCAGCTTCTGGCCCGGGAAGGCGTCGGCGGTGATCTCCACCTCCTGGCCCAGACGCAGGCGGCCCAGCTGGGTCTCCTTGAAGTTGGCAACCACATAGGTGTCGCCCAGCGGCACGATGGACAGCAACTGGCCGCCCGGACGGACATACTGTCCTACGCGCACGCCGCGGGCGCCGACGACGCCGGCGACCGGCGCGCGGATGACCGTGCGGTCCAGCGCGATGCGCGCCTGTTCCACCTGCGCCCGGGCCTGCTCGACGGCGGCGACGCTCTGGCTGCGGGTCGAACCCAGCACGGCCGCCGTGCGTTGCTCTGCGACCAGCGCCGCACGGGCCTCGGCGACAGTGGCCTGAGCCGTTTCCGCGCCGGCCTTTTCGGCCTGAATGCGTTGTTGCGAGACCCAGCCCTGTTCGGCAAGCCGGCCGTAGCGGTCGACCTGCTGGCTCGCCAAGGCGGCCTGGGCCTGCGCCTGGGACACGGCGGCGGCGCGGGCGGCGATCTGGGCCTGCTCCTGCACGGCGCGGGCGTCGACGTTGTCGACCCCGGCGACAAGGGCACTGAGGTTGGCCTCGGCCTGGGCCAGTTTGGCGCGGGCGTCGGCGTCGTCGAGGCGCACCAGCACCTGACCGGCCTCGACCCGCTGGTTGTCGGCGACCAGCACCTCGATCACCGTGCCCTCGATCTGGGGACTGACCAGCGTCGTGTCGGCCTGGACGAAGGCGTTGTCGGTCTTCTCCCACCGCTCCTTGCCCTGCCACCAGACGAAGCCGCCGATCAGCACGGCCAGCGCAACAAGCCCGCCGACGATCAGCGGCAGGCGTTTCTTCACATCAGCAGACAGGGTCATCGATCTACATTCCCGGGGAGGAGGCGCGAAAAATAGACACGCCCGTCCAGAAATCAACAGTCGTTGCGAACGGCTCCGAACACGTCATGTTTCGCCTCTCGATGGCCCGCCCCGCGAAACCGAAGAAGCCTGTGAAAGCGCGCCGCCCCGCCGTCATGACGGGCGCGGCCATTCCCGTGCTGGGCTGGCCGCCGGACGAGGACCGGGTCGAGACGATCTTCGAACGCCTGTCACGGGTGATGCCCGAGCCGAAGACGGAGCTGAGCTTCCAGGATCCCTTCACCCTCGTGGTCGCCGTCGCCCTGTCGGCCCAGGCGACGGATGTGTCAGTCAACAAGGCCACGGACCGGCTGTACGCGGTCGCCGACACCCCGGCGAAAATGCTGGCGCTCGGCGAAGAGGGGCTGATCCCTTACATCGCCTCCATCGGCCTCTATCGGAACAAGGCGAAGAACGTCATCGCCCTCAGCCGCATCGTGCAGGAGCAGCACGGGGGCCTCGTGCCTCTCAACCGGGCCGACCTTCAGGCCCTGCCGGGGGTTGGCCGCAAGACCGCCAGCGTGGTGTTGAACGAGCTGGGCATCGAGCCGGCCATTGCGGTGGACACCCATGTCTTCCGCGTTTCGCACCGGCTGGGTCTCGCTAACGCCGCAACGCCGGACAAGGTCGAGGACCAGCTGCACCGCGTCGTGCCCGAGGCGTATCTGCACAAGGCGCACCACTGGCTGATACTGCACGGCCGCTACACCTGCACGGCGCGCAAGCCGAACTGCGGCGGCTGCGTCATCAGTGACCTGTGTCCGTCGCGGGCAGGGCTTCAGGCCCTGGGCGAGGCGCGCTGAGGCTGCAACGGACGCGCCGCTCGATCCGTTAGCGGATCATGATCTTCACCGACTGGCTCCAGTCCGACACCATCGCCGCCGCCGCTCTTCGCGCCCTCATCGGCTTCATCGCCGCCTGGGCCCTGTTCAAGCTCGGCAAGAAACGGTTCCTGCGCCAGGGCAGCGCCTTCGACGCGGTGATCGCCATCATCGTCGGCGCGGTTCTGGGGCGCGGCATCGCCGAGGGTGACAGCTTCTTCGCCGCCCTGGCCGCCGGCGCGGTGATCATTGCCGCCCATTGGGTCTTCGCCCGGCTGGCGTTCGAAACCACCTTCTGGAGCCGGCTGATCGAGGGGCATGAGCGGGTGCTGATGTCAGACGGTGTGCTGGACCGTCGCCAGATGCGACGCGCCCTGGTGTCCGAAGCCGACCTCGTCCAGGCGCTGCGCCTGCGCACGGGCAGCGGCGACCTGAACCGCGTCGAGGCGGCATGGCAGGAAAGAAACGGCGAGATCAGCCTGAAGCTGCGCTCCTAACCGAGGCGAGCGCGAGCCGCCAGCGCAAAGCCCGCGCCACGGGCGGGATCATTGCCCAGATAAAAATCTGGCTCGATCAGCTCGGCCTCCATCAGCAGCCAGTTTCCGTCAGCGTCCTGCGCCGTGTCGATGCGGGCGTAGAGCAAGAGCTCGTCGATGACGGCCAGCACCTGTTGGGCCAGGGCCATGGCGCCCTCCGGCGGCGTGACAGTGGAATAGCGGCCGCCGAACTGGACCTGGATGCGGAACTCGCCCGCCACGGGCCGCTTGTTGACCGCGTGGCTGAAACGGCCGCCGAAGAACAGCATGGACGTCTCCCCCGCCGTCTCGATGGTCGAGAGGTAGGGCTGGATCATCGCCGCGCCTTCGGGCGCGTCGGTCAGAACCTCGCCGCGCGAGAGGCGCAGGGTCTTCCAGGCGCCGCCGGAAACGGTCGGTTTGACGATCAGGGTGTCGGCGCCGAAGGCGTCGAAGGCGGCCTGGACCTGGGCGTCCGTGGCCCGATCGGTCCAGATCGTGGGCGGGATGGCGATGCCGGCCTCGGCGAGACGGCGCAGGTAGGTCTTGTCAGAGTTCCAGCCGAGGACGGAGGCCGAATTGGCGATGGGCAGTCCGGCCTCGGCCCAGGCGGCGCAGGCCCGCATCCACCGCGCGTGATCGCGGTGATAGCCCCAGCAGATCAGGGGCAGGACCAGCGGGTAACGCTTCAGGCCATCGGCGCTGTCGACATGGTCTGTCCAGGGCGAGGCGACGGCTTCCAGCCCCTCCTGCGCCAGACAGGCGGCCAGCCGCTCCAGCACGCCCGGCCACTGGCCGGCATAGGACGGGTCGGCGGGGTCGGGGGTCAGGACGGCGATCTGGATCATGAGGCCCTCATAGCGTGGCAGCAAAAACATATAAAGATATCCTTATATGTTTTTCGAACACCTGCCCCTGTGCCTTTCCCGCGCCCTCGGCTAAGGGGCGCCCATGACCCAATCTCCCTCTCCGGCCAAATATGACGTCTGCGCCGTCGGCAACGCCATCGTCGACGTGCTCGCCCCTTGTGATCCCGCCTTCCTGGACGCCCAGGGCTTGACTCCGGGGTCGATGCAGCTGGTCGATGCGAACCAGAGCGCGGCGCTCTACGCCGCCATGGCGGCAGGCGTCGAGGCCTCGGGCGGATCGGCGGGCAATACGGTCGCGGGCGTCGGCAGCTTCGGCGGCCGCGCGGCCTATATCGGCAAGGTGGCCGACGACCAGCTGGGCGGGGTCTTCACCCACGACATCCGCGCCGCCGGCGTCGCCTTCGACACCGCCCCTCTGAAGGACGGCGCGGCGCAGGGCCTGGCCACCGGCGTCTGCATGATCAACGTCACGCCCGACGCCCAGCGCACCATGTGCACCTTCCTGGGCGCCGCGAACCAGTTGCAGGCCGCCGACATCGACGCGGGCCTGATCGGCGACAGCGCCATCGTCTATCTCGAGGGCTATCTGTTCGACCCCGCCCCGGCGCGAGCCGCGTTCGAGGCCGCCGCCGCCGCCGCCCACGCCGCAGGCCGCAAGGTCGCCATCACGCTTTCGGACACCTTCGTCGTCGCCCGCTGGCGCGCCGAGCTGCTGGACTTCATCACGGCCTCGGCGGACATCGTCCTGGCCAACGAAGGCGAGCTGGCCGCCCTGTTCGAGACCGAAGATTTCGACGCCGCCTGCGACCAGCTGGCCGCCATCGTCGAGGTCGCGGGCGTGACCCGGGGCGCCGAGGGCTCCGTCGTCGTCCGCGGCGCCGAGCGCGTTTCCGTGCCCGCCTATCCGGTCGCCAAGGTCATCGACACCACCGGCGCCGGCGACCAGTACGCCGCCGGCTTCCTGCTGGGCCTCGCGCGCGGCCTGACGCTGGAACAGGCGGGCCGCCTCGGGTCGCTGGCGGCGTCGGAAGTCATCGCCCACTGGGGCCCGCGCCCGATGACCTCGCTGGAAACCCTGGCCCGCGAGACCGGCCTGACGCTGTAAACGGACGATCCGGACTGCAAAAATACCGTCCGAAGCGTCCGGATCGTCCGTTTGAAAAACACGACACATCCGCCCGATCCGCCCGATAAGGTCCGCACAGGGCAGACTGTGGCACACGTTCGAACCAGGGCTGGTTCAATGTGGATCACAGCCGGCAGCGGATTGAATCCAAATGACTATCTGCCCGGAAACGCGCGCGTTCAGCGGCTGAATGCAGCATAGAGGCAGCAAGAAAAAGGGCGGCCCGTGAGAGCCGCCCTCGTTCGCGTCAGGTCTGGGGTTTCGGATTTTCGTCCGGCGCCGGGGCGGCGCTGTCCGGCTGCATCGGGTCGGTCGTGGTCGTCGGATCGGTCGGATCCGTCGGTTGCGGATCGGTCGGCAGGGTCGGGACCGGCGGCGTCGGAGCCGGCGGCGCGTCACCCGCCGGCGGGGTCGCCGGGGCCGGTTCAGCCGCGATGGCGGGGCTGGTCTGATACTGCTCCAGCGACCAGGCCACGCTGATCTCGCCGCCGTTCACCTGCAATCCGCCCAGCGGCACGGCGCGCACCTGGCCGTCGGCGCCGCGCACGGTCAGCTCCTGCTGGCCCTGGGCGTTGACCCGAACCCCTTCCAGCTTGCCGAGTTCGCCGTCCGGACCACGCACGGTCGCGCCGGGGTTGAGGGCGATGGGCGCCTGGGACTGGGCCGCGGGGGCTTCGGTCGGCGGAGTCGCCGGCATAGACTGGGCCGGCGGCGTCTGGGCCGGTGGGGTCTGCGGAGCCGTCTGCTCAGGGACCGGGTTGCGGCCCGGAGGCGTCGCCTCCTGCGCCAGAACCGGTCCGGCGATCAGCAGGGCGCCGGCGGCGCCGGTCAGAAGTGCGATCTTGCGCATGAGACATGCCTTGAAACTGCGCGGGCCGGGGTGCCCGCACAGTCTCAACACGACCCGTGTCGGTTTGTTTCAGCTGCCCCGAAATGACCTTCCGGGCGCCGCGATTGGCCGATTCCCGATCCCGGATCGGCGCCGTTCGTTACTCGGGCTTCGAGCGCTTCTTGCGGAACGAAGGGTTCAGCACCTGCTTGCGCAGGCGGATGGACTTCGGCGTCACCTCGACCAGTTCATCCTCGTCGATATAGGCGATGGCCTGTTCCAGCGACATGACGCGCGGCGGGGTCAGGCGCACGGCCTCATCCTTGCCCGAGGCGCGGACGTTGGTCAGCTGCTTGCCCTTGATCGGGTTGACGTCGAGGTCGTCCCAGCGGCTGTTCTCGCCGACGATCATGCCCTGATAGGTCTTCTCGCCCGCGCCGACGAACATGACGCCGCGATCCTCGAGGTTCCACAAGGCGAAGGCCGCCGTGTCGCCGTCCGAGTTGGACACCAGCACGCCCTTCAGGCGGCCTGCGATCTCGCCCTTGAACGGCTCATAGTGGCTGAACACGCGGTTCAGGACGCCCGAGCCGCGCGTATCGGTCAGGAACTCGCCCTGGTAGCCGATCAGCGAGCGCGAGGGGCAGAGCAGCTGGATGCGGGTCTTGCCCGCGCCCGACGGACCCATGTCCTTCAGCTCGGCCTTGCGGGCCGACAGCTTTTCGATGACCACGCCGGTGAACTCGTCGTCGACGTCGATCATGACGTCCTCGATCGGCTCCAGCTTCTCGCCGTTCTCGCCGGTCTGATAAACCACGCGCGGGCGGCTGATGGAGACCTCGAAGCCTTCGCGGCGCATGTTCTCGATCAGAACGCCCAGCTGCAGTTCGCCCCGGCCCGCGACCTCATAGGCGTCGCCGCCCTGGGTCGTCGTCACTCGGATGGCGACGTTGGCCTCGGCCTCCTTCAGCAGGCGATCGCGGATGACGCGCGACTGGACCTTGTCGCCTTCGCGACCGGCCAGGGGGCTGTCGTTGACCGAGACGGTCATGGAGATGGTCGGCGGATCGATCGGCTGGGCGTCCAGCGCCTCGGTCACTTCCATGGCGCACAGGGTGTCGGCGACAGTGGCCTTGGACATGCCGGCGATGGCGACGATGTCGCCCGCCTCGGAGCCTTCATCCAGCGGCTGGCGCTTCAGGCCGCGGAAGGCCAGAACCTTGGTGATGCGGCCGCGCTCGATCTCCTTGCCTTCACGGTCCAGCGCATGGATCGCCATGCCGGGGACAGCCTTGCCCGACTGGATGCGGCCCGTGAGGATGCGGCCCAGGAACGGATCGCTTTCGATCAGCACGTTCAGCATCTGGAACGGCTTGTCCTTGTTCTCCTGAACGGCGGGCGGCGGCACGTGGTCGACGATCAGGTCGAACAGCGGCGCCAGATTGTCGTTCGGCTGGTTCAGGTCCAGCGTCGCCCAGCCGTTGCGGCCCGAGGCGTAGATGTGCGGGAAATCCAGTTGCTCATCCGTCGCGCCGATGGCGGCGAACAGGTCGAAGGTCTCGTTGTGGACGCGGTCGGGATCGGCGTGGGCGCGGTCGACCTTGTTGATGCAGAGGATGGGACGCAGGCCCATCTTCAGGGCCTTGGTCAGCACGAATTTGGTCTGGGGCATCACGCCCTCTTCGGCGTCGACCAAGATGACGCAACCGTCCACCATGCCCAGGATGCGCTCGACCTCGCCGCCGAAGTCGGCGTGGCCGGGGGTGTCGATGATGTTGATGCGCGTCTCGCCGGCCTTGCCGTTCCAGAGCACGGAGGTGCACTTGGCCAGGATGGTGATGCCGCGCTCCTTCTCCTGATCGTTGGAGTCCATGGCGCGCTCGGTCGTCGCCTCATTGGCTCGGAAGACGCCGGACTGGGCCAGAAGCTGGTCCACCAGGGTGGTCTTGCCGTGGTCGACGTGGGCGATGATGGCGACGTTGCGAAGGTTCATGTCAGTTCAATGCGAAAGGGCGGCCGACGGGAGCGGGGGCCGCTTGGAAAGGGGCGTCTTGCGGGGAGCGCGCGCCTCATACAGCGGACCGCGCCGAAACGCCAGCGTCGCCGATTGACAGCGGAGCCGCCCGGGCGGAGCGTGGCGGTCCAATACGGGGGGAATGGAAATGCGCACTGTGATGATCGCCGGCGTGGTCGGCCTTTTGTGCGCCGTCGGCGCGGCCGGGGCGCAGGACGCCGCGCCGGGCGTGACGATGCCGGCTCAGGACGTGGTCGCGGGCCGGCGGGCGGCGATGAATCTGTCGGGCGCGGCCATGTCGGGCATGAAGGCGACCATCGACGCCGGCGGTTCGGTGCGGTCGCAGGGTTTCGCCGCCGGCGGGCTGGTCCGTTGGGGCCGCGCGATCCCGGGCATGTTCCCCACAGGCTCCGGCCCGGCTGAAATGGGCGAGGGGGCGACGGAGGCGAAGGCCGAGATTTGGAGCAACCGCGCCGACTTCGAGGCGAAAGCCGTCGCCTTCGCCGCCGAGGCTCAGAAGCTGTCTGACCTGGCCCGGGCCGATGACGCCGCCGGGTTCGCGGCGCAATGGACGGTGGTCAGGGCCTCCTGCCAGTCGTGCCACGACAGTTACAAGAACTAGGGCCGAAACCGGGCCGGGCATGACGAAAGCTTAACCGCGGGCGGCGCATCCGCGGGCGGCTCCACGCGCCTCTTTTCTTTCGGCGGGCTTATCCGCTGAACCAGAAAAGAGACACGTCATGTCCGTCATCGTCGCCGCCCTTCTGAGCCTCGGCCTGTCCGCGCCCGCCGGTCCGCCGCAAGAAGCGCCGCCCCCCGTGATGCGCGTTTCCTATGCGGAGACCGATCTGGCCACGCCGGCGGGCCGCGCCCTGTTCCGCAACCGCCTGGACCAGACCACGCGCGCCTTCTGCGCCGTGCACCGTTCGACGGTGACGCCGCAGCATGTGCGGGCCTCCAACTACTGCGAACGGTCGATGCGCGCGGCGGCGATGCGCGAGCTGCCGATGAACGTCCGCCGCCGGCTGGCGGCGGACTGATCAGGACGCGGGGGTCGTCAGACCTTCGCCGCGCGGCCCTTGACCCAGACATACATGCCGACGGTCAGCACCGCGAAGGCGATGATCCCCGCCGTCATGGTCGGCCAGGCCGAGCCCTCGGGCATGAAGCCGAACGGGGCCTCGTTCTTGGTGGCGACGATGGTGGCGGCCAGCAGGACGCCGAACAGGCTTTCGCCCACGATCAGGCCCGACGCCAGCAGCACGCCCATGCGGCGGGCGACGTCGGCGTAGGCGCTCTTGGCCACCACCTTCTCGTAGAACCAGCCGATCACGGCGCCGACCACCAGCATCGCGGTCACCGCCGCCGGCAGGTAGAAGCCGATGCCGACCGCGAGCGGCGGCGCCTTGATCTTGCCCTTGGTGAGGGCGCGAAGCCCTTCGTCCAGAATGACGCAGGCGACGCCGATCAGGGCGCCCGTGCCGATCAGGTGCCAGGGCAGATCCTGCTGGATCACGCCGCGGGCCAGGGCCGAGATCAAGGTGGCCTGGGGCGCGGCCAGAGGCTCGGACGCGATGCCCGCCGGTCCGCCCTCGAAGCCGAAAGCGGTGTTCAGCTGGTTCAGCACGAACGGGATGACCAGGGCGCCGGCGACGCAGCCGACGATCAGGGCCGTCTGCTGACGCCAGGGCGTGGCCTCGACCAGCTGGCCGGTCTTGAGGTCCTGCAGGTTGTCGTTGGCGATCACGGCCACGGCGAAGACCACGGCGGTGACGATCAGGGCGAAGGCGATGACCGAGCTGTCGGCCGGCACCCCGGCGATGCCCATGACCACCAGGGTCAGCAGCGAGGCGACGACGATGGCCAGGATGCCGACGCCCGACACCGGACTGTTCGACGACCCGATCAGGCCGGCCATGTAGCCGCAGATGGCGGCGACGGCGAAGCCGATGACGACGGTGTAGATCAGGCCGCCGACCACCAGCACCGGGGTCGAGGCGGCGAGCGCCGTGCCCTGGGCGAAGACGGCCAGCAGCACGCCGATGCCGGCCAGGGCGCCGAGCGAGAGCAGACCAACGAGGGTGATCGGAATGTCCTGCTCCGTGCGGTCCAGCACCTCGCCCGCCTGACGGCGACGGTTGGCTGCGAGCGCCGAGGTCAGGCCGCCGATCAGCGGTCCGGCCAGCTTCAACAGGGTCCAGATGGCGGCCACGCCGATGACGCCCGCGCCCATGAAGCGGACCTCGTTGCGCCAGACCTGGGTGGCCAGTTCTTCGGGCGGAGCTGCGGCTAGGGTCGCCGCAAGCGGGTTCAGGTCCAGACCCGAGGCCCAGGTGACGTATTCGGGCGAGGTCATGATCGGCACGGCGATCAGCCAGGCCAGCGCCAGGCCGAACAGCTGGGCCAGACCGACGGTCAGACCGATCAGGTGGCCGGCGCCCAGAAGGGCGAACTGCATGCCGACGCCGATGCCGGTGGCGCCGCCGCCCAGCGAGGCGGGCAGCTTGATGAATTTCGCGGCCTCGCCGGCGAAGGCGCGGCCCGCGACGCCGAGGGCGTATCCGGCCGAAACGACCGCGCCCCAGATCACGACCCACAGGCCGATCTTGTTCTCGCGCACGGCGCTTTCGGATTCATCCGCACCGGGCGAGCCGACCTTCAGCACCTCGGCGGCGGCGACGCCTTCCGGGTAGGGCAGGCCGCCGTTGACCACCAGCGCGCGGCGCAGCGGAATGGAGAAGGTCACGCCCAGCACGCCGCCGAGCACGCAGATCAACACCGACTGCCAGAACGGGAAGCCCGTCCAGAAGCCGATCATGACCAGACCGGGCAGCACGAAGATGATCGAGCTCATCGCCCCGCCGACGGAGGCCACGGTCTGGACCGTCATGTTCTCCCAGATGGTCGAGCCCCTGAAGGCCCGCAGCACCGCCATGGAGATCACCGCCGCCGGAATGGCCGAGGCGAAGGTCAGGCCGACCTGGAGGCCCAGATAGGTGTTCGCGGCGGTGAAAATCGCCGCCAGAATGCAGCCCAGCACGAGTGCGCGCAGGGTCAGCTCGATGCGCTTCGAGGGCGCAGGCGTGTCGCTCATTTTGAAGAATCCTCTCCCGTTGAGGCGAGGTAAGCCGAGAAAGAGGGCTTAGGGAATAGGGAATAGGGCTTGGGGCGGACGCGGTTGCTGCTGGCGCTCAGTGATCCGATGGGTAGGGTGTTCCTCTTCCCTACTCCCCAAGCCCTGCGCCCTAAGCCCTGCCATGCCTGAACTTCCCGAGGTCGAGACTGTCCGTCGTGGGCTGGAGCCCGTGCTG
Source organism: Brevundimonas sp. (assembly GCA_036405055.1). Taxonomy (GTDB): domain Bacteria; phylum Pseudomonadota; class Alphaproteobacteria; order Caulobacterales; family Caulobacteraceae; genus Brevundimonas. Next base: position 22,107 of record DASWYI010000004.1, read on the forward strand.
AAGGGCGCGCGGCTGACGCGGGTGCGGCAAAACCGGCCGGACCTGCGGTTCCCCTTCCCTGAGCTGTTCGTGGAGCGGCTGGACGGCGCCTTCGTCGAGCGGCTGGAGCGGCGGGCGAAGTATCTGCTGTTCCCTCTATCGACCGGCGAGACCTGGGTGACGCATCTGGGCATGACCGGGCGCTTCACCCTGGATGGCGAACAGCTGGGCGAGTTCGAGGAACCGGCGCCGATCGGCGGCAAGCATGAGCATATGAGCCTGTGCGCCGTCAGGGATGGGGTCACGACGCGGGTGGGGTTCGCCGACGCGCGGCGGTTCGGCTTCATGGGGCTTATCCCCACCGATGCGGTCGAGACGCATCCGTGGTTCGCCGGCATCGGGCCGGAGCCGCTGGGCAACGGCTTCTCCGGCGCGCATCTGGCCGAGGTGTTCGGCGGCAAGAAGCAGAACATCAAGGTCAGCCTGCTGGACCAGAGGAACGTCGCGGGCCTGGGCAATATCTATGTGTGTGAGGCCCTGTATCGCGCGCGCATTTCGCCCCTGACGCCGGCAGGCAAGGTGACGAAGCCCCGACTGGAGACTCTGGCGTCGGTCGTGCGCGACGTGCTGAACGAGGCCATCGTGGCGGGTGGATCGACGCTGAAGGACTTCGCCAACGCCGACGGCGGGCAGGGCTATTTCCAGCATCGCTTCGATGTCTATGGCCGCGAGGGGCAGCCGTGCCTGGGCGAAGGCTGCACCGGCGTGGTCAAGCGCATTGTCCAAGGCGGGCGGTCCACCTTCTATTGCCCGAGCTGTCAGAAACGATGACCCACCGCATCATCCTGTTCCGCGGCATGAACACGGGCGGCGTCCGCGCGCCGGTCGGCGAGCTGCGGGCCATGGCGGCGGCGATGGGGCTGAAGAACCCGCGCACCCTGGCGGCGAGCGGCAATCTGGTGGTCGAGAGCGGCAAGGCGACGGCGGCGCTGGAGGCCGACATCGAGGCGGCGATGGAAAAGACCTTCGGCCTGAAGGTCGCGGCCATGGTGCGCACGCCCGAGCAATGGGCGAAGCTGATCGCCGCCAATCCCTTCCCGAAGGAAGCCGAGGTGCATCCCGCCAAGGTCGTCGCCATGGTTATGAAAGACGGGATCAAGCCGGGCGCGCTGGAGTCCGTTCAGGCCCTGTGCCGCGACGGCGAGGGGGTCCAGGCCGTGGGTGATGACCTGTTCTTCTGGTTCCCCCATGGACAGGGCGACAGCGAAATCTTCAAGAAGGCCACCCCGCGCATGCTGGGCATGGGCACCGGGCGCAACTGGAATACGGTGCTGAAGCTGGCCGGAATGGCCGGACTGGAGACATCGGCATGAACCATCGCAGGATACATCTCTGGATCAGTCTGATCATCGGGGTGGTGGTGTGGGGCGCCTATTTCATCCACTTCCTTCAGACGGGTGCGGGCGGGAGCACACGCGGGCTGGCCCTCTGGTTCATCGGAGCCCTGACGGTCGTCGTCCTCGGCGAGGCGCTGGCGACAGGCCTCATCGCCTGGCTGTTCCGGCGCCGCACACGGGTGCTGGATGACGGGCCGACGCTGGAGGCCGCGTTGAAGGCCAGCCACATCGCCCTGATGCTGTTGATCACGATGATCCTGATCGCGGCGGGGCTTTTGTCCCTGCCGGCCCTGTTCGGAATCTCCCTGATCGGGATGTCGCAGGACATGCCCATCGTCGCGGCCAATGCCCTGCTGGCGATGGTGGTGATCGCCGAGCTGACGCGCGCCGCCGTCACCCTGGTCCTGATGCCACGCCGCTGATCTTTCGTCCGTGACCGGGCGCGGTTAGAGAAGCGCCAAGCACAGGAGCACCGCCATGGCCGACACCTACGACAACCTGCTGATCGAGCGGCACGCCGACGGCTATGCGGTGGTGACCCTGAACCGGGCCGAGGCGCTGAATGCGCTGAACTCGGCGCTGTTCCGGGATCTGGCGGCCTTCCTCGACGCGGTGGAGCATGACGACACGGTGCGCTGCCTGATCCTGACCGGCTCGGGCGACAAGGCGTTCGCCGCCGGCGCCGACATCAAGGAGATGCAGGACCAGACCTATGCCCAGATGTACACGGGCAATTTCTTCGCCCTGGGCCACGACCGGATCACCCGTTTCCGGAAGCCGATCATCGCGGCGGTCAACGGCTTTGCGCTGGGCGGCGGCTGCGAGCTGGCCATGCTGTGCGACTTCATCGTCGCCAGTGACAAGGCGAAGTTCGGCCAGCCGGAGATCAATCTGGGCGTCGCCCCCGGCATCGGCGGGTCGCAGCGGCTGACGCGGCTGGTCGGCAAGGCCAAGGCCATGGACATGGTTCTGACCGCCCGCATGATGGACGCCGCCGAAGCCGAGCGCGCCGGGCTGGCGTCACGCGTTTTCCCGCACGAGGCGCTGATGGAGGAGACGCGCAAGATCGCCGCGAAGATCGCGTCCCAGAGCCCGCTGGCGATCATGGCCAACAAGGAGATGGTCAACGCCGCCCTGGAGACGACCCTGACCCAAGGCGTCCAGTTCGAGCGCCGCCTGTTCCACAGCCTGTTCGCCTTCGAGGATCAGAAGGAAGGCATGGCCGCCTTCGTCGAAAAGCGGAAACCGACCTTCACCGGACGCTGATTTTCGGCGCAACCCATTAGACTCCCGGTCGTTTCTTCGCACACCGCGATGTGACTTGCCGGGCATGGGCGCCGGCGCGAGAGTCCGTTCGGAGGCGACATGGACCGGAACCGCAAGCGTCAGATCCTGAAGGCCGAGGCTTATTACGCCCGGCTGGATCAGCTGGCCCGCGACCTGGCCGAACGGGGGTTCTACGTCCTGGGAGGGATCCAGCCCGGAGCCGCTCCGCCCCCTCCGTCCGAGGAAGCGCCGCCGCCGTTCTGGAAGGCGCCAGACTCGCGTTGACCCCCCGGGGCCTTTCCGCTATAGCCGCCCGCTCTTGAGATTTCCCGCCGTGGACATGGGTTCCGCGGCGTTTCCGTTTGAAGGTTCGACCGCATGGCCAACAACCCCGGCGCCAAGAAAGCGATCCGCAAGATCGCGGCCCGCACCGAAGTGAACAAGTCGCGCCGCACGCGCGTCCGCACCTTCCTGCGCAAGTTCCAGGAAGCCGTCACGGGGGGCGACGCCGGCGCCGCGAAGACCGCGTTCGTCGAGGCGCAATCCGAGCTGATGCGCGCCGTCTCCAAGGGCGTGGTTCACAAGAACACCGGCTCGCGCAAGGTCAGCCGCCTGGCCGCCCAGCTGAAGAAAATGTCGGCCGCCTGATACGGGGCGTCCGGACGGGCTTTTACACGCCCGTCACCTGAATTCTGATGAATTTCAAAGGCGAGAGAGCTCCGGCTCTCTCGCCATATTCATGTCCGGCGGTAACCGTTGTCAGGCGAAATTGCACTCGCGCGGGTGGCGAAAAAGACTTTTCCCCAAGCCGCTTCGGGCTTTGGCGGAGTCAACAAATTTAACTGCGTTTTTTGATTCGAATCATCGTTGACCCGACCCGCGCCGGGCGTAAGTTTTAGGGGCTGACGCACTTCCATCCCATCACGGATGAAGACGGCGCGGGACCAGTTTTCGCGTCGGCGTGAGATGTCTGTTCGAGAGTACGACCCCGCCGGAAAAGCCTCGCTTTTCGGGACAGGAGAAGTCGTCCCCGATGCAGCGCCTCCGGAGGTGTGTCGTCGGTGTGGATCAAAGGCGGGTGACTGACAATGATGGGGGGAGCGGCGATGGCGGGACTGACGGACCCTGACCGGATCTGGAACGAGGCGGCCGGCCGCCTGCGTGCGGAGATCGGCGAAGGCCCCTTCAGCTCCTATATCGCCCCGTCGGCCGTGCGCGCCGACGGCTCGGGCCAGCTGGTGCTGGTCACCCCGACCGCCTATGCCCGTGACTGGGTGCGCAAGAACGCCCTGCGCCGCATGAATGAGCTGTGGCTGGGCCTCGACGGCCTGTCGCGCCGCCTCGACGTCCGCTGCCGCGCCGAGATGGGCTCCGTCGTCCCTTCCTCGGCCGTGGCCGCCGCCGCGCCGGCCCCCATGCCTCTGGCCACTGTGCCCCCCGTCGCCGACGGCGCCCGCGCCGTGCGCGCCGCCGGGCTGCAGGATCGCCTGACCTTCGACAGCTTCGTGGAGGGTCAGGGCAACGCCTTTGCGCTCGCCATCGCGCGTCAGGCCGCGGGTTGGGCCGACGGCCACTTCAACCCGATTTTCTTCTGCGGCCCCTATGGCTACGGCAAGACGCACCTGCTGAACGCCATCGCCTGGGAGGCGCAGCGCCTGCGTCCCGACGCCAAGGTCGTCTATCTGACCGCCGAGCGGTTCCTGTCGACCTTCGTGCGCGCCATGCAGGACCGCTCGACCGCGGCCTTCAAGGACAGCCTGCGCAACGCCGACATGCTGTTGCTGGACGACGTGCAGTTCGTGGGCGGCAAGACCTCGACCCAGGAAGAGCTGCTGTCGACACTGGCGGCCCTGATCGAGGACGGCAAGCGCATCGTCATCTCGGCCGACCGCCCGCCGATGGCCCTGACCGAGATCGAGCCGCGCCTGCGCTCCTATCTCGCCTCCGGCCTGACCTGCCCGGTCGAGCCCGCCGACCGCGCCCTGAAGCTGGCCGTGGCCAGGAACCGGCTGGAGGCCCTGGGCCGCCTGGGTGTCATTTCGGGCGAGGCCCAGACCGAGGTGCTGGAGCATCTGGTGGACCGCACCCCCGGCTCGATGCGCGAGCTTGAGGGCGCCGTGAACACCCTGGCCGCCGTGGCCGGGGCGCGCCTGTCTGCCGTCAGCGCCGAAGAGTGCAAGACCTTGCTGGGCGCTGCGCTCCGCGGGGGTCCCGAGCGCCGCATCACCGTGGACGAGATCCAGAAGACGGTCGCCGACCACTTCAGCCTCAAGCAGGCCGACCTGCTGAGCGAGCGCCGCACGCGGTCCGTGGCGAGGCCGCGCCAGATCGCCATGTATCTGTGCAAGCAGCACACGACCCGGTCCTATCCTGACATCGGCCGCCGCTTCGGCGGGCGCGACCACACCACCGTCCTGCACGGGGTCCGCAAGATCGACGAGTTGATGGCCCAGGACGAGCAGATCGCCCGGGACGTGGAAGCCCTGACGCGCAAGCTGCGGGGATAGGTCTTAGGCAGGTAGGCATTAGGCAGTAGAAAGCGGGTCGCCCACAGGGTTATCCACCGCCTCAAAAGCCCTGCCCCTACTGCCCATTGCCTACTCCCTACTGCCTTCCTTGCCCCCCACAGCCAATCCGCTAGTGTCGAAGGCCCTCTATTCGCGGTGACGGTTGAGTCGCCGCCTCGGGCGAGACGACATGCAGCTGACTATCGAACGATCCGCGTTGCTGAAGGCCCTGGGCCACGTTCAGAGCGTCGTCGAGCGCCGGAACACCATTCCGATCCTGTCCAACGTCCTCTTGAGCGCCGGCCGCGACAAGCTGGCCTTCGCCGCCACCGATCTGGACATGGAGATGGTCGACGAGGCCGAGGCTGTGGTGAACGTCGAGGGCCAGATCACGGCGCCCGCCCACACCCTGTACGAGATCGTGCGCAAGCTGCCGGACGGGGCCGAGGTCTCGCTGAGCTACAACGGCGATGACCCCCGGCTGGTGGTTTCGGCAGGCCGGTCCAAGTTCAACCTGCCGGTCCTGCCGGCCGGCGACTTCCCGGTCATGTCCACCGACAGCTCGGGCGCCCGCTACGCCTTGGCCAAGGAAGACTTGGCCCGGCTGATCGACAAGACCCGCTTCGCCGTCTCGACGGAGGAGACGCGCTACTATCTGAACGGCCTGTATCTGCACACGGTGGCCGAGGCCGGCGTGCCGCTGCTGCGCGCCGTGGCCACCGACGGCCACCGTCTGGCGCTGGCCGAGACCCCGGCGCCGGAAGGCGCGGCGGGCGGCCCCGGCGTCATCGTGCCGCGCAAGACCGTGGATCAGGTCCGCCGCCTGCTCGACGACGGCTCCGGCCCGGTCGAGGTGCAGGTCTCGGCCCAGAAGATCCGCTTCGAGTTCGGAAACGCCAGCCTGACTTCCAAGGTCATTGACGGCGCCTTCCCCGACTACATGCGCGTCATTCCCAAGGGCAACGACAAGCAGGCCGACATCGACAACTCGGTCTTCGCCGCCGCCGTGGACCGCGTGGCCACCATCTCGGCCGAGAAGAGCCGCAGCGTGAAGCTGGCCTTCGACAACGACCGGGTGAAGCTGACCGTGCGCAACATGGAGGCAGGGCAAGCCGAGGAGGAGCTGGAGATCGGCTATTCCGAGGAGCCGTTCGAGATCGGCTTCAACGCCCGCTATCTGCTGGACGTCGCCGGCCAGATCACCGGCGACACCGCCGCCTTCCGCTTCGCCGACCCGGCCAGCCCGACGCTGGTCCTCGATCCGGGCGATCCAGGCGTGCAGTACGTGCTGATGCCGCTGCGGGTGTGAGGAATGCTTGAGCCTCTCCAAGCCGGGCCTGAAACCGTGCTTGAGCGCGCCATTACGGATGCGCAGGCCGGTCTTATTCCCAGCAGAAACTTAGCCGCCGCATTAGTGGGCTCGGAGGTTGTTATTCTCCTGGTCAGAGACCCCGGGCCGCAACCAACCTCCATCACCCCCCTCACAGTCACCACGCCCGCGGGTTTTTCTGCGGTGGTGATGTTCACCAGCGCTGAGCGCGCCAAAGACTGGTCTATCCAGACCCAACACCCCTATGTGCTGCAGACGAGGGCTGATTGGGTGTTGGATGTCGTCGGCGAAGGGTATGGCGTCGTAGTCAATCCCGGCCAGCCAATAAGCTTCGAGATGCCTCCGCAGGGGGTGGCTCAAATGAGGTCGGAACAGCCCAAGGGCAATTGACGCGTCGTGAACTGATGAACCCGACGACGTGATCACCGCCCTCACCCTCACCGATTTCCGCTCCTATGCGGCGGCGACCCTGACGCTTGGCGTGGGGCCGGTGGTGTTGTTCGGGGCGAACGGGGCGGGCAAGACCAATGTGCTGGAGGCGTTGAGCTTGCTGACCCCCGGCAAGGGGCTGCGCGGGGCCACGGCGCCCGAGATGGGGCGGCGCGAGCCGGGCGAGGCGGTCGGTCGCGCCTGGGCCGTGGCGGCGACGCTGGAGACCGCCGACGGCGAGGTTCGGCTGGGCACCGGGGTGCAGGCCTCGGGCGCGGCGCGGCGCATCGTGCGCATCGACGGCGAGACGGCCCAGCCGGGGCGGCTGCTGGAGCATCTGCGGCCGGTGTGGGCCACGCCCGATCAGGACCGGCTGTTTTCAGACGCCCGGGCTGATCGCCTGCGCTTCTTTGACCGGCTGGTGTTCGCCGCCGATCCCGACCATGCGGCGTCTGTCAGCGCCTATGAGAAGGCCCTGCGCGAGCGCCTGCGGCTGCTGACCGACGGGGTGGAAGGCCGCGCCCCCGATCCCCTGTGGCTGGATGCGCTTGAGGTGCGGCTGGGCGAGGCGGGAGCCGCTGCGGCTGCGGCTCGCGCCCGGGCGCTGACGGCCCTGCAGACAGAGATCGACGCCCGATCGGACCGGCCGTTCCCCCAGGCCGACCTCGGCCTGTCGGGCGAGGCCGAGGGCCTTGCGCTGGCGGGCGCCGAGGCCGATGAGATCGCCGCCGCCATCCGCGACGGCATGGCCCGCAGCCGGGCGCGGGACGCGGGGGCTGGGCGGTCGCTGTCCGGGCCGCATCGCTCGGACCTGACCGCCCTGCACCGCGAGAAGAACCGCCCCGCCGCCGAGGGGTCGTCTGGCGAGCAGAAGGCGCTGGTCCTGAACCTGATCCTGGCCCAGATCACGCGGTTGGCGGACCAATCCGCGCCCCCTGTCCTGCTGCTGGACGAGGCCCCGGCGCACCTCGATACGGCCCGCCGCGCGGCCCTGTTCGACGAGATCGAGGCGTTGGGACTGCAGGCCTTCATGACCGGCACCGAAGCCGATCTGTTTGCCCCGCTGAAGGGCCGCGCGCAGTTCGTGAAGGTGGCCGGCGGCGGGTTCGAAAACGCCGCCTGACCGGGGCGGTTTTCCTCGCAAATTGGCGCCGGATTCCCTATATTTCCGGCTCATCCTGAGGGTCAGATTCGTGGCCCTGCCAGAAGCCCGTCCGCCGGGCGCATCCTGACCGATTTCATGACCGACACGACCGCTGACCAGCCCGAATACGGCGCCGATTCCATCAAGGTTCTCAAGGGCCTGGACGCCGTGCGGAAGCGCCCCGGCATGTATATCGGCGACACCGACGACGGCAGCGGCCTGCACCACATGGTCTATGAAGTGGTGGACAACGCCATCGACGAAGCCCTGGCCGGTCACGCCGATCTGGTCGAGGTGATCCTGAACGCCGACGGATCGGTCACCGTCACCGACAACGGCCGCGGCATTCCGACCGACATCCACGAAGGCGAAGGCGTCTCGGCGGCCGAGGTCATCATGACCCAACTGCACGCCGGCGGTAAGTTCGACCAGAACTCCTACAAGGTCTCCGGCGGTCTGCACGGCGTGGGCGTGTCGGTGGTGAACGCCCTGTCGGATTGGCTGCAGCTGAAGATTTTCCGCGACGGCAAGCAGCACGAGATGCGCTTCGAGCGCGGCGACACGGTCAAGTCGCTGGAAGTCACGGGCGTGGCCCCGATCCGCGAGACGGGCGCCAAGGCCGGCCAGCCCCTGACCGGGACGCAGGTGACCTTCTATCCGTCGGTCACGACCTTCAGCCACATCGACTTCGACCTGAAGACCCTGGAGCACCGGCTGCGCGAGCTGGCGTTCCTGAACTCGGGCGTCGTCATCAAGCTGGCCGACCGGCGCGGCGCCGAGCCGATCGAGGAGATTCTGCACTACGAGGGCGGGGTCGAGGCCTTCGTGCGCCACCTGGACAAGTCCAAGACCCCGCTGCTGCGCGACGTGATCGTGGTGCGCGGCAAGAAGGACGGGGTCGAGCTGGACCTCGCCCTGTGGTGGAACGACAGCTACCACGAGACCATGCTGTGCTTCACCAACAACATCCCGCAGCGGGATGGGGGCACACACCTGTCGGCGTTCCGCGCGTCCCTGACGCGGGTCATGGGCGGCTATATCGAGAGTTCGGGCGCCGGAAAGAAGGAGAAGGTCTCCGTCAGCGGCGAGGACGCACGCGAGGGCCTGACCTGCGTGCTGTCGGTCAAGGTGCCGGATCCGAAGTTCAGCAGCCAGACCAAGGACAAGCTGGTCTCCTCCGAAGTGCGGCCGGCAGTCGAGGGCCTGTGCACCGAGGGTCTGTCGACCTGGTTCGAAGAGCATCCGGTCGAGGCCAAGGCCATCGTCGGCAAGATCATCGAGGCCGCCACGGCGCGCGAGGCCGCCCGCAAGGCGCGCGACCTGACCCGCCGCAAGTCGGCGCTGGAGATCAGCTCCCTGCCCGGCAAGCTGGCCGACTGTCAGGAACGCGATCCGGCCAAGTCTGAACTGTTCATCGTCGAGGGCGACAGCGCCGGCGGCTCGGCCAAACAGGCGCGCAACCGCGAGAACCAGGCGGTGCTGCCCCTGCGCGGCAAGATCCTGAACGTCGAGCGGGCGCGGTTCGACCGCATGCTGTCGTCAGACCTGATCGGGACCCTGATCCTGGCGCTGGGCACCGGCATCGGGCGCGAGGACTTCAACGCCGACAAGCTGCGCTATCACAAGATCATCCTGATGGCCGACGCCGACGTCGACGGCGCCCACATCCGCACCCTGCTGCTGACCTTCTTCTATCGCCAGATGCCCGAGCTGATCGAACGCGGCCACGTCTTCATCGCCCAGCCGCCGCTCTACAAGGTCTCCAAGGGCAAGCAGTCGCGCTACCTCAAGGATCAGGCGGACATGGACGCCTATCTGATCGAGGAAGGCTCGTCCGAGGCCGAGCTGGACCTGGCCAGCGGCGAGCGCCGCACCGGGCTGGACCTGCAATCGCTGGTGCGTGAGGCCAAGGCCTTCAAGGCGGGCGTGGATCGCCTGTCGCAGCGCGCGCCGGCCTTCGCCATCGAACAGGCGGCGCTGGGCGGGCTGTTCGCCGACACGGGGGGCGACCCCGCGTCGGCCGCCGCCCGTCTGAACCTCTATGCGGAGGAAGGCGACGGCGACTGGTCGGGTTCGGCCGGCGAACAGGGGGCCGTGGTGTTCGAGCGCGTCCGCCGCGCCGTCAGCGAGCGCATCGTGCTGGAGGAGACCCTGATCCGGTCGCTGGACGCCCGCCGTCTGGCCGAGCGTGTCGCGGCTTTCGAGGGCCTGTTCGACAAGCCCGCCGTCTATCGCCGCAAGGACAAGTCCACGACCATTCGCGGCCCTCTGGACCTGCTGAACGCCGTGCTCGACGCCGGCAAGAAGGGCATCGCCATCCAGCGCTACAAGGGTCTGGGCGAGATGAACCCCGAGCAGCTGTGGGAGACGACGCTGGACGTCAACGCCCGCACCCTGCTGCAGGTCAAGGTTGACCACGCCGACGACGCCGACGACCTGTTCGCCAAGCTGATGGGCGACGTGGTCGAGCCGCGCCGCGAGTTCATTCAGGAAAACGCCCTGGACGCCGCCGTCGACGTCTGACCGACGATTGTCGGGCGGCTACGGTCGCCCGGCGTCGATGAAGGCCTTGATGGTGGGGAAGCTGGCGCCGGCCGGCACCACGTCGCCGCAGGTCATCTCGTGGATCTGGGCGTCGAAGGCGCCCGCGCGGATCGCCGACCAGGGCTCGGCTTCCTCATAGGCCTCGCCGGTTTCGCCGTCGGCCTCGACGTCCATCGAGCTCATCATGCGGCTCTGGCGGCCGTCGCACTGGATCTCGAACACATCGACCACATGGCTGTAGTCGCCCGCCTCGGCATTGCGCTTCACCCGCGCGATCGTGGCCCGCACCGTGTCCCCGTCACGCACCATATTGGCCGTGTCGATCAGATAGATGCGTTGCGAGTCCCGGGCGAAGGCGCCCCAGGACGGCGCGTTCTGGGCCCAGGCGCTCGCCGCCGCCAGCGCCAGAACCGCGCCGCCGATAATCGCCAATGTCTTCATGTTCGTCGTCCCCGACACCTGCTTGCTCAACCCCGCCCTATCTTCACGCCTGCCCGCGCCGGATTTCAAGACCCCTGTTCGCTCCGCCGCCCCTCGCCCGACAAACGCCGCGATCCGACGCTAGCGGCCGTTCATGCTCCGCTTCGTCCTGATCCTCCTGGCCCTGTTCGCCGCGCCGCTGGCGGCCGAGGCCCAGACGCCGTTCCAGTCGACGCGCATCGCGGTCGAGTCGCGGGGACGCGGGCCCGACGTGGTGCTGATCCCCGGTCTGGCTTCGACGCCCGAGGTCTGGCGCCGCCTCGCCGACCGGCTGGATGACGATCATCGGGTGCATCTGGTGGCCATCCGCGGCTTCGGCCCGCTGGCGCCGGGCGCCAACCGCTCCGGAGCCGTCAGCGCGCCCGTGGCGGCCGAGATCCGCCGCTACATCACCAGCCAGAACCTGCGCAGCCCGGCCCTGATCGGTCATTCCATGGGCGGCCAGCTGGCCCTGCGCGTCGCCGCCGACATGGGGGACCGGATCGGACGGGTCATGGTGGTGGACGCCTCGCCCTTCTTCCCGTCGCTGGTGCGGACGGACGCCACGGTCGGCGACGTCGAGCCCATCGCCCGCATCGCCTATCAGGCGGTGCAGTTCCTGGATGACGAGACGCTGCGCAGCCAGGGCCGGTCGCTGGGCGTGGAGCTCGGCGGGGCGGCTGACACCCTGTTCAACGCCATGGGCTGGCAGGGCGGCGACCGGCAGGTGCTGGCCCAGGGTCTGTATGAAGTGATGACGCTGGATCTGCGCGGACGGCTGCGCGACATCCGCGCGCCGGTGACCGTGGTCTATGGCTCCAGCACCGACCGCAACTCGCCACGGCGCGATCTCGGCCGTTTGCTGCGCGCGGCCTACGTCAACCTGCCCTCGGCGCGGTTCGAGCCGATCTCGGGGGCCGAGCACATGGTCATGATCGACCAGCCGACCCGCTTCGCCGCCGCCGTGGACCGGTTCCTGAGCTGACGGCTGCGCTTGACGCCGCGAGGGCCGCGCGGACAAGTGACGCCATGATCCGCGCGCTCCTTCTCGCCCTGTCGCTGACCTTGGCCGGCTGTGTCACCGCCCCGACGCCCAGCGAACGACTGGCCCCGTTGCGGCTGGCCTTCACAGAGCCGGTGGAATCCCTGCAGGCGCGTGCGGCGGCGAAAGAGCCAGCCGCGCAATATGCCCTGTCGTTTCTGACGCTGCACGGTCTGCGGGGCCTCCGCGCCAACTCCTATCAAACCGTGACCCTGCGGCAGGACGCGGGACCGCGCCCGACCATGATCACCCAGTATATTCCGGGCGTGAACGGAGGGCCGGGCCGCACAGCCATGATCCCCGTGAACATCGGCGGCTGGCCGTTCTCGCCGACATTGCTGGACCTGTGCGGCCAGTCAGTCCTCAGCGGGATCGCCGAACTGGGCGCCATCCAGTGCGGAGGGCCCGAACTCTATGACGAGCTGGTGGCCCTCGCCGGCGAGGAGCCCGCGCGATATCGCGCCCGCTACCCCAGAACCACGCCGAGCACCGCCGAGCCATAACGCTCCAGCTTGCCGGCCCCGACGCCGGGGATGCGGGCCAGGGCGTCGAGATCGACCGGCGGGCGCTGGGCGATGGCCAGCAGGGTCTTGTCCTGGAAGATGACATAGGGCGGCACGTGCTGTTCGGCGGCCCGGTCGCGGCGCCAGGCGCGCAGCTTCTCGAAGCGTTCGCGGACATCACCGGACAGGGCCTCGACGGCGGCGTTGCGGCCGTCGCGCTCACGCCGGCGCGGATTGCCGGATCGGGTCGAGGCCATGGGCGCCGGTTCGCGCCGCACCTCGATGGTCCGCTCGCCGCGATAAACGGCGCGCACAGCCTCCGGGTCGCCGAGCCGGACCAGCGGCTTGCCCTCGTTCGGGTCCTCGACCAGCAGGCCCTCGAACATCAGATGGTCGATCACGTCGCGCCAGCCGTTGGGCGACAGGTCTCGGCCGACGCCCCAGGTGCTGAGCGCCTCCTCCCACGACTGCACATCCTTGGTGCGGCCGGTCAGGTGATCGACGATGCGGCCGCGGCCGAAGCGCTCGCCGAGGCGCTGCACCGCCGCCAGCGCCTTCTGGGCCGGCACGGTGGCGTCATAGAGGGCGGGCGGGTCCTGACACAGGTCGCAGACGCCGCAGGGCTGAGCGCCCTCCTCGCCGAAGTACCGCCGCACGGACTGAGGACGGCACGCGGCGCCGTCCAGCATGGCGAACAGCTGGCGCGCCTTGCGCACCTGCACCGCCTTGACCGCCTCGGCCATCGGGCGGCCGTCGAGCCGCTTCAGCGTCCAGGCGATGTCGGAGGGGCCGTAGAGGGTGATGCCCTCGGCGGGTTCGCCGTCACGGCCCGCGCGGCCGATCTCCTGCCAGTAGGCTTCGAGGCTCCCCGGCGGATCGGCGTGGATGACGAAGCGGACGTCAGCCTTGTCCACCCCCATGCCGAAGGCGATGGTCGCCACCATCACCGCGCCGTCCTCGGCCAGGAACCGTTCCAGCAGCCGGTCCCGCGTCCGGGCGTCCATGCCGGCGTGATAGGCGATGGCGTTGATCCCGGCGCCGCGCAGGGCCTCGGCCACCCGCTCGCAGCCGTCGCGGCTGCCGCAATAGACGACGCCTGAGCGGCCCCGGCGTTCGCGCACCAGATCAATGACGGCGGCGTCCGTCTTCGCCCGCGAGGCGCTTTCCTTGCGGAGCGCCGAGAGCTGCAGGTTCGGCCGCGCGAAGCTGTCGACGAAGACCTCGGCGCCCTCCAGATGCAGGGAGGCGACGATGTCGTCGCGGGTGCGGGCGTCGGCGGTGGCCGTCACCGCAATGCGGGGCACGCCGGGGAACATCTGGGCCAGACGACCGAGGCTGCGATAGTCGGGCCGGAAGTCGTGGCCCCACTGGCTGACGCAGTGGGCTTCGTCGATGGCGATCAGCGACAGCGGCAGATCCTGCAGCCGGTCGATCAGGTGCGGCTGGGCCAGACCTTCGGGCGAGACATAGAGCAGGTCCAGTTCGCCCGCCTGCGCCGCGCGCCAGATGGCCGAGCGCTCATCCATCGACACGCCGGAATCCAGCCGGGCGGCGGCCAAGCCCTGCTGTTTCAGCGCCTCGACCTGATCGGTCATCAGGGCGATCAGGGGCGACACCACCAGCCCCAGACCGGGACGCAGGATGGCGGGGATCTGGTAGCAGACGCTCTTGCCGCCGCCGGTCGGCAGCACGGCCAGCACGTCCCGTCCGGCCATGACCTCGGCCACCACATCGGCCTGCAAGCCCCGGAAGTCGGCATGACCCCAGACGCGCTCCAGCGTCGCGCGCGCCCGATCAAGGTCCGTGGCCGTCGCGACGGTCTTATGGGCGGCTGAGTCGGCAGGCATCTGGCCCTTGTGCCCCATCGTGCCGAACCTGTCATTGCCTGCCCCGCTTTCACCCCCGCCCCGCATGGGTTAGGCAGTGGAAAAGCTCAAAGGTTTGGTCATGCGCGTACTCATTCTCGGCGGCGACGGCTTCTGCGGCTGGCCCACGGCCCTGCACCTGTCAGCGCGAGGCTGGGACGTGACCGTCGTCGACAACCTCAGCCGCCGGAACATCGACAACGAGCTGGAGGTCCAGTCCCTGACCCCCATCCGGACCATGGGCGAGCGCATCGCCGCGTGGAAGGAGGTCTCGGGCCGCGACATCGGCTTCGTCAACATGACGGTGGGCAAGGAGTTCGACCGGCTGGTCGCTTTGATCCGCGACGTGAAGCCGGACAGCGTCGTCCATTTCGCCGAGCAGCGGGCCGCGCCCTATTCGATGAAGTCGGCGCGGCACAAGCTCTACACCGTCGACAACAACCTGAACGCCACCAACCACTTGCTGGCCGCGATCGTCGAGAGCGGGCAGGACGTGCATCTGGCCCACCTGGGGACCATGGGGGTCTATGGCTACACCACCGCCGGGCTGCGCATCCCCGAGGGCTATCTGAAGGTCACGGTGGACACCGATTTCGGCCCGACCGAGCAGGAGATCCTGTTCCCGCCGAACCCGGGGTCGATCTATCACATGACCAAGACCCAGGACGCCCTGCTGTTCCAGTTCTACGCCAAGAACGACGGGCTTCGGATCACCGACCTGCATCAGGGCATCGTCTGGGGCGCCCAGACCGAGGAGACCCGCAAGGACGAGCGGCTGATCAACCGATTCGATTATGACGGCGATTACGGCACGGTGCTGAACCGGTTCCTGATGCAGGCGGCGGTGGGCTATCCGCTGACGGTGCACGGATCGGGCGGCCAGACGCGGGCCTTCATCCACATCCAGGACACGGTGCGCTGCGTCGAGCTGGCGCTGAAGAATCCGCCGAAGTCGGGCGACCGGGTCAAGATCCTGAACCAGATGACCGAGAGCCGCCGGGTGCGCGATCTGGCGTCCATGGTCGCCGGCATGACCGGCGCCGAGGTCCACAATGTCGCCAATCCGCGTCTGGAGGCCGACGAGAACGAGCTGGTCGTGGCCAATGACCAGTTCAAGGATCTGGGACTGAAGCCGATCACCCTGGCCGAGGGGCTGTTGCAGGACGTGACCGAGGTGGCGCGCAAATACGCGGGCCGCGCCGACCTGACCAAGATCCCATGCGTCTCCAGCTGGAACGGCAAGCGCGCCGAGGCCCTGAAGGCCGAGCCGGTCAAGGCAGCGGCAGTCGCGACACAAGCTCGCTCCGCCTGAATGGCTGAGACGGCGCCCGTGTCGCTGCTGGTGTTCGGCGGGGGCTGGCTGGGACAGGCCGCGGCGCGCGAGGCCATCGCCCGCGGCGGCCGCGCCTCGGCCACGTCGCGTGATCCTGAGACCCGGGCGGCCCTGACCGAGGCGGGCATTACGGCCGTGGACCCGGCTGACGCTGAAGCCCTGGCCGGGGCCGTTGCAGCGGCGACCGCTGTTCTGGTCACCGCTCCGCCCGAGCCGGGTGGCTGCCCCGGCGCCAAGGCGCTGATCCCGGCGCTGACGGCGTCCGGCGCCTGGCCCGACTGGATCGGCTATGTCTCGTCCACCGCCGTCTATGGCGACCGCGCGGGCGGGTGGGCCTTCGAGGATGACGCCCTGAACGCCGCCACCATCGAGGGGGCGCGGCGGGTGAAGGCGGAGAAGGAATGGCTCGACGCCGGACGGGGGCTGGGCCTGACGGTGCAGCTGTTCCGCCTGCCGGCGCTCTACGGTCCGGGGCGCTCAGCGCTTGAGCGGCTGCGGGACGGCTCGGCGCGGATCGTCCGCAAGGCTGACCAGATCTTCAATCGCATCCATGTTGACGACGTGGTCAGCGGCCTGTTCGCCTCAATGGCCCGCCCGCGGCCCCGCGCGGCCTACACCCTGTGCGACGACGAGCCTTCGGCGGCGGATGTGGTCATCGAAGGCGCCGCGAAGCGGCTGGGGCTGCCCATACCGCCCGAGGTCGATCTGGACGACCCGTCTGTCTCGGACGCCATGCGACGTTTCTACCGGGACTCCAAACGCCTCTCGAACGCCAAGGCCAAGGCCGAGCTGGGTTGGCGCCCGAAATATCGCGGCTGGCGCGAGGGGCTGGAGGCGATGATCGCCGCCGGGGCCCAGAAACGACTGGCCTAGAACGGCCAGATGTTGCGCTGGCGGCTGTAGCTCATGGTGCCGACGTTGGCGCCGAGGCGCAGGCCCACGCCGGTGCGGACCGGGGCCAGGGTGATGCCGTCGGCGCGCTGATAGTTCACGCCCACGCCGCCGACCAGATAGGCCGAGCCCTCGACCCCCGGATAGCGGCGGTAGAGCATGTCGGGGTGATAGAGGCCGTAGACCAAGGTGAAGACGCGGCTGGCGTTTCCGCCCACGTCCCAGCCGATCGAGGCGCCCTGCCAGAACACCTCCTGCGAGGCCGACAGGTCCTTCATGTGCAGCGCGCCACGGCCGTAGCGCAGGCCGACGCCGGCGGCGCCCGAGGCTTCCTCGCCGGCGATATAGGCGGTGGGGCTGTCGCCCTGATCGGCGAAGATGCGCTCGATGGCGCCGCCCATGGCCTCGGCCGCGATGCCCAGCTCCTTGGACCCGGCGGCAATCAGTTCGTCCGACGTATAGGTGCGCGCCGTGGCGTCCGAGGCGACCGGATAGTTGGGGCTGGTCGAGGCGCAGGCCGTGAGGCCGCCGGTGGCGGTGGCGGCGAGGCCGGTGAGGATCAGCTGACGGCGGTGCATGGCGGGCTCTCTTCGGCTGGGGCGGCGACTCATGGAGGGTCGCCGCCTTTTGCGTCAGCCTTGCGGCGACAAGGTTAACGAGAGCTTGAAACCCGGCGGCTCAGCAGGAGGCCGCCACATTGTCTGGAACCACCGACGGCGTCATGTAGACGAATTCGCTCGTCTCGCCCGGCTGCAGATAGAAGCTGGACTCCGAGCCCGAGCTCCAGGTCAGTGTGATGTTCGAGGCCGTGTCGGCGAGATTGCGGATGCGGAAGTAGGTCTGGTTGTTGACCCGGCCGAACTCGTAGAAGGCCGCGCAGTCGCCATCCATGCTGTCCGAGTGATGCTCGTCATCCCAATAGGACCCCTGCTCCATCGCCAGCTCATCGGCATACATGGCCAGGCCCGTGGCCATGTCGGCGCAGGCGGCAAGCATCGGCAGCAGGCCGATAACAGCCAGTGTTTTCAGTTTCATAGGTCCCCCGGAGCCTGAATGATCGACGATCATCCAAGCTTCCACGGGTGGTGCGGACGGTCAAGCGGGTCAGGCCCTGAGGCGCGCGCCCTGCTTCTCCGCCGCCGCCACGACTCGGGCCGACAGGGCTTCGATCTCGGCCTCGGTGAGGGTGGCCTCACGCGGCTGGATCACGACTTCCAGAGCGATGGAGGCTTGGCCGTCCGGCACGCCCTTGCCACGATAGACGTCGAACACGCGCACGTCCTGGATCAGCGCCTTGTCAGCGCCGGCCACGGCCCGGACAAGGTCGCCCGCCGCCTTGCCGTCGTCGACGAGGAAGGCGAAGTCGCGGGTCAGGGGCATGAGGTTGGGCAGATCCGCCGCCGGGCGGGCCTTGGTCGCCTTGCCGCGCGGTTCAGGCACGGCGTCCAGCACGATCTCGAAGGCCAGCATGGGCCCATCGGCGTCCAGGCGTTTAAGCACACGCGGATGCAGGGCGCCGAACTCGGCCAACACCACTTTGGGGCCCAGCTGCAGGCGGGCCGAGCGCCCCGGATGCCACCAGTCGCGGTTCTGGCCCTGCGCCAGCTGCAGCGAGGCGACGGGCGCGCCGATCTCGGCCAGCAGGGCCATGAGATCACCTTTCAGCCCGAACAGGGCGTCGCCTTCCGCACCAATCCAGTGACGGGCGGCGTTGGGGGCGATCAGGCCGGCGATGACCGTGCGCTGGCCGTTCGGCTGGTCGTCCAGATAGATCGGGCCGATCTCGAACAGGGCGGCGTCGGGGTGGCCGCGCGCCGCGTTGCGCGCCGCCGCCTGGATCAGGTTCGGCAGCACCGAGGGGCGCATGCAGTCCAGTTCGGAGGCGATGGGGTTCTCCAGCACCAGTCGCTCATCGCCGCCGCCGAACAGGGCCGCGATCGACTGGTTGGTGAAGGACCAGGTGACAGCCTCGGCATAGCCCATGGCGGCCAGCGCCCGGCGGGCGAGGCGCACGCGCGACTGGCGGGCGTTCAGCACGCCCTTCGACGGCGCGCCGAGGTCCGGCAAGGGCGTGGACGGCAGGGCGCCGTAGCCCTCGATGCGCGCGACCTCTTCCACGAGGTCCGCAGGCCCCTCGACATCGCGACGCCACGACGGCGGCTGCACCGTCCAGGGATCGCCCTTGGTGATCAGGAAGCCGAGCTGGCCCAGGATCGTCCCGATGCGGTCGTCGGGCAGATCCAGTCCCGTCAGGCGCTTCACCCGGGCAGGGTCGAAGCTGAACGGCGCGGGATTGGCCGGGGGCTCGCCCGCCAGCACGATTTCCGACGGCTCGCCGCCGCACAGGTCGAGGATCAGGCGGGTGGCCAGCTCGATGCCCGGCACGACCGAGGCGGGATCGACACCCCGCGCGAACCGGTACTGGGCGTCGGAGTTGAGGATCAGGGTCCGGCCGGTCTGGGCCGTCACGATCGGATCGAACCAGGCGCATTCGAGGAAGACGTCGGTCGTCTCGTCCGAGCAGCCGGTGCTCTCGCCGCCCATGACGCCGCCCAGGCCGATGGGGCGCTCGCCATTGGCGTCGGCGATGACGCTCATCGAGGCTTCCAGCGCATAGGTCTTGCCGTCCAGCGCGATCAGATGCTCGGGCTCACCCGTGGTCGTCGAGACCTGACCGGCGCGCACGACGATCTCGTCTCCCACCAGCTTTGCGGCGTCATAGACGTGCAGGGGCCGGGCGCGGTCGTAGGCGATCAGGTTGGTGACATCGACCAGCGCATTGATCGAACGCAGGCCGATGGCCGTCAGCCGCTGCTGCAGCCAGGCGGGCGACGGGCCGTTCTTCACGCCGCGGATGAAGCGTCCGGCGAAGACCGGGCACTGCTCCGGAGCCTCCAGCCGCACCTTGATGGGCGAGGGGAAGGCGCCGCGCACCACGGCGATGTCGAAATGCTTCAGCTTGCCGAGGCCGGTGGCCGCCAGATCACGGGCGATGCCGGCGACGCCGAGCCAGTCGGGTCGGTTGGGTGTGACCTCGAAATCGATGACCGGCTGGGCGCCGAACAGGCCGGCGACCGGCGTGCCCACCGGAATCTCCGGCGGCAGTTCCTGGATGCCGTCGCTCTCGTCCGCCAGCTCAAGCTCCGACGCCGAGCACAGCATGCCGTTGGACACCACGCCACGCACCGGCTTCTCGACCAGCGTCACCCCGAGACCCGGCACATAGGCGCCGATGGGGGCGTAGATGGTGGTGAGACCCGCGCGCGCGTTCGGGGCGCCGCAGACGATCTCCTTCATCCCGTCGACGGTCTCGACCTGACAGACCTGCAGCCGGTCAGCGTTGGGATGCTGGGCCGCCGAGACGATCTTCGCCACGGTGAAGGGCGCGAGCAGGGCCGCGGGATCATGGACCTCCTCGACCTCCAGACCGGCCATGGTCATGGCCTCGGCCACGGCGTTGATGTCCGCGTCCGTCTCGAGGTGATCCTTCAGCCAGGCGAGGGTGAATTTCACGCGACGGGCCCCGTTTCGGACACTGCCGACGCGGACTTGATCCCGCCCTGCAGTTCCGCGAGCAGCTGTTCGGAGCCGGTGAAGCCCACCTGGACGAAGCGGCACCGGACGAAACGGCATCGGGAAAGACCGATCACGCCGGCCATCTTGTCGCCGACCGGCCGGTACAGCAGCGTACGCACGTCGGAGGTCGTTCCCATGGCGCAGGACTCAAACACTGTGCCGTCCATCACGGCCACAACCGCAGGCCCCTCGATCACACAGTCGGTGAAGGTCTTGTCCTCTATGGCCATATGGCCGGCGTTCCAGTGGTGTACGGCCAACAGCGGCAGCCACAGCGCCTCCTTCTCGAACGACGTACGGGCGACCAGTTCACGGCCACCGGCTTCGTCGGCGATGCGCGGATCGGAGATGGGTTCGGACATGGGGTTCCTCGAAAACGTCAGCTGAGGCCGCCGGCCGCATTGGGCGCGACAAACGGGGAAAAGCCATAGTGCGCCAGCCAGCGCACATCGGCGTCGAACATGGGGCGCAGGTCTGAGATTCCGTATTTCAACATGGCCAGCCGATCGACCCCCATGCCGAAGGCGAAGCCCTGGAACTCGTCCGGATCGATGCCGCAGTTCCGCAGCACGTTCGGATGCACCATGCCGCAGCCGAGGATCTCCATCCAGCTGTCGCCCTGATTGAGCTTCAGCTCGCCGCCCGAGCGGTCGCAGCGGATGTCCATCTCGGCCGACGGCTCGGTGAAGGGGAAGTGGTGCGGGCGGAAGCGCGCATCCACGTCATCCACCTCGAAGAAGCGGGCGACGAAGGTCTCCAGCGTCCACTTCAGGTGGCCCATGTGGATGTCGCGGTCGATCACCAGCCCCTCGACCTGATGGAACATCGGCGTGTGGGTGGCGTCGGAATCCTTACGGAAGGTGCGGCCGGGCGCGATGATCCGGATCGGCGGCGTCTGCGTCATCATGGTCCGCACCTGCACCGGGCTGGTGTGGGTGCGCAGCACCTTGCGCTCGCCCGTCTCGGGATCGGGCTTGAGGAAGAAGGTGTCGTGCATCTCTCGCGCCGGATGCTTGGGCGGGAAGTTCAGGGCGGTGAAGTTGTGGAAGTCGTCCTCGACATCCGGCCCCTCGGCCACGGCGAAGCCCATTTCGGCGAAGATGGCGATCATCTCATCCATCACCTGCATGGTCGGATGCACCCCACCCTTGCGGCGCGGACGGGCCGGCAGGGTCAAGTCGATGCGCTCTGACAGCAGACGGGCGTCCAGCTCGGCCGCCTCCAGCTCGGCCTTGCGGGCGGTGAGGGCCGACTGCACCCGGTCGCGCAGGCCGTTGATGACCGGCCCCTGCTCGCGGCGCTGGTCCGGGCTCATGGCCCCCATGCCCTTGAGCAGGCCCGAGATCGAGCCGGACTTGCCCAGCGCGGCAACGCGCAGCTCCTCTACCGCCGCGGCGGTCTCCGCGGCGGCGATGGCGTTGATCAGGTCGAGTTCGAGTTTGGCGAGATCGGTCATTGCGACAGTCGTCTAGCGGTTGGCGTCAAAAGCAAAAAGCCCCCCGGCGCGGCCGGAGGGCTTTTGCATCTTCCGTTGCCGGAAAACCTTAGGCCAGGGCGGCGCGGACCTTGTCGGCGATGGCCTTGAACCCGGCTTCGTCGGCGGCGATGGCCGACATGACCTTGCGGTCCAGCTCGATGCCGGCCTTGGCCAGGCCGTGGATGAACTGCGAGTAGGTGAAGCCTTCCAGGCGGGCGGCGGCGTTGATGCGCTGGATCCACAGGGCGCGGAACGAACGCTTCTTGGCGCGGCGGTCGCGGTAGGCGTATTGCCCGGCGCGATCGACGGCGGCCTTGGCCGTGCGGATGGTGTTCTTGCGGCGGCCGTAGAAGCCCTTGGCCTGCTTCAGAACCTTCTTGTGCTTGGCGTGGGACGTTACGCCCCGTTTGACGCGAGCCATATTTTTATTCCCTTCGGGAGGCCCCTATCGTTCGCGCCGCGGGCGCTCACTGCTTGAGGGACGATGTTCAAATTCGATGCGGTGAAGTGTGATCCGTGCCGCCTGCGCTTACGCGTAGGGCATGTAGGACTTGATCTTCTTGGCGTCGGCGTCGGCCATGACCGAGGTGCCGCGGTTCTGGCGGATGTACTTGCTGTTGTGGCTGATCAAGCGGTGACGCTTGCCCGCAACGCCGGCTTTCACCTTGCCAGTCGCCGTGAATTTGAAGCGCTTCTTGGCGCCCGACTTCGTCTTCAGTTTCGGCATTTTCCACTCTCTAGTTTGAGGGGGCAGCCTCAAGAGGTCGCCCTGATAAGAACCGCCCAGGCATGCCTGTTCGCCCGGCGGTTCGGTACGCGAAGGCGCGGCTTGTAGGGGAACCAGCCCTGCGACGCAAGCTGAGTCTCACCGTGGCGGGTTGTGTTCCACCAGGAAGGCGATCAGCGCATCCAGCATGCGGCGGCGCGTGGCGGCATAGGAAAGCCAGTGATCCTCGCCGTCCAGCGTCACCAGCTCGACGGGCTTGCCGGAGTTTTGCATGGCCCGCTGCATGAGGAGGCTCTGCTGATAGGGCACCACCGTATCGTCACGGCCGTGGATCAGCAGAACCGGATCCTGAATATTCGCGACCAGGCCGGCCGGGGACCGTTCGTCCAGGGTGTTGTCGGCGCTGCCCCGCGCGCCCATGAACCGGTTCCAGTAGCGGATGACCGGATTGCGCGATTCCCGGCCACTTCCCGCCGCGCGCGTCTCGCTTTCCAGCATCGCCCGCAGGTCATAGACGCCGGCCACGCCGACCGCGCAGCGATAGACGTCCGGCTCCATCGCCACGCCCGCCAGGGCGGCGTATCCGCCGTAGCTGGCGCCGACGATGCAGACACGTGCGGGGTCGATCATCCCCTGCGCCGCCAGATGACGGACGCCGTCGGACAGATCGGTTTGCATCTTGCGGCCCCATTCGCCGTAGCCCGCCCTGAGGTGCGCCTCGCCGAAGCCGTCCGAGCCGCGGAACTGCGGCTGGAACACCGCATAGCCGCGCGAGGCCATAGCCTGGGCCCACCAGTCGAAGAAGGGATAGTCGCGCGACGCGGGTCCACCGTGCGGGAACACCACCAGCGGAAGGTTCTTGATCTCCGCGCCGGCAGGCGTGGTCAGATATCCGAACAGCTCCATCCCGTCAGCGGCGGTGTATTCGACTGTTCGGACCGAGGCGATCGCCTCGGCCGGCACCGCCGGATATCGGCGGCCGACGACGGACACCGAACGCGCCGCCGCGTCATAGAGGTAATAGGCCCCGGCGTCGGTCGCGCCTTCAGCCCGCACAACGACCGTCTGGAAGTCGGCGCTGTAGGACACAAGGGCCAGTCGCTTGCCCGCGAGGCCTTGGCGCATCACCCGCCAGGCCGCTTCAAGGCGGGGTTCGAAAAAGACGTAGTCCTGATTTTCGCCGACATAGGCCATGCCCACCAGTCGGCCTTCGTGGTCGTAGAACGGCCCGGCGGCGGCAGCGGGCAAGGGCGTCTTGGCGCCGATCTCGCCGGTGGTGAGCGACACTTCGCTCAGATAGGTCTGATCGCCTTCCGTCGTCGAGATCATCACCTTGTCGGGATCCTGGGCGAAACCCCAGACGGCCGGCCCATCCAGCAACGCCACCAGCTCGAACACCGTGCGCCAACCGCCGGAACCGTTGGGCGCGGTGAGGCGATAGCGGCCGGTTTCAGGCGAAGTGGCGATGCGCGCGGCGACGTCGCCGTTGGGGCGCAGCAGATAGCCGCTCGTGTCTTCCAGACCCGTCTCGACGCGTCGGCCGCGGCCGGTCTCCAGGTCGATGCGGTAGATGTCGTTGGTATAGGCATAAGCCTCGCTGGTGACGGCTTCGACATAAAGCTCCGGCTCGCCGCGGCGGGTCACGCGCCAGGAATCGAACACCGCGTTGATCACGCCCTTGTCGGCGCTGCGCAGAACGCGGGCCACATTGCGTGTGCGGACGTTCACGACATCGAGCTGCGGCAGGTATTCGCGTCCGATGACCAGCTGGCTGTTCAGGACGAGGGACTCGATCGCCACATGGTCGGGCGACGCCCAGAACACCCCGTTGACCCGGCGGTCGCTGACGTCGATGTTCACCAGCATCTCGCCGGTGCGCTTCTGGACCACGATGAAGGTCTGCTCGCCTTCACGACGGATGTAGGCCAGCTCGGTCCCGTCGTCCGACAGGCTGACATCCTCAACCGCCGGCAGGGCGGCGTAGGCGGCGAGCGGCGTCTGGGCGGACGCGGCGAACAGTCCAGATGTCGCGCTGCAGATCAGCGCGAGACAAATCGCAGTCAGGACGCGTGTCATTTCAATCCCCCCGGTTGTCCGAAGGATAGACTCCCGCGCCGGGAGTGAAAAGACGTCAGGCGGCCGGGGTCTCCGCCTGCCGCTTGCGGAAGGCCCGCCCGGCGTTGACGGCCATCACCGCCGCCGGGACCGTCAGCATGGCTCCGATCAGGAACGGCCAGTCGTGGCCGAGGCCTGAGAAGATGGCGCCGGCGATCAGGGGGCCGAAAATGCGGGCGATCGAACTGGCGGCCATGTTCAGGCCCAGCATGGCGCCCTGCCGGTCAGGATCGACCGAGCGCGAGATCAGGGCCGAGATGTTGGGCATGGTCATGGCCATGCCGAAGGCCCCCACCGCCATCATCACCGGCACCATCCAGGCGACGGGCGACAGCACCTGGCCCACCAGCCCGGTCCCGAACAGCAGACAGCCACAGGCCAGAACCCGGCTTTCGCCGAACCGCCGCGCCAGCCGCCCGGCGATCAGCCCCTGGGTCACCACCGAGACGATCCCAACAGCCATGAAGGCCAGCCCGACCTCACGCGCGCCCCACGCGTAGCGGGCCTCGGTCCACAGGCCGAAAGTCGACTCCATGCCCGAGAAACCCGCCATGTAGATCAGGGTCACCAGCAGCACCCGCGACACCACCGGGTTCTTCGTGGCGTCATGGACACCGCTGAAGAAAGCGGGGCGGGGCGCGGCCGGATCGGCCTTGGCGCGGCTTTCCCTGAGGAAGAGGATGACGCCCAGCGCGGCCAGAAGGGCGATACCCGCGGCGGTGAAGATCGGCAATTGGTAGCCCAGCCGCCCCAGATCCTCGCGCACCAGAAGACCGCCCAGTCCCGGCCCGACGATGAAGCCGAGGCCGAAGGCGGCGCCGATCAGGCCCATGCGGCCCGCGCGCTTCTCCGGCGGGGTGACGTCGGCGACATAGCCCTGGACCGTCGAGACATTGCCGGCGCCGAGGCCGGTGAACAGCCGGATCGCCACCGCCGCCCAGATGTTCGGGGCGAAGGCCAGCATCACATAGCCGACCGCATTGGCCGCCACGGTGATGAGGATGACAGGTTTCCTCCCGATCCGGTCCGACAGCCGGCCCCAGAAGGGCTCGGCGAAGAACTGGCCCAGCGAATAGGCCGAGAACATCACCGCGATCTCCCACGGCGCCGCGTTCAGGCTCTGGCCGAAGAAGGGCAGCAGCGGCACCACCAGGCCGAAGCCGACCAGGTTGATGAACACCACGGCGAACAGCACGGCGAGCGCGGACTTCTGGGACGAGGCGGGCGTGGGCGGGCTTGAGGACATGTCAGTCCCCCTAGCGCCGTTCGGCCGAAGCGCGAAGCCGGAAGGAGTCCCAATGCGTGAATGTTCCTGATATGTTCCATTTCATGCGTGGCGATGGACAACCCGATGACGACCCCCGCTGGCGTGACGGCGCTGGGCTGCGCTGGCTGTTCATCGACCTGAACAGCTACTTCGCCAGCGTCGAGCAGCAGCTGGATCCGACCCTGCGCGGCCGCCCGGTCGTGGTCCGGCCGGCCAGGAGCGAGCACACCTGCGCCATCGCCGCGAGTTACGAGGCCAAGGCCTATGGAGTGAAGACGGGCTCCCGCATCTCGGACGCGCGCAAGCTCTGCGCCGACGCCGGTGTCGAACTGGCGGTGATCGAGGCCCGGCCCGACGTCTATGTCGATGTGCACAAGAAGATCATCGCCGAGATCGACCGGCATCTGCCGGTGTGGAAGGTCTGCTCCATCGACGAGGCCGCCTGCAAGCTGGAGGGGCCGGACCGGCTGGAGGTCAACGCCATCGCGGTGGCGCGGCGGATGCAGGCGGGCATCCGCGAGAATGTGGGTGAATGGCTGGGGTCGTCGGTGGGGCTGGCGCCCAGCCGGTTTCTGGCCAAGGCGGCGTGCGAGATGATGAAACCCAATGGCCTGACGGTGTTGCGCGCCGACGCCCTGCCCGGCCGGCTGCTGGACCTGCCGCTGCGCCACTTCCCCGGCATCGGATCGCGCATGGAGAAGCGGCTGGCGGCGGCCGGGGTTCTGACCACCGAAGACCTCTGGAACATCGATGCGCATCAGGCGCGGCGGCTGTGGAACAGCATCGAGGGCGAGCGGCTGTGGCGCGGCCTGCACGGGCTGGACAGCGTCGAGACGCCGGAAGCGCCGCGCGCCACGATCAGCCACGGCCATGTGCTGGCGGGCTCCATGCGATCACCCGATCAGGCGCGGATGGTGGCGCGGCGGCTGGTTGTCAAATGCGCGGCGCGGCTGAGGCGGATGGATCTGCGCGGCGCGGGGCTGGGCCTCAGCGTTGATCTCGAGCGGGACGCCACGGGGCGCTGGCGCGGGGCGGGGCGGGACCGGCGGTTTGCGCCCACCAACGACACCTTCCCCATGCTGCGCGCGGTGGAGGAGATGTGGGCCGAGCTGGAGCCCGGGATGCGCGGCCAGCGGCTACGCTATGTCGGGGTGGCGGTGTTTCACCTGAACCCTTCCGACGCCTGGTCCCCCGACCTGTTCGGCTGGACGCCCGAGGCTGAAGAGAACCCTCGCTCGATGAAGCTGTCGCAGGCGCTGGATGCGCTGAACACCCGCTTCGGCAAGGATACGGTCAGCATCGGCCCGAAGCCCGACCTGCCCGACTTCGTCGGAGCCAAGATCGCCTTCAACCGCATCCCGGAAGAAGCCGAATTCAACGAATAACCCCGAAATGCAAAACGCCCCGGCGCGAACCGGGGCGTCTGGATGCGGATTGAACCCGAAGCCTACTTCGGCGCCAGGATCATGATCATCTGGCGGCCTTCCATACGCGGGGCGTATTCGACCTTGGCGATTTCCTCGAAGTCGGCCTGGACCTTGTTCAGCAGCTTCATGCCCAGTTCCGGGTGGGCCATCTCGCGGCCGCGGAAGCGCAGGGTCACCTTCACCTTGTCTCCTTCATCGAAGAAGCGGTGCATGGCCTTGGCCTTCACGTCGTAGTCGTGGGTGTCGATGTTCGGACGGAGCTTGATCTCCTTCAGCTCGACGACCTTCTGCTTCTTGCGGGCGGCGGCCTTCTTCTTCTGCTCCTCGAAGCGGAATTTGCCGTAGTCGAGGATCTTCGCCACCGGCGGTTCCGAGGTGGAGACGATCTGAACCAGATCCATGCCGGCCTCTTCAGCGGCTTCGAGCGCGGCGGACGTGGGCATGACGCCCTGTTTCTCGCCGTGCTGGTCGATCAGCAGCACGCGCGGCGCGCGGATATCCTGGTTCATGGGCGGCCCGTCCTTGACGGGCGGCTGGTTCATCGGACGGCGAATGGGCGTCGTTTCCTTATGTGGTCGAATGTCGTGAGAAGACGCGCGACAACACGGTCGCGTTCCCCTCAGGCCGCTATATGACCCTCAATGGCCCTGTATTCAAGGCGCGGCGGGGCCTGTGTAGCGATCATGCAGCGCCAGGACGGCATCAAAGACACGGTCCACGGTCAGGTCTTCGATGGGCGCGAACTCGCCCTTCGTCTCGTTGGAGGCGGCGATGGCGGTGCGCGGACCCCAGGGGCCGTAGAGCCACCACTGGGTCGGGCCGAACAGGCCCAGCGTCGGGCGGCCCGCCGCAGCCGAGACATGCATCAGGCCGGAATCGTTGCCCACGAACAGGGCGGCCCGGTCGATGGCGGCGGCCGAGGCGAGGATGTCGCCCTTGCCCACGAAGTCGATGCCGCGCGGGCCTGCGGCCTCCAGAGCGGGGGTCGCAGGCGGCCGGTCGCCCGACCCGCCCACGGGCATGAAGCGCCAGCCGTCGAAGCGCGGCTCGGCTTTCAGCTTCTCGACCAGGGCGCCCCAGCGGTCGGCGGGCCAGCTCTTGCCCGGCTGATGCGCGATGGGGGCCAGAGCCATGATCGGGCCGGGACCGGCGCCGCCCGCCAGTTGCGGGTCGATCACCGCCGCCGCCTCGGCGCGGGCCTGATCGTCGATGAACAGCTCGGGGTCGAGGTTGTGGTCGACGCCCAGCTCCCGCGAGACGGTCTCGACCTTGGACAGACCCGCCTTCTCCCACCCTCGGTTATAGACCACCCGCCGTTTCGCCCGCAGCTGCCAGGCTAGGGCCGAGCCGCGGATGTCGATCACCATGTCCCAGCGGGTGGACCAAACCTGTTTCAGCAGGTCGAACCAGTGTCCGGCGAACTTCTTCTTGTCGAGGATGATGACCCGCGCGACGCCGGGGGCGGAGCGAAAGAAGGGCGCGGGCGGACGGCCGCAGGCGACGGTGATCTCGGCCCCCGGATACTGGCGGTTGATCTCGCGGATCACGCCCGAGGATATGACGCAGTCGCCGATCCGGTTGGAGCTGACGAACAGAACCTGGGGGGCTTTTCCGGCTTCGGCCACGCGTTTCGCCTTCGCTTCCTTATGGAGTGTCAGCTAACAGGCCCGGACGATTTGCGCGAGAGGAGCCGTCATGACGGATGACATCCAGCGGCTGGAACGACCCGACGGCGAAACCCTGGCGTTCCGCCGCGTCGATGGAAGCGGCCCCACGGTGCTGTGGGTCGGCGGCTTCCGCTCGGACATGGACGGGACCAAGGCCCTGGCGCTGGATGCGGCGGCGCAGGAGCGCGGCTGGGCTTACGTCCGCTACGATCATTTCGCCCACGGCCAGTCTTCGGGCGACTGGCGTCAGGCCACCATCGGCCGCTGGCGCGAGGATGCGATCGCCATGATCGACAGCCTGGACGGGCCGGTCATTCCGGTGGGCTCGTCGATGGGCGGCTGGGTCGCCCTGCTGGCCGCCCTCGCGCGGCCGGAGCGGGTGCAGGGGCTGGTGCTGGTCAATCCGGCCCAGGACTTCACCGACAAACTGATGTGGCCCGGGCTGGCGGACCATGTGCGTCAGGCCATTCTGCGGGACGGCGAGGCCGTGATGACCGAACCCGGTCTGGGCGACTATGTCCTGACACGGAACATGTTTGATGAGGCGAAGGCGTGGATGCTGCTGGACGGAGCAGTGGAAATCAGCGCGCCGATCCACATCCTGCAGGGGCGCGAGGACGACGTCGTCCCCTGGCGGCATCAGGCGGCGCTGCTGGAACGCTTAAGCGGCGGCGACGTGCGGCTGGATTTGATCGAGGGCGGCGACCACCGCCTGTCCTCGCCAGATGAACTGGCGCGGCTGATCGCAGCGGTGGCGGCGATGCGCCCGTAGCGTTAGTGAAAAACCCGCGCTCAAGCAGCGAGCGACCGCGTCGCGAGCGTTAGCGCCCTAAAACCTAGGCCGTGGGCCGGCGAAGCGTCGACGGGGCCGGGCGACGCTCGCCGCCCGCGGCGATGATGCGGTCGATGCGGGCCTTCTCGGCGCGGAAGGCGGCCAGATCGGCCCCGGCCAGGATGGTGCCTTCCTGGGTGCGAACGCCGGACGGATTGATCCGCTGGCCGCCGCGCCAGATTTCATAGTGCAGGTGCGGGCCGGTCGAGGCGCCGGTCGAGCCGACATAGGCGATCACCTGGCCCTGACGGACACGCTGGCCGGCGCGGATGCCCGATCCGTAGCGCGACAGGTGGCCGTAGCCGGTCTCAAGCCCGTTGGAGTGACGGATGCGCAGCCAGTTGCCGTAGCCGCCCCAGCGGCGGGCCTCGACGACCACCCCGTCAGCGGGGGCGACGATCGGCGTGCCCATGCCGGCGGCGAAGTCGATGCCCTGGTGCATCTTGCGGTAGCCCGAGATCGGGTGACGGCGGAAGCCGAACGACGAGCTGATGCGGGCCGAACGATCCAGCGGCGTCCGCATGAAGGACGAGCGCATGTTCTTGCCCTGGGCGTCAAAATACTGGGCCTCGGACGCGCCCGCCGGCTTGAAGCGGTAGAAGACCACGCCGCGCATTTCGGCGTAGAGCAGCTCGCCCGCCTCGACCGTGCGGCCGGCCTCGGTCACGGCGCGGTCGAACACCATGGTGAACTCGTCCGTGCCGCGGATGTCGCGGTCCATGTCGAACTTGTGCGAGAACAGCTGCACGGCGCGGCGGGTGACCTTGGCGGTCGAGCCCATGCGCTGGGCCGTCGTGTAGAGCGAGCCGTTGACGTCGCCCTTCAGGACGACGGTCTCGTAGGTGACCTTCTCCTCCAGCGCGCGCAGGCGCAGGGCGCCGTCGAAGGTGCGCGACACGGTCAGCTGGCTGGCCGGGCCGGTGCGCATGGTCAGGCCGATCAGGCGGGCATCGCCCCGGCCGCCGCGCGGCTGGGAGATGGCGGTTTCGAACCGCAGGCCGGCGCGCAGCTGGCTGATGTCGAAGGCGTTGGAAATGGTGTTGACGACGGCGCGGGCCTCGTCAGCGCCGATGCCGGTGCGGGCCACGGCCTGCTCGAAGGTCTCGCCCTTGCGGATCTGGACATCAACGGCTTCCGGGGCGGTGAGGCCGGCGGGGGTTCCGGCGCTGGCGAACGCTTGGGCCTCGAGCGCGTTGATCTGCTGGGCGGTCAGCTCGGGCGCCTCGTCGGCGTGAGCGACCGGCTGGTAAACACGCCCGGCGAGGAGCGTAACCGCCAGGGCGGCCACCGCGGTGAACAGGTGCGGCGCAATGCGCATCGGTTGGCGGCGCGGATCGAACTGGGCCATCGGTCCCCGAGAAAACGACGACGCCGTCCGGCGCCCGTAAGCCACTAGGTAAGCAAGGATCGCGCCCACGTCCCCGAGTGCGCAACGCGGTCCCTATAACGTCTCGGGCTCAGGATGTGAAGGCAGACGGTTACAAGCGGTTAATCCACGCAGGCTTTGCTTGTGTCCAGGCCTTGAATTCGCCGTGTCAGCTTGGGATCGAACAGTCTATCGGATGCATTCAGCCCCCGTTATGGCTCCGCTCGATACGCTGCATTGGCGCACTGCATTGAAAGTGTCTCTGGCGCCACTCAGTAGTGCTTTGAGTGCAACGATAGTATTGCGACGCTGTTCTATAGCGGTCGCCCGTCCCACCCAGTCCCGCTTCGGGACGCCGCCCCTGCCGAGGCCTTGAGCGAAAGCGTCCCGTCCGTCCCGTCGCCGAAGCCGCGCCGCCGCCTGTCGCGGCCGCTGGCGGTCGCGGGGATTGTCCTCATCCTTCTGATCGCTGTGCTGGTGGGGGTTTGGCTGAACCGCCGGGCGGTGGCGCGCGACGCCCTGGTCGGCTGGCTCGACCGGAAAGGCATCGAGGCGGACGTCGAGATCGAGCGCATCGACCTGGACGGCGTGACGGCTCGCATCCGTGTCGGCGACCCCAAGAACCCTGACTTCGCCGTCGAGCGCGCCGAGGTCGATTATGTGATCGGTTGGCCATGGTCGGGCGGGTTCGGCGTCACCCCCAGCCGCATCCGGCTGGTCCGCCCGGTGTTGCGCGCGAGCTGGAGGGGCGGCGAATTGTCGCTGGGGTCGCTCGATCCCCTCGTAAAAGAGTTCGCGGCCCGGCCGCCGCGCCCGGATTCGAAAGGGCCGCTGGTCATCGTCGAGGGCGGCCGGGTCGCCCTGACCACCGAATACGGCCCGGTCCAGGTGCGGACCGACGCCCGGATCGACAACGGCAAGCTGATGTCGCTGAACGCCCTGATGCCCGCCGCTTCGCTGAAGAGCGGGGATGTGGAGGCGCGCGGCCTGACCGCCGTCCTGCGCGCCACGACCACCGGCGACCGCCTGGCCTTCAACCTCGGCGCGGCGGCGGACCGGTTCGAGACGCCGTCGGCCGGCGGACGCGGCGCGCGGCTGAACCTGTCCGGCGAGGTCGCCTATCCGGACATGAAGACCCGGCGCGGCGACGGCGCCGCCCGGATCGAGGCGGTCCTGACGGGCGACGCCCTGCGTTTCGCCACGGCGTCGGCGACCACCGCGACCGCGCGCCTGAGCTTCGACGGCAAGACCACTGGCTGGCTCGACGCCTTCCGTATTGAGGGGCAAACCGATGCGGACCTGCGCGCGGCGTCGCTGTCAGGACCGGTGAAGGCGTCGGGTCTGTCGATCAGCTCTGACAACGGCGCCGCCGTCTTCGCCCGTGACGCCGAGGGCTTCAACTGGCGTCTCGATGCACCCGCCCGCGTGACCGCCGGCTCGTTCGACGCCGGGGCCGTGGCCGGACGGGGCGTGACCTTGGCCAGCAATCGCCTGACCCTGGGCGGGCGCGACGCGGCGTTCGAGGCGGCGGGGCCGCTGACCCTGACCGCCGAGCGGCTGTCCAGCGGCGAGCTGTCGCTGGGCGCGGCACGGGGCGCGGTCGATCTGGATCTGGTGCAGGACGGCTCGCTGCGGATCACCGCCGACGGCTCGCTGTCCGCCGCCCACGGCGCCTGGCCCCTGTTCGGCGCTACGGCGCGCGACGACATCCCGGAACTGGGCGCGATGAAGCGCGCGCTGGGCGACTTCGCCTTCAGCGCACCAGACTTCCGCTTCGCCCTCGGGCCGAACGGGACGCAGATCGACCTGCTGCGCCCCGCCCGTATCGCCCCGGCCAACGGCGGCGTCATGACGATCACGCAGGGGCGCGGCCCCGTCTTCTCGGCCACCGGCGGACGGCCGGGTGGCGGCGCCCTGACCGTCACGGCCACGCGGGGCGCGGGCCTGCCCGAGGCGACGGTCTCCGTGCCGCGTTGGTCGCTGACGCCGGGCGGGTTCACGGCGACGCTGGATGGAAAAGCGACGCTCGATTTCGGCCTCGCGCGCGGGGTGAAGGTCGCGACGCGGGGCGAGCTGGCGTCCAGAAACGGCCGCCTGACCTACGCCGCCCGCGACTGCGCCGCCGTGAGCGTCGAACGGCTGGAGCTGGATGAGAACGACATCACCGCGATCAGCGGCGGCTTCTGCCCCTCGGGCGGGCCGCTGGTGACCGTGGCCGGCGGCGCCTGGCGCGCGGGCGGCGCGATCCGGGGCGTCTCGGCCTCGGCGCCGTTCCTGGCCCTGGACTTCAGCGAGGCGGCCGGGCGGCTGGATGCTTTCGGGGGACCGGGCGGCCTCGGACTCGACGCCCGCATCGACCGCGCCGTGGTGGTGGACGCCACCACGCCGGACCGCTTCAATCCGGCGATGGCCAAGGGCGCGGCCCGGCTGCGCGGCGAAAGCTGGTCCGGCGCCTTCGACATCCTGGCAGGCGAACAGCGCATCGGCGGCCTGACCCTGGCCCACAACGGCGCACTCGGCGCCGGCGGCATCGTCATCAGCTCGGAGGATATGGTCTTCGCCGAGGGCGGCCTGCAGCCCGCCGATCTCAGCCCCCTGCTGGAAGGCGTGGTCGGGTCGCCCGCCACCGGCTCGGCCCGTTTCGACGGCCGCGTCGACTGGACCGCCGACGGCCCCGGCTCGTCCAGCGGCGTTCTGTCGATCCCGGGCCTCGACTTCGTCAGCCCCGCCGGGCCGGTGAAGGGGCTGAAGGGGCAGATCGTCTTCACCAGCCTGACGCCGCTGGTCACAGCCCCAGGTCAGAGCCTGGCGGCCGACCTGCTGGAGACCATCGTCCCCCTGACGGGCGTCGAGATCGACTTCGCCGTCGACAAGGCCGCCCTCACCGTCGCGGGGGCTCAATTGAGCGTCGGCGGCGGGACCCTGAGCATCGAGCCCTTCTCCGTGCCGCTGGATCCCGACCAGCCGGTCAGCGGCGTGATCGTGCTGGAGCGGGTGCAGCTGGGCGAGCTGATCGCGGGCTCCGGTTTCGACGACAAGGTGAAGCTCGACGCCGTGGTCTCGGGCCGCGTGCCCTTCATCTGGCGAAGAGGCGTGGGCGTCCGGGTGGCGGACGGCCGCCTCGCCGCGGTCCAGCCGGGCCGCCTGTCCGTCGCCCGCGAGGCTCTGAGCGGGCTGGAGGCCGGCGGCGGCGGCGACGGCGTGCCGCCCAACACGGTCCAGGATCTGGCCTATCAGGCGATGGAGAACCTGGCCTTCGATCTGCTCGACGCCGAGGTGAACAGCCTCGACGAGGGCCGGCTGGGCGTCCTGTTCCACATCCGCGGCCGCCACGATCCGCCCGAGCGTCAGGAGCTGCGCCTGTCGATCGCCGAGTTCATCAGCCGCGAGTTCCTGAACCGCACCCTGCCGCTGCCGTCCGACACCGGCATCGACCTGACGCTCGACACCACCCTGAACATCGAACAGCTGGTCTCGGACATCATCGCCGTGAACCGCGCCCGCAACGGCCAGCCGGCGGCGGTCCCAGAGTAACCAGACGCAACCTTCGCCGTTCAGAACCCGTTCACCCTGCGCCGCGTTATATGGCGTCACCAACCCGAGGCCGGAGACCGCACCATGATCAGCAAGCGAGAAATCGCCGCCGTCGCCGGCATCGTCGCGGTGACCCTGGCCGCCTGCACCCCCACGGTGCGGCTGCAGGTCGATCCGATCCAGATCTACGCCAAGCTCGATGCGGACGTCCGCATCCGCCTCGACCGCGAGCTGCAGGACCTGCTCGCGGAAAACCCCAACCTGTTCTGAGGAACGCGTCATGACCTTCCGCAAGCTCTTCGTCGTCGGCGCCGCGATCCTGGCCCTTGGCGTCGCCGCGGGCGCGGCCTTCGCCCAGACCTCCGAACAGAAGGCGATGATCGATGCCGCCAAGGCCCAGGGCATCGTCGGCGAGCAGGCCGACGGCTATGTCGGCATCCGTGAGCCGGGCTCGGTCTCGGCCGAGCTGCGCGCCGCCATCACCGCCATGAACAGCGCCCGCCGCGACGCCTACGCCCGCAGCGCGGCCGAAGCCGGCGACGGCGCCACCACCGAGGCCGCCGGGGCCCGCATGTTCGAACGCCTGCTGTTCCCGCGCATCACCACCGGCCAGTGGTACCGCAACAGCGCCGGCCAGTGGCAGCGTCGCTAGGCCGCGATCCGGCGTCCTGACCGCAGGGCGGGCGCCAGCAGCCCTTCGCTGAGCGCCCGCACCACCGGCACGGCGACGGCGTCGCCCATCAGCTTCAGCGCCGCGCTTTCACTGGCCGGGAGCGCATAGTCCTCCGACACCCCCATCAGCCGGGCGGCCTCACGTCCGGTCAGGCGGCGGACCCGCGTCCGGCCCCCGTCGCACACCACGATGTATTGCCGGGACGAACCACCCGCGGGCGTGCGCAGGCACCCGGCGAGGCCGTCGAAGCGGATCTCCAGCCGCTGGGTCTTCACGCCGCGCTCCATGCGGACCCGGCGATAGGCCGCGCCCACACGCCGTTCGCCACTGCTGAGCGCCGCCTCCAGCCGCGCCCTGTGGAGGGGCGCAGCCATGGCCAGAACCGCCGAGGCCCTGGCCTCATCCAGCCACTCGACCGCCTCGTCCGGCTCCAGCACAGACGCGAGATCGAGGTTACGCCGCGCCGGCGCCGTCAGCGACCACCAGGCCCAGTTCGACCGAACTTCGGGCGGCAGGCGATCGACCGCCGCGATCAGCCTTGGCGTATGGAAGACCCCCTTGGGGCCGGCGCTTTCAGGACCCGCCGCATCCCGCATGGCGACAATGAACAGCCGCGGCCGCGACTGGGGCAGCCACAGGGCGGCGTCCATCTCCAGCGCGCCGACGCGATAGCCGGCCTGAACCATCGCCTCGCAGACGGCGGCGAAGTCGGCCCCGCCGCCCGAGGTCAGCAAGCCGGCGACATTCTCGATCACCACGATGCGCGGCATCCGCTCGCCCAGGGCCTGCATCAGCCGCCAGAAGCCCCAGAAAGCTCCGGAACGCCGCGCCTTCAGCCCGCCCCGCGCCCCGGCGAGGCTGACGTCCTGACAGGGCGACGAGGCCCAGGCGAGTTCGGGCGCGGGCGGCAGATCGACAGGATCGATGTCCCAGACATCGCCCAGATGCAGCGCCACATCCGGATGATTGGCGCGGAAGGCGGCGGCCTTCATCGCATCAATGTCGTTGGCGAAGCCAATGCGGAAGCCGCTCAGGCCCAGTCCGGCCAGCCCGCCGCCGGCGAAGAATTCCCACGCAACGGGTGCGTCACGGAGAGCATCGTCGGAAGGGTCGGGCCGAATCGCCATGCCCCGAGCATAGGCGCCCCCGCCTCGCTTTCGAAGCGCGCGCCCTTGACCCGGGGCCAACCGCCGCGCTTCCTGCCCCCAAGACCGATAACGGAGACGACCCATGCGCCCCTCCTTCGCCCTTCTGGCCCCGCTGGCCCTTCTGGCCGCCTGCCAGCAACCGGCGCCCACGCCCGATGAGCCGACCCCGCCGCCCGCAATCACCCTGGGCGGCGTCGACCTGAGCCAGCCCGTGCGGGCCCTGGGCACCGAGCCGTTCTGGAGCGTGGCCATCACCCCGACCCAGCTGAAATACGACGGCGTCGACCGGCCGTTGCAGACCGCCTCGAACCCCGGCCCGGTGGTTCAGGGCACGACGGCGGTGTTCACCGCCATGACCGACCAGAACAACGCCCTGGTGGTCACCCTGATCGATACAGACTGCTCGGACGGCATGAGCGACCGGCTGTATCCCCTGACGGCCAAGGTCGAGATCGGCGGCGAGACCCTGTCCGGCTGCGCCATATCGCAGGCGGCCATCGACGCGGGCGGCGAAGGCGGCGGCGACCAGACCGCCGAGGTCCAGTCTCCGGCGCAGTAAGAACTGTCATCCCTTCTCCCCTTCGGGGGAGAAGGTGGCCCGTAAGGGCCGGATGAGGGGGATGCCTGATTACAGGCTGACTTTCCGACGATGAGCGTGCTGAACCCGCCCCTCATCCGACCCGCTTCGCGGCCCACCTTCTCCCGCAAGGGGAGAAGGGTAAGATAGGCGCATGACCCTCCCCCGCCTGTTCATCGACGCCGACGCCTGCCCGGTGAAGGACGAGGTGTATCGCGTGGCCGAGCGCTACGGCCTGAAGGTGTTCGTGGTGTCCAACGGCTGGATAAACACACGGCGCGATCCGTGGATCGAACAGGTCGTGGTCGACGCCGGCCCCGACGTCGCCGACGACTGGATCGCCGAACGCGCCGTGACCGGCGACATCGTCATCACCGCCGACATCCCCCTGGCGGACCGCTGCCTGAAGGCCGGGGCGCAGGCGCTGAAGGCCAACGGCCAGCCCTTCACGCCGGATTCCATAGGGTCGGCGCTCGCGGGCCGCATGGTGGGCGAACACCTGCGCTCCATGGGCGTGCCGACCTCCGGCCCGCCGCCGTTCGGCCCGAAGGACCGCTCGGCCTTCCTGCAGGCGCTGGATACGGCGGTCGTACGGGCCAAAAGGGCTCTCGCATGACGGTCACCATCCCCGAGGAAGAGCTGGAGTTCCGCTTCTACCGCTCCGGCGGCCCGGGTGGTCAGAACGTCAACAAGGTGGCGACCGCCGTGCAGATGCGCTTCGACGCCGCCAACTCGCCGTCGCTGAACGAGGGCACGCGGGCGCGGCTGATGAAGCTGGCGGGCAGCCGCCTGACACAGGAAGGGGTGATCCTCATCAACGCCGTGCGCTTCCGGACCCAGGAGCGCAACCGTTCCGACGCCGTCGCCCGGCTGCAGGCCATGGTGGATGAGGCCTCGGTGGCGCCGGTCTATCGCGTGCCGACGCGCCCGACCCGCGCCTCGAAGGAGCGCCGTCTGGAGGGCAAGGCCAAGCGGTCCGGCGTCAAGGCGGCCCGGGGCAAACCCAATCTGAACGACTAGCCGCGACCCTGCTTTCGGCCACGGAATAAGGATCAGGCGGGGGGCGGGGTTTCGCGGAACAGGAAGACGGCGACCTTGCCCGCGTCATCGACGCCGATGACCCACTGGGTGTCGCCGTTCTCGAACAGGGCCTGATAGATGTCGGCGCCGTTATGCTGGCCGCGATGGACGATGGCGACCAGCTCGCCCTTGCCGTCCAGCAAGGCGCGCAGCGGCCCTTCCTGATCGGGGATCTGGGCGGCGACGTTTTCAGTGAACATCGCGGCGTCCAGCGGCCCGGCCTTCACCGCCGCGATGACGGCGCGTAGCGCGGGCTCGGTGCGGGGATCGGCCGCCGCGGAGGGCTGGGCGGCCGGGACCACGGCGGCGGGCGCCGCGGTCGGGCCGCCGCCGAAGGCGTTCGGCAGGTTCGCAGCCGCGACATCGCCCTTGCTCTGAGGGTCCTGGGCGGGCGCCGCCTGGGCCAGCGCGCCGGACGCGAGCGCCAAGGCCGCGAGGCCGGTCAGCAACGGGATGGCTTTCATTACGCTGTCCTCAAATGCCCCAAGGGACGATGGACGGCCAAAGCGACAGAACAAGGGCGGCCGCCGAGGCCAGTATTGCAGCTCCGACACAGAGTTTAAGCCACAACGGCGTGACCTGTTTTTCGATCACCACCGTCCGGTCTACCGGTGGATTGCGCGCCAGATGCGACAGGGCCTTTAGCGTGGCCATGAGGTCCTCGGCCATGTCGCGCACCTGGGCGGCGGGGCCGAGCTCGCGCTTGATCCAGGCCTCCACCACCGGACGGGCCGCAGCCCAAAGATC
This sequence comes from Brevundimonas sp., assembly GCA_036405055.1. Lineage (GTDB taxonomy): Bacteria > Pseudomonadota > Alphaproteobacteria > Caulobacterales > Caulobacteraceae > Brevundimonas. The sequence continues at coordinate 61,009 of DASWYI010000004.1, forward strand.
GTGGTCGGGGTTCAGACGCCGCGCCACACCTTCGACCGAGACCATGGTCTTCTGCAGCAGGATCAGCTCGGGGCGCAGCCGCATGTCGAACAGGGCGGTGATCTCGAACAGCTGGCCCAGCAGCCGGCCCATCGACACTTTCGACGCCTGTTTGCCCACGACCGGTTCGCCGACCGCACGCAGGGCCTGGGCGAAAACCTCGACCGAATGGCTCGGCGGAACGTAGCCGGCCTCGAAATGCACCCGGGCGATGCGGTCATAGTCGCGGCTGAGGAAGCCCCACAGGATCTCGGCCAGATAGCGCCGCTCGGGCTTGCCCAGCCGCCCGACGATGCCGAAGTCGACGGCGGTCACTTCGGCGGGCGCACGGGCGAACAGATTCCCTTCATGCAGGTCGGCGTGGAACACCCCGTGGTCCAGCGCCTGGGTCAGGAAAGCGCGCACGATGTTGTCGGCCAAGGCGTCGCGGTCCAGCCCGGGCTGGTCGGCGCAGGCCGGGTCGGTCATCGGCAGGCCTTGTGCCCACTCCAGCGTCAGGACGCGCCTGCCGACCCCGTCCCAGACGACGCCCGGCGCGACCATGTGGCCGCCGCCCTCGCCCGCGGACTTGCTCATGACGTCGCCCATTTCGGACGCCGCGGCAGCCTCCAGCCGCATGTCGAGCTCGAGTTGCAGCGCGCGGGCGATGGTCTCGACGAAGGCCTGGGGCTCCAGCCGCCGCGCGCGCGGCACGAGACGGTCCACCAGCCCGGCGGCCAAACGCATGGACTCCAGCCCTTGCGTCACCCGTCGCTCGATGCCGGGACGCAGCACCTTGACCGCCACCTTGCGCCCGTCGGCGAGGAAGGCGGGGTGGGCCTGGGCCAGGGACGCCGCCGCCACCGGCTCGCCGAAGTCGGTGAACAGGGCCTCGACCGGCATGCCCAGCGACCGCTCGATCTCGAGGCGGGCTTCGGCGGTGGGGAAGGGCGCCAGCCTGTCCTTCAGCCGACCCAGATCACGGGCGAACTCGGCCCCGAAGATGTCGGCGCGGGTGGCCAGCACCTGCCCCAGCTTGATCGCCACGGGCCCCAGATGTTCGAAGGCATGGCCCAGCCTCTGGCCCGGCCGCCCGGCGCAGGCCTCGGACCCGGCGAACAGATGCAGCAAGTGCGCCGCCATCCGCGCCCAGAAGGGCAGCAGGGGCGTAACCTCGCGCGGCGCCAGCGCATCATGGCGCACCAGCACCCACAGCCAGCCCAGCAGCCGCCAGGCCGCGCTCCAGGGAGCGCGCACCTTCTGCGCCTTCGGCGCCGCCGGCGGAACGTGGGGATAGAGGCGGCTGGTCAGATCGCCCACCCGTGATGGATGGCCGCGACCCCGCCCGACAGATTGGTCACTGACACGCGGCTGAAGCCCGCAGTCTCGATCATCTTCTTGAACGCGGCCTGATCCGGGAAGCGGCGGATGCTTTCGACCAGGTACTGATAACTGTCGCGGTCCTTGGCCACCCATTCGCCGATGGCCGGAATGGCGTTGAACGACCAGGCGTCATAGGCGCGGCGGATCACCCCGGTGGTCGGGCGCGAGAACTCCAGACACAGGAACCGCCCGCCGGGCTTCAGCACCCGCCGCGCCTCCGACAGGGCTACGGCGATGTCGGCCACGTTCCTGATGCCGAAGCTGATCGAATAGGCGTCCACCGAGGCGTCGGGCAGGGGCAGGGCCATGGCGTCGCCGACGGTCCACTGCATCTCGGGCTCGCCGCCCTTCTCGACCCCGGCCAGGATCATCTCGGCGTTGTAATCCAGCACGATGACCGAGGCGTCCTCGCCCCCGCGCCGCTCCTGCGCCGCCCGCGCCAGCTTGGAATAGCGCCGCGCCATGTCCCCGGTGCCGCCCGCGACATCCAGGATGGTCTCGCCGGGCCGGGGGTTCAGCTTTGCCGCCGCCGCGTCCTTCCACAGCCGGTGCACGCCCGCGCTCATCAGGTCGTTCATCAGGTCATAGTTCGACGCCACGCTGTCGAACACGCCGCGCACCAGACGCACCTTCTCCTTCGCGTCGACGTCGCGGAAGCCGAAGGAGGACGTGTCGCCCGAGGAGTGCGGGCGGTTGGGTGCGCTGGTCATGGGCGGGGTTTAGCCCTTCGGCGGGGCGGCGTCACCGGGCCCTCTGGCCGCAGGGACCTTGCCCTGGGGATCGAGCTCGGCCAAGGCCTGATCGTATTTCTCCAGTAGAGCCCCTTCGGAGGCCACGACGTCGCCCAGATGCAGCTGGGTGCTGGTGACGCCCGCCCGAACCCCGCGTCCCGCCTCCATCCCGGCGAGCATGGCGGGCGATCCCTGGACGAAGCCCTCGTGCAGCCGCTGCAGCTGATCCTGCATCTGGTAGATGTCGGACAGAAGGAAGACCTCGGTCAGCGGCATCTCGGCCAGCAGGTCGCTGGACGAGGCGCTGCGCCACACCGCGTCCCGCAGCGGCGCCACATGGATGCCGGTCTGGAACATGGCCCGGAAGGCGGGCATGGCCTGATCCAGTGTCGGATTGCCGATCTCGGCCGTCTGGGCGAAGATTCCCCGCAAGCGCTCGTGATGCGGGATGTAGGCCGGGTCGGCCAGAATCTCGCGGTTCGAGCGGATTTCGCCGACGAAATAGGCCCGCGCCTCCGCCACCCGCGCGGCCGTCCGGCGCTCCTCGGCCCAGTTGGCGACGGCCAGGGCCACCAGCACCGAGACGACGATCAGGGCGCATTCGAACAGGGCGCGCCCGGCCCAGCGGCGCCAGCGCAGGCGGGATCGGGTCAAGGCGAATGGATCGGGCGCGGTCATGACGCCAGCTTGGCCCAACGGCCGCGCTCTGCAAAGACTCAGGCGCGGCCGCCGGTCAGATGGGGGACGCCGATGTCCTTCATCACCCCGCGCATGATGCCGTAGCAGCCGCAAGACGCCTTCTCGAGGCCCTTGCGGTCCAGAACCTCGACCCAGCCGCGACCGCGGGTGATCAGTTTGCGCGCCTCCAGCTCGGAACCGACCTCGCTGACCGTGGCCCGCCGCACACCCAGCATGCCGGCGATGTCCATCTGGGTCAGTTCGAACCGGTCCGATTCCGCCCTGTCATGGACCGTCAGCAGCCAGCGGGCCAGCCGCTCGTCCAGCCGGTGCTGGGCGTTGCAGGCGGCGGTCTGCTGCACCTGGGCGAACAGGCTTTCGGTGAATTTGGACAGAGCCAGCCGCATGGGCTCGCTGGCGCTCAACGCATCGGCGAAGACGTCGCCGGGGCAGCAGGCGGCGGCGCCGTCGAGCTGGGATACGGCGCGGCTGGCGGCGCGGGCGTTCATCGGGCCGCAGGTGACGCCGATCAGACCCTCGCGGCCCACCGCCGCCGTCTCCACCATGTGATCGTCAGACAGGATCGTCATCAGCGAGACCACGCCGCGCAGCGGGAACCACACCGCGTCCACGTCCTGGCCGGCGTCATAGAGGATCTCGCCCCGCGAAAAGGCGCGTTCATACAGGTGAGGCTCCAGCCGCTTTCGGTCGGCGGGGGGCAAGGAGGCGATCCAGAGATTGTCCATGACGGGCTCGTGAGAATAGTGACGCTTGATAACGCTGGAGCTTGGAAAGGCGTTCCCGGCGCGTTACGGCGGATGGAACAACGGAGGCGCCGATGCAGACCCTTGACCCCACGGAAGCCTGCAATGGCCTGACCGGATGGCGCGTCGATGACGGGGATCGCCCGGCGATCGCGCGGTCGCTGCGCTTCGCCGACTTCAACGCCGCCTTCGGCTTCATGACGCGCGTCGCGCTGAAGGCCGAGGTGATGGACCACCACCCCGAATGGTCGAACGTCTATGACCGGGTCGAAATCCTGCTGACCACCCACGACGCGGGCGGGGTCACGGACAAGGACGTGCAGCTGGCGCGCTTCATCGACGAGGCCGCCGCCGCCATGGGAGTGCAACAGTGACCGGACGTGTTTCTGGCAAGACGGCGCTCATCACCGGCGCCGCCGGCGGGTTGGGCGAGGCCATGGCCTGGATGCTGGCCCGCGAGGGGGCCAGGGTCGCGGTCACCGACATCGACGGCGCGCGGGCCCAGACCCTGGCCGACGCCATCAACGGCGAGATCGCGGACTCGGCCTTCGCCTTCGCCCACGACGTGGCGAAGGAGGATCAGTGGGTCTCGGTGGTCGACGGCGCCGTCAGGGCGATGGGCGGCCTGTCGATCCTCATCAACAACGCCGGCGTCGGCGACAGCCTGGCCTCCGTCGAGCAGGACACGGTCGACTGCTGGCAGCGCCAGTTCGAGATCAACCTGCTGTCGATCATGCTGGGCTGCAAACACGCCATGCCGCATCTGCGGGCCGCCGCACCGGCTTCGATCATCAACATCTCGTCGATCGCCGGCCTCGCCGCCGCGCCGGGCATGGGCGCCTATAACGCCACCAAGGCGGGGGTGTGGATGTACACCAAGACCGTCGCGCTCGAGGCCGCCAAGATGGACTGGAACGTGCGCTGCAACTCGGTGCACCCGGTCTTCATCAAGACCCCGATCCTCGACCCCTTCATCGCCATGGCCGGCGGCGACGAGGACAAGGCCCACGAGCGGCTGGCGCGCGGCATCCCCCTGAAGCGGATCGGCGAGCCGAACGACGTGGCGTACTGCGTCCTCTACCTCGCCTCGGACGAGTCCAAGTTCGTCACTGGAACCGAGTTCAAGATCGACGGCGGGATGCTGGCGCAGTGAAGGCAGGGCTTGGGGAGAGGGCTTAGGAATTAGGTGCGCTGCCGCACCATCCTCCCTAAGCCCTAAGCCTTCAGAGAAGGTCCACCGGCAAAATCTGGCTGGCCAGCAGGGTCTCCATGCCGCGCCAGTGGTCGGGGCCCTGCCGCTCGACCCAGGCCTGGACCACATCGCGGCCGAGGCCATAGTTGATGATGTAGCTGCGGTAGGTGTCGATGAAGCGCAGCCGCTGGGTCGCCTTGTCGCGCGGGGCGAGGGTGTATTTCATCAGCCGGTCGATGCTCTCCTCTCGGCCCACCCGGCCCGACAGATAGTCGTCGGCGATGGTGTATTCCGCCCGCGCCAGACGCCGCGTCAGGGCCATCAGCCGCGCCTTGCGGTCCGCCGTCGAGGGATCGAGCCCGGCCAGGGGGAACAGCACCTCGCGCTCGAACCGCGTCGCCTCGTCGCCCGGGAAGGCCAGGTCGATGCCGTAGTTGGCGCTGCCCTCGGCCACGAAGGACATGGGGCTGAACAGCGGATAGACGCTCATCTCGACCCAGCCGCGGTCGCGCACGAAGGTCTTTTCCAGCAGGGCGTTATAGACGTGGTGGCCCGGATAACCCTCGTGGCAGCCCAGGTCGATCGCCCGTTCGGTATAGATCGGGAAGTCGGCGTTGATCTCGATCTTCGACTGGGAATTGCCCTGGTAATAGTTGTAGCCGGACCACGGCTTGTCGCCGACGAAGGCCAGGGTGAAGTTCTCGTTGGCCGGCAGGGCGATGTGGGCGGCTGTCCGGCGGCGGCACTCGGCGATGGCGGCGTCCATGACGACCTGCAGCCGGTCCCTGGGAATGACGTAGTGGGACTTGAAGGCCGTGACCCGGTCGGTCAGCGAGCCCTCGCCCGGCAGCATGGCGTCGATCTCGGCCAGGACGGGATCATAGGACGATAGGGGCAGCAGTTCGGGGCGGATGCCGAACAGGGCCTCGGCCTCGTCGGCGAAGCTCATCTTCTCGCCAGACAGCATCCGCAGACGCGCGGACGCCGCCGAGATGTGGGCCAGCAGATAGGCCTTGCGCTGCGCCACCACCGGCGCGGCGTCATCGGTCGGGATGGCGTTCAGCCGCTCGGTCAGGCTGGCCGCGCCCTGGATCAGCTGCGGGATGGTGCGCGGATTGGCCTTGGCCGCCTCGGCCCATTCGGGCGGGCCGTAATAGGCGTCGACATAGCCCGGCTCGCGCTCGCCGATCTCCAGGATGAGGGCGACGTAGTCCTCCGCCACCCCGTTCAGGGCCTCGCCGGCGTCGGGCCGCGTCGTCGTCGCCGGATTCATGGCGCAGGCGCCCAGCAGCAGCAGGATCGACAGAAGAAACGCGCGCATGGTCCCTACTCCAATAGTTCCGCGCCCAAGCAGCGAGCGACCGCGTCGCGAGCGTTAGCGCGCCACAAAACTGCGCTCAAGCAGTGAGGCCCCGCAGGCCGAACGTTAGCGCCCAGCAAGAAGGTCTGCGGGCAACATCTGGCTGGACAGCAGCGTCCGCATCGCCGCCCAGTGATCCGGCCCCTGCCGTTCGACCCAGTCCGAGACGATGTCGCGGCCAAGGTCGTAGTTGATGATGTAGCTGCGGTAGGTGTCGATGAAGCTCAGGCTGTGCTCGGCGCTGGCGCGGCCGTGGAACTGGTAACGCATCATCCGCTGGATGGTCGCCTCGCGGTCGGCCCGGCCCGACAGATAGTCGTCGGCGATGGTGTAATAGACGCCCTCCAGATCATGCAGCGCCGCTTCCAGCTCCGGATGCGACTCCACCGGCGTCGGCTGCAGGCCGGCCAGCGGATAGAGCACCGCGTGCTCGAACGCGGCGCGCTCCTCACCCGGGAAGGCCAGCTCGACGCCGTACTCGGCGCTGCCCTCGGCGATCAGGGACATGGGGCTGTAAAGCGGATAGACGCTCATCTCGACCCAGCCGCGCCCGTCGGTGAAGGTCTGTTCCAGCAGCGCATTATAGACGTGGTGACCCGGGTAGCCCTCGTGGCAGCCGTAGGTCACGGCCTGGTTGATGCCGTTGGGCTGATCGGTGTTCACCTGGATCAGGCTGACCGCGTCGCCCTTGTAACAGTTGTAGGCGCCCCACGGCTCGTTCTTGACGAACTCCAGTGTGAAGCGTTCGTCGGCGGGCAGATCGATGTGCTCGGCGGTCCGCCTGCGGCACTCGGCGATGCCGGCGCGAGTCACGGCTTCCAGCCGGTCGGCGGGCACCACGGGCGTGCCACCCTGCGCGGCCAGCCGCTGGCCGATCGACCCTTCGCCGGGCAACAGCGTGTCGATGCGGGCCAGCACCGCGTCATAGCTTTCCAGCGGCTTCAGCTCGGGCCGCACCCCGAACAGGGCCTCGGCCTCGTCGGCGAAGCCCATCTTCTCGCCCGAAATCATGCGCAGACGCGCCGCAGCCGAAGAGACGTGGGCCAGCAGATAGCGTTTGCGCTGCAGATTGGCGGCGTCCAGTCCCGCATCCGGAATGGCGTTCAGCCGTGCGGTCAGATCGGCGGCGACCGCCGTCAGGGCCGCCACGTCGCGCGGATGCGCCTCGGCCTCGGTCTTCCATTCCGCCGGGCCGTAATAGGCGTCGACATAGCCGGGTTCGAGCACCCCGATCTCAAGGATCAGCCCGACATACTCCCGCGCGATCGGGTCCATGGGGCCATGCCCGGTCTGGGCCGCGGCGGGAGTGGTGAGCGCGCCGATCAGGCACAGCAGCGAAACGAACAAGGCGCGCATGAAACCTCCGGCGACGAACAGGCCACGCTAGGCCGCCGCCCCATCCACGCCAAGTTACATCCATGAAAGGGGATGGTGGGTTGAGGCTCTCTCCGCCCTCGTGTAAGCACCGCCGCTCCGGCCTCGCCGGACGACCGCACCCGTAGCTCAGCTGGATAGAGCGTTGCCCTCCGAAGGCAAAGGTCACACGTTCGAATCGTGTCGGGTGCGCCATCTCCTTCAGTGACGCCCGCGACGTGAGGAGACGCCCATGGCCCGGCTCGTATTCGGCATGAACCAGTCGCTCGACGGGTATGTCGACCATATGAGGTTCGCGCCCGATCCGGTGCTGTTCCGCCACTTCATCTCCGAAGCCGAAGGCCAGACCGGCAGTCTCTATGGCCGCAAGATCTATGAGATCATGCGCTACTGGGACGAGGATCAGCCCGGTTGGGACGACGCCGAGCACGCCTTCGCGGCGGCCTGGCGCAGGCAGCCGAAATGGGTCGTGTCGCGCAGCGACGCGCCGGTCGGTCCCAATGCCACATTGCTGAAAGGCGATCTGGCGGATGCTGTCCAGGCGCTGAAGGCGGAGCACGACGGCGAGATCGAGACGGCCGGTCCCGATCTGGCACGCAGCCTGACCGATCTCGGCCTGATCGACGAATACCGCATCTATCTGCACCCGGTGGTGCTGGGCGAAGGCGTCCCCTATTTCGCCGGCCCCCGCCCGCCGCTGCGTCTCACCGGCAGCGACCGGATCGGCACGGACGTGATCCGGCTGACCTACGTTCCGGCCTGACGCTTCGTACGCTTCGCCGCGTTCAGCGCGATGGCCGCGCGGATCAACGCCTTGAACGCCGCCTCGTCCAGCACCGCGCCCTCATGCAGGTCGATGGCCCGGCGCGTGCCGCCGCCGAAGCCGGCGTTGAACAGGCGCGCCGGATCATCCAGCGCCGCGCCTCGGGCGAAGGTCAGCTTCACATAGGTCTTGTAGGTCTCGCCGGTGCACAGGATGCCGTCGTGCTCCCACACCGGCGTGCCGCGCCATTTCCACGTCTCGACGACCTCGGGATCGGCGGCATGGATCAGGGCCCGCACCTTCGCCAGCGTCTCCCCGCGCCAGTCGCCGAGCGCGGCGATGCGGGCGTCCAGCTGTTGCGACGCCGTGGCCCCCTCCGGCGCCAGGTCTTCCATCCGGTTCATGCGCGGTCCCTCACATCTTCTCGCCGGGCAGGCGGCTGGCCTGTTTCATCCAGTCCGTGATCTGCACTTCGTCCAGCTCGTCGTCCTCGTGGATGTGCAGATAGCGCACGTCCTTCTGCTTGGAGCCCACCGGCGGCATCGGCTCCATCCGCGCGCCGCGATGGAAGGCCACCTTCACGTAGCGGTCGAAACAGTGCCAGCTGACGAACCAGACGTCGCGCTCCATGCCGAACATGGGCGAGTTCCACTTCACCGCCTTCTGCACGCCCGGAACCGCCGCCGTGATCAGGGCGTCCAGCCGTTCGCCGACCGCGCGCTTCCAGCCCGGCATGGCGGCGATATAGGCTTGCACCGGCGCCTCGCCGTAGCCCTTCGGGATCTGCGGATTGCCGCCGGACAGCAGCTTCACCTCGCCCATGGCTCAGGCCTTCCGCCGCTGCACATAGGGCAGGGCGAACAGATAGAGCCCCGTCACCAGCAGCAGGATCAGCGGGACAAGGGCGAACAGGCCCAGCCACCAGGGCGGCGTCATCTGGCTCATGACCACGATATAGGCGATGACCCCGCCAGTGAAGGCGATCGACACCCAGCGGTGAAAGGTCCGGATCCAACGGCTCATTGCGCCAACACTCCCTCAAGCTTGTCGAAGAACGACCGCCAGCCGTGCATCGCGCCGCCGGTGGCCTGTTTCTGATCGGGGCGGAAGCCAGCCTGCTCCATGCGCAGATGCACGCCCGCATCCGTCGGCGTCAGGGTGAAGGTGACGACACTGCGCAGGTCGAACGCCGGATCCTCGTGGGCGAAGTCCCAGCTGTAGGCCAGCCGCCGTTCCGGCTCGAGTTCCAGCACCTCGCAGTCCAGCACCCCGCCCCAGTCGCCCGTCAGGTTGAAGCGATGGCCCACCGTCGGCTGGAAGTCGTTGCGCATCAGCCATTCTGCGATCAGGTGCGGCTGGGTCAGGGCGCGCCACAGTTTCGACGGCGCATGGGCGAAGTCGCGTTCGATGACGACGCTGCGGGTTTCGGTCGCGGTCATTGGTCCATCCTTGTCAGCAGGTCGTCGAGGCGGTCCAGCCTGGCCTCCCAGAACCCCGCCATCTGCACGGTCCAGTCCAGCAGCGGCGACAGGGCGTCGAGCCGGGGGCTGTAGTGGGTCAGACGGCCGTCCTGACGGTCGTGCACCAGCCCGGCCTGTTTCAGCACGGCCAGGTGTTTCGACACCGCCGGCTGCGACACGCCCGCCCGGGTGGTCAGGGCGCCCACGGTCTGCTCGCCGTTACGGCACAGCCCCTCGAAGATCGCGCGCCGGGTCGGATCGGACAAGGCGCGAAACAGGGTGTCAGAGGGCGGGGCGAGTTGCATGTATAGCTCACAAGTTATGAGTCAATGCATAACTCCAAAGTTATGAATACGTCAACCGACCGTCCCTGCGCCTTCGCCCGGCACGTCATTATGTCCGTCCGGCGTGTTGAAGCGGCGGCCCGGCCATGCTTGTGAACACCCTCCACGGAGACCGCCCATGACCGACGCCGACAGCCCCGCCGCCCCGACCGGCCAGCCCGTGGGCCGGGTCATCGCCATGCCGGCGGACACCAACCCGGAAGGCGACATTTTCGGCGGCTGGCTTCTGGCGCACATGGATCTGGCCGGCGCGACCCCGGCGTTTGAACTGGCGCAGGGGCGATGCGTCACCATCGCGCTGGACGGCATGGTGTTTCACCGGCCGGTGTCGGTGGGCGACGAGGTTTCGATCTACGCCCGCGTTCTTGCCACCGGCCGCACCTCGATCCGCGTCCATGTCGAGGCCTGGAAACGCGCCCGCAACGACGCCCACGCCCAGGCCGAGCGCGTGACCGAGGGCGTCTTCACCTATGTCGCCATCGACGGGGACCGCAAGCCAAGGCCCCTCCCGGGCGTCGCCTGATCTCCCACTGCGACAGTCGGAAATCTTGACCTTTCGGCCCACGGACACTACCTCCCGCCCATGGCCGTCCGTCGCATCCTCACCATCGACAACGCCGCTGACCTGGCGGTTCTGAAGCAGATCTCCACCCCGGTGGAGGCTGTCGACGATAGCTTGCGCGCGCTGATGGACGACATGCTGGAGACCATGTACGCGGCGCCCGGCATCGGCCTGGCGGCGGTGCAGATCGGCGACACGCGCCGGGTGATCGTCATGGATCTGGGCGACAAGCCGGGCTCAGAGGATGTCGAGGGCGATACGGAAGAGGCCGAGCTGGCCCGCCGCAACCCGCGCTATATCGTCAACCCCGAGATCACCTGGGCCTCGGACGAGTTGTTCTCCTATGAAGAGGGCTGCCTGTCGGTGCCGGAGTATTTCGACGCCGTCTCGCGCCCGGCCCGCGTGCGCCTGACCTATCTGAACTACGCCGGCGAGCGGGTGGAGGAAGAGGCCGAGGGCCTGTTCGCCGTCTGCATCCAGCACGAGATGGACCACCTGCAAGGGGTGCTGTTCATCGACCATCTGTCGCGGCTGAAACGCGACCGCGCCGTGGCCAAGGTCAAGAAGAACGCCCGGATGGCCGCCTGATGCCCCGCGCGAAAGTCGGCAAGACCCGCATCATCGATCCCTCCGGCCGCCGCCGCCTGACGCGCGGCGAGAAGATCGGCATCGGCAGCCTTGCGACCCTTCTGGCCGTCGGCGCGGTCGGCGTGATCGCGGGTGTGCTGCTCGACCGCATGCTCGACTTCGACGACACGCTGGACACCGGCGGCGAGTGGGACGAAGGCGGCGGCGTATACACGCGCTGGGATTAATGAGCGCGAACCGCTAAGGCGTCTCCCATGCGCCTCGCCTTCATGGGAACTCCCGACTTCGCCGTGCCGTCGCTGGCCGAGCTGATCGCCAGCGGCCATGAGGTCGTGGCTGTCTATTCGCAGCCGCCCCGGCCCAAGGGCCGTGGCCAAAAGCTGACGCCGTCGCCGGTCCACGCCTTCGCCGAGACCATGGGCCTGCCGGTCTTCACGCCGGAGAGCATGAAGGCGCCGGACGCCATCGAGACCTTCCGGAGTCTCGACCTCGACGCCGCCTGCGTCGTCGCCTATGGCCAGATTCTGAAGCCCGAGGTGCTGGCGGCGCCGCGTCTGGGCTGTTTCAACCTGCACGGCTCGCTCCTGCCCCGCTGGCGCGGCGCCGCCCCGATCCAGCGCGCCATCATGGCCGGGGACACACAGACCGGCGTGCAGATCATGCAGATGTCGGAGGGGCTCGACGAGGGCGCGATCCTGCTCAGCGAGCTCATGGACATCCGCCCCGACGACACGGCCGCCAGCCTGTCGGAACGCATGGCCACGGTCGGCGCGAGCCTGTGGCCCCGCGCCCTGGCCGCCATCGAGCGCGGCGGCGTCACCCCGACCGAACAGGTTGGCGAGGCGACCTATGCGAAGAAGATCAGCGCGTCCGAGGCCCGCATCGACTGGACCCGTCCGGCGGCCGAGGTCGACGCCCACATCCGCGGCCTTTCGCCCTATCCCGGGGCCTGGTTCGAGGCGCCCGACGGCACGCGCATGAAGGTGCTGATGTCGGCGATGGCCGACAGCGCGGGCGAGCCGGGTCAGGTGCTGGACGACGCCCTGAGCATCGCCTGCGGAACCGGCGCGGTGCGGCTGCTGCGGGTCCAGCGTGAGGGCCGGGCGGCGCAACCGGCGGCCGAGATGCTGAAGGGCTTTCCGATCGGGGCCGGGACGAAGCTGTCCTCAAGCAGCGAGCCGCCGCGCGGCGAGCGGTAGGACCAGAACCATGCCCCGCTACCGCCTCCTGATCGAATACGACGGCTCGGCCTACAACGGCTTTCAGGTCCAGGCCGGCCAGCCGACGGTGCAGGGTGCACTGGAGGCGGCGATCACGGCCTTCAGCGGCGAGAGCGTGCGCATCGCCGCCGCCGGCCGCACCGACACCGGCGTCCATGCGACGGGCCAGGTGGTCAGCGTCGATCTGGAGAAAGACTGGCCCGCCGCCACGGTCATGAACGCCATGAACGCCCACATGATCGACGAGGCCGTGTCGGTGCTGGACTGCGTCGAGGCGGACCCCGAGTTCCACGCGCGGTTCTCGGCCACAGGGCGGCGCTATCTCTACCGCATCCTCAACCGCCCCGGCCGCCCGGCGCTGGATCGAGGCCGCGTCTGGCACGTGAAGCGCCCGCTGGACGCCGCCGCCATGCACCGGGCGGCTCAGGCGCTGGTGGGGCTGCACGACTTCACCACCTTCCGCGATGTGAACTGCCAGTCAGCCAGTCCGGTGAAGACGCTCGATGTCGCCATCGTCGCCCGCGTCGGCGACGAGGTGCATCTGATCTTCGAGGCGCGCAGCTTCCTGCACCGTCAGGTCCGGTCGATGACCGGCACCCTGGTCGAGGTCGGTCTGGGCCGCTGGTCCGAGGCGGACGTGGCGACGGCGCTGGAGGCGAAAGACCGCGCGGCCTGTGGTCAGGTGGCGCCGTCGGAGGGTCTCTATCTGACCGGGGTAGAATACGCCGCCAATGGTCAAGCCGCCCCCTGATCTGCTAACCGGGCGGGCATGACGCAAGCACCTGACACCGCCGCCCGCCGCATCGTCGAAACCCTGGTGATGAACGGGATCGACCGGGTCTTCTGCGTGCCCGGTGAAAGCTATCTGGCGGTGCTGGATGCGCTGGCCGATGTGCGCGACCGGATCGAGGTCATTGCCTGCCGCCATGAGGCCGGCGCCGCCAACATGGCTGAGGCCTATGGCAAGCTGACCGGCAAGCCGGGCGTCTGCATGGTCACGCGCGGGCCGGGCGCGACCCACGCCTCCATCGGGGTGCATACGGCGCATCAGGACTCGACGCCGATGATCCTGTTCGTCGGCCAGATCGCCCTGACCGACCGCGGCCGCGGCGCCTTCCAGGAGGTCGACTACCGCGAGGTGTTCGGCGGCCTGGCCAAATGGGCGACCGAGATCGAAAGCCCGGAACGCACGGTCGAGGTGGTCGAGCGCGCCTTCGCCACCGCCCTGCAGGGCCGGATGGGCCCGGTGGTCATCGCCCTGCCCGAAGACATCCTGCATGAGCCGGGCGGCCCGGCGCCGAAGCGGCCGGTGACGGCGGCCAGGGCCGCGCTCGACCCCGCCTTCGTCGAACAGGTGAAGACGCGGCTGGCGAAGGCCGAGCGGCCGATGCTGGTGCTGGGCGGATCGGGCTGGACGGATGAGGCCACCACCGCCATCGCCGACTGGTCTGAGCGGATCGGCCTGCCGGTCGCCCTGTCGTTCCGGCGCAAGGATCTGATCTCGAACAACCGCCCCAACTACGCCGGCGACCTCGGCCTCGGCCCCAATCCGAAGCTGGTGAAGCGGATGAAGGACGCCGACCTGATCATCGCCATCGGCGCGCGGCTGGGGGAGAATCCGACGCAAGGCTACACCTTGCTGACCCGCGAGCGGACGGCGGAGACGCTGGTTCACATCCACCCAGGGCCGGAAGAGCTGGGCCGCGTCTGGCCGACGCTGCTGGGCGCCACCGCGGACTGTTCGCTGGCGGCGCTGGCCCTGTCGCAGATTGATCCGGGCCGGGACTGGAAGGCGCAGGCCGAGGCCGCCCACGCCGACTATGAGGCCTTCATCCAGCCTGTCAGCGTCACCGGCGCGGTGAACATGAGCGAAGTCATCCGCCACCTCGGCGAGGTGCTGCCGGACGACGCCATCCTGACCAACGGCGCCGGCAATTTCGCCGCCTGGCTGCACCGCTTCCACAGGCATACGGCCCGCCGCACCCAGCTGGCGCCGACGTCCGGCGCCATGGGCTACGGCTATCCGGCGGCGATCGCGGCCAAGAGCGTGCATGCCGGCCGCGACGTCATCTGCATCGCCGGCGACGGCGACTATCTGATGACGGGGCAGGAGATCGCCACGGCGGTCCAGTACGGGATCAATGTCGTGGTCGTACTGGTCGACAACGGCACCTACGGCACCATCCGCATGCACCAGGAAGGCCACTATCCGGGGCCCAGCCGCACTATCGCCACGGACCTGAAGAACCCGGACTTCGTCGCCTATGCGGAGGCCTTCGGCGCCTTCGGCATCCGCTGCGAGCGGACCGAGGACTTCCCTGCGGCCTTCGAGGCCGCGCGGAACGCGGCCAAAGGGAACACAGGGCGGCCCGCCCTCGTTCACCTGATCACCTCGGCCGAGGACATCGCCCCCGGCCGCACGATCACCGCCCTGCGCGGCGACTAAGGGAGCCTCTCCATGCGTGCTGTCATCCTCATGGCCGGCGTCGCCGCCCTGACCCTGTCCGCCTGCGAGACCATGCCCGAACCGGGCGGCCCGCCCGTCGCCGACAACGGCAACGACTGCGCCGTCATCGCGGCGGTGGCCAGGGAGCACTACAAGTTCAACACCACGGACAACCGGCCGCCGCCGCTCAGGCTCGATGACGGTTTCGACCCGCACTGCGACTGGAGCAGGTACGGCCTCGCCTTCACACCCTATGTCGAGAACGCCCCCGGTGATCCGCGCGAGCGAGTGCGCTGGGTGAGCTTCAGCCGCCCGGTCTATGACGGCCGCGGCGCGACCGTCGCCACCGGCATCATGCACGGGCCGCTGGCGGGCATGGGCTATGAGTGCCGGGTGATCTCGGGCTTCGCGGGCTGGACCGTGCCCGAGGGTTCATGCCGGAACACCTGGGTATCCTGATTGGGGGCATCCTGACGCCGCTTTAACTTGCCAGTCCCCGACCGGACCCTGATGGTGTCCGCCGCTGTTTCCGGGGAGGCTTCATGCGCCGTCATCTGATCTCGTCCGCCGCCGCGCTCGCGCTGCTCGCCCTTTCGCCCCCGGCCGCCACGGCCCAGACCGCGCCCGCCACGGCGACGGCCCAGAGTGAGGACGCCCGTCTCAACGCGTTCTTCGAGGAGGCCTTCCTGGCGCGCATCGCACTGAGCCCGCAGTCGATGACCTCGCTGGGCCTCAAGACCGATTACGACAAGCTGGACGACACCACCGACGCCGCCGCAGAGCGCGGGCTGGCCTTGGCCGAAAGTCAGCTGGCGGCGATGAAATCCAGCTTCAACTATGAGGCGCTCAGCCCGCAGGCCCAGATGTCCTGGCGGCTGTTCGAGCACGGCGTGGTTCAGGCGCGGCTTTCGAACCAGTGGCGCGACTGGGGCTATCAGTTCGCGGCCAACGGCAACCCGACCACGGGCTTGCCGGTGTTCATGATCAACAACCACCGCATCGACAGCGTCTCTGACGCCGAGGCCTATGTCTCGCGTCTGCGCGACTCTGAGCGGGTGATGGGCGAGATCACCGACACCCTGCGCCGCCGGGCCGCGCGCGGCGTCATTTCGCCGGCCTTCGTCTTCGCCCCCTCCATCGCCAACACCCGCGCGATCATTTCGGGCGCCCCATTCGACGACGGCGCCGACAACCCGGTCTGGGCAGATTTCCAGCGCAAGGTCGCCGCGCTCCAGACCGATGACGCGACAAAGGCCCGGCTGCTGGACGAGGGCCGCGCGGCCCTGACCGGCCCGTGGAAGCGCGGCTACGAGACCGTGCTCGCGGCGCTGGCCGAGGTGCAGGCGCAGGCCGAGGCCATGCCCAACCGCAACGACGGCGTCTGGCGCCTGCCGGACGGCGAGGCCTATTACAATGCGCGGCTGCAGCTCTCGACCACCACCGACCTGACCGCCGACCAGATTCACCAGATCGGCCTGGACGAGGTCGAGCGCATCCACGGCGAGATGGCCGTGATCATGCGTCAGGTCGGCTTCACCGGCACGCTGCAGGAGTTCTTCGCCTATCTGAAGACCGATCCGCGCTTCCAGTATCCGAACACGCCGGAGGGCAAGGAGCAGTATCTGGCCGACAGCCGCGCCTTCATCGCGCAGGTGATGGCCGTGGCGCCCCAGTGGTTCAGCGACCTGCCCGAGGCGGCGCTGGAGGTCCGGGCGGTGGAGCCGTGGCGCGAGGCGACGGCCTCGATCGCCTTCTACAACCAGCCGGCGCCGGACGGTTCGCGGCCAGGCATCTACTACGTCAACCTGTCGGACATGACCCAGGTTCTGAAACCCCAGATCGAGGGCATCAGCTATCACGAGGGCGCGCCGGGCCATCACTTCCAGATCGCCTATGCCCAGGAGATCGAGGGCCTGCCGCGCTTCCGCCGCTTCGGCGGCTACGGCGCCTATGCCGAGGGCTGGGGCCTGTACGCCGAGGGTCTGGGCAAGGAGATGGGCTTCTATCAGGATCCCTATTCCGACTTCGGCCGCCTCTCGACCGAACTGTGGCGGGCGGTGCGTCTGGTCACCGACACGGGGCTGCATGCCAAGCACTGGAGCCGCGAACAGGCGATGGACTATTTCCGCCAGAACTCGCTGCTCAGCGAGCGCGACATCGGCAAGGAGGTCGAGCGCTACATCACCAACCCCGGTCAGGCGACCAGCTACAAGATCGGCGAGCTGAAGATCGAGGAGCTGCGCGACCGCGCCCGCGCCACGCTGGGCGACCGCTTCAACATCCGCGATTTCCACGCCGTGGTCCTGGGCTCCGGCTCGGTGCCGCTCGATGTGTTGGAGGAACTGGTCGACGCCTGGATCGCAGCGGGCGGGGGGCCCGCCGCCTGATGCTTGCCAACGGCTATGCGCTGACGGCCGAAACGCCCTCGGTCGATGACTATTGTCGCCTGCGAGTGGTCGCCGGCTTGAGTCCGAAGAGCGAAGCGGCGGCGGTGCGCGGGCTGCCCAACACCTGGTTCGCCGTTGTCCTTCGCAAGGACGGCGAGGCCGTGGGCATGGGCCGCATCATCGGTGACGGCGGTCTGTTCTTCCAGATTGTCGACATCGCGGTCGAGCCGACGCATCAGGGCCAAGGACTGGGGAAGGCCATCGTGGCTGCGCTGGTGGACCGGCTGCGGGAAGGCGCGCGCGGGGCCTATGTCAGCTTGATCGCGGATGGTGAGGCGAGCCGGCTCTACGCCCAGTATGGCTTCAAGCCGACGACTCCGAAGTCGATCGGCATGGCGATGGTCATTCCCTGAGGCGCATTTCGCGCGCGTTTGCGCTATGACCCGCCGCCATGCCCTTCACCGCCACCGTCCTGACCATGTTTCCCGAGGCGTTCCCGGGGCCGCTCGGCGTATCGCTGATCGGCACGGCGTGGCGTGAGCGGGGGCTGTGGAGCCTCGATACGGTTGACATTCGGGCCTTTTCCACAGATACGCGCGGCTTCCTGGACGACACCCCGGCAGGTGGCGGGCCGGGAGCCGTGTTGAAGGCGGACGTGGTGGCCAGGGCGCTCGACAGCGTTCAAGCGCCGCAACGGCCGCTTTTGTACATGAGCGCCCGGGGTCGGCCCCTGACCCAGGCGCGCGTCAAGGAATGGGCCAGGGCGGACGGGATCACCGTTCTGTGCGGCCGGTTCGAGGGGGTGGACCAGCGGGTGCTCGACGCCCGGGGGTTCGAGGAGGTCTCTGTCGGAGACGCGGTTCTCGCCGGTGGCGAGGCGGCGGCGATGGTGGTGATAGAGGCGTGCGTAAGACTGATCCCCGGGGTGCTCGGCTCAGGCGACAGCCTGTCATCCGAGAGCTTCGAGGACGGCCTTCTGGAACACCCGCAGTACACGCGACC
Organism: Brevundimonas sp.; assembly: GCA_036405055.1. Lineage (GTDB taxonomy): Bacteria > Pseudomonadota > Alphaproteobacteria > Caulobacterales > Caulobacteraceae > Brevundimonas. Next base: position 79,281 of record DASWYI010000004.1, read on the forward strand.
GCGGACGTTCGAGGGGCTGGACATACCCGAGGTGCTTCTGTCGGGCGACCACAAGAAGGTCGCACAATGGCGCGAAGAACAGCGGCGACTGACGACGCAGGATCGACGTCCGGATCTCTGGGCGACGCATCAAGCGAAGACCAAAAGCGGGACCTGATCCCGCCAAATCACAGCTAAAGGGCGCAAAAGCCCGAGGAGAATAGAATGAACATCGTCCAGCAGCTCGCTGCCGAAGAAAAAGCCCGCCTCATCGAGAAGCGCGCCATCCCGGAATTCCAGCCCGGCGACACCCTGCGCGTCAACGTGCGCATCAAGGAAGGCGAGCGCGAGCGCGTTCAGGCCTTCGAGGGCGTCTGCATCGCCCGCGCCGGCGGCGGCATCAACGAGACCTTCACGGTCCGCAAGATTTCCTTCGGTGAAGGCGTGGAGCGCAAATTCCCCATCCTGTCGCCGATGATCGAAAGCATCGAGGTCAAGCGTCGCGGCGTCGTCCGTCGCGCCAAGCTCTATTACCTGCGCGATCGCCGCGGCAAGTCGGCCCGCATCGCCGAGCGCCAGACGACCCGCACGGTCAAGGGCGCCGTGGTGCCGGAAACCGGCTCGGCCGAAAAGGCCGGCGACGAAGCATAAGAAACTTCCGCAGCGCGGAAGAATCAAAGGCCCCGGCGGAAACACCGGGGCCTTTTTCTTGCGTCAGAGCTTGGTGCGAAGCGACCACAGCTCCGGGAAACAACGCCGCTGAAGGGTCTCGGTGAGATAGGCGACGCCCTCGGTGCCGCCGGTGCCGCGGCGGCGGCCAATGATCCGCTCGACCGTGACCACATGCTTGTGCCGCCAGGTCAGGAGCGCGTCGTCCAGATCGACCAGCTTCTCGGCCAGCTGATAGAAGGGCCACCAGCGTTCGGTGTCGCGATAGACCTCCAGCCACGCGGCCTCGACCGCTTCCGACGGCTCATAGGGCCGGCTGACGTCGCGGCTCAGAACCGACACAGGCACCGGCAGGCCCGCCACCGCCAGCTGCGACAGGGCGTCGTCATAAAGACTGGGCGCTTCCAGCGCGGCCTTCAGCGCCGCATGGGCCTCGGGCCGCTCCTCGTGGAATCGCAGGAACCGCGCGTCCTTCAGCCCCAGCATGGATTCGAACCGCCGGAACTGGTCGCTCTGAAAGCCCGAGGACGTGCCCAGCACGCTCCGGAACCTCAGGTAATCCGCCGGCGTCATGGTGGCCAGGATGTCCCAGCTCATGGTCATCACCGCCTGGATGCGGCTGACCCGCGCCAGGCTCTTGTAGGCGGGGACCAGGTCGCCCGCCCGCACCAGCGCCTGGGCCAGCCCCACCTCGTGCAGGATCTGCTTCAGCCACAGCTCCTTGGTCTGGTGGATGATGACGAACAGCATCTCGTCATGCTCGTCCGACAGCGGATGCTGCGACGACAGCAGGCGGTCGAGGGTCAGATAGCCGGCGTAGGTGATGTCGGTCACAGCCAACCCTTCTTCTTGAACCAGAGCAGCGGCAGGATCGCCGAAATGACCATCGCCGCCACCGCCAGAGGATAGCCCGCCATCCAGTGCAGCTCGGGCATATGGTCGAAATTCATGCCGTAGATCGAGGCGATCAGCGTCGGCGGCAGGAAGGCCACGGCCGCCACCGAGAAGATCTTGATGATCGACGACTGCTCGATGTTGATCAGGCCCAACGCGGCCGAGAGCTGGAAATTGATGCTCGCCGCCACGGCCTGATTATGGGCGATCAGGCTGGCGGCGTCGCCGCTCAGCGAGCGCAGGTGGTCGCGCGCGTCCGGCGCCTGCTCGATCCGCTCGTCCAGCGCCACATAGGCGAAGATGCGGGCCAGGCCGGCCAGGCTCTGCTCGATGCGAGCATTCGCGATGTGGGCGTGGCCGAGCCGGGTGATGAGATGATCGAAGCCGAGCGTCTTCTTCTGCGCGAAGACGGTGTTGGACACCGCGTCCACCTTGGCCGCGTTGACCGCAAGGATGTCGGAGGCACGGTCGATGATCGCCTCCATCAGATGCAGGAACAGGTCCGCCCCGGTGGCGCACAGGTCGGGCGCGCGTTCCAGCTTGTCGATCAGCTGGACGAAGGGCTTGGGGTCGAAATAGCGGATGGTGACCAGCGGCCCGCTGGTCAGGACGAAGGTGACGGGGTCCACGGTCGGGGTGTCGCTGTCGCCGTGGTGGATGATGTCGGCGGTGACATAGGTGGCGCCGTTCTCGCGGTACAGGCGGCTGGACGCCTCCAGCTCGGCCATCTCCGCCCGGGTCGGGATGGACAGGCCCAGGGCCTTCTCGACCGCCCTGTCCTCGTCGGGCGTGGGGCTGACCAGGTCAATCCAGACGGCGTCGGCGGGCAGGGTCCAGGCGGAGACGTCGTCGCCGACGGGTTCGCTGACCGCGCAGCCCGAGCGATAGACCCGGATCACGCGGCGGTTCCTGGCGTCAGGGTGTCAGTGCTGTCCGTTCGAAGCGGTCGCGACGGACGCGCTGTCAAAGGCGTCGCGGGCTTCCTTGTAGATGAAGCCGTAGGTCGGATAGACGGTCGTGCCGAGGTCATGGATGGGGGCATACCACACCTTCACCCGGCTCCAGTCGCCGCCTTCGGAAACATCGACGACGGTGACGTTTTCCTCGACCTTGCCGCGGCTGCCGCCCCAGTTGGCGTGGGTCACGCGGATCACGCGGTCGGTCAGGATGTCGGAGACGACGGCCACGTGGCCCCGGCTCATGCGGCCCTCGGGGCGGAACACCAGAACCGAGCCGGTTTCCGGATCATCGCCGGTGCGGAACCGCTCCAGCGCCTGATTCCACCAGGTCCAGGCGTCGCCGAAGATCTGGATGCCAGAGAACATCCGGGCGAAGGTCACGCACTGCCAGTAGGGCTCGTCAGCACGGGCTTGCGGCGTCGAGAGCGCAAAGAACCCGAGGGTCGCGGCGAGGGCCGCGGCTGTGAGCCGTTTCATCATTCTGGCGTGCTCGCCCCGTTTCCGATGCAGCCTTCTACGATAAATCGGATGGATTGAGATACCCTTTCAGGCGAGTCGGGTGCGGGCTTTCGTCGCACTTTTGTGGACAGCTTGCCGATCCGCGAACGATCTCAAGGCCTTGCGGGCCGGCTTCTCGATCAGCTGGTAGGTGCCGGCCGCCACCAGCGGGATGCAGGCCACGACCGCCAGCCAGACGAGCGGATGCAGCAGCTTGTCCTCTGCCCCGGTCAGGCGCGCCGCCAGGTTCACGCCCACCAGCTTCACCGGCACGCAGACCATGTAGATCGAATAGCTGATCTCGCCGAGATAGACGCCGGCCCTGGACCCCAGCCAGCCCGCGCGGCTGTTGGGCAGCGATCCAAGCGACAGGATCAGCCCCCCGGCCAGCAGCACGATGAACCCGTCCCAGGCGTTGATCGACGCCAGCGCCAGCATGGCCGCCGCACACAGGGCCGCGATCAGGCCGGGGCGCGGCAGGGGCGCGCGGCGATGCACCAGATAGAGGGCGCAGCCCAGCAGGAAACACGGCACGATCCGGAGCGCGCCCCAGGCGAAGGTGGCTTCGGTCAGGGGGAAGCCGGCGATAGCCTCGAACGCCAGATAGAGGCCGATCATCACGGCGGCGGCGCCCGCCACGGCCGCGCGCGGCCGCTTGCGCAGGGCCCAGGCCACGGCCGCGAAGACCGGGAACAGCAGATAGGCGAACCATTCCGCCGAGATCGACCAAGAGGGATGGTTGAACCCGGCCTCGGGCGCGAAGCCCCAGGCATGGACCATGAGGATCTGCGCCGGCAGGCTCTTCCAGCTCAGCACATTGTCGTCGATGGTCATGCCCGCGAAGGTCGCCGCGAGCCCCAGCGCCATGACGCCGAACAGGGTCGCCAGATGCAGCGGATAGACCCGCGCGATCCGCGCCCACAGGAAGCCGCGGTAGTTCAGCCGCCTGCCGCCCGCCTGCTCCAGATAGACGTGGCTGAGGATGAAGCCCGACAGGACGAAGAAGGTCTCGACCCCCAGATAACCCTTGGCCACGACGTTCGGCGTATAGCCGACATCCAGATGCGGCCAGGCGGCGAACAGCACCACCCACACCGCCGCGAAGAACCGCAGCGTGGTCAGGGGCCGCAGGTCCGCGGGCACGGGTCCGTCAGTCTCGAGAGCGGTCATCCGGGCATCATGCCGGATGACCGCTTGGAGAAGCGTTAAGGGCCGGCCCGCCTTCCTTCTCCCCTTGCGGGAGAAGGTGGCCGAGTGAAACGAGGCCGGATGAGGGGTCGCACCGGCGGCGCCCAATCCGGCCTGAAGTCTCTGGAGGGGCCTGGGCGACCCCTCATCCGTCAGTCCCGGATCAAGTCCGGGACTGCCTTCTTCCGCAAGGGGAGAAGGTTTTTTGGCCTACCGGCTATACGCCGGCGGCATCGCGCCTTCGCCGCCGGTGCGGTAGCGGTCGCGGAGCAGCAGCGAGCGGCTGGTCAGGGCCTGTTCCTGGCCGTTGATGAAGATCGCCGACGGCTGGCTGAGCGGCTCCAGCGGATCGCCCGACCAGACCACCACATCGGCGGCGGCGCCGGCGCGCAGCTCGCCGAACTGGCCCGCCATGCCGAAGATGCGCGCCGGGTTAACCGTGATGGCAGCGATGGCGGCGTCATAGGGCAGGCCGTGCGACACGGCGTTGCCGGCGTTGTAGCGGGTCTCGCGGGCGCGGTGGTTCGATCCCTCGTTGCCCTTGATGGCGATCAGCACCCCCGCGGCGTTCAGGGCCGCCGCGTTCTGCATCCGCGCGGCCCGGACCTCGAAGCTGCCGGGCAGGTTGGTGATCGGGTTCAGCAGCACGGGCACGCCCGCCGCCGCGATGTCGGACGCGACCAGCCAGCCCTCCTCGGCGCCGTCGAGGATGATCTTGACCCCCTCCTCGCGCGCCAGACGCAGCACCTGCTGGATGTCGGCCGCGCGGTGCACGGTGACGATCAGCGGCATGGTCCCGTTGGCGACGGGGATCAGGGCCTCGAGATCGGCGCGAGACAAAGACAGGTCGCGCAGCCCCGCCCGGTCATAGGCGGCCTTGTTGCGGGCGTAGAGGCGGACCTCGGCCAGGGTCTCGCGGAACTGGGTGAACTCGGCGCCGCGCGCGCCGCCGGACACGCCGGCCCCGGCCTCGCCGAACGGCGCGACCATGGCCACGCGCGGCTTGACCAGAATGTCGGTCCCGGCGGCCAGATGGATGATCGAGGCCTGGCCCGCGAACAGACCGGGCGACTGATATCCGCTGTCGCCGGCGCCGGCGAAGTCGGAATCGTCCTGATGCTCGTGTCCGCCGCTGCCGCCCGGATGGTTCGGCACGACGATGGCGCGGGTGATCCCGCCCAGACGTGCGACCGGCAGGGTGAAGGACCAGGGATCGAGCCCGTAGGAGACGTCGAACGAGGCGCTGATCGTGTTGGCGTTGTTGGACAGGTCGTCCGTGCCGCCGACCGAACCGACTTCCGATCCGCCGAGGCCGCTGTCGACCGCGACAAAGCCGGGGGCGACCACCTTGCCCGTGGCGTCGATGATCCGCGCCGTGGCGGGGGGCGGGGTCGCCCCGACCGAGACGATGCGGCCGTCACGGATGACGACGGTCCCGTTCTCGATCACCGAGGTTCCCGTCAGGACACGCCCGCCGACGATGGCGGTCAGGTCCTGGGCCACCGCGGGCGCGGACAGCGTAAGCGCCGCGACGGCGCCGGTGATGAGGCTCTTGAAGGTCATCAGCGCGCTCCCTGACGGACGCCGGCCGCCGACTGGCCGAAGCCCGGCTGGCCCAGTTCAAAGTCGGACACCGGCTGATAGGCCGGGTTCATGCGGTCAAACGTCAGGGCCCCGTCGATGAAGACCTGATCCGCCCGGGCGTAGATCGAGAAGGGATCGGCGCTCCAGATCACCACGTCGGCGCGCTTGCCGGCCTCCAGCGAGCCGGTCTGTTCGGCGATGCCGAGCGCGCGGGCGGGGTTGAGCGTAATCCAGCTGATGGCGTGCTCTTCCGAGATGTCCATTCCGGCGCGGCGGCCGGCCGACAGGGCGGCGGCGGCTTCCTGATTGAGGCGCTGGGTCAGTTCGGCGTCATCGGAGTGGATGACGGCGCAGGAGCCTTCGGGCGCGTCCACGAGGGCGGCGTTCTCCTCGACCGCGTCGAGCGCCTCCATCTTGAAGCCCCACCAGCCCGTCCACATGGCGGCGCAGATGCCTTCGCGGGCCAGCATCGGTGCGACCTTGTAGGCCTCGATGGCGTGGTGGAAGGTGGTGATGCGATAGCCGAACTCGCGCGACATATCGACCATCAGCGCCATCTCGTCGGCGCGGTAGCAGTGGTTCTGGATCAGGATCGAGCCGTCCAGAACACCCGCGAGCGTCTCAAGCTGCAGGTTGCGGGTCGGGGGCGAGCCCTCGCCCGACTCGCGCCACTTGTCCCACTTGTCCTTGTAGTCGCGGGCGGCGATGAAGGCGGCGCGATAGCCGGCCATATTGCCCATGCCGGTCGCAGGCGAGCTGTTTCGCCCGCCATAGACGCGCGACGGGTTCTCGCCGCAGGCCATCTTCAGCAGATAGGGCGCGCCGGGGAACTTCATCCCCTGCATGGTCACCGACGGCACATTGCGCACCGTGACGCCGCGGCCGCCGAACAGGTTGGCCGAGCCGGGCAGGATGCCCAGCGTCGTCACCCCACCGGCGCGGGCGGTGTTGAAGCCCGGATCCTGCGGCCACAGCGAATGCTCTGCCCAGACCTGGGCGGTGTTGGGGTTGGTGGCCTCGTTGCCGTCGCTCATCCCCTGCACGCCGGGCGAAGGATAGACGCCGAGGTGCGAGTGCACGTCGATGACGCCGGGGGTCACATAGCGGCCTCGCGCATCGACCGTGCGGTATCCCGCCGGGATGGCCGTGCCGGTGCCGCCCACCGCGGCGACCTTGCCGTCGGTGACGATCACCACGCCGTTCTCGATCTTCTGGCCGGCGCCGGTCAGAACCGTGCCGCCGACGATGGCCATGTTCTCGCGCGGCAGGGGCCGATAGGTCGAGGGATAGGGATCGGGGTTGGCCGCATAGTCCATGCCGGTCGGCAGGGCTCGCGCCTCACGCGTCGGCGTCGGCGTGCTCGCGCCGTCATCCTTCGTGTCGGTGGTGGCGCAGGCCGAGAGGGACAGAGCCCCCACAGCGCAGGCCAGAACCGCGAGGCTGACGCCCCGCATGCGGTTGTTCCTCATCAGCCGATTTCCCCTGTCCGCCCGCAGCTCGCGGGCCCGTGAACCCGGGCATACAATCGGCAGTCGCGGATCAGGTCAAAGCCGATTTGATTACGCGGCTGTAATCCGGGCGCGGAGCTCGGCGTCGTCGAGGCCGGTGACCTCGATCATCTTCAGCCGCGACTGCCCGCCCCGCGCCAGGGACACCGATGAACGCGGCGTCCCGAGCGTCTTCGCCAGCAGGCGGATCAGCGCCTCATTGGCCTCGCCCTCGACCGGCCGGGCGCGCACGCGGACCTTGAGGACCGGACGGCCGTCAGCGTCCACGTCCCAGCCGTCGATGCGGTCGGCGGACGCGCCGGGGGTCAGGCGGACAGGCAGGCGGGCCATGTCGACGGTCAGGCCGCCTTGCCCCTGTTCCGCAGCGACAGGCAGTAGAACACCGTCACCGCGATCCCCAGGATGATCGCGCCGCAGCCGCCGAACAGCGCCACATCGAACGGCGCGAAGGCCCACAATCCGGCATAGACCAGACCGCTCAGGGCCATGGACCAGCCCCCGACCCAGTGAGCCTGACGGGCCAGGGCGCTCGGCGCGATTGTCTTGGGCATCCGGTTTCCGAACCAGGCGACCATCAGACCGGTCGCGCCCAGTACGATCCGGGTGGTCGTATCGGCGTCGATGTAGCCCTGCTGCCGCGCGAAGCTCGCGATCAGTCCGAGGCCCAGAAGGCCGCCGCCCCAGGCGAGGCTTCCGATGAGATCCTTGTTCATTTCGCAGTCTCCTTCTTGGGCTCCGGCGCCTCCGCGCCGAGGCCGAACGAATGGACGAAGCCCAGCAGCGCTTCCTCGAGCACCGAGAGCTTCAGGTGATAGATGACGGACTTGCCGGCCTTCTCGGCGTGGACCAGATCGGCCTCCTTCAGCACGGCGAAGTGCGCCGACATGGTCGGCTTGGAGACATCGAACCGGTCGCTCAGATCACCCGCGCTCATCGGCCCCTGCCGCAGCAGTTGCAGCACCCGGCGGCGGGTCGGATCAGACAGGGCTTTGAAGATCGAACTCATAATGTGATGATTAGCTAATCATCGAAATGAGTCAAGCGATCTCTTTGGAACCGGCTAGTCCCGGTCGGGCGCGCCCAGCGGGAAGTAGTGGCGGAAGCCCCGGGCCTCATCCACCGCGCGGGCGAAGGAAGGCCGTTGCAGCAGGCGCGCGCGGTAGGCCAGCAGATGGCCGTACTGCTCCGGAATCCGGTAGGTCCAGTCGGCGTAGAACAGCGACGGCGCCGCGGCGCAGTCGGCCAGGGTGAAGGTCTCGCCCACCGCCCAGGTGCGGCCGGCCATGCGCTGGTCCAGCCAGGCGTAGCTGGTGTCCAGCATCCGACGCGCCTCCTCGACGCCGTAGGGGTCGCGGGCGCCCTCGGGCCGCAGGGCGTCGAACACGAACTTGCCCTGGGGCGTCATCACATAGTTGTCGAAGAAGCGGTCAAGCATCCGCGCCTCGACGGCCAGGCCGGCGTCGTCGGGGATCAGGGCCACGGGTCCGCGATGATGCACATGCAGATGCTCGATGATGATCGAGGCCTCCAGCACCACGCGCCCTGCATCCCGGATGATCGGGAAGCGCTTCATGGGCCACAGGGCCGCGAATTCCTCGCCGACGCCGGGGTCTTCCATCATGCGGTATTCGAACGGGACGTCGTTCTCATAGAAGGCGATCAGCGCCTTCTGACAGTAGGACGAGAACGGATGGGCGAACAGTTCGATGGTCATGAGAAGGCCCTCGGTTCGCGGCCCTCGATCAGAGCGACCAGATTGTCGACGTGCCAGGCGGTGCCATGCTCGCGGCCCTGCACCGCCTCGATCCCACCGCTGAAATAGCTGGCCTGTTCCGTGTGCAGAAGCCGGGTGCCGGCGCCTTCGGGCCGCAGCTCGATGGTCTGCAGCGAGACCGACAGCTTCTCGGTGTTGTGGAACAGGTCGTAGACCAGCACGATCCGCTCGTTCTCGACGATGTCGTGATAGACGGCCTGAAAATCGGACTCCATGCCACTCGGCCAACGGGCGTGGAACCGCTCGCGCCCGCCGACCCGGAAGTCGAAGTCGCGCGCCAGGGTCACGATGTCCGCCGGCGCCTTGAACCAGGCCGTCTTGGCCTCCAGCGTGCTGAAGGCCGCAAAGACCCGCGCGAGCGGGGCGTTCAGCAGCCGCTCGATGGTGAAGGCCGCATTGGTGATCATTCGCCGCTCTCCTGTGGCTCGGTCGCGGCCAGATAGGCCTCGAGCTGGTTGTACTGCTGCTCCCAGAACCGCTTGCGCTCGGCGATCCAGCTTTCGACCCGGGTCATGGTCTCGATCTCCAGAGAACAGGTCCGCACACGGCCGACCTTCTCGCTCTTCACCAGCCCGGCCTCCTCCAGAAGCTTCAGGTGCTGGACCACCGCCGACAGGGTCATGGGCAGGGGCCGGGCCAGCTCGCTGACCGAAGCGGGGCCGAAGCTCAGGCGCTCGACCATCGCCCGCCGCCCGGGATCGGACAGGGCCTGAAAGGCGAGATCGAGCGGCTCGGATTGATACTGTAGCATTCACTTAAGTATCTGCGTGCGCATGACGGAGTCAAGCGCAATGAAAAGGGCGCGGGCCTTTCGGCGCCGCGCCCCTGTCGTTTGGCCTTGAGGTTGTGCCTTAGCCCAGGGCCTTCATCAGCTCCGGCACGGCGGTCTTGTAGTCGGCGACCAGGCCGTAGTCGGCGATCTGGAAGATCGGCGCATCCGCGTCCTTGTTGATGGCCACGATGACCTTGGAGTCCTTCATGCCGGCGAGGTGCTGGATGGCGCCCGAGATGCCGATGGCGATGTAGAGCTGGGGCGCGACGACCTTGCCGGTCTGGCCGACCTGATAGTCGTTGGGGGCGTAACCCGCATCGACGGCGGCGCGCGAGGCGCCGACGGCGGCGCCCAGCTTGTCGGCCAGGGGATCCATGACGGCGTGGAACTCTTCCGCCGAGCCGAGAGCGCGGCCGCCGGAGACGACGATCTTGGCGGCGCCCAGTTCGGGGCGGTCCGACTTGACCATCTCTTCGGAAACGAAGGCGGTCTTGCCCGCATCCGATCCGGCGACGCTCTCGACCGGGGCCGAGCCGCCTTCATCGGCGGCGGTGAAGGCCGTGGCGCGCACGGTGATGACCTTCTTGCCGTCCGAGGACTGCACCGTCTCCAGCGCGTTGCCGGCGTAGATCGGGCGCACGAAAGTGTCGGCGCTGACGACCTCGATCACGTCCGAGATCTGGGCGACGTCCAACTTGGCGGCGATGCGCGGCATGAAGTTCTTGCCGTCGGTGGTGGCCGGCGAAAGGATGGCGTCATAGCCGCCGGCCAGACCGGTCACGGTCGCCTCGACCGCCTCGGCCAGCTGGTGGCTCAGGGCGCCGCTTTCAGCCGACAGCACCTTGCGCACGCCCTTGATCTTCGCGGCGGCGTCGGCGGCGGCCTTGGAGCCCAGCACCAGCACGTCCACGTCGCCAGACAGGGCGAGGGCGGCGGTCACGGTCTTGTGGGTGGTGTCGCGGACAGCCGAACCGTCGTGGTCGGCGATGACGAGAACGGCCATTACAGCACCCCCGTGGACTTGAGTTTGGCGACCAGTTCGGCGGCGTCGGCCACCTTGATCCCGGCCGAACGCTTCGGCGGTTCGGTGACCTTCAGCACCTTCAGGCGCGAGGCCGTATCGACGCCGTAGTCGGCGACCGCCTTCATGGCGATCTCCTTCTTCTTGGCCTTCATGATGTTGGGCAGACTGGCGTAACGCGGCGTGTTCAGACGCAGGTCCACGGTCACCACCGCCGGCAGCGCCGCCGCCACGGTCTGCAGGCCGCCGTCGACTTCACGGGTCACGGTCGCCTTGCCGCCGCCGATCTCCAGCTTGCCGGCGAAGGTCGCCTGGGGCCAGTCCAGCAGGGCCGCCAGCATCTGGCCGACCGCATTGTTGTCGCCGTCGATGGACTGCTTGCCCATCAGGACCAGGTCCGGCTTCTCCTCATCGACCACGGCCTTGAGGATCTTGGCGACGGCCAGCGGCTCCAGATCGGCGTCCGACTGGATCAGCAGGCCGCGGTCCGCGCCCATGGCCAGCGCCGTGCGGATGGTTTCCTGGGCCTGGCTGACGCCGATGGAGACGACCACGATCTCGGACGCGGTGCCCGCGGCGTGGTGCTCCTTGCCTTCCTTCAGGCGCACGGCCTCCTCGACGGCGATTTCGTCGAAGGGGTTCATGCTCATCTTGACGTTGGCGAGATCGACGCCGGTCTGGTCCGCCTTGACGCGGGCCTTGACGTTATAGTCGATCACCCGTTTGACCGGGACGAGAACCTTCATTGAGCCTATCCACATTGACGCCGGAATGTTGCCGCAGGCAATGGAACGACCCGGCTGGCCTGTCAACGTAACGCCGGGTCAAGCTATCCTGTCCGCCGCCCTGTCCAGCTGGAATTGCAGATGAACCGCTTCCTCTCCATCGGCCGCCTGAGCCTGCTGTTCGCCGGCGCCTTCGCCGTGATCCTGGCCGGGCTGTTCGCCTATCAGATCCTCGTGCGCGACCCCGGCAAGCGCTGCGAGGCGGCGGGCAAATGGTATGACTACCAGGGGGGCGAGTGCGCCCAGCCGATCGCCATCGCCGAGATCACCGGCCGCCCGAACGGCAAGAGCCGCGCCGAGGCCTCGCAGGAGAAGTTCCAGGAACTGGTCCAGATCGAGCACCGGATGGCGGCGGAAAAGGCGGCGCGCGACCTCGACGCCGACCGCCAGCGCGCCGAGTATGCGAAGAACCAGGGGCGCTGACCGTGTCGTTCCAGGCTTATCTTGATGCTGTCGAGGCCAGGACAGGCCATTCGCCCGAAGCCCTGTCCAAACTGGCCGAGGCGAAGGGGCTGGTCCTGAACGGTGCGATCGCCGACGGGGTCAAGCCGATGCAGATCGTCGACTGGCTGAAGGCCGACTATGGCCTCGGGCACGGCCACGCCATGTCGATGGTGGCGTGGTTCAAGGGGAAAAGGTCCTAGCGCGTCGCGCCCGGCTTCCACAGCACGTCGCCGGCGCCGTCGGCATTGGCCCGGCGCGAGGCCACGAACAGATGGTCTGACAGCCGGTTGAGATAGCGCACGGCCGCCTCGTTCACCGCCTCGCCCGCCTCCATCAGCCGCACAGCCTCGCGCTCGGCCCGGCGGCAGACGGTGCGCGACAGGTGCAGATGCGCCGCCAGCGCCGTCCCGCCCGGCAGGACGAAGCTGTCCAGCGCCGCCATCCGCTCGTTCATGGCGTCGATCTCGCTCTCCAGCCGCTGAACCTGCGAGTCCAAAATGCGCAGCGCCTCCCACTTGGGCGCCGGCTCCGACGGCGTGGCCAGGTCGGCGCCGAGGTCGAACAGCTCGTTCTGGATGCGGGCCAGCATGGCCTCTAGGGCGTCGTCCTGACCGGTGTGCAGCCGCGCGAGCCCGAGCGTGGCGTTCAGTTCGTCCACCGCGCCGTATGCCTCAACCCGGGGATCGCTCTTGGACGCCGGCGCGCCCGAGGCCAGCCGGGTCCGCCCCTTGTCGCCCGTGCGGGTGTAGATGCGGTTCAGCGTGACCAAGGTTCAGCCGCCCTGCGTCGACTGCCACCACATGGCGGCGACCAGCAGCAGCAACGCCACAGCCTGCAGCGCCACCCGCAGCCGCATCAGCCTGTTCGACCGCGACCGCGCCGCCTCGCCGGGGGTGAACAGGGCCTTGAGCCCGAAGGCCAGGGCCGCGACCAGCGCCGCCAGCGCGACCAGGAAGAGAATGCTGAACAGGTTCATGCCCGCAATCTAGACCCCGGGCGGAACGCGCGCCAGCGATCCGCCGTGGAGCTAAGCGGTTGGTCATACCTTTGCGGCATTATGCCTCGCTCATGGCCGACAGAACCGTCCGCAACCTGGCTCGCCTTCGCCACTCGGCCTCCACGGCCCGGGTGCTGAATCTGCTGAAGGTGGCGGCGGAGAACCGCGGCGACCCCGACTGGGCCGAACGCCCCCTGTTCCACAGCCCGGCGCTGGCCCGCTCGATCATCATCAAGCACCGGCTGCGCCGGAACGAAACCGACCTGATGCCGCGCCGCCGTCAGGTGGTGACCAAGATCGTCATTCCCATCGACGCCGCCGATCTGAAGACCGGCGGCCGCTATTTCTTCGTCGGCGAGCACGGCTTCGACCGCATCGTGCGCGAGAATTTCGGCCTGACGGACAATCACCCGGACCTGAAGACGCTGCGGCTGCTCGACGAGCTGCCGTCCCTGGATCCCTTCCTGCTGCGCGAGCGCCTGCGTCAGGGCGGCATGGATCCGGCCCCCTGCCACTTCGCCATCGGCGAGGCGGACCTGGCCCGGATGACGGGCTTCGTCAGCCGCGAGATCGAACCGCTGGTGACCCTGAGCATGGAGGCCTTCGGCGACGTCAGCACGATGCATTCGGCGGCGCGCCTGACCGGCAAGCTGTTGTCCAACGATCCGGGCGACCGGATGGAGGCCCTGCGCGTCGTCCTTCGTCTGGAGCCGGAGCAGTATCAGGAGGGCGTCTTCTGCTGGAAGGGCTTCCTCTATTACAAATGGGTTCTGGCCGGGCTGATGGGCGAGGTGGCCGAGGTCGCCGACGCCGTCCTGACCGTGCGCCCGGTCGACAAGATGGACCAGCCGGCGCGCGAATACCTGGACCGGGGCCGCGACGTGCTGCGCCATCGCATCGCCCGCGCCTGCGACAATGTCTCGAACACCCTGCGCGTCTATGACGACGCCTATGCGGCCCTAACCCAGGCGGGCGCGCCGATGCAGTTCCGCGACTTCCTGCTGCATTCGCCGACGATGTTCACGGCGCTCGGCGACCAGCTGGGCGCCCTGCAGCACATTGTGACCTTCTGGCGCTACCGCTTCGCCAAGGGCTCGGCCAGGGTCACTGTCGACGAGCTGATCGACATCTTCATGGACTTCGAATCCGGCCTGCGCGGCCGCGACGACGAGGCGCTGGAACTCGAGGTGGCGGCTTAGGCCGCAGACTCTGGAGCACCGAAATGACAAAGGGCCGGTGGATCACTCCACCGGCCCTTTTATCGCCGTCGCGCGCTCAAGTAGCGAGACGCCGCGCGTCGAGCGTTAGCGCCCTTAGTACCTGTAATGATCCGGCTTGAACGGGCCCTCGGTCGGCACCGAGATGTAGTCGGCCTGCTCCTTCGACAGGGTCGTCAGCTTCGCGCCCAGCTTGGCCAGGTGCAGCATGGCGACCTTCTCGTCGAGATGCTTGGGCAGGACGTAGACCTGGTTCTCGTATTTGGCCTTGTTGGTCCACAGCTCGATCTGGGCCAGCGTCTGGTTGGTGAAGGACGCCGACATCACGAACGACGGGTGGCCCGTGGCGTTGCCCAGGTTCACCAGACGGCCTTCCGACAGCAGGATGATCTTCTTGCCGTCCGGGAACTCGATGTGGTGGACCTGCGGCTTGATCTCGTCCCACTTGAAGTTCTTCAGGCC
>DASWYI010000005.1:0-61694 GCA_036405055.1 Brevundimonas sp.
TTCAGACCGTGCCGGACGACCTGTACGAAGCCGCCCGCATCGACGGCGCCGGGCCATGGAAGCAGTTCCGCCATGTGACCCTGCCAGCCATCGCGCCGACCATGCTGCTGGTGTCGATCATCTCGGTCGCGGGCTTCTTCCAGCTGTTCGCCGAACCCTATGTGATGACGCAAGGGGGACCGGCCCAGAGCACGGTGACGGTGCTCTACTTCATGTATGAAGAGGGCTTCAAATGGTGGAACCTGGGCTCCGCCAGCGCCGTCGCCTTCATCCTGTTCGTCTGCATCTTCAGCATCACCATGGTGCAGATGGCGGTGGCGAAGCGTCTGGAGCACGAAGCATGAAGCCCAAGGCGATCCTTGCGAACCTTGGCGTGGCGCTGATTGCGGTGATCGTGCTGTTCCCCCTGCTGTGGATGCTGTCGGTCAGCTTCATGGCGACGGGCGAAGCCGCGACCTTCCCGCCGCCGTTGTGGCCCAGGACCTGGACGCTGGAGCATTACCGCGACCTGTTCGTCAGCCAGGGCATGGGCCGGTACATGTGGAACAGCGTGGCGCTGGCGGTGCTGGCGACCATCACAGCGCTGCTGTTCACGGTCCCGGCGGGTTATGCGTTCGCGAAGCTGAAGTTCGCCGGGCGGGACCGGATCTTCCAGCTGCTGGTCGCGGCGCTGGTGGTGCCGGCGCAGATCGGGACCCTGCCGCTGTTCCTGATGCTGAAGTCGATGGGGCTGGTGAACACCTACGCAGGCGCGCTGGTGCCGTGGCTGGCCTCGATCTTCGGCCTGTTTCTGGTGCGCCAGTATGCGCTGTCGATCCCCGAGGAGATGCTGGAGGCCGCGCGGGTGGATGGGGCGAGCGAAGGCCAGATCTTCCGCCGCGTGGTCCTGCCGACCTTGCAGCCGATCATCGTGACCCTGGCGCTGTTCGTGTTCCTGGGCAGCTGGAACGACTTCCTGTGGCCGCTGATCATCCTGACGGACCAGTCGAACTACACCCTGCCGGTGGCGCTGGCGGCGATGTCGCGCGAGCACGTGCAGGACATCGAGCTGATGATGGCGGGCGCGGTGGTGACCGTGGCGCCGGTGCTGGCGCTCTTCCTCGCCCTGCAACGCTACTACATCCGCGGCATGCTGGCCGGGAGCGTGAAGGGATGATGCGGTTCGCAGCCTTCCTGATCGCCCTGCTGCTGGCGTTTCCGGTGACCGCGCAGGAGGCGCGGATTCTGGACGGGTTCGAGACCCTGACGCCGTGGACGGCGGATGCCTCGACGGACGTGTCGTCGGCGATCAGTGCGGTGGATGGTCATGACGGCCGGGCGATGCGGCTGACCTACGATTTCAACGGCAAGTCGGGCTACGCCTTCGCGGCGCGGGCTTTGCCGCTGCGCATTCCGGAAAACTGGGAGATCAGCTTCTGGATTCGGGGGCAGGGGCCGTCGAACACTCTGGAGATCAAGTTCGTCGATGCATCGGGCGACAATGTCCACTGGCGTCAGGTGCGGGGCTTCACCGCGCCCGACGGCTGGACCCGGTTTGTCATCAAGAAGCGGCAGGTGACGCGCGCCTGGGGGCCGAACCCCGACCCGACCTTCCGCGGCGCCGAGCGCATGGAGTTCGTGGTCACGGCGGGCGAGGGCGGCGCCGGCTTTATCGAGGTGGACGGGCTGGAGCTGCGCGAACTGCCGCCCGAGCCGAGCGTGCCGCCACGTCCGGTGGCGACGGCGACCGCCGCGAACGGCAATGACGTCGCGGCGCGAGCGGTGGACGGCGATGCGGCCACGTCATGGAAGGCCCCGGCGGGGGCGCAAAGCCTGACGCTTGACCTGGGCTACGAGCGCGAGTTCGGCGGCCTGACCCTGCGTTGGGTCAATGGCGCGGCGGCGACGGATTACCGGGTCATGGCGTCGTCGGACGGGCGCGAGTGGCGCGCGCTGACGGCGGTCGCGGGCGGCGATGGCGGGACCGACTGGCTGCGCACACCGGAGGCCTCGGCGCGTTGGCTGCGGCTGGACCTGACGGCGGGGCAGGGCGCGACCTATGCGCTGAACGAGATCGAGATCGAGCCGCTGAGTTTCGGCGAGACGCCGACGAAATTCATCGAGGCGGTGGCACAGGAGAGCCGGCGCGGCCTCTATCCGCGCGGCTTCTTCGGCGAGCAGCCCTACTGGACCCTGGTCGGGGTCGATGGCGGCGGCGAGAGCGGCCTGATGGGCGAGGACGGCGCCATCGAACTGCGCCGCGGCGGCCCGTCGATCGAGCCCTTCGTGATCGAGAACGGGCGGCTGGTGACCTGGGCCGACGTCGACATCGACCAGTCCCTGCGTGACGGCGACCTGCCGATCCCGAGCGTGACGTGGACGGCGGATGAGTGGACTCTGAAGGTGACGAGCTTTGCGCAGGACGGGCGGGGAAGCGATGCTCGGCTGTATGGCCATTATGCCCTGACCAATACGTCGGCGAGGTCTCAAACCCTTTCGTTGGCCCTGATGGTACGGCCCATGCAGGTGAACGGCCCTGTGCAGTTCCTAGCCGTTCCGGGGGGCGTGGCACCGATCTCAAAACTTGTTCAGGACGGTGTTGATCTGGCGATCAACGACCGGATCGGCGTCAGCTTCATCGCCCCGCCGGACAGGATCGAGATGTCCAGTTTTGAGGCCGGAGCCGATCCGCAGGCGCTGCTGGCCCAGCCCCGTTCCAGAGAGAGCGTTTCGCGTCTTGAGGACGCGTCCGGACTGGCAGCGGGGGCCAGCATCTACGACGTGACCCTGGCGCCCGGCGAGACGCGCGATTTCGGCTTCATCTCGTCGCTGCCGGATACGCTGAGGTTCTTCGGCACGCCCTATGCCGGGTCTTGGGATCTGGGTGCCATGGAAGGCGACACCGCCGGAGCATGGCGCGCCAAACTCGACCGCGTGGACCTGATCCTGCCGCCCGAGGCGCAGCGGATCGAGGATGTGATGCGGTCGTCGCTGGCGCACATGCTGATGTCGCGGCAGGGACCGGTGCTGCAGCCGGGGACGCGCAGCTATAACCGGTCGTGGATCCGCGACGGGGCCATGATGGCCGAGGGGCTGAACCGGCTGGGCCATGCCGACCTGTCGGCGGACTATCTGCGCTTCTATGCGCCGTTCGTGTTCGAGAACGGCAAGGTGCCGTGCTGCGTCGATCAGCGCGGGGCCGATCCGGTGCCGGAGAACGACAGCCACGGGGAGTTCATCTTCCTGGCCGCCGAGACGTACCGATACACCCACGACGAGGCCCTGCTGCGCGCCGTCTGGCCGCAGGTGGAGAAGGCCGTCGGCTATATGGACGCGCTGCGCGCCTCGACCCGCACCGCGGAGTTCCAGACGCCGCAGACGGCGCACCTGTTCGGCCTGCTGCCGCCGACAATCAGCCACGAGGGCTATTCGGACAAGCCGGCCTATTCCTACTGGGACGACTTCTGGGGCCTGCTGGGCTACCGCGACGCGGTGTTCATCGCCGAGACGCTGGGTGAGACCGAAGCGGCCGCGAGGTTCCGGGCAGGGGAGCGTGAGTTCACTGCCGACTTCATGCGCTCGGTCGAGACCAGCGCCGCCTTCCACGGCATCGACTGGATCAACGGGGCGGCGGACCGAGGCGATTTCGACGCCACCTCGACCACCATCGGCCTGTCGCCCGGCGGGACGATCGACGAGCTGCCGCGCGAGCTTCTGGCGCGGACCTTCGACAAATACTGGGAGAATTTCGAGGCGCGTCTGGGCAACCGCGAGGCCTGGGACGCCTATACGCCCTATGAGCTTCGGGTCGTCGGGGCCTTCGTGCGGCTGGGCCAGCGGGAGCGGGCGCTTCAGGCGCTGGACTTCTTCTTCGCCGACGTGCGGCCGCGCGCCTGGAACGGCTGGGCCGAGGTGGTGGGGCGTGAGCTGCGCAAGCCGGTCTTCGTCGGCGACATGCCGCACGCCTGGATCAGTTCGGACTACATCCGCTCGGCGCTCGATTTGTTCGCCTATGAGCGTGACCGCGACCATGCGCTGGTGCTGGCCGCCGGGGCGCCGATCAGCTGGATCGACAGCGAGACCGGCGTGGGGGTGCGGGGGCTGCGGACCGCCTATGGTCCGCTGAGCTATCTGCTGAAACGCGAAGACGTGGCCTATGTGCTCAGCATCGAACCCGGCGCGACGCCGCCCGGAGGCTTCGTGCTGCAATGGCCGGACGACGCGGCGCGCCCGACCGAGGTCCGCATCGACGGGCGGCGCGTGGCGGACTGGACCGGCGGTGATTTGGTTATCCCGGCGACGGCGCGGCGGGTGGTGCTGCGATGAATTTCTCCTTCTCCCCTTGGGGGAGAAGGTGGTCGCGAGAGCGACCGGATGAGGGGGCTGGTTCGGCTCGCTCATCGTTTGAAGATCAGCCTGTGGTCGGCAGCCCCCTCATCCGAGCGGCTGTCGCCGCCCACCTTCTCCCCCGGAGGGGAGAAGGATAGCGATCCCGTGGACACGACTCCCTCTCTCCAGCATAGACACGCGGTGACCTCGCCCTCGGCCCGCAGATACGATCTGGACTGGATCCGGGTGAGCGCCTTCGGGCTGCTGATCCTCTATCATGTCGGTCTGGTCTATGCGCCGTACGACTGGCACGTCCACAGCGCCCACACCTTCGAATGGATGCGCGAGGGGGTGCTGATCACCAATCCCTGGCGGCTGACGCTGCTGTTCCTGGTGTCGGGGGCGGCGCTGCGGTTCATGACCCTGAGGCGCACGCCCGGACAGGTGGCCCGGGCGCGGTTCGAACGGCTGGGGCCGCCGCTGGCGCTGGGCGTGCTGCTGCTGGTGCCGATCCAGTCGTGGATCGAGGCCATCGACAAGGGCGGCTGGAGCACAGGCTTCGCCGCCTGGTGGTGGCACGAGTTCAGCTGGTCCGGCCTCGCCAACGGGGTGCCGACCAATCACCTGTGGTTCGTGATCTACATCGCAACCTACAGCGCCGTGGTCGTGTGGCTGATGCGCTGGCCCGAGCGGTTGGCGGCGTGGGAGGACAGGCTGGAGCGGCTGTTGCCCGGGTGGCGAGTGCTGTGGGTGCCGGTGGTGTGGCTGATCGTCATCCGGGTGCTGCTGTTCCCGCTGTTCGGGATCACCAACAAGCTGACCTGGGACTGGTACAACCATGTCCTGTCGCTGGGCGCCTTCCTATTCGGCTTCCTGATGGTGCGGCGCGAACAGGTTTGGCGCGATCTGGAGCGGTTCCGCTGGATCGCTCTGGGCATCGCGGCGGTGTGCCTGCCCATCATGATGGCCCAGGTGGCGCACCCGGGGGGAGGGGCCTTCCTCGGCGTGCCACGCGCGATCGTTTTCGGCCTCGACCAATGGATGGTGATCGCCGCCATCCTCGGTTTCGGCAGCAGGCATCTGAGAGGCGCCGACGGGCCGGCGATCCGGTATCTGACCGACGCGGTCTTCACCTGCTATCTGGCGCACCAGACGATCCTCGTGGCGGCGGTGTGGTTCATCCGGCCGCTGAACCTGCCGGCGGCGGCCGAGGCGCTGAGCCTCGCCTTCATCACCATCGCGGGCAGTCTGGCCATCTATGAGGTCGTGCGGCGGATCGCGATCATCCGGCCGATCTGGGGCCTGAAGCCATCCGACATGCCCGCCCACGCGCATCGCCGGGCCTTCCTGATCGTCGGCGTGGCGGCGTCGTTGCTGGCGCTCGTGGCCGTGCTGACCGCGGTGGCAGTTCACCCCGGCTACGACCACGCGCGACAGTATCTGAGCGAGCTGGGCGCGCCCGGCGCGCCGGCCTCAATCGTGTTCAACGGCGGGGTTCTGATCGCCGGGCTGATGACGATTCTGGCCGGGATTGGGTTCGGCCTCGGCATCATGGCGCTGTCGAAGGCGCGGGTGGCGGGGTTGCTGACGGCGCTGGCCTTTGTGCTGGCCGGGATCGGCCTCGTGATCGGCGGGGCGGTGCCTTACCCGGATCAATTGCACAATGAGGCGATGAACCTGGGCCTCGGCATCCAGCTGGCGCCGGTGCTGATCCTGTGGGGGTTGTGGACACGGAAAGACATGCCGCGGCTGAAGATCTTCCTCGCGGCCGTATTTGTGCTGATGGCGATTCTGACGGTGCTGACCAAGCACCTGCTCTGGCCCGGCACGGTGAACGATGCGAACGTCGGATGGTGGGAGCGCGGCTATGCGTTCTTGCTGGTCGGCTGGGTCGGCGTTGCCGCATTTGTGCTCGAAAGACGCCTGAAGCGCGAGAATGCCGGGGTCGCTTCGGACACCCCTTCGCCCTAATCGAGAATTCTGCGTCCGATCACCATTCCGTGATTGAAAATCTCGGAAAAGTGAACGACATTGTGATCCGTGCTGCATCGCAGCATCGCCACTCCTCCCCGGCGCTCTCTCAGGCTTACCCATGTACGGTTCGGATAAACTGGTTTCCCAGTTCGACGACGTGTCGGACGACGCCGGCCGCTGGGCCTGGCTGCCGGAAGAGTCCGCGCTTGAGATGCCGCGTCAGGACGTGTCTGAGGACGCGCCCGCGATCCGCGCCGTTCTGGAGACCTCGCCCGTCGACGTCGATCGCCGCCGCCTGATTCTGACGATCTCGACGGTGGTGACGGCGATGCTGGCCGGCATCGCGCCGTTCATTCTGTACGCACGTCACGGCTGGGACGCGCTGGAGGTTGTGGCCTTCGCCGTGTTCGCCGTGCTGATCACCGCCATCGCCTGCTGGTTCTCCAGCGCCGCGGCCGGTCTGGTCGTGCTGCTGACGGGGCGTGAGCAGGCCGATCTGGATTTCGCCGACCAGCCGCCGGCGCCGACCACGCGCACGGCCCTGCTGATGCCGCTCTACAACGAGGACGCAAAGGCGGCGTTCGCGCGTCTGGCCGCCATCGACGCCTCGCTGGGGCGTCTGGGCGTTTCGTCGGCGTTCGACTTCTTCGTGCTGAGCGACTCGACCAAGGACGAGGCCGCCATGGGCGAGCTGTCGCAGGCGCTGAGCTTCCGTCCCCAGGCGAACAGCCAGGTCTATTACCGCCGCCGCACGGACAATGTGGAGCGCAAGGCCGGCAACATCGCCGACTGGACCACCCGGTTCGGCGGCGCCTACGACTTCATGATCGTGCTGGACGCCGACTCGACCATGGCCGGCGAGACCGTGCTGCGTCTGGTTGACGCCATGGAGCGCAATCCGGGCGTGGGCCTGATCCAGACCGCCCCGACCATCGTCAAGGCATCCACCCTGTTCGCCCGCGTGTCGCAGTTCAGCGTGCGCCTGTACGGCCGCGTCGCCGCCGCCGGTCTGGCCTGGTGGGCCGGATCCGAGGCCAGCTACTGGGGCCACAACGCCATCCTGCGCACCCGCGCCTTCGCCGACTGCGCCGGCCTGCCGATGCTGGAGGGCCGCAAACCCTTCGGCGGGCACATCCTGAGCCATGACGTGGTCGAGGCCGCCCTGCTGCGCCGCGCCGGCTGGGCCGTGCACGTCACCGCTGCTCTCGACGGGTCGTGCGAAGAGACGCCGCCGACCATCACCGACTTCATCCGCCGCGATCACCGCTGGTGCCAGGGCAACCTGCAGCACCTGAGCCTGATTGGCGCGCGCGGCCTGAGCCCCATGAGCCGCATGCAGCTGGCGATGGGCTGCATGGCCTATCTGTCGTCGCCGCTGTGGTTCGCCTCGCTGGCGCTGGGCATGATCATCCAGCTGCAATACCCGACCGACTGGGCCTCGTTCGCCTATATGCTGCACCCCGAGTTCAGCCCCTTCATGCTGGCGTCGCTGCTGTCGGGCGTGCTGCTGATCGGGCCCAAGGTCATGGGCGCGGTGCTGGTGATGAGCCGCAAGGCCGAGCGCGAAGCCTTCGGCGGCGGGCGCACCGTCATCAAGGGCATGGGCATGGAGATCTTCCTGTCGGCCCTGCTGGCGCCGATCCTGATGGTCGCCAACACCAAGGCCGTGGTGCAGATCCTGTCGGGTCACGACGCCGGCTGGCACACGCAGCAGCGCGACACGGATGGTCTGGCCTGGTCCGACGCCTTCCGCGCCATGAAGTGGCAGATGATCACGGGCCTGGGCTTCTCTGTCGCCCTGGCGTTCCGCCCCGATCTGATCAGCTGGTTCGCGGCGATTGTCCTGCCGCTGCTGTTCGCCGCGCCGATCGCGGTCTGGACCTCGCGCCGCCGTCACGGCGATGCGGCCGCCGCCAGGGGTTACATGGTCATCCCGGACGAGGACGGCACGACCTCGGCATCGCCCGTGGCCGCCATCGTCCCGATGGAAGAGCGGATCGCGGCCTAGGCCAAAACCGCTGTCGTCTCGATTTCGAGGCGGGCGGCGTCCTCGACCAGTCCCTTGACCTCGACCACGGCCATGGCCGGGTAGTGGGGGCCGATCAGCTCGCGCCAAGCGGCGCCGATGTCGCGCAGGCTGGCCAGATATTCGCGCTTGTCGACCACGAACCAGGTCATGCGGACGATGTGTTCGGGACCGGCGCCGGCCTCAGTCAGGACGGCGAGTGTGTTCTCGATGGTCTGGCGGAACTGGGCCGCAAAGCCGTCGGGGAAGACGCCGTCTGGCGTCCAGCCGATCTGGCCGGCGACGAAGACCAAGCGGCCCGACGCCTCAATGCCGTTGGAATAGCCCTTGGGCCGAGGCCAGCCCTCGGGCAGCAGAACCCGATTCATGCGGCGGTCTCCTGATAGGGGGCGATGCGGGTGCGAAGGGCGCCGGGCCAGGGCTCGGGCTTCAGCGACGGACCCACATAGACAATGGTCTGGGTCGCCTCGAAGCGCAGGGCGTCGCCGGCCATGATGCGGTGGCGCAGGGTGCAGGATGCGCCGCCGAGGCGGGTGACACTGAGCGAGAAGGTCAGGTCGTCCTCAAGCCGCGAGGGGATCATGAACTGCGCCGCGATGGCCGCGGTCGGGACGCTGACGTGGCGGTCCTGATGCAGCTCGCGGAAGGACACGCCGAGCGGCCCGGCGAACCAGTCCTCGACCACCCCGTTCAGCATCTCGAAATACCGCGGAAAGAAGACGATGCCCGCGGCGTCGCAGTCGGCGAAACGCACCCGGCGCTGGGTGGTGAAAACTTCCCCGGTCATGTGTCGACCTTCAGACGGAAGCGCTGGATCTTGCCGGTCGTGGTCTTGGGCAGGGCGTCCACGAAATCGAGCGCGCGCGGGTATTTGTAGGGGGCGATGACGGCCTTCACATGATCCTGAAGGGCGGTGCGCAGGGCGTCGGACGGGGCGTGACCGGCGTTCAGGACCACGAAGGCCTTCACGATCTGGCCGCGCTCCTCGTCGGGCGCGCCGATGACGGCGGCCTCGGCCACGGCGGGGTGGGACAGCAGCGCGTTCTCCACCTCGGGCGCGCCGATGTTGTAACCGGACGAGACGATCATGTCGTCGGCCCGGGCCACGAACCAGAAGTAGCCGTCGGCGTCCTGGCGATAGATGTCGCCTGTCAGGTTCCAGCCGTCGCGGACATAGGCCGCCTGACGCGTGTCATCGAGATAGCGGCAGCCGGTCGGGCCGCGCACGGCCAGCCGTCCGGTCTCGCCAGCGGGGACGGGATGGCCGTCCTCATCCTGAATGCGCGCCTCATAGCCGGGCACGGCTTTGCCGGTGGCGCCGGGGCGGATGTCGCCACCGCAGGCGGAAATGAAGACGTGGATCATCTCGGTCGAGCCGATGCCGTCGATGATCCGCACGCCCGTCACCTGATGCCAGGCATCCGAGGTGGCGGCGGGCAGGGCCTCGCCGGCGGAGACGCAGGTGCGCAGGCTCGACAGGTCGTGCTGGCCGGTCAGCTTCAGCAGGGCGCGGTAGCCGGTGGGGGCGGTGAACAGGGCCGTCGCGCTGCGCTGGGCGATGACCTCGGCCAGGGCGTCGAAGCCCGGGCGGTCCGGGAAGGCAGTGGCGGCGCCGACGGCGGCCGGGAACACCACCAGCCCGCCGAGACCGAAGGTGAAGGCGATCGGCGGGGTGCCGACGACGATGTCGTCCTTCGACAGCCGCACGATATGCTTCGCGAAGGTGTCGCCCATAGCCAGCACGTCGCGGTGGAAGTGGACGCAGCCCTTGGGCTTGCCCGTGGTGCCGGAGGTGAAGGCGATCAGGGCCGGGTCTTCGGCGCTCGTGTCGACGGGCGTGAAGTCTGCGCTGCGGGTCATGCAGGCGGCCTGAAGCGTCGCGGAGTCCATGACGTGCTTCAGCGTCGGCGCGAGCGATTGCGCCTCAGCCACCACATTGGCGAAGGCGGCATAGACGAGGGCATGGCTGACCTGGGCCTTGTCGATGACGACAGCCAGTTCGGAGGCGCGCAGCATGGGCATGGTGGCGACCACCACGCCGCCGGCCTTCAGGATCGCGAACCAGGCCATGACCGTCCACGAAGCGTTGGGTCCGTGCAGCAGGACGCGGTTTCCGGGCACCAGCCCCATTTCCTCGACCAGCACTTTCGCCATGCGGCTGGAAATCGCATCGACGCGGCCCCAGCTGAATTCGAGGTCGAAGTCGATCAGGGCGGGAGCTTCAGGGCCAGCCGAGGCGAGAGCGCGGCGCAGCAGTTCGGTCGCGGCGTTGAGGCGGTCGGGATAGTTCAGGCCGTCGAAGACCAGCGTCGGCTGCTGGTCCGCCGGGGGCAGGCGATCGATGACGAAGCGGTCGATGTGGGCGCTGGCCGTCATGCGCCCTCCATGACCGCCAGCGCCTGCCGCGCGATGACGATCTTCTGCACCTCGGACGCGCCTTCGTAGATGCGGAGGGCGCGGATTTCCCGGTACAGGCGCTCGACGGGATTGCCCGAGACGACGCCGAGGCCGCCGAACAACTGGACCGCCTGGTCGATCACGACCTGGGCCTCGTCGGTGGCGTAGAGCTTGGCCATCGCGGCCTCGCGGGTCACGCGCGGCGCGCCCTGATCCTTCAGCCAGGCGGCGCGGTAGATCAGCAGGGCCGAGGCGTCGATGCGCAGGGCCATGTCGGCCAGCGACGCCTGCACCAGCTGCAGATCGCTCATCGGCGCGCCGAACAGACGGCGGTTCACGGCCCGCCCGGCCGCCTCGTCGAAGGCCCGGCGCGAGAAGCCGAGGGCGGCGGCGGCGACGGTGGAGCGGAATACGTCCAGCGTGCCCATGGCGATGCGGAAGCCTTGTCCCGGTTCGCCGAGGATGCGGTCGCCGTCGATGCGGCAGTTGTTGAAACGGATCGTCGCCAGCGGGTGGGCCGCCATAAGCGGGATGCGCTCGACGATTTCCAAGCCGGGCGTGTCGGCGTCGACGACGAAGGCGCTGATGCCTTTCGCGCCTCCGTCGCCGGTTCGGGCGAAGACAGTGTAGCGGTCGGCCAGACCGCCGTTGGAGATGAAGGTCTTCACCCCGTCCAGCACCCAGCCGTCGCCGTCGTGGCGCGCGGTCATGGCCATGGCGGCGACGTCCGACCCGGCCTCGGGCTCGGACAGGGCGAAGGCGGCGATGGTTTCGCCCGCCGCCACGCCGGGCAGCCAGCGGGCCTTCTGCTCCGCCGTGCCGAACAGGCTGATCGGACCGGAGCCCAGCCCCTGCATGGCGAAGACAAAATCGGCGAGGCCCGAGCGCCGGGCGAGGGTCTCGCGCGTCAGGCACAGGGTGCGCACATCCAGCTTGCCGTCCGCGTCGGGCACGGCGTTCCGCAACCAGCCGCCGTCGGCCAGCGCCTTCAGGATCGCGCGGCAATCGCCGTCGAGATCGTGATCGCCGTGGAGGTGCATCACCTCGCCGTTGGCCTCGCACCAGCCGTCGATGTCGGTTGCGAAGGCGCGGTGGCGGTCGTCGAAGAAGGGCCAGTCGATGAAGCTGCGGTCGGCCATGCTCAGTTCCCCTCGAACACCGGCTCGCGCTTGGCCGCGAAGGCCTCGTAGGCGCGGCGGAAGTCGTTGGTCTTCATGCAGATGGCCTGGGCCTGGGCCTCGGACTCGATGGCGGCGTCCAGGCTCATGTCCCATTCGATATTGAGCTGGTTCTTGGTCATGCCGTGGGCGAAGGTCGGCCCCTTGGCCAGCGCCAGCGCCATCTCCTGCGCCGTGGCCATCAGGGTGTCGCCCTCGACCAGCCGGTTATGGAAGCCCCAGCGTTCGCCCTCGTCGGCGGTCATGACCCGGCCGGTGAACAGCAGCTCCGACGCCCGTCCCTGACCGATCTGGCGGGGCAGGATGGCGCAGGCGCCCATGTCGCAGCCGGCGAGGCCGACGCGGGTGAACAGGAAGGCGGTCTTCGTCTTCGGCGTGGCGATCCGCAGGTCCGACGCCATCGCCATGATCGCCCCCGCGCCGACGCAGACGCCGTCCAGCGCCGCGATGATCGGCTGGGGGCAGCCGCGCATCGCCTTGACCAGATCGCCGGTCATGCGGGTGAAGGTCAGCAGCTCCGGCATGGCCATTTCGGTCAGCGGGCCGATGATCTCGTGCACGTCGCCGCCGGACGAGAAGTTGCCGCCCGCGCCGGTGACGATAACCACCTTGCAGTCCTCGGCGTGGATCAGGGCGCGGAACAGGTCGCGCATCTCGGCATAGGAGTCGAACGTCAGCGGATTCTTCCGCTCAGGCCGGTTCAGGGTCAGGGTCGCGACCCCGTCGGCGTCCACCGACCAGAGGAAATGCGTGGCCTTGTATTCGCGCGCCTTCATCGGGTCGGCTCCGGGCTCAGGGAGCGCCGGGCGCGCTCCAGCAGGTGGGTCAGGTCGTTGGTCTCGGCCTCGGTCAGGCCGGCGAATAGGGTCTCGATCCAGCGCTCGTGCGCGGCGGCCATGACGGCGAACCGGCTGCGGCCGGTCGGAGTCAGGGTGATCCGCTGCACGCGGCGGTCCGGGCCGGGCAGGGCCTCGATCAGGCCGTCGGCCTTCAGCCGCGCGGCCAGACCCGTGACGTTGCCGTTGGACACCATCAGCATCCCGGCGGCCTCTCCCATGGTCAGGCCCTGATCCCCCGCGCGGTCGAGCGCCGCCAGCAGGTCGAAGCGGGGCAGGGTCGTGTCGAACTCGTCCCGCAGCCGCTGGGCGATGCGCCGCTCGATGGTCGAGGAGCAGGTCAGCAGACGCAGCCACAGGCGCAGGGGCGCCTTGCCGTCGGTCGCGCCGTGGCGATCCGGCAGGGCGCTCACAGCTCACCGCCCGCGACGGGCAGCGCCGCGCCGTTGACGCCGGACGCAGCGTCCTCGCACAGCCAGACAATCATGGCGGCGACTTCCTCGGGCGTGATCAGGCGGCCCTGAGGATTGGAGGCGGCCAGCGCAGCGCGGGCGTCCTCCTCGCTGCGGCCGGTCTTGCCGATGATGGCTTCCACCGAGCGGGCGACCAGATCGGTGTCGGTGAAACCGGGGCAGACGGCGTTTACGGTCACGCCCTTGGCCGCAACCTCCAGCGCCAGCGCCCGGGTCAGGCCGACCAGCCCGTGCTTGGCCGCGACGTAGGCGGAGACATAGGGGTAGCCCTTGAGGCCCGCGGTCGAGGCGACATTGATGATCCGGCCCCAGCGACGCGTCAGCATCCCCGGCAGGACCAGCCGCGCGGCCTCAGCCGGGGCTTCGAGGTTGAGCGCCAGCATGGCGCGCAGGTCGTCGGCGCCGGTCTTCAGGAAAGGGGCGGAAGACGCCGCGCCTGCATTGTTGACCAGAATGTCCACCGGCCCGAACCGGTCGCGCCCGGCCTCGATGGCGGCTGTCAGGGCGTCGGCGTCAGTGACGTCGGCGGGGGCGGCGAAGGCCGCGTCGCCGATGCGGTCGGCGGTCTCGGCCAGCCGGCCCTCATGACGCCCGATCAGGGTGATCTGGCATCCGGCCTCGGCCAGTTGCTCGGCGGTGGCCCGCCCGATGCCGGAGCCGGCACCGGTGACCACGGCGTGGCGGCCTGTCAGTTGCGCGCTCATACCGGCCCTGCCTGCTGCTGTTTCTCGAGATTGCGGGCCAGTTGGGCGAAGCCGGCGAGATACTGAACCGGCGGCTGGACGCCACGCCAGCCCAGCTCGGCGGCGGCGCGCAGGCTCCAGTTCGGATCGGCCAGATGCGGCCGCGCCAGGGCGCACAGGTCGGCGCGTCCGGCGGCGAGGATGCTGTTCACGTGGTCGGTCTCATAGATGTTGCCGACCGCCATGGTCGCGACCCCGGCCTCGTTCCGGATGCGGTCGCTGAGCGGCGTCTGGAACATGCGGCCATAGACCGGGCGGCTGTCCGGCGAGGTCTGGCCCGCCGAGACGTCGATCAGGTCGCAGCCGGCCTCGGCGAAGGCGCGGGCGATGGCGACGGAGTCTTCCGGCGACAGGCCTTCGTCCATCCAGTCGGTCGCCGACAGGCGCACGGACATGGGCTTCTCGCCCGGCCACACCGCCCGCATGGCGGCGAAGACCTGAAGCGGGAAGCGCAGGCGGTTCTCGACCGACCCGCCGTATTCGTCGGTGCGATGGTTCGACACCGGCGTCAGGAAGGACGACAGCAGATAGCCGTGGGCGCAGTGCAGCTCGACCAGATCGAAGCCCGCCTCGTCGGCCCAGCGCGTGGCCTGGACGAAATCGGCGATGACGCGGTCCATGTCGGCGCGGGTCATCTCTCGCGGCGTCTGGTCTTCGTCTGACCACGCGATGGGGGAGGGGGCGATCAGCGCCCAGCCGCCCTCCAGCAACGGCTCGTCCGCGCGCGGTCCCCAGGGCCGTTCGACCGAGCCCTTACGGCCTGCGTGGGCCAGCTGCATGGCGATGCGCGATCCCTGGGCGTGGACGAAATCGACGATCCGGGCCCAGGCGTCGCGGTGCTCGGGCCGATACATCCCGGCGCAGCCCGGGGTGATGCGGGCGTCGGCGGACACGTCCGTCATCTCGGTGAAGACCAGACCGGCCCCGCCCAGCGCCCGGGCGCCGAGGTGGACCAGATGGAAGTCGTTCACCAGCCCGTCCTCGGCCGAATACATGCACATGGGCGAAACCACGACCCGGTTGAGCAGGGTCAGGCCGCGCAGTTTCAGGGGCGCGAACATGGGCGCGGGGGGCGTCGCATCCGCAGGCGTGCCGGCGAACCAGCGTTCGACCCCCGTCAGGAAGTCGCGGTCGCGCAGACGCAGGTTCTCGTGGCTGACGCGCTGGCTGCGGGTCAGCAGGCTGTAGGCGAACTGGAGGGGCTCGAGACCGACGTAGCGGTCGAGGGTCTCGAACCATTCGGTGGAGTTGCGGGCCGCGCTCTGCAGCTTCAGCACCTCGACCCGGCGCTCGGCCTCATAGGTCGCCAGATCGCCGTCGCCGGTCAGAGCCTCGGCCAGACGGATCGCATCCTCGAACGCCAGCTTGGTCCCCGAGCCGATGGAGAAGTGCGCCGTGTGAGCCGCATCGCCCAGCAGCACCACCTTGCCGTCGCGCCAGTTCGCACAGGCCACGCGCGGGAAGTTCAGCCAGGCCGAGCCGCGCAGGTGCCGCGCATTGCTCATCAGGGCGTGGCCGCCCAGCCAGTCGGCGAACAGCCCCTCGGCCGCGCGGCAGGTCTGGTCCTGATCCATGGCGTCGAAGCCGAGGCCGCGCCAGGTCGCCTCGGAACACTCGACGATGAAGGTCGAGGCGCCGGGCTCGAACTGGTAGGCGTGGGCCCAGATCCAGCCGTGCGGGGTCTCGACGAAGGCGAAGGTGAAGGCGTCGAACGCCTGTTTCGTGCCCAGCCAGATGTATTTGTTGGTCCGCACATCGACATCGACGCCGAATGTTTCGGGCCGGGCGTTGCGGGTCAGGCTGTTCAGCCCGTCGGCGGCGACCACGACATCGGCGTCCAGCGCATAGGCATCCGCCACCTCATCCTCGAACCGCAGCTCGACACCCAGCGCCCGGGCGCGGTCATGCAGGATGTTCAGCAGCCGCTGCCGCCCGATGCCGGCGAAGCCGTGGCCGCCGGAACGGATCGTCTGGCCATGGATATGGACGTTGATGTCGTCCCAATGCACGAACGCCGCCTCGATCAGGGCGGCGGTCTCGGGATCGTTGGCCTTCAGATTGGCCAGGGTCTGGTCCGAGAAGACGACGCCCCAGCCGAAGGTGTCGTCCGGCCGGTTGCGCTCATGCACCACAACCGCCAGCGATGGATCGCGCAGCTTCAGCGAGATGGCGAGATACAGCCCGCCCGGCCCGGCGCCCACGACGGCGATGCTGCTGACGGCGCGACTCGAGGACATGTTTTAGGTCTAAAATATTCTGGCGGCCCCGTCCAGAGGCCGACCTGCAGCACGACCCGATGGCTAGAGCGCTTTGACCGCCTCCACAGCCATCTCCAGATCCTCCGCTGTGTTGATGTTGAAGAAGGGGTCGCCGTCCTCGATCGGCCACTCAACGATGGCGGACCCCACAGCCTCACTCAGGCCGCGCAGGGACAGACGTCCTTGTTCAGCCCTCTGCACCAGGACGGGCCGCGCGCTTGTCCGCCAAAGGGCGCAGACGGGATGGAGGCGTCCTCCGCTGGCCGCCACCGCCGCACCGGCATCCTCCGTCAGCGCGCCCTTCAGCCGAGGCAGCAGATCACCGGGCAGGAAAGGCATGTCGCAGGGAAGGGTCAGCACCCGGTCGGCGCCGGCGTCCGCCGCCCAGATCAATGCCGAGAGCAGGCCGGCCATGGGGCCTTCGATGCCAGGCGTGTCCCGAACCACGGTTCCAGCGAAACCCCTGACCTGTTCGGGATCACGCACCACGAGGATCACAGGGGCCGGCACGCCCTGCGCGGCCTTCAGCGCCCGGTCCAGCAGGGGGGTTCCGCAGAGGAGCCTACGCGGCTTGTTGCCGCCGATCCTGCTCCCGGCGCCCCCCGCAAGAATGGCGACGGCCAGGCTCATGCGCCGCCTTTACGGGTGCGCAAATTCGATCGGGCGCCGCCTCGGGAAATCTGCGGCGCGGCCAGACGTTCGGCGTCCTCCGCGCCAGTGACCGTCGTTTCGAGGTCGCGGACGAGACCGTCGCGGATCGAATACACCCAGCCATGGATCGAAAGCGGCTGGCCGCGGCGCCAGGCGTCGGTGACGAACGGATTGCGCGACAGGGACCGCACCTGGGCCAGGACGTTCTTTTCGCAGATGAAGTTGATGCGGGTTTCGTGGTCGTGGATCGCGTCGAGATCGCTCTGGTGATCCTCACACAGGCGTTGCACGCGCTGCATCCAATGGTCGAGGATGCCGTGGCGCCGGCCGTCCAGCACGGCCCGGACGCCGCCGCAGCCGTAGTGGCCGCAGACGATGATGTGGCGCACCTTGAGCGACTCCAGCGCGAACTGGAGCACGGCCAGCAGGTTCATGTCCTGCGCCGGAGCCAGGTTGGCCACGTTGCGGTGGACGAACAACTCGCCGGGCTCTAGCCCGACCACTTCGTTGGCGGGCACGCGGCTGTCGGAACAGCCGATCCAGAGGTACTCCGGCGTCTGCTGCGCCGAGAGGCGGCGAAAGTATTCGGGGTCGGTGCGGATGCGGCTCGCCGCCCAGGCCAGGTTGTTTTGCAGCAGGGTCTCGATCATGGGAGCGCCTCCAGCCCGGCCGGGGCCAGCAGTATCCCGCGTCGCGCCGCCAGCCGGGTGCTGAGCGACCTCAGGTCCGCGGCCGACAGGCGCAAACGGGCGATCGGCAGAACCACGGCGTTCTCCAGCGCGATGTGGCGGCGCTCATGCTGGGCATAGTCCGTGAAAATGCGTCGGGCGTCCCGGTCGCGGGCCGGCGCCTGCTCCTGCGCCAAGGCCTGCTCCAGGGCGGCGATCAGGGCCCGGGAATGCTCCAGATCATCCCGGTGCTCCGCCGACAGGGCGCCGAGCACGGCGTCCAGTTCATCGGCCGGCTGGCAGCGCCGGCGCAGCAGCGGAAACAGGTCATCTTCCTCGTCGATGACGTGCAGCGGCATGTCGTGACGCAGGAAGTCGAGGATCTCCCGCGCCTCGTCCCGCAGCAGGACGGTGGCCGTGCCGACCCGGTCGATCAGCTGGCACAGCTGGCGATGTCGATAGTGTTCGGCGAACAGCCAGTTGAGCGGCTCGTGGACGAGCTCGGGGGGCAGCGCCTCGATCTGCTGGACAGGGTTCATCGGTCACCGTCCCCGCGCCATCGTCCTAGAACCGATACTCGACGGCGGCCCAGACCTTGTCGCGGTCGGCGAAGGCGGGCACGGCGCCGTCGAAATGCGCGCCCTTGACCTCGACGGTCCACCGCGCGTCGAGCACCAGCCGGGCCGACGCGTCCAGCTCGTCGCCGTACCGGGTGGATCCGTCCGCGTCATGGAAGTCGCGCCACGAGGCGGTCAGGGCGACCGTCCTGCCGAAGGGCGGGTGGGCGATCGCATAGCTGGCCGTCGCCGAAAGATCGCGCACGCCGTCCCGGGGGGTGGTCAGGAAGACGTCGGCCCACCCCTGGAATGCGTGCAGCGTCGCCAGCGGTGTCTGGAATGCGTGGACCCCGTCGCCGTCCAGCCGTTCGACGGCCAGTGTCCCGGTCAGGGCGCCGTGCTTCAGGCCCGCCGAAATCTGTCCGTAGTCGAGATCGAACGCGGCGGGATTGGATCCGTATTCCGACTGGCGGGCGTATTCGACCGCATAGAGCGCCGACCAGTCAGGCGACAGCAGCCGGCTGCCCTCCAGCCGCGCGCCCCAAGTGGCGGAGGATTGGGCCGGGGCGTTGTCGAAATCGAGCAGATAGCCATAGACCGTCAGGGCGCCGGCCGGGGTCGGAGCCTCGACATGGATCAGATGGCTGTCGGAGCGCCATTCCCCCACCGGGCTGTCGTCGCCGAACACGCGATGGACCCGGTCGATCCAGGCGTAGGTGATGGTCACGGGCTCGAAGGCCCGGGTCACGACCTTGACCGCATCGAACGTCTGTTCGTTCTGGCGGAAGCCGACGTTGCCGACGAAGCGCGCCGCGCCGAGCACGATGCGCTGGCGGCCCAGCACCACCTCGGTGTCCGGCAGACCCGTCCACGCGACCTGAAGCCGGTTCAGCTCGAACGCCTCAGGATCGGCCACGACCGGACGTGTGACGGGGCCGTGGATGGTGTCGTTGTAGTCGTCCGCCAGGGCTGTGACGCCCTCGCCCTCCACCAGGAAGCGGAACCCGGACCGGACCGGGCTCTGCCAGCCGAAGCGCGCGCGCAGGGTCACGGCCGTGGCGTCGTCGAGGCCATCCTGGCTGACGCCCTCGTAACGAAGGCGGCTGTCGAAGAGGAAGCCTTGGGCGGGAAGCGACCCCGCGGCAGGCGTCGCGGCCGGCGTCTGGGCGTGGGCGAAGGTGGGGGCCGCCATCAGGAGCAGGGCGGCGCAGGCGGTGCGGCCGGGGAGGGCCATGTCAGTGTCTCCGGATCAGGGTGAAGGTCTTGCCGGGCATCGTCAGCTTTGATTTCAGAATCGCGCGGACGCAGGCCAGGGCCGGGTCGTCGGAGCCCTGGGCCGCCGAGATCAGCCGGGTCCAGCCCTCGTCGTTCGCCCCCTGGATGAAGGCGGCGATTTCACGCTGAACGAATTCGGCGAAGGTCGCGCCGGCGGCGGCGGCTGTCTTGCGGGCCTGATCGGCCAACACCGGATCGGCTTCGTCCAGCCAGGCCTCAAGCCGCGCGGTGACGGCGGTCCGATCTTCCAGCAGGTCGCCGAGCGAAAGCGCGCCATGGGCCAGGCCGCCATGCTCGGTCACGCTCAGGGCCACGCCCTGCTCACGGGCCTCAGCCGCGAGACCAGCCACATAGCGTGTCGCGGCCGCCGTCCAGGCCCGGCTTTCCAGGTGCAGGGCGATGTCGGGCATGACATGCTCGAAGGGCAGCCGACGGCCCTCGATGCGCCGATCCAGCCGCAGCACATGCCAGCCGAAGCGCGAGCGCACGGGCTCGGAGGCGATCTCGCCGTCCTTGAGCCGCTCCAGCCCGGCCTCGACCTCGGCGGCCAGATCACCGGGCGACAATTGGCCCAGGGATCCGCCGACGCCCTTCGACGGGCAATCCGACAGAGACGCCGCGAGGTCCTCGAAGCGGTGCGGCTTCGCCTTCAGCTCGCCGATGGCCGCCAGGGCGGAGGCGCGCGCGGCGTCGTCCGCCGCCGGGTCGCCGCCTTTCACCTCGAACAGGATGTGGGACGCCTGCAACAGGGTCGCTGTGCGGAACCGGTCCGGGGCGTTGTGGTAGACGCGGCGGCACTCGGCCGCGTCCGGACGGTCGACGATAACCTCAGTGTCCAGCACCGCCCGCACCAGCGCTTCTTCGGGGGTCTCCTCGCGCCCGTCATCGTCGATCTCGGACTGGGGAGTGAGGCCCAGCTGATGGGCCCGATCCAGCAACAGGGCCTTGATAGCCAGGGCGTGGGCCGCGGCATGCCGCGCAGCCTCGGGCGTGGCCGCCGGGTGGTTTTGCGCCTCCTCGGCGACGAGGCGTTCAGGCAGTTCGACCCCGTCGATGACAATCACGGCGCTCATCGGCGTTGTCCCGGGACGCCGCGCGGCACGGGCATCGCGCGCTTGCTGCGGACCAGCTGCCAGCCGCGGCGGTTCAGATACCAGACCGGGGCGGAGAGCATGTGAACCAGCCGGGTGAAGGGGAACATCAGCAGGATGGTCAGGCCGAGCGCGATATGCGCCTTGAACACCCAGGCCACGTCGGCGACGAAGGCCGCGCTGTCCGGATTCAGGGTGAAGATCCCCTGGGCCCAGTTCATGAACTTGATCATCTCATGCCCGTCGCGGTGCCCGAGCGAAAAGGGAATGGTGGCCAGGCCGAGGCACAGTTGCGTCAGCAGGATCGCCAGGATCGCCGTGTCGCCGAACTTCGATGTCGCCCGGATGCGCGCATCGAACACCCGGCGGTGAAGCAGCAACAGGCCGCCCACCAGACAGGCAGAGCCCGCCAGGCCGCCGGCGACGATGGCCAGCATCTGTTTGAAGCCGTGGCTGACGCCGAGGAAGTCCCACACTGCGATCGGCGTCAGCAGCCCGACGAAATGCCCGCCGAAGATGGCGAGAATGCCGAGGTGGAAGAGCACGGAGCCCAGCATCAGCTGCTTGCGCCGCAGAAGCTGCGACGATCCCGTGCGCCAGGTGTACTGCTCACGGTCGAAGCGCAGGACCGAGCCGATCACCAGCACCGCGAGAGCGATGTAGGGATAGGCTCCGAAGACGATGAAGTTCAGATCCATGATGGCGATCCTCAGGCGGCCGCGCCGGTGCGGGGGCTCTTGTCGGGGGGCGGGGCGGCGTTCATGGCGGCCAGCATGGAATCCGCCTTGGGACAGCCGACTTCGGCCGGACCGAAGGTGACGGCGGTCTCCTCCCAGGCCTTGTCCAGGGTTTCGAGATCGTCGGGATCGTCGTCCGGCTCCTGCATCAGGGCGGCGACGGCGTCAGAATCGGGCACGGCTCCGGTCATGGCCGTCAGGGCGCCGAACACGGCTCGATACGGGCTCTGGCGCTTGTGCAACCGCTCGGTCAGGGCGGCCAGCACGTGCGCGCCCTCGGCCAAAAGGGAGGCGGCTTCGTCGTCGGGCAGGGTGGACAGGAAGTCCAGGAACACGGGCAGATGATCCGGCAGTTCGGCGCCCGTCAGCTCCAGTCCATACGAGCGGTAGAGCTCGACCAGCGCCGCCATGGCCTGGCCCCGGTCCCGGCTCTCGCCGTGGATGTGTTCATAGAGATTGAGCGAGAGGGACCGGGTCCGGTCGAACAGGTGAACGAAGTTTTCCTGAAGCTCGTACAGGTCGTCGCGCGCCAGCTTGCCGGCCAGCTTCTCCAGGGCGCCCACGATGGGCCCGGGGACCATTCCCTCGGACCGGATGGCCGCGATGATTTCGGGCGCGGCCTTCTGGAGGTCGGCGGTGGGGTAGCTGAGCAGCAGCGCAAGGCCGCGATAGGTCAAGGCCATGGTCAGACCGCCTTTGCTGTGGGTTTGGCGCGCGAGCGCTTGTCGGCGCCGAACAGGCCCAGCTCGGTGCGGCCGCCGGAGCAGCCGTTGCCGAAGGTGAAGCCGCAGCCGCCGCGCAGGTCGTAGGCGTCCTCAACCGTTTCGCGGTGGGTCGAGGGAATGACGAAGCGATCCTCGTAATCCGCGATCGCCATGATCTTGTACATGTCGTCGATCTGGGCGGCGGTCAGCCCGACCTTCCCGGCCAGGCCGTGGTCAATGCGCCCGTCCACGGTGCGGGCCCGCATATAGGCGCGCATGGCCAGCATCCGCCGCAGGGCCAGGGTCACCGGCTCCTCGGCGCCCGCGGTCAGCAGGTTGGCGAGGTAGCGAACCGGGATGCGAAGCTGATCCACGTCCGGCATGTCGCCGTCCATCTCCAGCGCGCCGACGGCGGCGGCGTTCTGGATCGGCGACAGCGGCGGCACATACCAGACCATCGGTAGGGTCCGGTATTCCGGGTGCAGCGGGAAGGCGACCTTCCAGTCGATGGCCATCTTGTAGACCGGACTGCGGCGCGCGCCCTCCAGCCAGGCTTCAGGCACGCCGTCGGCGCGGGCCTGGGCGATGACGGCCGGATCGTGGGGGTCGAGGAAGATGTCGAGCTGGGCCTGATAGAGGTCCTTCTCGTCCGGGGTCGAGGCGGCGGCCTCGATCCGGTCGGCGTCATACAGCAGCACGCCGAGATAGCGGATGCGGCCGACACAGGTCTCGGAACAGACGGTCGGCTGGCCGACCTCGATGCGCGGGAAGCAGAAGGTGCACTTCTCAGATTTCCCGGATTCCCAATTGTAGTAGATCTTCTTGTAGGGGCAGGCCGAGACGCACATGCGCCAGCCGCGGCACTTGTCCTGATCGATCAGGACGATTCCGTCTTCCTCGCGCTTGTAGATCGCCCCGGACGGGCAGGCGGCCACGCAGGTCGGGTTGAGGCAGTGCTCGCACAGCCTCGGCAGATACATCATGAAGGTGTTTTCGAACTGGCCGTAGATCTCGTTCTGGATGCCTTCGAAGTTGGCGTCAGCCGATCGCTTGGCGAACTCGCCGCCCAGGATTTCCTCCCAGTTCGGCCCCCATTCGATCTTCTCCATCCGCTTGCCGGTGATCTGCGAGCGGGGCCGGGCGGTGGGGAAATGCTTCATCTCCGGCGCGGTCTGGAGATGGCCGTAATCGAAGTCGAACGGCTCGTAGTAGTCGTCGATTTCCGGCAGGTCTGGGTTGGCGAAGATCTTGGCCAGGATGCGCCACTTGGCGCCCATGCGCGGCTCGATCTTGCCGTTGGCCTTGCGCCGCCAGCCGCCGTTCCACTTCTTCTGGTTCTCCCACTCCTTGGGATAGCCGATGCCCGGCTTGGTCTCGACGTTGTTGAACCAGGCGTATTCGACGCCCTTGCGGCTGGTCCAGACGTTCTTGCAGGTGACCGAGCAGGTGTGGCACCCGATGCATTTGTCGAGGTTGAGCACCATGCCGATCTGGGCGCGGATCTTCATTGGCCGAACTCCCGGGACTTGAGGCGTTTGTCCAGCCAGTCCACTTTTCTCATCTTGCGCAGGACCACGAACTCATCGCGGTTCGAGCCCACGGTTCCGTAGTAGTTGAAGCCGTAGGCGAGCTGGGCGTAGCCGCCGATCATGTGGGTCGGCTTCAGCACGGCCCGGGTGACCGAGTTGTGGATGCCGCCGCGCCGTCCGGTGATCTCCGATCCCGGCGTGTTCACGATCTTCTCCTGGGCGTGGTACATGAAGGTCGTGCCTTCACGGATCCGCTGGGACACCACGGCCCGGGCCGTCAGAGCGCCGTTGGCGTTGAAGACCTCGATCCAGTCGTTATCGACGATGCCCGCTCTGGCGGCGTCCGTTTCCGAAATCCACACCACCGGCCCGCCGCGGTTCAGCGTCAGCATCAGCAGGTTGTCGGAATAGGTGGAGTGGATGCCCCACTTCTGGTGCGGGGTGATGAAGTTCAGGACGATCTCGGTCTCGCCGTTGGGCTTGAGGCCCTTCACATGTGTCGTCTTCAGATCGACCGGCGGCTTGTAGACGCACAGCGCCTCGCCGAAGGCCCGCATCCACAGGTGATCCTGATACAGCTGCTGCCGGCCCGTGAGCGTCCGCCAGGGGATCAGCTCATGCACATTGGTGTAGCCGGCGTTGTAGCAGACCGTCTCGCTCTCGATGCCCGACCAGATGGGCGACGAGATGATCTTGCGCGGCTGGGCCAGAAGATCGCGGTAGCGGATCTTCTCGTCTTCCTTGGGCAGGGCCAGGTGGGTGTGTTCGCGCCCGGTCTGTTTCTCCAGCGCCGCCCAAGCCTTGACCGCCACCTCGCCGTTGGTCTCGGGCGCAAGCATCAGGATGGTTTCGCAGGCATCGATCGACGTATCGATGCTGGGCATGCCCTCGGTCAGGCCGGGCTCGAGCACCGCCCCGTTGAGGGCTCGCAGTTCGGCGACCTCGTGGCGCGTGTTCCAGGCCATGCCCTTGCCCCCGTTGCCGATGCTCTCCATCAGCGGGCCCAGGGCAGTGAACTGCTTGTACAGGTTGGGATAGTCACGCTCGACCACGGTGATCTGGGGCATGGTCTTGCCCGGGATCGCCTCGCATTCGTTCAGGTACCAGTCCCTGACCTCGAACGGCTGGGCCATTTCGCCGGGGCTGTCATGCTGGATGGGCGTGAGGACGACATCCTTCTCGACCCCCAGGACTTCCGGGGCGACGGCGGAGAATTTCTTCGCGATCGCCTTGAAGATCTCCCAGTCCGACTTCGACTCCCAGGCCGGATCCACGGCCGCGGACAGCGGGTGGATGAAGGGATGCATGTCCGAGGTGTTGAGGTCGTTCTTCTCGTACCAGGTAGCCGTCGGCAGAACGATGTCGGAGTAGACCGCCGTGGTCGACATGCGGAAATCGAGGGTCACCAGCAGGTCGAGTTTTCCTTCCGGCGCCTCGTCATGCCAGACGACATCGACCGGCTTGACCTGACCGGTCTCGCCCAGGTCCTGGCCCTGCACCCCGTGCGAAGCGCCGAGCAGGTGCCGGAGGAAATACTCGTGGCCCTTGCCGGACGAACCCAGCAGATTCGAGCGCCAGATGAACATGTTGCGCGGCCAGTTGGCCGGGTCGTCCGGGTCCATGCAGGACAGCGCGATCGAGCGGTCCTTGAGTCCGTTGACGGTGAAGGTCTTCGCATCGACTCCGGCCGCCTCGGCGGCCTGGGCGATTTCCAGCGAGTTGGTCTTCAGCGCCGGCGCGGAGGGCAGCCAGCCCATACGTTCGGCCCGGACGTTGAAGTCGATCATCGAAGCCTTCCACGGCCCTTCAGGCGCCGTGGGCGACAGCAGTTCGTCGATGCCGACCGTCTCGTAGCGCCACTGGTCCGAGTGGGCGTAGAAGAAGGAGGTGGAGTTCTGCTGCCGGGGCGGGCGGATCCAGTCGGTGGCGAAGGCCAGGGGGGCCCAGCCGGTCTGAGGCCGCAGCTTCTCCTGGCCGACATAGTGGGCCCAGCCGCCGCCGGACTGGCCCACGCAGCCGCACATCACCAGCATGTTGATGACGCCGCGGTAGTTCATGTCCATGTGGAACCAGTGGTTCATCGCCGCGCCGATGATGACCATCGACTTGCCGTTGGTCTTTTCGGCATTGGTGGCGAAGCCGCGCGCCACGGCGATGATCTGGTCGCGGGGAACCGTGGTGATGGTTTCGGCCCAGGCCGGCGAATAGGGCTGCACGTCGTCGTACGATGCGGGCATGCAGTCGCCGCCGAAGCCCTGATCGACTCCGTAGTTGGCGAGGAACAGGTCATAGACGCTGGCGACCAGCGTCTCGCCTTCCTTCAGCATCACCCGTTTGACCGGCACGTTGCGGGTCAGGACATCGGGGTGATCGGTGGAGGCGAAGCCGTTGCTGGCGGTGTTGGCGAAATAGGGGAAGCGGACGCCGGCCACGTCGTCATGCGCGTCCTTCAGCCCAAGACGCAGCGTCGTCTCGCGGCCCTTCGCGTCCCGCTCCTCCAGATTCCAGCGGCCGTCCTCGCCCCAGCGGAATCCGATCGAGCCGTTGGGCACGACGATCTCGCCCGTGGCCTCGTCGACGGCGACGGTCTTCCAGTCGGGGTTGTTGGCCTGCTCCAGATCGCCGACGAAATCCGAGGCGCGCAGCAGGCGTTCAGGGACATAGCCGCCGTCCTGGGGGACCAGCCGGACGAGCATGGGCAGGTCGCTGTACTGGCGCAGGTAGTCGCGGAAATACGGCACCTGCCGATCGACGTGGAATTCCTTCAGGATGACGTGGCCGAAGGCCATGGCCAGGGCGGCGTCAGTGCCCTGTTTGACCGGCAGCCACAGGTCCGAGAATTTCGAGGCCTCCGAATAGTCCGGGCAGATGACGACGGACTTGGCGCCGCGATAGCGGGCCTCGGTGTAGAAGTGGGCGTCCGGCGTGCGCGTCTGCGGAACGTTCGAGCCCCACAGCAGCATGAAGCTGGAGTTGTACCAGTCGGCGCTTTCGGCCACGTCCGTCTGCTCGCCCCAGGTCTGGGGCGAGGCCGGCGGCAGGTCGCAATACCAGTCGTAGAACGAGCCGCAGACGCCGCCCAGCAGTTGGAGATACCGCGCGCCGGCCGCGTAGGAGATCATCGACATGGCCGGGATCGGCGAGAAGCCGAACACCCGGTCAGGCCCCCAGCGCTTGACGGTGTGGGCGTTGGCGGCGGCGATGATTTCGGTGATCTCGTCCCAGGTCGCCCGCACGAAGCCGCCGGCCCCGCGCATGCTGGTGTAGGATTTGCGCGCCGCCGGGTCGTTCTGGATCGAGGCCCAGGCCGCGACCGGCTCAAGCTTGGCGCGCGCCTCGCGCCACACCCGCAGCAGGCGCGAACGCACCAGGGGATACTTCACCCGGTTGGCCGAATAGAGATACCAGCTGTAGCTGGCGCCCCGGGCGCAGCCGCGCGGCTCATGGTTGGGCAGGCCGGGCCGGGTGCGGGGATAGTCGGTCTGCTGGGTCTCCCAGGTGACGATCCCGCCCTTGACGTAGATCTTCCACGAGCAGGAGCCGGTGCAGTTCACACCGTGGGTCGAGCGCACGATCTTGTCGTGGCGCCAGCGGTTCCGATAGGCCTCTTCCCAGCCGCGGTCCTCGTCGTTCATGACGCCGTGGCGGTCTGAGAACAGCTCGGTCTTGCGCGTGAAGAAGGCAAGACGGTCCAGGGTGTGGCTCATGGGTCAGGCCGCCGGGTTTGATGCGAGATTCAGGATCGAGCGGCGGCGGGCGTAGAACAGCCAGTTCACCACCGCGCAGGCGCCGTAGAAGGCGAGGAAGACGTACAGGGCCGTCACGGGGCCGCCGGTCGCCTTCATCGAGCTGGCGAAGGCCAGGGGAATGAAGAAGCCGCCATAGGCGCCGATGGCCGAGGAGAAGCCGACGATGGCGGCCGATTCCAGCTCGGCCTGTTTCAGCCGCTCGGCCGGCTCGGCCCGGGGCAGAAGACGCGGCATGTCGGCGCGCACCAGGGCCGGGATCATCTGGAAGGTCGAGGCGTTGCCCACGCCGGTCCAGAAGAACAGCCAGATGAAGCTGGCGAAGAACGGGGTGAAGGCCGGTTCGCCGCCGAATGCGCCGACGCTGTACAGAACCGCCGCCACGCCTCCGATCAGGGCGACGAAGACGATCTGGGTGACGTTCTGACCGCCCCAGCGGTCGGAAACCCAGCCGGTCAGGGCGCGGGATCCGGCGCCCACCAGCGGCCCGAGGAAGGCGATCTTCAGGATGTTCACGTCCGGGAACAGCGTCTTGCCCAGCAGGGGGAAGGCCGCCGAGAAGCCGATGAACGAGCCGAAGGTGCCGATGTAGAGGAAGCACATCAGCCAGTTGTGCTTGCGTTTGAACACCACCGCCTGCTCCCGGAACGAGGCGCGGGCCGAGGCGACGTCGTTCATGCCGAACCAGGCGGCGGCGGCGGCGATCAGGATGAAGGGCGTCCAGATGAAGCCGGCGTTCTGAAGCCAGACCTGATGCTGGACCCCGGCCTCGACATAGGTTTGCGGTCCGCCGAACAGTGGCGCGAACACGGCCAGGCCCGTGACCAGCGGCGCGGTGAACTGCAGCACGCTGACGCCCAGGTTGCCGAAGCCGGCGTTCAGGGCCAGGGCGTTGCCCTTTTCGGCCTTGGGAAAGAAGAAGCCGATGTTCGCCATGGACGAGGCGAAGGCGCCGCCGCCGAGGCCGCACAGCAGGGCCAGGATGACGAACACGACATAGGGGGTCGTGGTGTCCTGCACCGCCATGCCGATGCCGACGGCGGGGATCAGCAGGGACAGGGTCGACAGGGTGGTCCACAGCCGGCCGCCGAACATGGGCACCATGAAGCTGTAGAAAATCCGCAGCGTCGCGCCTGACAGGGCCGGCAGCGCCGTCAGCCAGAACAGTTCGGCGGTCGAGAATTTGAAGCCGACGAGATTCAGCCGTGTCGCGGCCGTCGACCACAGCATCCAGACCGAGAAGGCCAGCAGCAGATTGGGGATCGAGATCCACAGGTTGCGGCGGGCGACGGGCCGACCGGTGGAGGACCAGAAGGCCGGGTCTTCCGGACGCCAGTCGCTCAGAACGTGACGGGGCATGCGCGCGTCTTTCTCTAGTGCGAGGGGGAAGTCGAGGCGGCGGCGCGGTCAGGACCGACGCCGGCCAGCTCGGGGAATTCAGGAAGGGTCGCGAGTTGGGGCGCACGCTGGCGCTCCATCCGGCGGACGGCTAAATGCATCCAGACCAGGGCGGTGAGAACCAGCAGGAACAGCAGCATGAAGCAGCTGGTCCAGACGCCGGTCAGGTCGTTAAGGGCGCCGAAGACGATGGGTAGGATGAAGCCGCCCAACCCGCCGATCATGCCCACCAGGCCGCCCACCGAGCCGACATGGTCTGGGTAGTAGACGGGGATGTGCTTGTAGACCGCCGCCTTGCCCAGGCTCATGGCGAACCCGAGGACGAAGACCACCGCCGTGAAGACGGGCAGGCTCATCGCCAGCCGGAAGCGGATCGGGCCCTCGATCCCGTCAACCACGTATGAGGTCGCCGGATAGGCCAGGATGAAGGCGCACAGGACGCTGATGATGAAGGTCAGATACATGACCTTGCGGGCGCCGATCCGGTCCGACAGCCAGCCGCCGAACACCCGGAAAAGCGAGCCCGGGATAGAGTAGGCCGC
Source organism: Brevundimonas sp. (assembly GCA_036405055.1). Taxonomy (GTDB): domain Bacteria; phylum Pseudomonadota; class Alphaproteobacteria; order Caulobacterales; family Caulobacteraceae; genus Brevundimonas. Next base: position 29,092 of record DASWYI010000005.1, read on the forward strand.
GGCCAGCATCCCGGCCACGCCGATGCCCACGCCATAGGCGCCTGTCAGGTAATGCGGCAGCCAGAGGGCCAAGGCGACAAAGCCGCCGAAGACGAAGAAGTAGTAGAGGGCGAACCGCCAGACGCGGAGATCCTTCAGCGGCGTCAGCTGCATCCAGGCGGCCACGGGCTTTTCACCCGTCCGGCGGCGCTCGATCAGCTGGGGTTCATCGCGTGTCAGCCCGAAGAAGAGCAGGGCGATGACGAGCAATGCCCCCGCCCAGACCTGCGCCACCGCCTCCCAGCCCAGAGCCAGCATGACGAAGGGCGCCGCGAACTTGGTCACCGCCGCGCCGACGTTGCCGGCGCCGAAGATGCCCAGAGCCGTGCCCTGTTTGCCGGCTGGATAGAATTTCGAGACATAGGCCACGCCGACGGCGAAGGCCCCGCCCGCCATGCCGACGCCAAGCGCGGCGATCAGGAACTGGGCGTAGGTGTGTGCGTAGGACAGCAGGAAGGTGGCCGCGGCGGCCAGGACCATCACGATCAGATTGACCCGCCGCCCGCCGAACTGTTCGGTCCAGACGCCCAGGAACACCCGCACCAGCGAGCCCGTCAGAATGGGCGTTCCGACCAGCAGGCCGAACTGCGCCTCGGTCAATCCGAGGTTGGTTTTGATCTGGACCCCGATGATCGAAAAGATCGTCCACACCGCGAAGCAGGCGGTGAAAGCGAAGGTGCTGACCCAGAGGGCCGCGCCTGCGCCGGGGGCCGGTGTATCGGAAGCGGATGGCAACGGACCTGCTCCATGAAACGGAGCCGACTGTCGGTCCCCGCTTCAGGAGTCATTAGCGGGCGCTTTTCACGTGCCGTTTGACGCATATCAATCCATGCCTTTGTGGATTTGATACAAGCGAGCAAGTGATGGATAATCTTGAAGTAAAAATATGACCCGCCGATGCGGAAAACCCTTTCCGACCTCAGATGATTGATATCGGTCAAATGGGTTGATGAAAGACATCAATATTGAATGTCACGACATTCGTCTGAATGGTCATTAGTGACCGAATCCGCATAGGAATAATTGTCCATGACCATGCGATCTTCTGACCTCGACCGCGTCAAGGCTCTGCCCTTGTTCGCCCGCACGTCGCCTGAAGTGTTCCGGGATGTGACGGCCGGCGCGTTCCTGCAGCGGTTCCCCGCGGGCACGACCCTGATGATGGAGGGAGACGTGGTCGACTTCCTCTATGTCGTTCTGGATGGCGCGGTCGAACTGCAAGGCACATGGAAGGAGAAGGAAACGACCCTGGCGCTGTTGCGTCCGGTGTCGACATTCATCCTGGCGGCTGTTGTGCTGGACGCCACGGCCCTGATGTCGGCACGAACGCTGGAGCGCTCCGAAATCCTGATGCTGTCGGGTGAAGCCCTGCGCCGCACGATGCGCCAGGACGCCGATTTCAGCTTCGCGGTCGCCCAGGAGTTGTCCGGATGTTACCGCGGGCTCGTCCGGTCGATGAAGAGCCAGAAGTTGCGGGGCGGCGTCGAACGGCTGGCGAACTTCTTGCTGACCCAGCGGGTGCGGCAGGGGATGCGGGACCCGATCGTTCTGCCGCACGAGAAGCGCGTGCTGGCGTCGTTGCTCGGGATGACTCCGGAGAATCTGTCCCGTGCGTTCGCCAACCTGTCCAGCTACGGGGTGGTGGTGCACGGGGCGGAGGTGAGCCTGACCCGGCCTGAAGCGCTGGAGCGGCTCGCCCGCCCGACCCCTCTGATCGACAACCATATGCCGCCGCAGGACGGAAGCATCGGCAAGGCCGAAACCGAACAGTGGGCGGGCCGGGCGGCGAACGGCTGACGCGATCCTCAGCCGCCGAGCTGGGCCAGGTTCCTCAGATCGCCGGAACGTCCGGCCGCGAGAGAATGCCCCGCTGACTTGCCGCCGAGCGACGACACGATCCGCTTCGTCAGGGCCTCGCGGTCCCCGTCGTCCTGTAGCAGATCCCGCAGATCGACGCCGCCATCGCCGAACAGGCACAGTCTCAGCTTGCCGCGGGCGGTGACGCGCAGGCGGTTACAGCTGTCGCAGAAGCCGGGAGCGTAGGGCGCGATCAGGCCGATCGCCCCGGCATGGTCCGGATGCCGGTATTCCAGCGCGGGGCCGGCGTCGAAAGCGCGTGGCGCCGGCGTCCAGCCGTTCCGGTCCAGCCAGTCGCGGAGGCCCTGGGCCTTCACATGATGGCGAGCGAAATAGTCATCGTTATCGCCGGTCTTCATCAGTTCGATGAAGCGGACCGCGACCGGCCGGTCGCGGACGAAGCGGGCCCAGTTCTCGAATCCCGCCTCAGCCGTCTGACGCAGCAGGACGGCGTTGACCTTCACGGCCGAGAAGCCTTCGGCCAGGGCGAGGTCCAGCCCGGTCAGGACTTGGCTCAGTTTGTCGTGGCCGGTGATCTGGTGAAACGTTTCCGGCTCGATCGAGTCGATGCTGATGTTGATATGGCTGAGGCCCGAAGCCCGCCATTCGGACACGTGCCGCGCCAGGTTCCAGCCGTTGGTGGTGACGGCGACCTTGTTCACGCCGGGCGCAGCCGCGACGGTCTCGATAATGGCGTTGAAGTCCTTGCGGACGGTCGGTTCGCCGCCGGTCAGGCGGACCTTGCTGAGGCCCAGGTCGGAAAATCCGGCCACCAGCCGCCCGATCTCCTCGACCGTGAGGAAGGACAGCGGCCCGGTCTTTTTCCATCCGTCAGGCAGACAGTAGGTGCAACGGAAGTTGCACACCTCCGTCACCGACAGGCGAAGGTAGTGAAACCGGCGGCCGAAGCCGTCGGCCAGAGAGGCGGCGTCGAACGCCATGGAAGCTCCTTTCCAAACACGGGAGGCGGAGGGATTTCTCCCACCGCCCTCGATCCTTGCGGATCCGGCTGCATGACCGTGGCGCTGGCGCGCTGTAGGCCGGGCAGCTCGGAGCGAACTCAGGTGAACCGTAGCTGATCTTTCAGCGACACCCTATGACGCGAGGGTTTCGGCGCCTTGATGAAAATCAAAGGCGCCGATGACAGCCTTGGCGTCGTGGGCGACTGCGCCATGCTAGACACGGATGACGACCGGACACGACGGCACGTTGAGAGGGGATCATGGCGAGCGCAGGCGGCGTCATCGGAAGGCGAGAAGGGCTGATCCTGCTGGCGGCCACCGCTCTGACCGCATGCGCGCGACGGGGCTCTGAACCGCAGGCGCCGATCCGTCTGTTCGCGGCGGCCAGCCTTCGAGAGGTGCTGGACGCGGCCGCCTCCGTGCATGGCCGCCAGACGGGTCGCGCCATCCTCGCCACCTATGGCGGCAGCGCCCAGCTGGCGCGCCAGATCGGGCAGGGGGCGCCGGCCGATCTGTTCATCTCGGCGGACGAGAACTGGATGGACTGGCTGGACCAGCGCGGCCTGATCGAGCCCTCGGCCCGCCGCCGCGTGGCGGGGAACAGCCTGGTTCTGATCGTTCCCGCTTCGGCGCAGGCCGGGCCGGTGGACCTGACGTCCCGGGCCGACATGCGGGCGCGGCTGGGTGATGGCAGGCTTGCGATCGCGGAGGCCTCCGTTCCCGCGGGGCGGTACGGGCGCGAGGCCCTGACCCGCCTGAAGCTGTGGTCCGAGGTCGAGAACCGCCTGGCCCCCGCCGCCGATGTCCGGGCCGCCCTGGCCCTTGTGGCGCGAGGCGAGGCGCCGCTGGGCGTCGTCTATGCCACCGACGCGCGGGCGGAACCACGCGTGCACGTGGCGGCGGTTTTCCCCGCCGCCAGCCATACGCCGATCGTCTATTCCGCAGCTCCGGTCCGACGCCGGGACGGCTCCGGCGACCCCGGCGCCGCGCGGGGCTTTCTAGACGCGCTCGGTGGGGCCGAGGGGCAGGCCCTGTTCCGGCGTTTCGGCTTCGCGCCGCCGCCCGCCTGAAGGTCCGGCATGCTCAGCCCCGAGGAACTCCAGATCATCGGCCTGTCGCTGAAGGTGGCGGTGACGGCGACGCTGTTCAGCCTGCCGCCGGGGATCGCGCTGGCCTATCTGCTGTCGCGCCGTGATTTTCCGGGCAAGATTCTGGTGTCCGGCCTGACCTATCTGCCTCTGGTCCTTCCGCCGGTGGTGACCGGCTATGGTCTGTTGATCCTGTTCGGCCGTAACGGACCGATCGGCGGGTGGCTGGAGCCCATGGGCATTGTCTTCGCCTTCGACTGGACAGGGGCGGCGCTGGCCGCTGCGATCATGGGCTTTCCCTTGCTGGTCCGCGCCGTGCAGCTGTCCTTCGACCTGATCGATCCCCGTATCGAACGCGCCGCCGAGACCTTGGGCGCCAGGCCGTTTACGCGGTTCCTGACCATCACCCTGCCCCTGGCTCTGCCCGGCGTCGCGGCGGGCACGGTGCTGGCTTTCGCCAAGGCGCTGGGCGAGTTCGGGGCCACCATCACCTTTGTCGCGAACGTTCCCGGCGAGACCCGAACCCTGCCGCTGGCGATCTATAGCCTGACACAGGTTCCGGGCGGCGAAGCGGCGGCGCTGAGACTGGTCCTTATCTCGGTCGCGGTGTCGATCGGGGCCCTGCTGGTCTCTGAGCGGCTGGCCCGGGCGGCGGCGCGTCGCGTGGGAGGGCGGCCGTGATGCTGGAGGTTTCCGGCCGTATCGTCCGCGGCGACTTCTCGCTTGAGGCCGCCTTCACCAGCGATGCGCGCATCACCTGCCTGTTCGGCCGCTCCGGATCGGGCAAGACGACGGTGGCGGATCTGGTGGCCGGTCTGATCCGTCCTGTCCACGGTCGGGTGGTCGTAGCCGGCGATGTCCTGTTCGACAGCGCGTCCGGCGTGTTCATTCCGTCCTGGAAACGGCGCATCGGCTACGTCTTCCAGGACGCGCGCCTGTTCCCTCACATGACGGTCCGCGACAATCTGCTGTACGGCGCCCGGCGGTCGGGGGAGCCGCACGCCCCAGTGGACGAGACGGCCGCCCTGCTTGGGCTCGAATCCCTGCTGGAGCGTCTTCCAGGCGCGTTGTCGGGCGGAGAGGCGCGGCGTGTGGCGATCGGGCGGGCCCTGCTGACCCGGCCGCGGCTGCTGATTCTCGACGAACCGCTGGCCGGGCTGGACGGCGCGCGGCGCGGCGACATCCTGCCCTATCTGGACCGGCTGGCGCAGGACGGGCCGCCCATCCTGTATGTCAGCCACGCGGTCGAGGAGATCGCACGCCTGGCGGACCGGGTGGTGCTGGTCGGCGACGGCCGGGCCGTGGACGCCGGGACGCCGGACTCGGTGTTCGACCGCCCGGAAGCAGAGGCGGCGGCCGGGTTGAGCGCGCCCGTCTCCATTCTCGACGGAAGAGTGACCGCGCACGATCTCTCAGGGGACGCCAGCCGCATCGATCTTGGCGGCGTTGCGTTTCTGTCCCCGCTTCTGGATGTCGCGCCCGGCGAACGCATGCGCGTCGTGGTTGACGCGCGCGATGTCGCCATCGCCCTGACCGATCCGGTCGGGGCCAGCTTCCAGAACAGGATGCTCATGCGGATCGCCGCGCTCGAGATGCGGCCGGACGGCGTTCTGGTGCGGCTGGAAGAGGGCGGGCTGAAGCTGAAGGCGCTGGTCACACGTCAGGCGAGCGAACAACTGGCCCTGTCGCCTGGGTTGCGCGTGATCGCCCTGGTCAAGGCGACGGCCGCCGCGCGCTACGCCTGACGTCAGCTCCGGGCGGGCCGCGGGCCCAGCAGCATGGGGGCGTAGCCGAGTGCAAAGGCAAGGAAGGCGGCGGACCACAATCCGGCCGAGACGATCAGCAAGGGTTGATAGGCGGTCGGCGACAGCCCGCCGGCGACCCGGGCCAGGGCGGCAGTGTTGATCAGCACGTAAATCCCGATCTCGAGCTTGCCGGTGGTCAAGGGCCGCCCGGTATGGCCGCGGCCGGCGCGGGTCATCACGGCCAGGGTCATCACGCCGATCGCCCCGGCGGTCAGGGCGTGAACCCCCGCCGAGGGCGGAACCAGTCCCGGCGTCAGAACAGAGGCTCCCAGCAACGCCACGCCTGCGCCGAGCCAGAGGTAGCCCAGGTGCAGGATCCAGACGAGCGGCTCGGCCAGGGTCGCGTCGCCGCGCCAGCGGATCAGCCGGATCAGGTTCAGCACACCCGCCGTCAGCAGCATCGCGCCCGCCGCCGGGTGGGCCGGCGCCAAACTCCAGGCGGCGAGGCCGATGGCGGTGAAAATCAGGGTCGTGGCGTCGAACCGGCCAGGGGGCGCCGGCAAGGGACCGCCTCGCTTGACCTGCCAGTTGCGGGTGAAACTGGGCGTCACACGCCCTCCGATCAGGGCGATCAGCAGGGTCACGACGGCGAGGCCCAGCCGGGTGGACAGGTTGGCGACGCCGCCGGCCCCGGCCTCCAGATGAAAGCCCGCGTTCGCCATGGCCAGGATGGTGACGATCAGCGCCACGGGAAGATTGCGCCAGTTTCGCCCCGCCAGGACCTCTCTCCAGACCACGCCCGCCATGGCGAACAGGAACAGGGCCTCGACGATCATGGGCCATGTCGCGGCGGCCGCATCCGCATTCAGCGCCGTCGCCAGCATGGCCGCCCGCCCCGCGAGCCACAGGCCGAACAGCAGGGCCAGGGGCGGTCCGACCACGGGCAAACGGCCTGTCCAATTCGGCACGGCCGTCAGCAGAAAACCGACGATGACCCCGGCCGTATAGCCGAACAGCATCTCGTGCACGTGCCAGCCCAGTCCCACCGGGCCGCCGTTCAGAAAGGCGTAGATCCACAAGGGGGCGGCGACCGCGGCCCAGAGGGCTGAGAAAAGGAAGAAGGGGCGCAGGCCGATGCTGAAAACGGCGGGGCCGCGATAGGCGCGGATGGCGGCGGCGGTGTTCATGACGGCTCCCGAACGGCGGACGCCGCCTGCATAGACCCAAAACCTGGGGGCGGCCTTGATCGATCGCCGGCGGCAGCCTGTCCTTCATCAAGGCGGACAGGACAGGGACCAGACGCCCGCAGCTGCGCCTGCTGAGCCTCGGCCGAACGCTCGAGAAGTTCGCGCCACACAGGCAACGCCACTCTTTCGTCCAGACCGTTGCGTCGGGCGGCCATGCGGATGCGGGCCAGGACGCGGGCGACCCGCTGGGGATCCTTCACGGCGTCGGGCCCTGACTTGAGCAGGGCGATGTGTGCGACCTGACGCTGCCGCATGGCGAGGATCCGCACCAGGACGGCGTCGATCCGGTCGATGCGGTGACGGCGAAGTTTAAGCTCGATCGAGTTCACGCCACGGCCCTCGCGCCCGCCTCGCCGTGCAGATAGCCGCTGACCAGAGCTCCCGGCGGACCCAGCGCCTTGATGTCCCGCGCCAACTCCTCCGGTGTGATGTGTCCACCGGCGAAGCGGTGGAACAGGCGGGCGACGGCCACCATGTCCAGGCTGTGCGGTGAGAGGCGGAGAGCTGAAACGCCGGCGTCCCGCAGCGTCGCGACAGGCACGTCCACCAGCTGACACCCATGCGACAGGGTCTGCAGGCCGTTCACGGCCAGGAAGTTCAGGCCCTCCATGGTCGCCACGTCCATGCCGTCGGGATGACGGTCGCAGACATAGCGGCAGGCGTCGCGGTGCAGACCCTCCATCCGCGCCTGGGCGCAGCGGCTTGAAAGAGCCAGCGGCAAACGGCCGAAGGCGAAGAGTTCGAGTTCAAGGTCCGGACAGGCCCTGGCGAGTTCGGCGATCGAGGCAAGGGGAAGCTCGACATTGGCGCACAGGCGCACGCATCCCATCCGCACCAGCTCCGCCGCCGCGGGTGCATTGTAGACGTTCAGCAGAGGACCCGCGACAAAGGCGGCGGGCGTCCGACTCCACACCGCCGACATGTCTCCGGCCTCGATCAGGTGATCCGGATCGGCCGCGAGCTCCGCCGCCAGACGCCGTTCCCTCGGCGTGGCGGGCAGGGCCAGGGTGGACCAGATCACGCGCTTGCCGGCGGATTCCAGCCGTTCCGCCGCGGAGCTCAGGGCGTCCCGCAGCAGGGGCTGGCGCTTCCCGCACACCACCTCGCCGAGATAGACCGTTTCGACCGGGGCCTCGTCCGCGATCCGGGCGTAGAAGCTTTCGACCCGGTCAGGGCTCCAGTTGAACAGCAGCGGGCCCAAGGCCAGTTCCATCACGCCGCTCATCGCCAACGCTTCCGATAGGCGCCCGTGGTTTCGCGCGCGCCCTCCGCCAGGTCGCTGAGCAGGGATTCATACGGTTCGGGCGACTCGCCGCGCAGGATGGCGTCGATGGCGGCGCGGAAGGCGGCGGCGACGCGCGCCACATAGGCGCGGCCTCTCTGACGGCCCTCGATCTTGACGGCCGTGACGCCGGCCCGGGCCAGACCGGCCAGCAGGCTCATGGCGTTGAGGCTGACGGGATCCTCGAACAGATAGGACGCCTCGGACGCGCCGCCCCGGAACCGTCCCTTGCACAGGGTCGGATACCCTCCGGCCTCTCCGGCCGGCAGGCGGTCAATGGCGAAGCCCGACAGCCGCGTGGTGCGTTCGCCGTCCGACTCGGTGAAACTCACGGCTTCTGGCGGCGAGCAGACTCCCGACAGGTTGGGCGAACGCCCTGAGGCGTAGGACGACAGGGCGCATCGCCCCTCGGCCATCACGCAGAGTCCGCCGTAGACGAAGGCCTCGGTCTCAACGCCGATTTCGGGGATCAGGGCCCGGATTTCCTCGACACTCAGTACGCGTGGCAGGACAACCCGTTTCACCTCGTATTCGCGGGCATAGAAGGCGATGGCTTCCGGCGTTCCCGCCGCTGCCTGGACCGAGAGGTGCAGCCGGACGTCGGGGTGGTTGGCGTGCATGTGCGACAGCACGGCCAGGTCGGCGGCGATCACCGCATCGACACCGCAGGCCGCGGCGGCGTCCGCCGAGGCGCGCCACAGGTCGGTGGCGTCGGCCCGGGCGAAGGTGTTGAGCGCCAGTAGAACCCGGGCGCCGCGTTCATGGGCCCAGTCGGTCGCCGCCCGCAACTCCGCGGGCGAGAAGTTCAGTCCGGGAAAGTTGCGGGCGTTGGTCTCGTCGCGGAAGCCGCAATAGACGCTGTCCGCCCCCGCCTCGATCGCGGCCTTCAGCATGGCGGGAGAACCGGCGGGGCAGACCAGCTCAAGCGCGGGTGTCCGAGCGCCGGTCACGGGCGGACATCCGCGCCGCGCCGACGCGCGATGACCGACAGCACGGTCTGAAGCGCGGGATCGAAACGCCGGGGCAGCCCAAGGATGTCGGCCATGGTCAGTTCCGAGGCCTCGATCGCATTGTGCAGCGCCAGGATGGCGGCGGTGTCGCCGTCGATGTCGACCCGGCGCTGGAAGAAGGCGCCGTCGGCGTCGCCGCGTCCGTCGAACAGGGCCAGAAGGGTCAGAAGCGGACCGCTGACGGTGGCCGACGCCGCGTCGGACTTCGAGTCCGGACGCACGACCCGGACTGAACCGGCCTCGCCATCCGGCCGCATTTCGAAATCGACGGGCAGGTCAGCCGGGCGGATGCGGATGACGGCGCGTCGCACCGCGCCCAGACGGTCGAAGGCGTCCGGCTTGCGTCTGGCGACGCTGCGCAACGAGGCGGTGAGCAACATCTCGGCCGGACGCCGCGCGCGATAGAACAGATCGGCCCAGGAGAAGGCGGGCGGTGCGCCGCGCAGGGGCGCTATCCGCATCGGGAGTAGCCGCAGTCCAGGCAGCTGTCGCAGCCCTCCTTGCGGACCAGACCCGGAGTCCCGCATCGGGGGCAGGCGGAGGGCGCGGGCGCCGAGGCCGTCACGGGGGTTACGACGGCCTCGGCGGCTTGAGGCGCATCGTCCGCCGACAGACACATGTGCCGCTCGATCACCGCGCCGATAGCGGCGGGAAGCGACGGCGTGTAGCGGCCCTCCATCCAGGCGCCGCCGCCGGGGTCGAAGACGGCCTTCAGCTCTTCCGCCACGAACGAGACGTCGCCGCCCCGCCGAAACACCGCCGACACCATTCGGGTCAGGGCGACCGTCCAGGCGTAGTGGGCCATGTTCTTGGAGTTGACGAAGATCTCCAGCGGACGGCGTTCACCGTCGTCGGAGTCGTTGATGGTCACATAGACCGCGTGTGGGTCCAGCGGCCAGCGCACCTTGTAGGTCGCCCCTTCGAGTCGTCCGGGCCGTGGGGTCAGGGTCGGTCCGGACGGGGGCGTGCTGGCCGCCGGCGGTGACTCGACACTGAGCACCGATCCGGTGATGGCGTTGGGCCGATAGGTCGTCAGCCCCTTGCAACCGAGGCGATAGCCCTGGCGATAGACGTCGGAGAAGGCTTCGAAAGCAATGTCTTCAGGGCAGTTGATGGTCTTTGAGATCGAGCTGTCGATCTGACGCTGAGCGGCCGCCTGCATCCGCAGGTGATGTTCGGGCGTCAGGGTCTGGGCGCTGACGAAGGCGTCGCCGGGGGCGTCTTCCAGCGGCGCGTCGGGCCCCTTCAGCCGTCGCCAGACCGCGAGAGCGTAATCCTCGACCGCCTCCTCGCGCTTGCTGCCGTCGGGCTGCAGGACCTTGCGGTTATAGGCGAAGGCGAACACCGGCTCGATCCCGGACGAGACGTTGCCGGCCAGCAGGGACGTGGTGCCGGTCGGCGCGATGGAGGTCAGGCAGCCGTTGCGCAGACCGTGGCGTGCGATCAACTCGCGGGTCTCCGGGTCCAGTTCCGTCAGACTGGGCCGATCCAGCATGACGGGATCGTAGAGTGGGAAGGCTCCCTTCTCCGCGGCCAGTTCGGCCGAGGCGCGATAGGCCTCGCGTCGGATCACGCCCAGCCAGTGTTCGGTCAGGGCCACGGCCCGGTCCTCGCCGTAACGGGCGCCGCAGAAGATCAGCGCGTCGGCCAGACCTGTGACTCCCAGGCCGATGCGGCGCTTGGCCCTGGCCTCGGCTTCCTGGGCCGGAAGGGGAAAGCGTGAGATGTCGATGACATTGTCCAGCATCCGCACTGCCGTGCGGGTCAGGCCGGCCAGATCCGCCTCGTCCATCGCCGCGCCGGCCTCGAACGGGGTCGACACCAGCCGGGCCAGATTGATCGATCCCAGCAGGCAGGCGCCGTAAGGCGGCAGCATCTGCTCGCCGCACGGATTGGAGGCCGAGATCGTCTCGCAGTGGGCCAGGTTGTTGGCCGCATTGACGCGATCGATGAAGATGACCCCCGGCTCGGCCGCGTCATAGGTCGCCTGCATCAGCCGGTTCCACAGGTCGGACGCCCGGACCGTGCGCCTCACCTCGCCGGCGAAGACCAGCGGCCAGTCGGCGTCGGCGTCCAGCGCGGCCATGAAGGCGTCGGTCACCAGGACGGACAGGTTGAAGTTTCGGAACCGGACCGCGTCACGCTTGGCGTCGATGAAGGCCTCGATGTCGGGATGGTCGATCCGCAGGCAGCCCATCATCGCGCCGCGCCGCTGGCCCGCCGACATGATGGTGCGGCACATGGAGTCCCAGACGTCCATGAAACTGAGCGGCCCCGACGCCTCCGCCCCCACGCCCCGAACCGGGGCTCCTGACGGCCGCACGGTCGAGAAGTCCATGCCGACGCCGCCGCCCTGCTGCATGGTCACGGCGGCCTCGCGCAAGTGCTGGAAGATGCCGTCGAGGTTGTCCGGCACTGCCCCCATGACGAAGCAGTTGAACAAGGTGACCGCCCGGCCCGTGCCAGCCCCGGCCAGGATTCGCCCGGCGGGCAGGAAGCGATAGCCTTCCAGCGCGCCGCGGAACCGGTCGCGCCATTTGCCGCGCGACTTCATCGGCTCCGCTTCCGCCAGGGCCGCAGCGACCCGGTCCCACGTCGCCTCGACGGTCGCGTCGCCGGCGCCCTCGAGCGGGCGGAAGCGGTATTTGCTGCTCCAGATTTCACCGGCCAGAGGACTGTCGAACGCCATGTCTGCATCCCTTCAAAAGCGAAGGTCAGGCTTCGGCGATTCCCTGCGGCGCCCGGAAGGGCGGTCGGGGCGTCGCAGGCCCGGACAGGCATCAAGGTGAGGTTTAACGGGGGTCAATCCCTCGACGCGGCTGGAAGCCTAATCAGGGCGAAACCGTACTGGCGAGGACTTCCGGATCATGACCCTGCACCATCTGTCCGTCGGCGAGATCGCCGTCATCCTGCCCGCCGCCACGGCTGTGTTTCGCCGCCACAAGATCGACTTCTGCTGCAAGGGCGACGCCCTGCTGGCGCAGGAGGCGGAAAACCGTGGACTGGACCTGGCGGCCATCGAGGCGGAGCTGCATGCGCTGGATGCGCCGGGGTTCCACCCGCCCGCCGAGACCGCCGATCTGATCGCCCATATCATTGAGCGCTATCACAAGGTCCATCGCCAGGAATTCCCCGGGCTGATCGAGATGGCCCGCCGCGTCGAGACCGTGCATCAGGACCGGCCTGAATGCCCGCGCGGCCTCGCCGATCTGCTGACCGGCATGTTCGAGGATCTGGAAGATCACCAGCACAAGGAGGAGGCGGTTCTGTTTCCCGCCATGATCGCGCGCATCGGCCCGGTCCTGCGGGGACCGATCACCCAGATGATGCGGGATCATGAGGATCTGGGCCAGCTGCTCGGCTTTCTGGCGGAGCTGACGGATGACTTCATCGCCCCGGAAGGCGCCTGCGGGACGTGGCGGGCGCTCTACGACGGCTGCGCCAGGCTGGACGCCGACCTGCGCGAGCATGTCCACCTGGAGAACAATGTGCTGTTCCCGCGCTTCCTCTGACGGGGCTCAGAAGTCGAGCACCTCGACGGCGTCGCCGGCGCTCATCGCCGGCGCGCCCGGGCTCCGACGGATGAGCAGGTCCGCGCCCGCCAGCGCCGCCTGGGTCGCGGAATCCTGAACCTCCAGCCCCCAGACCCGGTCGCCCGCCCGGCGTCCTCTCTCGAAGGTCTCCCGTTCGCCGCAAGCCTTCAGCGGGCCGGCCAGGATCATCCGCCGCCAGGCCAGCCATGCCGCCGGGTCCCGCCCGGCCAGACCGGCGAGCAGGGGAGCGAGGAACAGCCGCCCCGTGACCATCGCCGAGGTCGGATTGCCGGGCAGTCCCAGCACCAGCGCGCCGCCCGCCCGTCCGAACCAGACCGGCTTGCCCGGCTTGATTGCGACCTTCGAGAAGATCAGTTCGAGGCCGGAGGCGGTGAACATCGACCGGGCGAAGTCCTTTTCGCCGACGGAGGCCCCGCCGGTGACGACGACCAGATCGGCCTGGCTGACCGCGAGGCGGGCGGCCGCCTCCAGCGTCTCGGGCGTGTCCGCCAGACGGCGGCGGGCGACGACCTCGGCCCCGCACTGCCGCGCCAGGGCGCTGACACCGAACGACACGCTTTCGGGAATGCCCCCCGGGGTCTCCAGCGCCTGACCGGGCTCGGCCAATTCGTCGCCGGTGCCTAGGATGACCACACGGGGACGGCGCACGACCGCCAGATCGGCGACATCGGCGGCGGCGGCGGCCACCATGGCACGAAAGCCGAGAACGGTTCCGGCCCCAAGCAGGATGTCGCCGGCATGGAAGTCCGACCCAGCGGCCCGGATGTGGCGCGCCTGTCCCGGCGGAGCCTCGAACACGGCGAAATCGCCATCCCGTCCGACCATCTCTTGGATCACGACCCTGTCGGCTCCGCGCGGCACGGGTCCGCCGGTGAACACCCGGGCGCAGGTTCCGGCTGCGAGCTCGGGAACATCGGCACGCCCCGCGAAGGCGGTGGTGGCGACCGGCAATCGGGCCGGCAGGATCTCGGCGTCGCGGACCGCATAGCCGTCCATGGCCGCAACGGGCGTGCGCGGCGCATCCCCCCGCGCCTTCAGGTCGGCGGCCAGAACACGTTCGGCGGCGGCCTCCAGCGCCACGGTCTCGGGGGGCAGGGCGCGCGCCTCTTTCAGGATCAGGGCCAGGGCGGTGTCGAAATCGATCACGTCGCGGGTCCGTCCGGAACGGTCCAGTCGCCCGAGCGTCCGCCGGACTTGGCGAGCAGCCGGACCTGACTGATGACCATGCCCCGGTCCGCCGCCTTGAGCATGTCGTACAGGGTCAGGCAGGCCACGGCGACGGCGGTCAGAGCCTCCATCTCGACGCCGGTCGGGCCGCTGATCCGCGCCTCGGCGGTGACGACGAAGCCGGGCAGGGACTCCTCCAGCGTCACGGTGACTGACACCTTGTCCAGACCGAGCGGGTGGCACAGGGGGATCAGGTCGGCCGTGCGTTTGGCCCCCATGATCCCGGCCAGCTCGGCCGTGGTCACCACCGCGCCCTTGGGCGCCTTGCCGTCACGAACGAGGGCGAGGGTTTCCGGCGCGCAGATCACCCGGCCCTCGGCGAGGGCACGCCGCGCCGTCGCGGCCTTGTCGCCGACATCGACCATGTGCACGCGGCCCCGGTCATCCAGATGGGTCAGGGCGCTCACGGGCAGATGCCCCGGAAACGCGGGATCTGGCCGACCAGCGAACAGGGCCGGAAGCGGCTGTCCAGTTCTTCGGCCAGCACCAGGTCCCAGGCGTCGCGGCAGGCGCCCGTGGATCCAGGGACGCAGAAGACGAAAGTGTCCTCGGCCTGACCGGCGAGCGCGCGCGATTGCAGGGTGGCCACCCCCACGGTGCCCAGGCTGGCCAGGTGGAAGACCACGGTAAAGCCCTCCAGCTCACGCCGGAACAGCGGCTTGACGGCCTCGGGCGTCACGTCGCGGGGCGAGAAGCCGGTGCCGCCGGTCGTCAGCACGACATCGACGCCGGGGTCCGCGACCCACGCGCTGATCCGCCCGCGAATGGCCTCGACTTCGTCAGGAACGATAGCTTTTCCGACCAGGACATGGCCCGCCGAGGTCAGCCGCTGGACCAGGGTCGCGCCCGAGGTGTCGGTGGTCTCGTCACGCGTGTCCGAGATGGTCAGGACCGCGATGTTGAGTGGGTGAAACGGCAGGGTCTCGTCGATTTTTCCGGCCATCAGGCGGTCTCGTCCTTCCAGCGCGCCAGGGCGGCGCGGTCATCGTCAACAGGCTCGATCCAGCGGACGCCGGCGGGGCCGGTCTCGCGCTTCCAGAATGCGGCCTCGGTCTTCAGCCTGTCCATCAGATAGTCCGCCGCCTCGAAGGCCGCGCGGCGGTGGGCGGCGGCCGTAGCGACGAAGACGATGGTTTCGCCTGGCGAGATGTCGCCGCAGCGGTGGACCACCACCAGGTCGCTGATCGGGAAACGCGCGGCGGCGGCTTCGGCGATCTCGCACATCGAGCGCTCGGTCATGCCGGGGTACCAGTCGAGGGTCAGGGTGGAGACGGCGGATCCATCCTTGCCCACGCCGCGCGCCAGGCCGGTGAAGCTGACCACCGCCCCGTCGCCGGTGCGGCCGGCCAGGAAAGCCTCCAACTCGGAAGATGCGGAGAGGGAGGTGGCGGTCAGTCTGACATCGAGGGCCATCTCAGCCACCCGAGAAGATGGAGAAGAAGGCGATCTCCTGGCCGGGCAGGGCGCGGACGTCGTCGCTCACCACGACAAGATCGATCGAGGCCCGGACATCCGGGCGCAGCAGTGCGCTCGCGGCAGCTTCGTCATCCTCGGCCAGCCGGCGACGGATTTCGCCGACAGTCAGTCCCTCGGGTGGCATTTCAAGCCGTCCCTCCGCCCCAAGGCGTTCGCCGACTCGGCCGAAAAACAGGATGCGGGTCACGCTCGTCTCCATTCCGGGTCTGCCCGCTCGCGGTCGGCCTCGATGATCGCGCCGCGAAGTTCGGCCGCGAAGCGAGGCAGAAGACCCTCTCCCACGGACGGTTCGCACCAGTAAGGGTTCATGAAGACGCAGCGGATGACCAGCATTTCCATGTCCCCGGCTACGTCGGCCGCCTGGCCGCCATGCCCATCCAGCACCGCGGCGATCAGGGCGGCGTTGTCCACGCCCAGAACGGTCTTCGAGACCGCGAACTCCGGTGACCGGTGGAAGTGGTCGAACACAGCCCCGGTCCGGGCGTTGGAACACGCCAGGTCTTCACCGGTCCGGGCGAGGGTGAAGCAGGCGATGTTGCTGTCGGCGGGCAGAAAGCGAGCCTCCGGGATCGCTTCCCTGACGGCGGCCTCGAACGCCTTGCGCGCCTCGATCCCGGCGGCCATCAACGCCCCCAGGCCGTCAGGGCCCAGCCCCAGGGTTTCCGACGTCAGCCAGGTCGCCGCCGCGCCCGCCGCGGAGCGAGACCCCTCCAGGGTGGAGGACCACTTGCCGTCTCCCAGCTCAGGCCGGTCGAGATAGGGCGCGTCAAAGGCGGAGACGGCGTAGCGTTCCGCGTCCGGCGTCAGGAATGCGCCACAGGCGTAGGGCACATAGCCGAGCTTGTGCGGGTCGATGGTGATGGAGTCGGACCGCCCCATCGCCCGCAACGCTGCGGCGGTTTCGTGGTCCAGGGCGGCTTCGGCCGGCCCATCCAGCATGGCCCGGAAAAAGCCGCCGTAGGCCGCATCGACGTGCCGCCAGATTCGCCACCCCCGATCCGTCCGCCACTGGTCCATGCGGTCATACAAGCGGTGCAGCGGATCAATGGCGCCGGTCTCGGTCCCGCCGGCGACGGCGACCGCCATCAGGATCGGCCGGCCGGTCGCCTCGGCGTGGTCGACCTGCCGCTCGAAATCAGCCAGATCAAGGTGTCCTTCCGCGTCGAGCGCCACGCTCCAGATCGCCTCGGCGCCGAAACCGAAGATGTTGGCCGACTTGCTCCAGGAATAGTGCCGGCTGCCGGGGACCAGCATCACCGGCCCGCGATAATCCCGCCCCGATGCCCGGCTGATGCGGCGCCAGACATCGCCCGGATTGGACGCCGCCGCGCTGCAGGACTTCAGGGTGTCGTCCGAGACGCCGAACTCGGTCTGCAGGGCCCGGAACCGGCGCCAGCCCATGTGGGCCGCCGCGAACGGATCGAGCGGCTCGCCTGTTGTCTCCGAGACATGCAGGGCCAGCGCCAGCCAATGGTCCAGCCGGTAGCGGGCGCGCCACACGGCCTCGAAGTTCGCCACCGTCCCGCCGGAGGTGAAGTGACCCTGGGCGCGTCCGGGATCGTAGCCGAGCATTTTCGCCAGGGCTGCGACGGCCTCGGTCTCGATCACGCTGCCGACCCGGCTGGCGTCGCGCGAGCTGTTGTTCGGATTGTGCAGCATGGCCGCGAACCAGCCCAGAAGGCCCGGCAGGGACAGGTCGGCCTTCATGTGGGCGATGTAGCGGGGCGAGAAGGTCGGGGTTTCCGCCGTCAGGGCGTCGCACAGCGCGAGCAGGCTTTGCCCAAGGCGGTCCGACCGCCGCACGGGCCGGGTTGCTTGCGGCGCCACGCCAGCCGGGGCGCTGTCCTCGAAGCGGGCCGAGCGCCATCGGAACCAGTGATCCAGCGTCGCGTCCATCTCGGCGCGCAGCCGCCACTCGTTCTCTGACCGTGCGCCGGGGAAGTAGCTGCGGACGATGTCTCGGGCGGTGTCTGCGCTCATCGGGTCGTGTGTCGATTTTGACGCCCCGGTGGGGCTGTATCGACGGGCTTACAGCCTGTTCCGCCGTTCCGGATTGCCTTGTGTCAATTCGCCGGACGATCGGCGTCAAAGAGCATGTCAGTCTTTAGCCGCCAGTGGCGCCGGGCTTATGGCCGCTCATCCGATGCTGAGGAATTCGCCCTGGGCGTTGTAGGCGGTGAAGTTTTGGAAGCAGCCGGTCCGCACCGCCTCCACCATGGTCTGAAGCGCCAGATCGACCCTGGCTGAAACAGGCGGGCGCCCGCCTTCGCCGGACAGACTTGTGGCGAACACCACATCCCAGGAGGGGCCGGCCTGTCGCGATTCCCTGACCAGGGCGGAGAAGTCGGAGATATCTCCGGGCGCCTTGTCGACACACATGAGCGGCTCGAGAACGCCGCCTTCGCCCCGATGGAATCGCTCGGTCTGCTTGGGTGTCGGATCGTCTGGCAAACCGGCCGCCGCGAATACGAACAGCAGGCGATGCGGCTGGGACTGGGCTGCCGCAGCCGCCAGAAGCTCAGGGAAGTGCAGGGCGAGGTTCATGGACTTCTCTTTATGCGAGAGATCGTCCTTGGCCTTGCGATGGCGCAACTCGTGACAACGACTGCTGTCGCCAGGTGCCATGGGTTGCGCGACAGAAGGCCGAGGCTTGAAGGCCCCCGCGCTTTCGATGGCCGGCCTACCGGAACGCCGAGCCGGGCCGCACGCCAAGCCGGCGGAACAGCATGGCGGCCGGGCAGAAGCCTGTGATCGAGGCCTGAATCAGGTTCAGCCCGACGAAGACCGTCAGCCAGACCCATGCCGGGTGCACCCAGTGGGTCAGCGCCAGGCTGACAAGCACCATGAAACCGGCGAACATCATGACGGCGCGGTCGAGATTCATGCTCGCGGATCCTGTGTGGGGGTGGACTGGACGGTGCGGCGCAGCTTGTGGGCGCCGATCAGATCGAGAGCCAGCTTCTCGTAGAGGGGCTCGGCCTGGCCCTTGCGGACCTTGTGCAGGAAGTAGCCTTCGAAGGCGACCTTGGCGGCGTGGACCCAGCGGCCGCTGGCCGACCAGTTGATGTTGCGCGGCGGGATCTGCGGCTGGGCCATGAAGGCCACCCCGCCGTCGCCGAAATCGGCCAGGCAGATGGCGTTCCAGCTGGCTTCGTTCGTCGGCGCCTGGCCGGCGAGGATCTGCTTCAGATTGGCCGCGATGGCCGTGACCATGCTCTCGATCATGAAGCCGGTCTTGGGCACCCCGACAGGCACCGGCGTCGGGCCCGTGGGCGGGATCGCGATGCAGACGCCCAGCGCGAAGATGTCCGGCCAGGCCGGGTTGCGCTGGTGTTTGTCCACCAGGATGAAGCCGCGCGGATTGGTCAGTCCCTCCGTCCCGCGCACCGCCTCGACGCCGCGGAAGGCGGGCAGCATCATGGAGTAGGCGAAGGGCAGGTCGTGGTTCGCTTTCACGCCTCCGTCCTCGCCGATCTCCTCGACATGCATCAGACCAGCGTCGACGCTCTTCACCTTCGCATTGGTGACCCACTTGATGTGCCGCTGGCGCATCTCGCTTTCCAGCAGTCCCTTGGTGTCGCCGACCCCGTCCAGACCCAGGTGGCCGATATAGGGCTCCGAGGTGACGAAGGTCATCGGCACCTTGTCGCGCAGCTTGCGGCGGCGCAGTTCGGTGTCGAGGATCATGGCAAACTCATAGGCCGGTCCGAAGCACGAGGCGCCCTGAACCGCCCCGACCACGATCGGGCCGGGGTTTTCCACGAAGCAGTCGAAGGCCTCGGCCGCATGCACGGCGTGGTCCACATGGCAGATCGAGACGGTGTGGCCGTCAGGGCCGAGGCCCGGAATCTCGTCGAAGGCCAGATCGGGCCCGGTGGCGATGACCAGATAGTCGTAGTGAAGGCTGCGGCCGTCGGTCAGGTCGATGCCCTTGTCGGCCGGCCGGATGCGGCTGGCGCCGACGTTGATGAACTCCACACCCTTGCGCTTCATCACCTCCGGCAGGCTGACCTCGATGGCCTCGCGCTTGCGCCAGTTCACCGCCACCCAGGGGTTGGACGGCGTGAAATGGAAGATGTCGCCCTTCGACACCATGACGATCCGGGCACGGTCGCCGAGGGTGTCGCGAATTTCGTAGGCGGCTATGGCGCCGCCGAGGCCTGCGCCGAGGATGACGATGGTGGGCCGATCCATACGCGGTCTCCTTCCCGGGAGGGTTCGTTGACGCCTGATCCTGCGCCGCCTCGGCTCCATCGCGCCTTGATCCGCATCAAGGCTCGACATCGGCGCCGGGAGGACAGTGCTCAGGCTTGCAATCATATTAGACTAATCTAATATTAGCGCAAGCTTACATAAGGACGCCCCAATGAAGACGCCCATGGCCCTGTTCGCCGCCCTGGCCGCAACCGCCCTTCTGGCCGGCGGCCTGTCGGCCTGCGGTGGAAAGCCCGAGGTCGCGGCGACCGCACCCGCGCGGGGTGAACGTCTGACCGTGGCCGAAGCCCTGATCGACGCGGTCAAGCCCGCCTCTGCCGTGGTGGTCTCGCGCGACCTCGGTGAAGCCCGCGCCCGCATTCCCGGCACGCTCAGCCAGTTGAACGTGCGCGAGGGCGACACGGTGCGTCAGGGCCAGGTCATCGGCGTGGTCACCGATAACCGGGTAGGCCTCGAAACGGCGGCGTACGGAGCGCAGGTGGCGGCGGCCGAAGCCGAGGCCGCGCGCGCCAGGGCCGACCTGTCGCGAACCCAGACGCTGTTCGATCGCGGAATCTACGCCCAGGCCCGGCTCGATCAGGCCATCGCCGCCTCACGGGCGGCCGACGCCCAGGTCCGGGCGGCGCATGCCTTGCGTTCGGCCAGCGCCGAGACCGGAGCCCAGGGGCGCATACTGGCCCCCACGTCCGGGCGGGTTCTGACCGCCGACGTGCCCGCCGGCTCGGTGGTCAGCGCCGGACAGTCGGTCGCGACCATCACGGCCGGACCCCTGGTCCTGAGACTTGAGCTGCCTGAGGCTCAAGGTCGCAACCTGCGGGTCGGCCAGAGCGTCATCGTTTCGTCCGGGGATCTGCCGGGCGTCGGCGCCGGGACCATCGCCCAGGTCTATCCGGCCGCCACCGCAGGCCAGACCGTGGCGGACATCACCGTCGCGGGGCTGGACAGCAACCGGGTCGGACAGCGCGTCACGGTTCAGGTTCCAATTGGCCAGAGGCGTGCTCTGGTGTTGCCGCGCCGCTTCGTCTCCACCCGCTACGGCATTGATTTCGTCCGCACCATCGACCGCGCCGGCCGTGTCAGCGAAGCGCCGGTCCAGTTGGTCGGTCCTGTCGCCGATGATCGGGTGGAGGTGTTGTCGGGCCTGAGGGCCGGCGATGTCGTTCTGGCTCCGGAGACGGCCCGATGAACCTCGGCCTTTCAGGGCGGCTGACGCGCGCCACGCTCAATTCGCCCCTGACGCCCCTTATGCTGCTGGCGGCGATCGCCGTCGGCCTGATGGCGGTGCTGTCGATCCCCCGCGAGGAGGAGCCGCAGATCAGCGTGCCGATGGTGGACATCATGGTCGCGGCGCCGGGGCTGAGCGCCTCCGACGCAACCGAACTGGCGGCCAAGCCCTTGGAGGCCATCGTCCGCAGCATTGACGGCGTCGAGCATGTCTACACCCAGGTGCAGGATGACCGGGTGATGGTCACCGCCCGCTTCGTGGTCGGCTCCGACCCCGACGACGCGGCGGTTCGCGTCCATGAAAAGGTGCGCGCCAACTACGGCTCCATTCCCGTCGGCGTGTCCGAGCCGCAGATCGTCACCCGGGGGATCAACGACGTGCCCGCGGTGGTCCTGACCCTGACGCCGCGCGCCGACGTCGCCGGGCGCTGGAGCGATCAGGCCCTCTACGACGTCGCCGCGCGCCTGCGCACCGAGATCGGCAAGGTCGAGGACGTCGGCCTGACCTTCATCGTCGGCGGACGCCCATCGGAGATACGGGTCGAGCCCGATCCGGTCCGCATGGCCGCGCGTGGCGTGGCCCTGTCCGCGGTGCTCGAGACGGTGGCCCAGGCCAATCGCAGCTTCCCCGCCGGCGCCTTCCGCGATCAGGGCCAGGCCGTGTCCGTGCGCTCGGGGCAACGGCTGGCCACCTCGGTTGACGCCTCCCTGCTGACCGTCCGGTCGATGGCGGGGGAGGCGGTCTATCTGCGCGACGTGGCGACCGTGGTCCAGGCGCCGCGCGAGGATCAGGCCCGCGCCGCCCACTACGCCCGCGCCGGCGACGGCTGGAGCCGGACGCCCGCCGTGAGCCTGGCGGTGGCCAAGCGTCAGGGCGCCAACGCCGTGGTCGTCTCCCACGGGGTGATGCAGCGTGTGGATGCCCTGAAGGGCACGCTGATCCCGGACGGGCTGGAGGTCGTGGTCACCCGCGACTACGGCGAGACGGCCAATGAAAAGGCCAATGAGCTGCTGATGCATCTTGGCCTGGCGACCTTTTCCATCGTCATCCTGATCGGCTTCGCCATCGGCTGGCGCGAGGCGGGCGTGACGGCGGTGGTGATCCCGACGACCATCCTGCTGACCCTCTTCGCCTCGAACTTGATGGGCTACACCATCAACCGGGTCAGCCTGTTCGCCCTGATCTTCTCGATCGGCATCCTCGTCGACGACGCCATCGTCATGATCGAGAACATCGCCCGCCACTGGGCCATGAACGACGGCCGCAGCCGCGCCCAGGCCGCCGTCGAGGCCGTGGCCGAGGTCGGCAACCCCACCGTGGTGGCCACCCTGACCGTGGTCGCGGCGCTGCTGCCCATGCTGTTCGTCTCCGGCCTGATGGGGCCCTACATGGCGCCGATCCCGGTCAACGCCTCGGCGGCCATGGTCTTCTCCTTCTTCGTCGCCGTGGTCATCGCGCCCTGGCTGATGATCCGGCTGGCCCGCAAGACCCTGGCCGGCGGCAAGGCTCATGAGCACGGCGAGGGCGCGCTGGGCCGGCTGTATCGCAAGGTGGCGACGCCGGTGATCCGCAGCCGTCGCAGCGCCTGGACCTTCCTGATCGCCGTCGGCCTCGCCACCCTGCTGGCCATGTCGATGTTCGGCTTCCGCGCCGTGCCGGTGAAGCTGCTGCCGTTCGACAACAAGTCAGAGCTGCAGGTCGTGCTAGACATGCCCGAGGGAACCAGCCTCGAGGCCACCGAGCGCACCTTGGCCGGGGCCGCGGCCGTGGCGGGAGGTCTGCCCGAGGTGGAGTCGCTGGAGAGCTACGCCGGGACCGCCGCGCCATTCAACTTCAACGGTCTGGTGCGTCACTACTTCCTGCGCGCCGGGGCCGAGCAGGGCGATCTTGCCGTCATGCTGGCGCCCAAGGACGAGCGCGGCCGCAGCAGCCACGCCGTGGCCTTGGACCTGCGTCGGCGTCTGGCCGATCTGCCGTTGCCGGCCGGGGCCTCGATCAAGGTGGTCGAGGCGCCGCCGGGGCCTCCGGTGCTGGCGACCCTGCTGGCCGAGGTCTATGGCCCTGATGCCGCCACCCGGCGCGCCGTGGCCGCCGAGCTGGAGACCCTGTTCCGGGCGGAATCCTCGGTGGTCGACGTGGACAACAGCTACGGCGTCCGCCGCCCGGTGCTGCGCCTGATCCCCGACCGCGAGAAGATCGAGCGGTTCGGCCTTTCCGAGCGCGAGATGCACGACTCCATCGCCGCCGTCATGGGCGGACAGGTGCTTGGCTACTCCGTCCGTGATGACGAGCGCACCCCGGTGGAGATCGCCGTGCGTCTGCCCCAGTCGGCCCGGACGTGGAACGAACAGATGGCCGTCATGCCGGTGGCCGTGACCATGATCGACGGCGGCCACCGGCTGGTCGAACTGGGAGAGGTGGTCGAGGCCCGTCACGAGCTGGCCGGGTGGCCGGTCTATCGCCGCGACGGCCGCGCCGCCGAAATGGTCACTGCCGAACTGGCGGGCCAGTTCGAGGCGCCGATCTATGGCATTTTGGCCATTGATGCGGCCATCAAGTCCCACGACTGGAAAGGTCTGCCGCGTCCCGAGGTCCGGCTCAACGGCCAGCCGACGGACGAGACCGTCCCCTCCGTGCTGTGGGACGGCGAATGGGAGATCACCTGGGTGACCTTCCGCGACATGGGCGCCGCCTTCGGCGTGGCCCTGCTGGGGATCTATGTTCTGGTCGTCGCCCAGTTCAAGGATTTCCGCATCCCGCTGGTGATCCTGACGCCCATCCCCCTGACCCTGATCGGCATCGTCATCGGGCACATGCTGTTCGGCGCGCCTTTCACTGCCACCTCGATGATCGGCTTCATCGCCCTGGCCGGGATCATCGTGCGGAATTCGATCCTGCTGGTCGATTTCATCCGCCACGCCCGAACGCCGGGACGGCCCCTGCGAGAGGTCTTGCTGGAGGCCGGGGCCATCCGGTTCAAGCCCATCCTGCTGACCGCGCTGGCGGCCATGATCGGGGCGGCCGTGATCCTGTTCGACCCGATCTTCCAGGGTCTGGCCATTTCGCTGCTGTTCGGTCTGATTTCCTCGACGATTCTGACGGTGCTGGTGATCCCGGCGATCTATATCGCATTGAAGGACGACGGCCTGTTCCCGGCCGCGCCCGGATCCGCGAAAGAGACGCCATGACCGACGCCCTTCCCACCCCGAACGCCGCCTCCCTGGCCGAGCTCGAGGCCAGCGCCGCCCCGGCCGCCCGTCTGATGCGGCTGTTCGCCAACGAGCAGCGGCTGATGCTGATGTGCCGGCTCAGCGAAGGCGACTGCGCCGTCGGTGATTTGGCGGCCTATGTCGGCCTGTCGCAGTCGGCCTGTTCGCAGCACCTGGCCCGCCTGCGCGACGCCGGCGTCATCGCCCCGCGCCGTGACGCCCAGACCATCTACTACGGCATCGCCGATCCGGCCGCCGCCCGGGTCATCGCCCTGCTGTGCGACATCTATCGCGACAAGCCGAAGGACCCGACCCCATGAGCTATTTCACCGCCCGCACCGTCGAGGGCGACTTCGACGCCGTCGTGGAACGCACCCGCGCCGCCCTTCAGAAACACGGCTTCGGGGTCCTCACCGAGATCGACGTCCAGGCGACGCTGAAGGTAAAGATCGGCCAGGAATTCCGGCCCTACCGGATCCTCGGCGCCTGCAATCCGGTCATGGCGCACGAGGCCCTGCTGATGGAGCCTCACGTCGGGGTCATGCTGCCTTGCAATGTCGTGGTCCAGCAGGCGGAGGCCGGCGTCGAGGTGTTCGCCATCGATCCGGCTGCCTCCATGAGCGCCATCGACAACCCGGCCCTGCTCCACCACGCCCGGGCCGTGGGCGAGTTACTCAACGCCGCGGTCGCCGACGTCTGATCCGCAGGCGCGTCGCTGCGAGAAGAGGCCGCGTCAGGTTTCGGGGCCTCGACGAAGCCTTGCCCACATTACTGTCGCGCAGGGGGCCGCCAGCAGGGCGGCGCCGATGGCGTTCCAGGGGCCTTCGCCGATCAGGGCGCCGACCAGGCCGATAAGGCCTGCCACACCCAGCATCAGGGGGACGCCGAAGACGGCCGCCAGGGTGAGACCTGTCCGCCTCATGACGCCCGCCGCTGGCGTTTGGCGATCCAGAGATAGACGCCCGAGCCCAGCACGATGATCGTCATGACATCCAGAAGCGCCCAGATGATCTTGAGCCCCAGCCCGCCGTAGTCGCCGAAGTGCAGCGGCTGGGACAGAGACAGGGTCTTCACATACCAGGGGACGGGCGCGACGGCGGTCAGCTCGCCGGTGCGGACGTCGATCAGCGCCGGCGTGGTCATGCGGGCCGTCAGCGGCGTCTCGCCGTGGAAGAAGACGGCGTAGTGGTGGTCCGTCGTGTAGGCCGTGCCCGGGAAGGCCACGAACTGCAGCGTCATGCCGGGCAGGGCGGCGCGGGCGCGGGTGACGGCCTGGTCCAGCGAGGCCCATTCGCCGACCGGCGCAGGCTGGTCGTTGGCGGCGGTCAGCGCCTTAAGGGCATCGTCCTTCCAGTAGGCGAGGATCGGCGTGGCGAGGGTGTTCACGACGCCGGTCGCCCCGACCACCACCACCCAGACGACGGTCACGACGCCCAGCAGGTTGTGATAGTCGAGCCAGCGGGTGCGCGGCGCCCTGTCCAGTCTCAGGGTCCCGAACGGCAGGCGGCGCATGAAGGGCGCATAGAGAACGACGCCGGACACCACGGCGACAATCAGCAGCAGCCCCATGAGGCCCAGGAAGAGCATGCCCGGGAGGCCGAGGAACATGTCCGTGTGGAGCTGAAGCAGGAACTCCAGCGCGGGGTGGCCCGCCACCGGCGGGGCGGCGTCGCCGCTGGTCTGATCGATGGGCTGGAAGTTGAACTGGCCTTCCGGCGCGTCGGGCGCCCGGCTGGTGACGTTCACCACCGGCCGGTCTTCATCAAAGCTCATGAAGGCCGGCACGTCGCCCGGCTGGCGCGACAGGGCGACGTCCAGAACCTGATCGAGGTTCAGGCGCTTCGCGGTCGCGTCGGCGGGCTTCCAGCTCTGGTCCAGCAAGACGTGGTTCAGCTCATGTGTGAACACCAGCGGCAGGCCGGTGACGCAGAGCATCAGCAGGAAGAGGGTCGAGACCAGACTCGACCACTCATGCACCCACGACCAGGCCCGGATGGCCCCCGGCTTCATCGGCCTCAGAAGTCCGTCGACAGCGACACCCGCAGGGTGCGTGGCGCGCCGAGGGTCAGGTAGTTGGCGTCGGGATAGCCGCCCACCGCCACCCAGTGATCCTCGTCCGTCAGGTTTTCGATGCGGGCGCGAAGCGTGATCGGCCGCCCGGCCGCCTCGGCGTCGTATCGCAGTCCGGCGTCCATGCGGGTCCAGCTGTCCAGCTCGACGGTGTTGGTCTGGTTGGCCGGCTGGGCGCCGGTGTGGACCACGCGGCCTTCCAGCGACAGGCCCTCGACCGCGGGCACGTCCCAGACCACATTGATGTTGCCCTGGATTTCAGGCGTGCCGATGGGGCGCAGACCGTCGAAGGCGCCACCCTGGGTGCGCTTCAGTTCGGCGTCCAGCCAGGTCCAGCCGCCCAGGATGCGCAGGCCGTCGCGAGGCTCGCCGAAGAAGGCGATCTCCACGCCGCGGTTCTCCTGTTCGCCATCGGCGGCGAAGATCCCGCCGGTGACGACGGCGCTGGGCTGTGTGGTGCGGAACAGGCTGACGCTGCCGCCGAAGCGGCCGAGATCATACTTCATGCCCACCTCGGCCTGTTCGCCGCGGAACGGGGCCAGCACCTCGCCGGCGTTGGTCACGGGCGTGCCGCCGCTGACCGCGGGCGCGATCTTTCCGGGGATCAGGGCCTCGGCGTAGTTGGCGTAGAGCGAGATGTGCTCGATCGGCTTGTAGACCAAGGCGAAGACCGGGGTTGTCGCGTCGCTCTCGTAGCGGGGGGCGCCGGCCCCGGTGTTGTAGTCATAGGTGCGGGTCTCGATCTGCTGGTAACGCGCGCCGACGGTCGCGATCAGGCGGCCCTCCATGAACGACGCCATGTCGGCCAGGGCGACACTGGAGTTGGTGACGCGCTCGGTCACCAGCGGGTCGTCCAGATCGCCGCCGGTGAAGAAGGTCGCCGCCGGAGGGGCCACGTCCACGGGCTGGTACAGGTCGCTGGCAAAGGGGGTGAAGAAGCTGGAGAAGGCGTAGGCGTTTCTGGATTTCAGCTGCACCTGCGAGGCCGAGGCGACGATGCGGTGGTCAACGCCGCCCGTGGAAATCTCGGCGCGGACGCCGATATCGCCGGACCAGATGGTGTCCTCACGCGCATTGTCGAACCGGTAGGCGGTCAGCGAGCCGTCCGGGTTGGCGTTGGGGTTGGCCAGAACGTTGGATTCCGTTCCCTGGCGTCCGCCAAAGGCAGCCCAGGCGGTGACCGTGTCGCTGAGGTCGAACTCGCCGCGCGCGACGCCGAAGGTCTGGACCTCGTCCGTATAGGTCCAGGGCTGGGCGAAGTTGGTTTCAGCCGAGGGCGGCGCCGGGATCGCGCCGTTGGGCGTGACCGTCGGGCGCGGGGCGTCGATGTGGTGGTCCTGATGGCCGATGTCGGCCGAGAAGCGCACGCGTTCACCGCGGCGATCCAGACCAAGGCCGACAGCGGTCAGGGTGCGGTCCTCGCGCTCCACGCCGGCCTCGCCGTCCCGGCGTGCGATGTTCAGGCGGGCGCCGTAGGCCTGATCCTCGCCGAACCGGCGAGCCAGATCGGCCGCAAGGTAGAGCTCGCTCTCGCCGTCCAGACCGGCGGTCACGCGGGTCAGAGGGCCATCGCCCGCGCGCTTGGGCGTCAGGTTGAAGGCGCCGCCGACGCCGCTGCCGCCCGGGGCCGCGCCGTTCAGGAAGGCGGTCGCGCCGTGGAAGACCTCGACCCGTTCCAGGAACTCCGCCGCCACGAATTGACGGGGCAGGACGCCGTAGAGGCCGTTGTAGGTCATGTCGTCCGAATAAACGGGGAAGCCGCGGATGACGTACAGTTCCTGGAAGTTGCCGAAGCCCTTGCTGACCCGCACCGCCGGATCGTTTTGCAGCACGTCACCGACGCTGCGCGACTGCTGATCGCGGACCAGGGCCTCGGTGTAGTTGGTCGAGGCGAAGGGCGTGTCCATGACGTTCATGGCGCCGAACAGGCCGACGCGGCCGCCTCGCGCCACCTGGCCGCCCGCGTAGGATGAGGTGAGGGTGACCTGAGACCCGGTCACCACGATCTCGTCGACCTGTGTCTCCACCTCCTGGGCCAGACAGGGGCTGGCGACGGCGGCGGCGCAGCAGGAAGCGAGGAGAAGAGACCGGAACATCAGTAACGCTTTCATGAGAATGAGAACGCGTCGCAATATAGAATAGAGGTCGACCCTTCAAGCCCTCCAGGCGTCAGTGGGAGCCGGGGTTGCTTCCATCTTCCTTACGCGCCCCTTATGCCGCCGCCCCCAACCCACATCGCGCCCTTACGCCCATCGGTGCTCCAACCAGCTCGAACTGAGCTGGAGACCTCGGCATGGCCGATCTGATCTTTCTGGCGACGGGCGGCGGGGCCTTTCTGGCCTTCGCCGCGCTCGCCGCTTTCCTGAAGCGGGTGTGACGATGGTTGTCGCCATACTCTGGGCCGTCGGCGCGATTGTCGTCGCCGGCTATATGGTCGCAGCGCTGCTGCGCCCCGAGCGGTTCTAGGGAGCCGCCGCCATGACCATCCAAGGATGGGCGGAAATCGCCCTGACCCTGAGCCTGTCCGTGCTGATCGCATGGCCGCTGGGGATCTATCTGTCGCGCGTCTGGAACGGCGAGCGGACGTGGCTGGACCCCGTTCTGCGTCCCGTCGAGCGCGTGTTCTACAAGGCTGCGGGCATCGATCCGAAGCGCAGCCAGGGCTGGCTGGGCTATGCCGGGGCGCTGCTGGCGTTCAACCTGGCAGGCTTCCTGCTGCTGTATGCGATGCTGCGCCTCCAAGGCGTCTTGCCGCTGAATCCGCAGGGGTTTGACGGTGTTTCGCCGCATCTGGCGTTCAACACCGCCGTCAGCTTTGTGACCAACACCAACTGGCAGAGCTATGGCGGCGAGACGACGATGTCGTCCCTGACCCAGATGGCTGGCCTGACGGTGCAGAACTTCCTGTCAGCCGCCACCGGCGCCGCCATCGCTGCGGCTCTGGCGCGGGCGTTCGTGGCCAATCGCGGGGAGGGGGTCGGCAATTTCTGGGCCGACATGACCCGGACCACCCTCTATCTGCTGCTGCCGGCGTCGTTCGTTCTGGCGGTGGTGCTGGCCGGGCTGGGCGTGGTGCAGAGCCTTGCAGCGTCAGCCAGCGCGACCGGCGTCGAAGGCGGGTCGCAGACCCTGTCGCTGTTCCCGGCGGCCAGCCAGCTGGCCATCAAGCAGCTGGGCATCAACGGCGGCGGCGTCTTCAACGTCAACTCGGCCCACCCGTTCGAGAATCCCTCGGCCCTGACCAACCTGATCACCGCCGTGTCGATCAATGTGCTGGGCTGGGCCGCCTTCTTCGCATTCGGCCGCAGCGTGCTGGCGAAGCGGGACGTGCGGGCGCTGGTCGTCGCGGCCTTCGCCCTGCTGGCCGTCTGCACCGCCGGCATCTATGCGGCCGAAAGCCAGCCCGCGCCGGCGCTGGTCGTCGCCGGGATCGAGCAGCCGGTCAATATGGAGGGCAAGGAGGTTCGCTTCGGCGTGCCGGCCTCGGTCGCCTGGGCCGGTCAGACCACGGGCGCGTCCAACGGCTCGGTCAACGCCATGCACGGCAGCATGATGCCGCTGTCGGGTGGGCTGACGATGTTCCTGATGCAACTGGGCGAGATCCTGCCGGGCGGCATCGGCTCAGGCATCGCGATCATGGTCGTGATGGCTATGCTGGCGGTGTTCGTCGCGGGCCTGATGGTCGGTCGCACGCCCGAGTATCTGGGCAAGAAGATCGAGGCGCGCGAAATCCAGTTCGCCATGATCGCGGTGCTGGTGCTGCCGCTGGCCATCCTGGGCTTCACCTCGGCCGCGGCGGTGTTCCCGACGGCGATGGCGGGGCTGCTGAACCACGGGCCGCACGGCCTGTCGGAGATGCTGTATGCCTACACCTCGGCGGCGGCGAACAACGGCTCGGCCTTTGCCGGCCTGACCGCCAACGCGCCCTGGTGGAACACGACCCTGGGCCTGAGCATGCTGATGGGCCGGTTTGTGCCCGCCATCGCGGTGCTGGCCATCGCCGGCAGTCTGGTGGCCAAGCCGAAGCTGGCGCCCAGCGCCGGCACCCTGCCGACCCACGGGCCCCTGTTCATCGGCCTGCTGATCGGCGTCATCCTCATCCTGGGCGGGTTGCAGTTCTTCCCCGCCCTCGCCCTTGGACCCATCGTCGAGCATTTCCAGATGCTCGCCGGTGCGGCCTCGTGATCCGAACGGACCCCCGCACATGACTTTCGCAAACCCCGAGCACCTGGGCGAAACACGCCGGGCCGCTCCCCTAGCCGGCGGCCTGTCCGGCGCCATGCTGGGCCGCGCCCTGGGCGACGCCTTCATCAAGCTGAATCCCAGGCATCTGCTGCGTAATCCGGTGATCTTCACCACCTGGATCGTAGCGTTGCTGGCGACGGTGTCGGCCGCCGCGGCGATCGCGGGCGGCCAGTCCGCCGGCTTCGTCATCCAGCTGGCCCTGTGGCTGTGGGCCACGGTTCTGTTCGCCAACGTCGCCGAAAGCGTCGCCGAAGGGCGGGGCAAGGCCGCCGCCGACAGCCTGCGCGCCACCCGCGTGACGACCAAGGCCAAGCTGATCGTCGATCCCAAGACGGGCACGGTGGTGCCGACCCCGGCGCATGAGCTGCAGGTCGGGGCCGTCATCCTGGTCGAGGCGGGGGACGTCATCGCCTCTGACGGCGAGATCATCGAGGGCGTGGCCTCGGTCAATGAGGCCGCCATCACCGGGGAAAGCGCACCGGTGATCCGCGAGGCGGGCGGCGACCGTTCAGCCGTCACGGGTGGGACCACGGTGGTGTCGGACTGGATCAAGGTGCGCATCACCTCGGCGCCGGGGTCCACCTTCCTCGACCGCATGATCGCGATGGTAGAGGGGGCGAACCGCCGCAAGACGCCGAACGAGCTGGCGCTGTCGGTGCTGCTGGCCGGGCTGACGCTGGTGTTCCTGATCGCGGTGGTGACGCTGCTGGGTCTGGGCGCCTATTCGGGGGTGACGCTGGATCCCATCGTGCTGGGCGCCCTGTTCATCACCCTGATCCCCACGACCATCGGCGGGCTGTTGTCGGCCGTGGGGATCGCGGGGATGGACCGGCTGCTGAAGGTCAATGTGCTGGCCACCTCGGGCCGGGCAGTCGAAGCCTCCGGCGACGTGGACACCCTGTTGCTGGACAAGACCGGCACCATCACCTTCGGCAACCGCATGGCCACCGAGGTCATCCCGGCGCCAGGCGTGCGCCCCGAAGTGGCCCTGCGCGCCGCCGTCACCGCCTCCCTGGCGGACGAGACGCCGGAAGGCCGCTCGATCATCGAACTGGGCCGCAACGCCGGGGTGGTCGTCGAGCAGCCGGACGGCGCCAAGGTGATCCCGTTCAGCGCCGTCACCCGTCAGTCGGGCCTTGAGGTCGGCAAGGCATCGTGGCGCAAGGGCGCAGTGGATGCGGTGCTGAAGTCGCTGGGCTTGAAAGACAGCGATGCGCCTGCCGAGTTCCGGGCCGCCGTGGACCGCATCGCCCGCTCTGGCGGTACGCCTTTGGCCGTGACCCAGGACGATGTTCTTGTCGGGGTCATCCATCTGAAGGACGTGGTCAAGCCGGGGGTGAAGGAACGGTTCGCCGACCTGCGCCGCATGGGACTGCGCACCGTCATGATCACCGGCGACAACCCGGTGACGGCGGCGGCCATCGCCTCGGAGGCCGGGGTCGACGACTATCTCGCCGAGGCCACGCCCGAGGACAAGCTGCGGCTGATCCGCGAGGAGCAGGCCAAGGGGCGTCTGGTCGCCATGTGCGGCGACGGGGCGAACGATGCGCCGGCCCTTGCCCAGGCCGATGTCGGCGTGGCGATGCAGACGGGCGCCCAGGCTGCGCGCGAGGCCGGCAATATGGTCGACCTGGACAGCGACCCGACCAAGGTCATCGAGATCGTCGAGGTGGGCAAGCAGTTGCTGATCACGCGCGGCGCCCTGACTACGTTCAGCATCGCCAACGACGTGGCCAAGTATTTCGCCATCATTCCGGCGATGTTCGTGGTCGCCCTGCCGTCCCTGGGCGCGCTGAACGTCATGCAGCTGGGCAGCCCCGAGAGCGCGATCCTGTCGGCGGTGATCTTCAACGCCCTGGTGATCGTGGCGCTGATCCCGCTGGCCCTGCGTGGTGTGCGGTACACGCCGGGGAGCGCGTCGAAACTGTTGAGCCGCAACCTGTCCGTCTACGGCCTCGGCGGGATCGTCGCACCCTTCGTCGGCATCAAACTGATCGACCTGGTCGTCCAACTCTTTCCGGGAATGTGAGACATGTCCACCCTTCTACGTCAGCACGTCGCGGCGCTACGCGCCCTACTCGTCCTCACGGTGATCCTCGGTGTGGCCTACCCCGTCGTCATCTGGCTGGTCGCCCAGCTGCCCGTTCTCTCG
>DASWYI010000006.1:0-153964 GCA_036405055.1 Brevundimonas sp.
CCTGCTTCAGCCCCGCGATGTTGGCGGCATAGGCCGATGCGCCGCCTCTGAAGACCGCCGTACCGGCCACGAGGGCGTCGGCGCCCGCCGCGACGCAGGCGGCGGCGTTGTCGGCGGTGACGCCGCCGTCGACCTGGAGGTGCGCCCTCGATCCGGCGCGGTCGAGAATGGCGCGGGCGCGGGCGATCTTGTCGAGCGCGGAGGGGATGAATTTCTGGCCGCCGAAGCCCGGATTGACCGACATGATCAGCACCAGATCGACCAGGTCGACGACCTCTTCCAGCACCGACAGGGGGGTGCCCGGGTTGAAGACCACTCCCGCCTTGGCCCCCAGCTCGCGGATGGCGCCCAGCGTCCGGTGCAGGTGCGGCCCGCTCTCGGGATGGACGGTCAGGATGTCGGCCCCGGCGTCGCGATAGGCCTTCAGCCAGGGATCGACCGGCGCGACCATCAGGTGCACGTCGAAGGGCAGGGACGTATGCGGCCGGATGGCCTTCACGATGTCGGGACCCAGGGTGAGGTTCGGGACGAAATGGCCGTCCATGACGTCGACATGGACCCAGTCGGCGCCCGCCGCCTCCAGCGCCCGAACCTCCTCGCCCAGACGGGCGAAGTCGCTGGCGAGGATAGACGGACAGATCAGGGGCGCGGCCATTGTCTGGGGATAAGGCGGGTCGGCGGCAGGAGCAAGGCGGAGGCGACAACAGGTTTCCTTCTCCCCTTGAGGGAGAAGGTGATCGCGCGAGCGATCGGATGAGGGGGCTGCCTGACTAAAGGCTGACTTTCCGACAATGAGCGGGTTTACAGAGCCCCCTCATCCGACCCTCACGGGCCACCTTCTCCCTCGAGGGGAGAAGGAGACTACGGAATCCGCTCCAGCTTCGCCGCGAAGAAGCCGTCGAGACTTCCCTGCTCCGGCCACATGGACGGCAGGATGCGCAGCCACCCTTCCTTCGCAAAGGCTTCGGAGGGTGCGCCTACAGCTTCGGGATCAACAGGCGCCAGCTTGAAAGCCGGGTTGCGGCGCAGGAAGGCGATGATCTGGGTCTCGCCCTCCTCGCGCTCCAGCGAGCAGACGCAATAGACCATGCGGCCGCCGGGCTTCACCTTCGCCGCCGCCACGTCGAGCAGGCGGTGCTGGACGTCGGCCAGCTTGGCCACTTCGGCGGGGCGGGTGGCGCGCAGGGCCTCCGGATTGCGGCGGAAGGTGCCGGTGGCGGTGCAGGGCGCGTCCAGCAGCACGGCGTCGAAGGTCCGCGGATCGTCCCACTCCTCGGCGGGCACGGCCACGACCTCGGCGGTCATGCCCGTGCGCTCGAAGTTCCGGCGCAGGCGCTTCAGCCGGCTTTCGGAACGGTCCAGAGCCACGACGGAGGCGCCCGCGGCGGCCAGTTGCAGGGTCTTGCCCCCCGGGGCGGCGCAGAGGTCGAGCGCGGTCTCGCCGGCCTTCACGTCCAGCAGGCGGGCCGGGACGGCGGCGGCGGCGTCCTGGACCCACCAGGTTCCGTCCTCGAAGCCGGGCCAGCCGGCGACGTCGCCGCGCAGGCCGGTGCGCACCGTGCCGCCGGGCAGGACATTGCCGTCCACGGCTGCGGCCAGCGCCTCGGCGTCCACGCCGGGCTTGAGGCTGAGGTCGGTCGGCGGCTCCTCGCGGGCGGCCAGCGCCATGCCGATCAGGGCCTGTTCGCCATAGGTCGCGCGCCAGCGGGCGGCCAGCCAGTCGGGCAGATTGGATTCCGCCGTGGTCAGGCCGGGGCCGTCGCGGCCGACGCCGCGTAGCACGGCGTTGACGAGGTTCTTGTAGGGCCGGGTCTTGGGGTCACGTTCGGCCTGTTTCACCGCCGTGGACACCGCGGCGAAGGCCGGGGTCTCCAGAACCAGGGTCTGGGCCAGGGCGATGCGCAGTATGGTCAGGACGGCGGCGGGCGGCGTCTTCTGCAGGCGGCGGTCCAGAATCTGGTCGATCTCGCCCAGACGGCGCAGGGCCGCCATGGCCGTGGCCCGGGCGAAGCCCCGGTCGGGCGCGGGCAGGTGGGCGATGTGGGGCAGGTTCAGAGCCTCGTCCATGCCGCCGCGCCGTTCCAGTGCCGCGTTCAGCAGTTCGCCGGCGGCGATGCGGGCCTCGACGCCGATGTCCATGGCGGCGTCAGGCTCGGCCTGCACCCGCGTTTCGCGCCGGGGGCCGCGCGCCTGTTCGGCCATGCGGCGGCCGCGCGCGCCGGAGTTGCCGCCGGCCTTGTCGCGACCTTTCGGCGTGCCGCCGCTCAAACCGTCACCTGGGTGCCCAGTTCGACCACGCGCCCGGGCGGGATGTGGAAGAAGTCGGTCGGATTGGCGGCGTTGCGCATCAGATAGATGAACAGCTTGTCCTGCCACAGGGGCATGCCCTGGGACGCC
Source organism: Brevundimonas sp. (assembly GCA_036405055.1). Taxonomy (GTDB): domain Bacteria; phylum Pseudomonadota; class Alphaproteobacteria; order Caulobacterales; family Caulobacteraceae; genus Brevundimonas. The sequence goes on from DASWYI010000006.1 coordinate 2,398, forward strand.
GAGGCCACCACCGATCGGCGGCCGAGGAAGAAGCTGGTCGACATGATGTCGAACTTCAGCCCCTGCTTGCGGCACAGGCCCAGCGCCCGGGGCACATTGGGCTGCTCCATGAAGCCGTAGCTGATGGTGATCTTCTTGAAGTCGTCGTTGATGGGCTCCATCACGATGCGCTGGCTCTCATCGACACGCGGACGGTCGGTGGTGCGCACGGTCAGGACCACGTTCTTCTCGTGCAGAACCTTGTTGTGCTTGAGGTTGTGCATCAGGGCGACGGGGGCGATGTCGGCGTCCGAGGTCAGGAAGATGGCCGTGCCCGGCGCGCGGTGCGGCGGGCGGGCGCGCAGCATCTCGATCAGGTCGGCCAGCGGCAGGCTGTCCTTCTTGGACTTGTCGGCCAGGATCTGGCTGCCGCGCACCCAGGTCCACATCAAGAGGATCAGCGCCGCGCCCAGCACCAGCGGCATCCAGGCGCCGTCCGGGATCTTCAGCAGGTTGGAGGTCAGGAACACCGTGTCGATGAAGCCGAACGGAACCAGGGTCAGGCCCACGGCCCACAGCGGCCACTTCCACTTCTGGGTGATGACCGAATAGCTCATCAGGGTGTTGATCAGCATGACCCCGGTCACGGCGACCCCGTAGGCGGCCGTCAGGTTGTGGGTGCTCCGGAAGGCGAACAGCAGGACCAGAACCCCGACCATCAGGAAGGTGTTCACGGCCGGCACGAAGATCTGCCCTGCCTGGGTCTCGGACGTGTTCTTGATCTCGATACGCGGCAGCAGGCCCAGCTGCACCGCCTGCTGCGTCACCGAGAAGGCGCCGGTGATGACGGCCTGGGACGCGATCACGGTGGCGGCGGTGGCCAGGGCCAGCATCGGCCAGTAGGCCACGGCCGGGACCATCGACCAGAACGGATTGTCCGCCGCCCCCGGGTTGTCGAGGATCAGGGCGCCCTGGCCCAGATAGTTCAGCGTCAGGCAGGGCAGGACGAAGCCGATCCAGCCGATGCGGATGGGCGATTTTCCGAAATGGCCCATGTCGGCGTAGAGGGCCTCGGCCCCCGTCACCGCGAGGAAGACGCTGCCCAGAATGACGAAGCCGAGGAAGCCGTCGTTGATCAGCAACTGCACGCCGTAATGGGGCGACAGGGCCCGCAGGATCGAGATGTCGTCGAAGATGTGCAGCAGGCCCAGCCCGCCGAGGCTGAGGAACCAGACCGCGGTGATCGGGCCGAAATACTTTGCCAGGCCCGCCGTGCCGCGCGACTGGATCAGGAACAGGGCCACCAGGATCGCCGCCGAAACCGGCACGATATAGGGGTCCAGCGCCGTGCCCACGCCGGGCGCGTCCTTGACCCCCTCGATGGCGGAAAGCACCGAGATGGCGGGGGTGATGATGCCGTCGCCGTAGAACAGCGCCGCGCCGCAGACGCCGAGGATGAAGATCCAGGCGCTGCGCCGCCCGACGGCGTGCTGGGCCAGGGCCATCAGGGCCAGCGTGCCGCCTTCGCCCTTGTTGTCCGCCCGCATCAGGAACAGGACGTATTTGAACGTCACCACCACCATCAGGGCCCAGAAGGCCAGCGACACCACGCCGATGATCGCCAGGTCGCCGCCGACGCCTTCCTGGGCGTGGCCGATGGCTTCACGCAGGGCATAGAGCGGGCTGGTGCCGATGTCGCCGAACACCACGCCGATGGCGCCGATGATCAGGCCCCATTTGCCGTGCTTGCCGTGGCCGTGATCGTCCGACGCCGCGGGGTGCGGGTGGGCGGGCGCCACATTGGTGTCAGCGGAGCTGGAAGAGGCGGCGGGGGCTGATCCCTCGTCGCGGGGCGCATCCCCGGCCATTCGGTTTCTCCAAGGCGCCGCAGGGAGGCGGGCCCCATCAAGAGCGGCGAGCCTTTAGGCCCTTTCATCGGCTGGTTCAATCGCGTCCGCAAGCGACCCGTTCCCCGCGTTTGTGAAACCGGGCCGCTCGCACTACCTTGAGAGAGAAACGCCATGTCAGACAGCCAAAGATTCCCCGTCGCCGCCCACGCCCTCGCCTATCTGGCGCACAAGGACGCCTATGCGCCTGCCCAGGCCGTGGCCAGCGCGGTTCTGGCGGCCTCGGTGCCGACCAATCCGGTGGTGGTGCGCCGCGTCACGGCTCTGCTGGCCAAGGCGGGGCTGATCGCCACCCGGCCCGGCGCCTCGGGCGGGGCCTGGCTGCTGCACAAGCCGGAGACTATCACGCTGGATGTGGTGCTGCGCGCCGTCCACGGCTGCGCCCATCTGGGTTCGCCGCCCGCGGGGGCCCAGGGCTGCCCGGTGGGCGAGCATATTCCGCGTCAGGTGGCCCGGGCCCTGACCGCCGCCGATACGGCCGCAGCGGCCGCCTTGTCGAAGATCACCATCGCCGACCTGCTGCTGTCCGACGCCGCCTCTCTGGCCGGCATTCCGACGCCGGGCCGGGCCAAGGCGTCCGCTTGAGCGCTCGCCGCCGCATCCTGATTACGGGCGCCTCGGCCGGCATCGGCGCGGCCCTGGCGCATGTCTATGCCCGGAACGGCTGGGACCTGATCCTGACCGCGCGGCGGGCGCCGGCCCTGCGCAGCCTCGCCGCCGTGCTGGAGGCCGCGCACGACATCACCGTCACCGTCATTCCCGCCGACCTGGCCGAGCCGGGCGCGGCGCAGGCTCTGGCCGAGACCATCGCGGCGCAGGGGTTTGTGGTCGACGGGCTGGTCAACAACGCGGGCTTCTCGAAAACGGCGGGGTTCCTGAACACCGACCCGGCCCAGCAGCAGGCCATGATCCGGGTCATGCTGACCGCGCCCGTCGAGCTGGCGCGGGCCCTGGCGCCGGGGATGGTCGAGCGCGGTTTCGGGCGGATCCTGAATGTCGCCTCGCTGGCCGGGCGGATGCCCGCGACGGGCGGCGACACCCTCTACGGCCCTATCAAGAGCTTCCTCATCAAGGCCTCGGCGGGCCTGCATCTGGAGCTTCAGGGAACCGGAGTGCACGTCACGGCCCTCAATCCCGGCTACACATTGACCGAGTTCCACGACGCCAACGGCACCCGCGCCGAGGTTTCGGCCGCCTATCCGAAGTGGATGTGGCAGACCGCCGACCACGTCGCCCGCGTCGGCTACGAGGCCTGCGAAGCCAACCGGGCGCAGGTGACGCCGGGGGTCATGAACAACCTGATGGCGGGTCTGGCCAAACACCTGCCCGACCGCTGGGCCCTGAACATGGTCGGCGGCCATGCGCGGCGGCTGAAACGGATCTGAGACCCGAGGGCGTCAGGCCGCCTTCTTCTTCGCGGCAGGCTTCTTCGCCGGGGCCTTCTTAGCCGCCGGTTTTTTCGCCCCCGCCTTCTTCGCCGGCGCGGCTGATCCCTTCAGGCTGGCCTTCAGGGCGGCCATCAGGTCGATGACATTGGTGTTGTCGGGCTCCTCGACCTCCACCAGCCCCTTGCCGCCCTTCTGCTTGGCCTTGATGAGTTCGCGCAGGGCGTCGTCATAGCCGTCCCTGAAGCCCGACGGATCGAATTCGGCGTCCTTCTGGGCGATGATGCGGGCGGCGATGTCGACCATGTCCTTGTCGGCCTTCACCGCCGGGATGGCGTCGAAATAGTCGCCGGCGTCGCGCACCTCCTCGTGCGGGCGCAGGGTATAGGCCACCAGCCCCTTGCCCCGCACCTCCAGCGCCAGCTGCCGCTCCCGTCCGCGCAGGACCAGCCGCCCGATGGCGATCTTGCCAGCCGTCTTCATCGCCTCGCGGATGACGGCGAAGGCTTCGGCCCCTACGCCTTTCTCCGGCACCACATAGAAGGGGTCGTCCCAATAGAGGCGGTCGATCTCGTCCTCGTCCACGAACTGCTCGATGGAGATGGTGCGGGTCGACTCCAGCCGCACCTTGTCGAAATCAGCGTCGTCGAACAGGACGTATTCGTCCCTGGACACCTCGTATCCCTTCACCAGCTCCGACCGCTCCACCGGCCCGGTGTCCGGGTCGGTGGGGACCATACGGATGCGGTTGTTGGTCTCCGGATTTATCAGGTTGAAGCTGACATGGCTGGCGCTCGATGTGGCGGTGTAGAGGGCGACCGGGCAGGTCACCAGCGACAGCTTCAGATGCCCGTTCCAGGTGGGTCGTGCGGCCATGATCTCAGACTCCTTGAACCGGGAGTCCCAACGGCCTGCCGCCGGAATCGTTTCAGCGCCCGCCGGCGCGGATCCAGGCCTCGCGGGCCGGCAGCAGCCGCGACGGCGCCAGACCCCGCAGGCTGGATTGCGACAGTCGCTTCAGCCCCGCCTCATTGCCCTTCTTCCAGGCGACATCGCACTCGTACGCCAGACCTTCCGCCACATCGACCAGCATGACCCGGGCCGGGAGCGCCAACTGTCGCTCCAGCCGCACCCGCATGCCCGAGGCGGACAGATCGGAGATGACGCAGGCGATCTCCAGCCCCGGCGCAACGACGACGCCCCGGCTGTTGGAGGGGCGGCGGGGTTCCAGGCGGCGGTCGGGGGAGGCGTTCATGCCGGGCTATTTGCGCAGGGTCGCCGGTCGCGGTCCAGCGCAACGACGACATCCGCCCGCACTCCGCCCGACAGCATCCGCCGGGTCACGCGCTCGAAATACTGGATGAAGCCGCTCAGCCGCTGACGCTCCGTCGGCGGAAGATCGTCCGGCTCCACCCCCAGCAGGTCCGCCTCCTGCTGGCAGCGCCAGTCCAGCACCACGTCGAAGCCCGGCGCCTTCAGGAACAGGATGGCGTCCATCCGGGCGGCGAAGGCGGCGTAGTCTCCCGCCACCCGGTCATTGACTAGCCTCCGCCAGCGCCCATCCGCGTCCTGATCCCGCTCCAGATCATTGATCGGCTCGGCCAGCGCCGCCGCATCCTCCGCCACGGTGCCCAGACACCAGGCGTCTATCAGGATCGCCGAGGGACGACCACGGAATGCCCGCCACTTCGCTTCCGGCCAGCGATCATCGCCGCGCTTGTCGAAGTCGGGGATCAGTGTCTCGTCGTCCGGCCCCGCCGCCGACAGGCCATCGATCAGCCGTTGCAGCAGACCCAGATCATGCGTCCCCGGCGGGCCGCGCGTGATGAACAGGGGATGCACGTCGCGCGCCATCACCTCCCGCTCGGCTCGGGTCAGATAGACGTCGTCGATGGAGATCTGGGCCGCGCCGAACGCCTCGGCCGCCGCCCGCGCCAGGGTCGTCTTGCCGGACCCTTGCGCCCCCGCCACCCCGATCACCGGCGGGCGGCGTTTCGGGCCGTCCGCGATCAGCCGGCCGACAAGGGCGACGAGATCGGGGTCGGCGCGGCCCGAGGCCATGGTCATGTTCAGTGCTGGTCTTCCGGCAGGCGGACGATCAGGCCGTCCAGATCGTCCGACACCCGGATCTGGCACGACAGACGGCTGTTCGGCCGCACGTTCTCGGCGAAGTCGAGCATCGACTCCTCCATGGCTGAGGCCCGGCCGGTCACGTCCTGGAATGCCTCGTCCACATAGACATGGCAGGTGGCGCAGGCGCAGGCCCCGCCGCAGTCGGCGTCGATGCCCGGCACATTGTTGCGGATCGCCCCTTCCATGACGGAAAGGCCGGTCTTGACCTCGACCGCATGCTCGCGTCCGTCATGCTCGATGTAGGTCACCTTGGCCATCAGGCGGCGGTCTTCTTCCGCCCCGGGGCGATCATCAGCTTCTTGGTCTCGGCGATGGCCTTGGCCGGGTTCAGGCCCTTGGGGCAGACCTGGGCGCAGTTCATGATGGTGTGGCAGCGGTAGAGCTTGAACGGATCCTCGAGGTCGTCGAGGCGCTTGTCCGTCGCATCATCGCGGCTGTCGGCGATCCAGCGATAGGACTGCAACAGCGCCGCCGGCCCCAGATACTCCGTCTGGTTCCACCAGTAGCTGGGGCAGCTGGTCGAGCAGCAGGCGCACAGGATGCACTCGTACAGCCCATCCAGCTTGGCGCGCTCGGCGGGCGACTGAAGACGCTCCTTCTCCGGGTCCGGATCATCGGACTGGAGATACGGCTGGATCGAGTCGTATTGCGCGTAGAACAGCGTCAGGTCCGTCACCAGATCCTTGACCACCGGCTGGTGCGGCAGGGGGGCGATGGCGATGGTGTCTGACTGGCATTCGTCCATGCCCTTGGTGCAGGCCAGGGTGTTGCGCCCGTCGATGTTCATCGAGCACGAGCCGCAGATGCCCTCGCGGCACGAGCGCCGGAAGGTCAGGGTCGGGTCGATCTCGTTCTTGATGTGGATCAGGGCGTCCAGCAGCATCGGGCCGTGATCGTCGGCCGAGACCTCGAACGTGTCCCAGCGCGGATCGGCGTCGACCTCGGGATCATAGCGATAGACCTTGTAGGTCTTGAGGTTCTTCGCACCCTTCGGCGCCTTGTGAACCTTGCCCTTCGAGGGCTTCGAACCACGGGGGAGAGAAAGCTGGACCATCAGTAAACCCGCGCCTTGGGTTCGATATAGGCGATGTCCTTGGACATCGGTTCCTTGTGGACGGGACGGTAGTCGATCGACACCTGCTCGCCCGGACGTTTCCACGCCAGGGTGTGCTTCATCCACTGGGCGTCGTCGCGGTCGGGATAGTCCTCGCGGGCGTGGGCGCCGCGCGATTCCGTGCGGTTCAGCGCGCCTTCGATGGTGACCATCGCCTGGTCGATCAGGTTGTCGTACTCCAGCGTCTCGATCAGGTCGGTGTTCCAGATCAGGCCGCGATCCGTGGTGCGGATGTCGCTGCCGGCGGCGTGGATCGAACGCAGCTTGGCCACGCCTTCCTCCAGCGTCTTGCCGGTGCGGAACACAGCCGCGTCCGACTGCATCGCCCGCTGCATCTGGATGCGCAGCTGAGCCGTCGGAGTCGAGCCGTTGGCGTTGCGGAAGCGGTCGAGGCGGGCGATGTGCCCGTCGGTCGCCGATTTCGGCGCATCCGGAACCTTCGAAGCCTTGTCCACCACCTCGCCGCAGCGGAGGCCGGCGGCGCGCCCGAACACCACCAGATCGGTCAGGGAGTTAGAGCCCAGACGGTTGGCGCCGTGCACCGACACACAGGCCGCCTCGCCCACCGCCATCAGGCCAGGCACGACGGTGTCGGCATTGCCGCCGACCTTGGTCAGGACTTCGCCGTGATAGTTCGTGGGGATGCCGCCCATGTTGTAGTGGACCGTCGGCAGGACCGGGATCGGGGCCTTGGTCACGTCGACCCCTGCGAAGATCTTGGCGCTCTCGGAAATGCCCGGCAGGCGCTGGTGCAGGATCTTCGGATCGAGGTGGTCGAGGTGCAGGAAGATGTGGTCCTTGTTCGGACCAACGCCGCGCCCCTCGCGGATCTCGATGGTCATGGAGCGCGAAACCATGTCGCGCGGCGCCAGATCCTTCACGGTCGGGGCGTACCGCTCCATGAAGCGCTCCCCTTCCGAGTTGGTCAGGTAGCCGCCCTCGCCCCGCGCACCCTCGGTGATCAGGCAGCCGGCGCCGTAGATGCCGGTGGGGTGGAACTGCACGAACTCCATGTCCTGCAGCGGCAGGCCGGCGCGCAGCACCATGGCGTTGCCGTCGCCGGTGCAGGTGTGGGCGCTGGTGGCGCTGAAATAGGCCCGGCCATAGCCGCCGGTGGCCAGCACGACCATCTTGGACCGGAACCGGTGCATCGTCCCGTCGTCCAGCTTCAGCGCCGTCACGCCGGTGCAGGCCCCGTCCTGCATGATGAGATCGAGCGCGAAATACTCGACGAAGAACTCCACCTCGCGGCGCACCGACTGGCCGTAGAGAGTGTGCAGGATGGCGTGGCCGGTGCGGTCGGCGGCGGCGCAGGTGCGCTGCACCGGGCCCTCGCCGAAGTTGCGGGTCATGCCGCCGAAAGCCCGCTGATAGATGCGGCCGTCATCGGTGCGGCTGAAGGGCACGCCCCAGTGCTCCAGCTCATAGACGGCCTTGGGCGCGTTGCGGACCAGGTATTCGATGGCGTCCTGATCGCCCAGCCAGTCCGACCCCTTGACGGTGTCGTACATGTGCCATTGCCAGCTGTCCTCGCCCATGTTGCCGAGGCTGGCCGAGATGCCGCCCTGGGCCGCCACGGTGTGGCTGCGGGTCGGGAAGACCTTGGTGACGCAGGCGACCTTCAGCCCCTGCTGCGCCGCGCCCAGCGCCGCGCGGAGGCCCGAGCCCCCGGCGCCGACGACGACGACGTCATATTCGTGATCGACGAATTCATAGCTCGCCATAAGCGATCAGACTCCGAAACCGGCCGGCAGCGGCGCCGACCCGAGCGCCAGACGCCCGATGAAGAAGACGGCGGCCACCACCGCCAGCAGGCAGATCAGGTTCACCAGGCCGATCAGCAAGGCCTTGGTCCCCGGCTTGTGGATGTAGTCCTCGATGATGACCTTCCACGCCAGGCTGGCGAACAGGAAGAAGACCACCACGGTCGCCCCCAGCAGGATCGCGTTCGTCTGGTTGGCGAACCAGGCAAGAACCGCGTCGTAGTCGGCGCCCGCCAGCGACCAGGCGTTGAGCGCGAGCCAGACACTCAACGGCATCAGGGCCAGCAAAGCCAGCTTCTCGACCGTCCATTCTCCGGCGCCGTGGCCCTCGGACACCTTCACGCCCTTGCGGTAGGCTTTCGTTTCGGCGCTCACAGCGAAACCCTCCCGGTGGCGAACAGCCCGATCCAGAACAGGGCGGTCAGGACGAACGGCCCCCAGACGGAGATGTGCGAAAGCAGATTGGCGGACGGGATCGTCAGGCCGTTTCCGGTGTCGTTGATCAGGTGCCGGCCGCCGTTCAGCACGAACGAGAACAGCACCCAGGTCAGGCCGACGCCGATCACGAGCACCAGCAGCGGACATTTGGCCATCACCGCCCCATAGGCCTCGGGCCCGAAGGCCAAGGCCCCCAGCCAGCCGACCAGGATCAGCATGCCGAAGGTCGCCGCGCCAATGGTCACCCGGAACAGGATCGAGGCCAGCATGGTCACGTGCCAGCGCCACACCTGCAGGTGCGGCGACAGGGGCCGGGGCCGCCCGTTGGGCTGGGTCACGAAACGGCCGGTCTGGTCGTCTGTCGGATCGTTGGAGGAGTCGCCCGCGCCGGGCCGTGGCTGAGACATGCGAACCGTTCTCAAAAACCGGGAAATATCAAGGCCCGGCGTCCAGAATTCTTGGTGACAGGCTTTAGGGACGCGCCGGTCCGTCTGTCAACGAAACGCGGCCGTAACGTGGGGTCGCACCCGCGAATTCCCCTGTGAGCGTCCTTGACCGGAGGGTGCGACGGGCGATCTGGCCATCACCGCGCAGGCGCGGCAATATCGCCGGATGTCATCAACCCTGCTGATCGCGCTCGCGGCGCTGGCGGTGCAGACCGCGCCGCCGCCGGCCACGTCGCCGGCCTACAGCGATCCGCCGGTCCGGCCGTTCGAGCCGACGGGGCCGCTGGTCACCGATGCGGAGGCGGAAGGCGCGTCCGCCCCCCTGCGCCATCCGCCCGAGGCCCCCGTCACCGTCGACGCCTATCGCGGCCACTATGAAGCGCCGCCCGACGCGGTCGAGCGGGCCTATGACCGGGGCGTCCGTCAGGCCGAGGCGACAATGGACAGCCGCATGGGGCCGCTGGACGGCCGCTGGCGGGTGCTGGATCAGGACGGCGAAACCCTGTTCACACTGCAGCTGTTCGACGAGGGGGGCGGCGGCTCCGTCGAGGGCGCCTGGCGCGACGGCGGGGGCCACATGGGCGTCGCCGCATCCACGCCGCGAGACGACGGCCGCACCGCGGTCGTGCTGGACGGCCGCTGCGAGCTGGTGCTGGCCCCGTCCGGGTCCGGCTTCACCGGCGTTTTGATCCGGGATGGCCGCGAGCAGCCGATCCGGCTGAGCCGAACCTAGCCCCGCACCACCCCCAGCGCCGCCGCCAGCTCATCCGCGCCATACGCCTCCGCGACGCCCCGCCCCCAGACCGGGTCGGGCCACAGGGGATCGTCGCGGCGGCGGCCGACCACATGCACATGCAGCTGGGCCGTGACATTGCCGAGCGCGGCGATGTTCAGCTTGTCCACCGGCCGTCCGGCCGCCTCGCCCAGCCGCCGCACGATCTCGCCCGCGCAGATCATCTCCTCCAGCAGCACGGCCCGGTCAGCGGGAGACAGGTCGTCGATCTCCACCGCCCCGGCCACACGCGGAATCAGGATCAGCCAGGGAAACCGCGCGTCGTTCTGGACCCGCACATGGCTCAACCCCCACTCCGCCGCCGCGACGGAGCCGGCCGCGAACGCCGGATCGGGACGGAAACCGCTCAATTCAGGCCGTAGACCACACAGGCCTGGCTGGTCAGCTCCCGCAGCGGCGGCTGCAAGGCCAGCCGCGCCGCCTCGATCTGGGCCTCGCTGGGGCCGCCCGGCGCGGGCGGAGGGGGCGGCGCGGGGGGAGGCGGCGGCGCAAAGGCCATGGCCCCCCGGTCGTAGGCCACGTCCGTGGCCCCGCCGACGCTCGCGCCATAGGACGGCCAGCCCGCCAGCACATCGGTCTCGCAGGCCCGGCCTGAAGGGTCGATGACCTTGACGTCGCCCAGACGCGCCCCGGCGTTCGTCGCGGCGGCCCGGGCGCGGCCGGCGGAATCCTTCACCGCCTCCTGGGCCAGCCAGCTCAGGGTTTCGTTGTCGGGCTGCAGGTTGAAATACACCTGCCCCACCGAGGTCGGGGACGAGGCCAGAACCGTCGCATAGACCCGTTCCAGCACCGCCACGTCGCGGATGGTGATGCTGACGGTCGCGCTGGCCTGATAGCGTTCGATCCGGTCCGAGCGGACATTGTCGCGCAGGACGCCGTTCTCGTCGCGGTACTGATCATAGAGCGGCTGGGTCGATAGCGTCGTCTCGACCCGCACCTTGTCCACGCCATAGGCGGCCAGGGTCTGGCTCAGCGCCCGCACCCGCTCGGCGGCGACGCGCGAGGCGTCCGCCGCCGTCCGCTCCACATTCATGAAGGTGGCGCTGAACCCCGCCCGGTTGGCCGGAATCTCGGTCCGCACATGGCCGACCGAGGCGATCACCGGATCGCGCATCCACCAGGGCGCGGGGATGTATTGCTGACCGATGGTCGCCGGCGGCGTCTGGGCCAGGGCGGGCGCGGCGATCATCGAGACAGCAGCGGCGAGCAGGATGCGTTTCAGCATGGACGTCCTCCGGATTGGGAGGCCCACCCTGCACCGCCGCCCGCCGCCACCGCAAGCTGCGTTAAGCGGCGGCCCCGCCCATCATCATGAAGGCGTTCAGCTTGTTGCCGTCCGGATCGCGGAAATAGGCCGCATAGAAGCTGTCCCCGCGCGGTCCCGGAGGCCCCTCGCAGGTCCCGCCGTTGGCGAGCGCGATTTCGTGCAGCCGATGGATCTGCTCCACCGACGACGCCTCCAGCGCCGCCATGACGCCGTTGCCCACGGTCGCCGCCTCGCCGTTGAACGGTTTGGTGATGCCGATCCCCGCGCTTCCGCCCGGCGTGCCCCAGGCGATGGCGCCCGGCCACTCCATCATCCGCGACGTCCCCAGCTCGGCGGCGATCGCGTCATAGAATTTCGCCGCCCGCTCCAGATCAATGGTGCCCAGAGTGATATAGCCCAGCATTGTCGTTCCTCCCGTTTGCCCCACGGAACCACGAACAAACCACGAACGCAAGCCGCGCGGCGACGCCTGGAACCGCCACGCGCTTGCGAGCAGCGCGGCCCGGGTCTAGACCGCCGCCACCTTCCCTTTTCGCACTGCACAAACCTCCGGAGACGACCCTATGGCTCGCGCAAAGATCGCCCTCATCGGCGCCGGCATGATCGGCGGCACCCTGGCCCACGTGGTGGCGCGTGAAGCCCTGGGCGACATCATCCTGTTCGACATCGCCGAGGGCACGCCCCAGGGCAAGGCGCTGGACATCGCCGAGGCCTCGGCCGTCTTCGGTCAGGACGTGGCCCTGAAGGGCGCCAATGACTACGCCGACATCGCGGGCGCCGACGTCTGCATCGTCACCGCCGGCGTGCCGCGCAAGCCGGGCATGAGCCGCGACGACCTGATCGGCATCAATCTGAAGGTCATGAAGGCCGTGGGCGAGGGCATCAAGGCCCACGCCCCGAACGCCTTCGTCATCTGCATCACAAACCCGCTCGACGCCATGGTCTGGGCCCTGCAGAAATTCTCGGGCCTGCCGAAGGAGAAGGTCGTGGGCATGGCCGGGGTGCTGGACAGCGCCCGCTTCGCCTACTTCCTGGCTGAAAAGACCGGCGTGTCGGTTCAGGACATCCACGCCTGGACCCTGGGCGGTCACGGCGACGACATGGTGCCGATGGTGCGCCATTCGACCGTCGGCGGCCTGCCCCTGCCGGACGCGGTCAAGGCCGGCTTCCTGTCGCAGGAAGAGCTGGACGCCATCGTCGAGCGCACCCGCAAGGGCGGCGGCGAGATCGTGGCCCTGCTGAAGACCGGCTCGGCCTTCTATGCCCCGGCCGAAAGCGCCGTGGCGATGGCCCGCTCCTATCTGCTGGACCAGAAGCGCGTCCTGCCCTGCGCCGTCTGGCTGTCGGGTGAATACGGCCTGTCCGACCTCTACGTCGGCGTCCCGGCCCTGATCGGCGCCGGCGGCGTCGAGAAAATCGTCGAGTTCACCACCGACGACGCCGAGAAGGCGATGTTCGCCAAGTCGGTCGAGTCCGTCCAGGGCCTGATCCAGGCCTGCAAAGATATCGACAGCAGCCTGGCCTGATCGCGCTCAAGCAGAAAGGCCCCGCGAGCCGAGCGATAGCGCCCCAAAAATGAGAAGGGCCGGAGAGTGATCTCCGGCCCTTTTTCTTATTGGCCCTGCGCCGCCGGGACCGCTTCCTGATCGAACTGGAAGTAGCCGACATGGACGGCGAAGCCGGCCACGCCGCTGCGCCAGATGTCGAGCGGCACGCCGATCCGGTCGGGGCCGCCCGGCTGGAGCATCAGCACATCGTAGTTGACCACGGCGCCGGGGCTTTGCGTCTCGGTGCGGGCGAAATGCGCCGACAGGAAGCGCCGGTCAGCGTTCCAGGCGTTGACCTTGTCGGCCGTCACCTGATCGTTGGTGAAGGCGGCGCTGAAGCGCACGTCCATGCAATTCTCGACCGCGCAGGGGAAGAAGATCAGCCCCCAGGTCAGGCCCGGCTCGGCGATCGGCAGGGCGGGGAAGCCGTTCTGGGTTGTGGGCTCGCCGACCACCAGCCCCTCGGCGATCAGGAAGTCGCGCACCGCCCGGACCGTGTCCATCGACACCGGCGGCAGGGCGACGGGTTCGGCGACCGGGGGCGCCTGCGTCTGGGCCGCGGCGGGCAGGGCGGCGGCCAGCGTCAGGGCCGTCAGGGCGGGAAGCAGCAGGCGTTTCATGGAGGTCTCCGGTTTCGCCGTTGAGCCTGTCGAGCGCTCGCGGCGGATTTGCGGCGTCAAATGTGGGTCGCGGACTTCAGCCAGCTCTGGCTGGTCATCTCGTTCAGACGCGACACGGTGCGCTCGAATTCGAAGGCGCCGTCGCCGGCGGGATAAATGGCCTCGGGCGGCCCTTCGGCGAGCACCACCAGCCGGGTCTTGGCCTCATACAGGGCGTCCACCAGGGTCACCAGCCGCCGCGCCTCGGCATGGCGCGCGGCGCCCAGCAACGGCACGCCCGCAAGGAACAGGGTGTGGAACCGGTCAGCCACGGCCAGATAGTCCTGCGGCCCTAACGGCCTCCCGCACAGCTCGGCGAAGGTGGCCCGCGCCATGCCGCCCACGGTGCGCTCGATCACCACATCGCGGCCCAGCACGGTCAGGTGCGTCGGCTCCTCCGGCTCGTCGCCCTTCAGCTGGCTCCACAGATGCTCGAAGCCGTTTTCCCGGCCCGGGTCAGTCCCGGAATACCAGACCCGGCTGACGCTCAGCCGGGCCAGACGCCAGTCCTCCGGCCCCGCCACCTTCTCGACCACGCAGCGCCGGTTGAGCAGATCGATGAAGGGCAGGAACAGCTGGCGGTTGATGCCGTCCTTGTACAGGTCCTCGGGCGCCCGGTTCGAGGTGACGGCCAGAACCACCTTCTTGTCGAACAAGGCCTCGAACAGCCGGCCCAGGATCATGGCGTCGGCGATGTCGGTGACCTGCAGCTCGTCGAAGCAGAACAGCCGCGCCTCGGACGCGATCAGGGCCGCGACCGGACCGATGGGGTCATCGCCCTTCGACTGGCCGAACACCCGCTGACGCGCCTTGCGGTCCCCCTCGCGCCACTGGCGGATCAGATCATGGACCCGGGCCATGAAGGCATGGAAGTGGGCGCGGACCTTCCGTTTCTCCGGCGCGCAGGCGAAGAACAGGTCCATCAGCATGGACTTGCCGCGCCCCGGCGGGCCCCAGAGATACAGCCCCCGCACCTCCGGAACGCCGCCGAACAGGCCGCGCTTGCCCAAATCCCGCTCCAGCCGCGACAGCGCCTCCACCGCCTGCTTCTGGGCCGGATCGGGCTGGATGGCCTGATCCTTCAGGCGGCGGTCATAAGCGTTGCGAATGCGGGAACCCATCGAACTTGGGCTTAGCTTGGCCTTGATCCTGTGAAAAGCGATTGCTTCACAGACGCGAGCGCCTAAATGCAGGCCTCGCCACACACATAAAAATTCGCCCTCAAGCAGCGAGCCGCCGCGCGGCGAGCGATAGGGCGTCCGAAGGACAAACCAAAGATGGGCTATAAAGTCGCTGTCGTGGGCGCCACCGGCAATGTCGGCCGGGAGATGCTGAGCATACTGGAGGAGCTGGAGTTCCCCGTCGACGAGATGCACGCCATTGCGTCCCGGAAGTCCCAGGGCGTCGAGGTGTCCTTCGGCGACAAGACCCTGAAGTGCCAGAACCTGGAGACCTTCGACTTCTCGAAGGTCGACCTCGTGCTGATGAGCGCGGGTTCGAAGGTGTCGAAGGAATGGTCCGAGAAGATCGGCAAGGCCGGCCCGGTTGTCATCGACAACTCGTCCGCCTTCCGCATGGACGCCGACGTGCCGCTGATCGTGCCCGAGGTGAACCCGGACGCGGTCAAGGACCTGCGCAAGAACGTCATCGCCAACCCCAACTGCTCGACCGCCCAGCTGGTCGTGGCCCTGAAGCCCCTGCATGACGCCGCGAAGATCAGGCGTGCCGTGGTCTCGACCTACCAGTCGGTGTCGGGCGCCGGGAAGGAAGGCATGGACGAGCTGTGGACCCAGACCAAGGCCATATACGGCCTGGGCGACGCCACACCCAAGGTCTTCTCCAAGCAGATCGCCTTCAACCTGATCCCGATGATCGGCAGCTTCCTCGACGACGGCTACACCGACGAGGAAGCCAAGATGTGGAACGAGGTCCACAAGATCATGGACCCGTCGATCAGGCTGACGGTCACCTGCGTCCGCGTGCCGGTCTTCGTCGGCCACTCCGAGGCCGTGACGGTCGAGTTCGAACGCCCCCTGCCCGCCGACGAGGCGCGCGCCATCCTGCGTGAGGCGCCGGGCGTGCTGGTGATCGACAAGCAGGAGGCCGACGGCTTCATCACCCCGGTCGACGCCGCGGGCGAGCACGCCGTCTATGTCAGCCGCATCCGCAAGGATCACACGGTCGAGCACGGCCTGTCGCTGTGGGTTGTCTCCGACAACCTGCGCAAGGGCGCGGCCCTGAATGCGGTCCAGATCGCCCAGCTGCTGGACGAGACCGGGACCATCAAGCCGTCGTCCGGCTATCGCTCGCTGACAGTCTAGGGCGATGACCTACGGCGCCGACGGGCGGCCAGCCCTGATCTCGGCGGTCGCCTGCTACACCCTGTGGGGCTTCCTGCCCCTGCTGTTCATGACCCTCGGCCGCATGGGTTTCACGGCCGAGGAAATCCTGGCGCAGCGCACGGCCTGGTCGCTGCTGTTCGCCGGCGCCCTGGTGCTGTGGGCCGGGCAAGCGCGGCAGGTGCTGACGGTTCTGGCGACGCCGAAGCTGCTGGGCTGGCTGGCCCTGTCCTCGGCCCTGATCGCCGTCAACTGGGGCCTCTACGTCTGGGCAACGACGCACCACTCAACGCTTGAGGCCAGCCTCGGCTACTACATCAACCCGCTGTTCAACATGGTCGTGGGGTTGTGGCTGTTCCGTGAGCGGATGGACCGCTGGGGTTGGATCGCCATCGCGCTGGCGGGCGTGGGCGTGCTGTTCCAGGCCGCGGCTTTGGGCCGGCCGCCGTGGATATCCCTGGCCCTCGCCTTTTCGTTCTGCGCCTACGGGGTGATCCGCAAGCGCGTGGCGGTGGACGCGCAGGCCGGGCTGATGGTCGAGTGCCTGCTGCTGGCGCCGTTCGGGATCGGCTGGGTGGTCTGGCTGCAATCACAGGGACTGGGCCATATGACCGAGTCCACGAACCACTTCCTGCTGGCCCTGCTGACCGGGCCGGGGACGGTCATTCCGCTGGCCCTGTTCGCCTGGGCGGCGCGGCGGCTGCCGCTGTCGACCATCGGCTTCATCCAGTTCCTGGCCCCGACGCTGCAGTTCGGCGTCGGCGTCTGGTCGGGCGAGCCCTTCACCCTGCTGCGGGCGATTTCGTTCGCCTTCATCTGGCTGGGCGCCATGGTCTTTGCGGGCGCGGCGTGGTTCCGGGTGCGGGCCGAACGGCGGGCGCTGGCGGACGTCGTCGAGCCGGTCTGAGCGTCAGAGAGCCGAGTAGAGAGCCTCGATCAACCGTTGCGCCCGGGGGTCGCCGATCAGGTGCGGCGACTGGCGGGTCATGACATAGGCGGCCGAGACCCCCGTGGCCGGATCGGCGAAGGCGCAGGAACCGCCCCAGCCGCAGTGGCCGACGGCTTCCGGGTTGGGCCCAAAGATGTTCAGGCCCCGGTTGCGCGTGAAACCCGCGCCCCAGCTCATGACGAAAGGCAGGACGCGGTCCTGGCCGTGCACCCGCTCCTTCACCGCCTCGGCGACCACGCCCGGCGACAGGATGCGTCGGTCGTCGAGCGTGCCGCCCGTGGCCAGAATCGACAGCATCCGCGCCAGCCCCAGGGCCGTGCCGTGCAGGTTGGCGGAGGGGATTTCCTGTTCGCGCCAGACCTGGGATTCGCGGGGTCCGGGGGATGAGCCGCGGTCGAAGAAGGCGGCCTTCTTGACCGCGTCCAGCGCGCCGAGGTTCGGCACGGCCGAGGGCTTGCGCGTCTGGGCAACACGGCCGTGTTCCGTGACCGGCAGGCCGATCCACAGATCAAGGCCGAACGGGCGGGCGAAGTCCTCGCGCAGGGCGGTTCCCATTGTGCGCCCGTCGGTCAGGCGGAACAGCTCGCCGGCCAGATAGCCCACGGTGATGGGGTGATAGCCAGACCCCTCGCCCAGCGGCCACATCGGCGCCTGGGCGCACAGCTTTTCCAGCACCGCCTTCCGGTCGAACCAGACGGCCGGGTCGAAATCGCCGGTCAGGCCGGGCAGGCCCGCCTGATGGCTCAGCAACTGCGCCACCGTGATCCGGTCCTTTCCGGCCTGACCGAAGGCGGGCCACAGGGCCGCGACCGGCTCGTCGTAGGCCAGCTTGCCCCGCTCGACCGCCGAGGCCGTCAGCAGGGCCATCACCGCCTTGCCGGTGGAATAGACGGGGGCCAGGGTCGTGTCGGTGAAGGGCGCGGTCCGCGCGGTGTCCGCATGGCCGGCCCACAGGTCAATGACCGCCTCGCCGCGCACACAAACCGTGAACCGGGCCCCCAGCTCGTTCAGCCCCTCGGGCGCGTCGGTGAAGTTGGCGGCGAAGGCGTCCTTCACGGCGCCGAAACGGTCCGGGCAGCGTCCGCGTATATCGAGAGCGTCGGTCATGACCGGGCCTTAGATGCGGATTGTGACGCCAGCCAGTCAAGAACGCCCTTCGCCGCCACGACTCCTGACGCCATCGACGCCTGCAGCAGATAGCCGCCGGTGGGCGCCTCCCAATCCAGCATCTCTCCGGCGACGAAGACGCCGGGGCGGGTGGTGAGCATCAGACGGTCGTCGACAGCGTCGAACCGCACCCCGCCCGCTGAGGAGATGGCCCGCTCCAGCCCCTGCGCGCCGGTCAAAGTCAGGCGGACGGCCTTGATGCGTTTCGCCAGCTTGTCGGCGCCGGTGGGGATTTCACCCGGGATTTCACGCAACAGACCGATGGCGGCGGGCGACAGCTTCGCGGCTTTGCGCAGCCAGTTGGAGACGCTGTCCTTGCCGCGCGAGCCGTCGAGCCGGGCCGCCAGCTGTTCGACCGACAGGTCAGGGCGCAGATCGAGGGTCAGGAGGGCCGAACCGTCGGCGGCGATGGCGTCGCGAAGGGCGGCGGACAGGGCGTAGACGGCCCCGCCCTCGATGCCGTAACGGGCGATCATGGCCTCGCCCCGCACGGTGCGTCCGCCGAAGCTGAAGCCCGCGCTTTTCAACGGTTGACCAGCGAAGCGGTCGGCGAAGGCGGCGGACCACGAGACATCGAATCCGCCGTTGGCCGGTCGGAAGGGCTCGACCCCCTCGATCCAGCCGGTCCAGCCGCCGTCAGAACCCAGCCGGGGCCAGCTGGCGCCGCCGAGGGCCAGCACCACCGCGTCCGGCCGTTCAAGGCGTTCGCCGTCGGGCGTGTCGAAGCGCTGGGCGCCGTCGGCCCAGCCGGTCCAGTGCGAGCGGGTGCGGACCTCGACGCCCAGATCCGCCAGCCGCGCCAGCCAGGCCCGCAGCAGGGGCGAGGCCTTCATGGCCTTGGGAAACACACGCCCGCTGGTGCCGACGAAGGTCTCCTGCCCCAGACCCTCGGCCCAGGCGGTCAGGTCGGCGGGCGAAAAAACGGCCAGCCACGGCGCGACGGCGCCGGAGGCCTCGCCATAGCGGGCTCCGAACCGCTCCATCGGCTCGGAATGGGTCAGGTTCAGTCCGCCCCGCCCGGCCATCAGGAATTTCCGCGCCACCGACGGCATCCGCTCGTGGAGCGTCACCTGCGCTCCGGCCCTGGCCAGAACCTCGGCGGCCATCAGGCCGGCGGGACCGGCGCCGATGACGTGTATCTTGGGCTGGCTCTTCATCCTCCGCCTTCTAGACCGGAACGCGCCGGTCGCGCATACGCTTTGGCCCCATGAGCGTCGCCTTCACCCGCGAGGAGGATCTGGAGGCCACGGCCGCCGATCTTCCCGACCGTCCGATTTCGCCCCACCCCAATCTGGTGACCGCCGAAGGTCTGGCGGCCATCGAGGCCGAGTTGGCCTCGGCGCGGGCCGCATACGCCGCCGCTCAGGCGAAGGGCGACATCGAGGCCGATCGCACAGCCATGGCCCGGGCGACGCGGGACCTGCGCTACTGGTCCGCCCGCCGGGCCAGCGCCCAGCTGATCGAGACCGAGCCCGACGGCCGCGTCCGCTTCGGCGGCTCGGTCACCCTCTTGCGCGAAGACGGCCGCACCCAGACCTGGCGCATCGTCGGCGAGGACGAGGCCGACCCGGCGAATGGATCCGTCAGCCACGTCAGCCCCCTGTCCCGCGCCCTGATGGGCAAGACCGTCGGCGACGAGGCCGTGGTGGCGGGGCAGACGGTCGAGGTCGTTGGTCTAACCTAGACCCCGTCCGGCATGGTCCCGGCGTTGATGGCGATGCGGCCGATCAGGCCTTTCACGATCAAATCCAGCGCCGATCCCTCGCGGTAGTCGGCGGCGGCGACGAAGTTCACCCGGTCCTCGGAGATCAGGCTGTAGATCTTCTTCTGGTCCTTCTCGTTGAAGCGCGGGTCATAGACCGCGATCGAGAAGCCGCCCTTGGTGTGCATCATCTTCATGGTGGGGACGTCGGTGTCTCCATCGCCGAGGAAGATCATCCGCTCGAACGGCACCGGCCGGTCGTCGTCGGCCATGAATTTGTTGATCTTGTCGTGCTCCCAGTGATTGAGCACGCCCTTGTTGATGCGGAACAGATACTGGGTCTTGGTGGTGTAGTTCACCCCCACCGCCGGCCAGATGGCGACGCCGTTCTTGTCGTAGACGAACTTCGACGCGAAGACGTGGTGGAATTCGTCGCGGATCGGGCAGCCGTCGATCATCTCCTCCAGCCCGGCGGAGATGATGTAGTGGTCGATGTCGAGCCCGTATTCGGCGCCGACCGCGTTGATGCGCTCGAACCAGCCCTTGCCGGTCAGGTCGGACTTCAGCCCGTCGAACAGCTTCACGTCCTGGCCGTGCTCGCGCAGCATCTCCCGCGTGATCGGGGCCCCGTTCTGGCGCGCGTGCTGGAGCATCAGCTGCATGTACATCAGGATGCCGTCCGCATCGGCGTCCCGCGTCAGGGCCTCGGCCTCGCCCCAGAAATCGCCGATGCCCACACCCACGGAGGGGATGAAGCTGACCTCCTGCATGTTGCCGCGCGCGAGGGTGCCGTCGAAATCATAGATCAGAGCGGTCTTGAGGCGTTTGGTCATCAGCGGACGTCCTGAAGTTTCCCCGCCGCTCTACAGCAGCCGCGCCGAAAATCTAGCCGAGGCGCAACTCCGGCGCCGCTGCAGTGCTCGCGGCGGCGAGCGGCAGGTGCAGGATGAAGGCCGCGCCCTTGCCGGGTTCGCTTTCGACCTCGGCCCAGCCGCCGTGCAGTTCGACCAGGGCCTTCACCAGCGCCAGACCGACGCCGGGGCCGCCGCGCTCGCGTTTGACGAAGCGGTCGAAGACGTGGGCCTGCAGGTGATAGGGGATGCCGCGTCCGGTGTCCTGAACGCGGATGCGGACCTCGGACGAGGTCGCCTCGGCCGACAGGGTGACGGCGCCGTCCTCGCTGACCGCGCGGGCGGCGTTGTCGAGCAGGTGATCGAGAGACTGAGCCAGCCGTTTGGCGTCAGCGCGGATGGGGCGCATCTCGGCGGGGCAGGTGACGGTCAGGCGGGCGCCGCGGCCTTCGATCTTGCCGCGCGCGGCCTCCGCCGCCTCGGCCAGCAGGTCGCAGACCCGCACGTCGCCCAGCGACAGCTCCATTTCGCCGGCGTCGATCTGGGCCATGTCCAGCACGTCGTCGATGGAGCCGGCCAGCTGGCTGGCGGCGACACGGATGGCTCCGGCATGCTGGCGGCTGCGTTCCGGCAGGCCGGGCTGCATCTCCAGCAGTTCGGAATAGCCGACGATGGTGGTGAGCGGCGTGCGCAGTTCATAGGAGACGCTGCCGACGAACTCGCGCTTCAGGGTGTGGGCCTCCTGCAGGGCGGCTTCCTTGGCGGCCAGCGCCTGCTCCAGTTCGCGCCGGGCGGTGACGTCTGAAAACGCCACCAGGGTCGCGCCGTCCGGCAAGGGCCGGGTCTGCCAGGCAGCGATCCGGCCGTCCGCCGTGCGGCCTTCGCCCGACACGGCCACGCGGCTTTCGGGGTCGGGGTCGGCGACCCGCGCCTTCAGCCCCAGCCACAGGGCCGGGTCGGGCATGACGGCCTTGCACAGCTCGGCCACCGCGTCGAAGTCGCCGGCCGTCGCCAGCCGCTCGGCCGACAGGGACCAGAAGGTCTCGAACGCCTCATTGTGCAGACGCATCCGTCCGTCCGAGCCGAACACGGCCACGGCGTCGTTCAGCTTGTCCAGCGTC
Organism: Brevundimonas sp.; assembly: GCA_036405055.1. Lineage (GTDB taxonomy): Bacteria > Pseudomonadota > Alphaproteobacteria > Caulobacterales > Caulobacteraceae > Brevundimonas. The sequence goes on from DASWYI010000006.1 coordinate 23,958, forward strand.
GCCGTCTGGACCTGAAGCTGGGCGTTGAAGCGGCTGCGCAGCTTCAGCTCGTCGGTGATGTCCGAGAACAGCAACAGGATGCCGCCCAGCGGATGCGGCTGGCGCACGACCCGCAGCGTCCGCCCGTCAGGCAGGGACCAGCTGTCGTCCGGAGCGGCGGCGGCCGCGCCGTAGAAGTCGAGCTCGTTGGCCTTCCACCCGGCGTAGTCGACGACCTCGGGCAGCATGCGGCGCTGGCGCAGGCGGTCCAGCAGTTCGGCGTGGGTCGGGCGTTCGTCCAGCCAGGCCGGGTCGATCTCGAACAGGGTCTGGAAGGCGGTGTTGTGGAAGGCCAGCCGCTTTGACGGGCCGAAGATGGCCACGGCGTCGGCGAGGTGGTTCAGGGTCTCGTCGTGGGCCTCGACGTGGCGGCGCAGGGTGTCGCGGGTCTCCTCGGCCTCCGTCGCGTCGATGGCGAAGGCGATGACGGCGCCCGATCCGCCGGGCGCGGGTTCAGCCACGATGCGCCATGCGCGGCGGCGGCCGTCGGCGCCGGCGGTCCAGCGGAAGCCCTCCTGACGCGAGCCGGCGCGGGCGGCCTCGACCAGCACGGCGTCGGCGCCGCGATCGAAGCTGAGCCCCCGGGTTCGAGCGTCCTCGAGGCTGTCGGCCTTGACCTCGTCCAGCCAGGCCTGATTGGCCCAGGCCAGACGGCCCACGGCGTCGGCGACCCAGGTCGGCACCGGCGAGACGTCAGCCAGCAGGCCGGGGCCGGCGCCCGACAGGTCGACCGGATTCTCCAGCGGCGACAGACGCAGCCAGGCGTCGCCGGCGGACGAGCGGCCCTCGACCCGCCAGGTGGCCGGGCCGATCGGCAGGGCCATGTCCAGCGCCTCGCCCCGCGCCTCCAGCGCCGCCAGACGGTCCGGGGCCGCCTCCCGCACGGCGGCCAGAACGGCCTCGGCGGCGGCTTCCGGGTCGCCGCCCAGCACGTCGATCATCACCGGATCGCCCATGGCCAGAACGGGCCGGGTGTTGAAGCTGAGGTCTTGTGTCAGGGGGATGCGCAGGTCGGCGAAGGCGGAAAGGGCCGACTGGCGCGCGGCCACGGCGGCCTCCAGCCCGTCCAGCGTATGCTCCGAGGCCTCGCGCGCGATGCGCAGGCGGGTGCGCAGCCGCCAGGCCCAGGCGCTGACCGCCAGGGCCAGGCCCGCCGCGCCCGCGGTGGCCACATATGCGATGTCGGCCTCAGCCATGGATGTCCCGCTGATTCGTGGGATCAACATAACCGAGGCGAAGGGCTTAGGGAGTAGGGCTTGGGGAATAGGGAAGCGTTCCGGATCGGCGGTGCTGACGGCGCGTCGGTTTCAGCCTAGTGCAATCTCCTACTCCCTACTCCCTACTCCCTACTCCCTACTCCCTACTCCCTACTCCCTAAGCCCTAAGCCCTAAGCCCTAAGCCCCAAGCCCCAAGCCTTCCTGATGTGGACCGACCAGACCGCCCCCTCGCTCGACGACTTCGCCCGGCTGGCTCAGGCGGCGTTTGAAGCCCTGCCGGAGCCGTTCCGGTCGCTGGCGGGGGACGTGGTCATTCGCATCGACGACTTCGCCGACGAGAACACCCTGACCCAGATGGAGATCGAGGATCCGTTCGAGCTGACGGGCCTCTATCACGGCCACGACATCGGCCTGCGCGACGCCATGGGTCCGGCGCCGGAGCCGTCGCGCATCTTCCTCTACCGCCGCCCGATCCTCGACGAATGGTGCGAGAACGGCGAGGTGGGGCTGGCCGAGATCATCAGCCACGTCCTTATCCACGAGATCGGCCACCACTTCGGCCTGTCGGACGACGACATCGACCGGGTGGAGGAGGATTGACCTCCAGCAGCGAGGCTCCGCGAGCCGAGCGTTAGGTCAAAATGACCTCAGTACCAACCCGCCTCGCGCAGGGCCTTGGCGTAGCGGCGGCTGACGGGGGCGGTGAGGCCGCCCTCGAGCGTCAGCATCGCCCGGCCGTCGCCGCGTTCGACGTCGCGGACGGCGTCCTTCGCCACCCACCAGCTGCGATGGGTCTGGGCGCCCTCAAGGCCCTCGAGCTCCGTCAGCGCATCGGACAGGCGCATCAGGATCAGGTCCGAGCCCCGGTCGGTGTGGATGCGCAGATAGTGGTCCTCGCCCTGCACCGCGCGGATCGTCGCCCCGCGCAGTTTCGGCGGCAGGCGGTCGAGGAAGCGGGCAGGGGCGGAGCCGGCGGGGGCCGCATGGGTCTGGACCGGCGTCGCCCGGGCGAGGAAGACATTGATGGCCGTGATCGCCGCCGTCACGGTCGCCACCGGCCCGAGCATATAGGGCAGGGCCTCCAGCGGCATCTGCGCGTGATTAAAGAAGAAGCCGGTCACGAACCAGACGACCACCGACAGGGGCCCGGAGATGGTCAGGGTCAGGACCACGACCGTCAGCCAGGGCCGTTCGTCCATGTCGATCCAGCGCTGGACCATGAGCGAGCACAGGTGCCCCCAGATCCCGCCCGCGATCATCAGGGGGATCCAGTAGAGCAGCCGTTGCCAGAGCGGCGCGTCGCCCGAGCCGAAGGCGCCGCTGAGGGCCAGCACCACGCCCGCCGCCGCCGCGATGCCGAAGCCTCGCAGCAGGTTCTCTTTCGGCCTTGAAGGGGCGGGGTCGGTCATCGAATCGGCGGTCCGGGCGCCAAGGGTGGCGTCATCCCTGAAGACCATGAAACCCGCCGCGATTGAAGGGCCGGCCTTTCACCGATTTAACGGGACAGGCGGGCGGCGTCGGGGTTCCATGCGGCGTCCGGAGGATTCCATGCGCCTGATCGCCCTCGCCATTCCCGCCCTGATGGTCGCGGCCGCGCCTGCCGCAGCCCAGAACGCTGGAAGACTGCCGGCTGACGCAGCGCCCGTGGTGGCGGCCGAGCGCGCCTTCGCCGCCGATTTTCCGGCGATGGGTCTGGCCGGCAGCTTCTCGAAATGGTCGACGCCGGACGCGATCATCATCACGGGCGGGCAGGCGCGGACGACGACCGAGCTGTTCGCGGACGCACCCCGGACCCGCCAGCCGGGCGAGCCTCTGATCGAATGGTGGCCGGTCTTCGCCGGGATTTCGATGTCGGGCGACCTCGGCTTCACCACCGGCCCGGCGCGACAGGACGGCGAGGGCTACGGCCACTATTTCACGGTCTGGAAGCGCCAGCCGGACGGCCGCTGGCTGTGGATCTATGACGGCGGCACCGGCGCCGACCCCTCCGGGCAGCCGGGGCCGGACAGCGAGCCGCGCCTCCTGCCGGTCGCCACGGTCGGTTCGGCCAGCCCGGCTGCGGCAATGGCCGAGGTGGAGGACGCCGAGGCCGGCCTCGCGGCCCAGTCCGCCTCGAACGTGAAAACGGCGCATCTGCAATACCTCGCCGCCGACGGGCGCCTGTATGTCGCGCCGCTGGCTCCGGCCGACGGACCCGACGCCTTCGCCACAGCGCTGGACGGCTGGCCGCAAGGCATGGCCATCGGCGCGATGGAGGGCGGCGGGGCGTCTGACGCCGGCGACATGGTCTGGACCTGGGGTCCGGTCGCGTGGGTGCGCGACGGCGTCGGCCGCCACGGCCACTATGTCCGCATCTGGCAGAAGCGGCCCGAGGGCTGGCGCATCGTGCTGGCCCAGCTGATCATCGCGCCGCCGTCGGCAACGGCGAACTGACGCGCTCAAGCAGCGAGCCGCCGAGCGGTGAGCGGTAGCGCCCAAAACCGTCGCCGCAATCCTGCCCTTGCATCGCGCGCAGTCTGGTCCTTTAAGCGCGCGCACAAGCCTCCCTGCGCCGAAAGATCGCCGTCATGACCACGCCCGCGCCCAAGAAAGTCGTCCTCGCCTATTCCGGCGGGCTGGACACCTCGATCATCCTGAAGTGGCTGCAGACGGAGTATGACGCCGAGGTCATCACCTTCACCGCCGATCTGGGCCAGGGCGAGGAGCTGGCGCCGGCGCGCGAGAAGGCGCTGAAGATGGGCATCAAGCCCGAGAACATCTTCATCGACGACCTGCGCGAGGAGTTCGTGCGCGACTTCGTCTTCCCGATGTTCCGCGCCAACACGGTGTACGAGGGACAGTATCTGCTCGGCACCTCGATCGCTCGGCCGCTGATCGCCAAGCGCCAGATCGAGATCGCCCGGATGGTCGGCGCCGACGCCGTTTGTCACGGCGCCACCGGCAAGGGCAACGACCAGGTGCGGTTCGAGCTGGGCTACTACGCCCTGAACCCCGACATTCACGTCATCGCCCCCTGGCGCGAGTGGGCGTTCAAGAGCCGCGAGGCCCTGCTGGACTTCGCCGAGAAGCACCAGATTCCGATTTCCAAGGACAAGCGCGGCGAGGCGCCGTTCAGCGTCGACGCCAACCTTCTGCACAGCTCTTCCGAGGGCAAGGTTCTCGAAGACCCGGCGGTCGAGGCCCCGGAGTTCGTGCACCAGCGCACCATTTCGCCTGAGGACGCGCCGGACAAGGCGACGGTCTTTGAACTGGGCTTCGAGCGCGGCGATGCGGTGTCCATCGACGGCGTGGCCATGTCGCCGGCGACCATCCTGACGACGCTGAACCAGCTGGGCCACGACAACGGCGTCGGCCGTCTCGACCTCGTTGAGAACCGCTTCGTCGGCATGAAGTCGCGCGGCGTCTATGAGACCCCGGGCGGCGCCATCCTGCTGGCCGCCCACCGCGGCATCGAGTCCATCACCCTGGACCGCGGCGCGATGCACCTGAAGGATGAGCTGGCTGTCAAATATGCGCACCTGATCTACAACGGCTTCTGGTTCTCGCCGGAGCGCGAAATGCTGCAGGCCGCCATCGATCATTCGCAGGAACGCGTGACCGGCACGGTCCGGGTGAAGCTCTACAAGGGCAATGTCTCGATCATCGGCCGCGAGAGCCCGCAGAGCCTGTACGACCAGGATCTGGTGACGTTCGAGGAAGGCGTCCAGGCCTATGACCACCGCGACGCCGCCGGCTTCATCAAGCTGAACGCGCTGCGCCTGCGCGTCCTCGCCCGCCGCGATCAGCGGACTGGCGAATAGCCTGTTCAACGAGAGAGTAACTCATGCGTCTGTTCCCCGTTCTCGCTGCGGTCGCGGCCATCGCCTTCGCAGCGCCGGCCCTGGCCCAGCAGGTTCCGGCGTCGCCGGCCGTCGCCGTCACGGAAGCGGATCTGGAGGCCGCGGGCGAGGCGCTCGAACCGGTGCTGGCGGCGATGAGCGAGCAGGCCGCCGTGATCCGCGCTGACGCGACCCTGTCGGACACCGACAAGCGCACACGTATCGAGGCCCTGATCGCGGACAACAAGGCCGCCATCGACGCCTTCACCGCCACCTTGTCCGCCTATGTGGCCGCGCAGGCCCGCGCCGAGGGGGCCTCCGAAGAGGAAGCTGCCGCGACCGCCGCCATGTTCCCCGCACTGCTCAGTCAGCAGCTGACCCAGTCGCTGCTCACCGGCGAAGACGCGGAGTGACGATGATGCTCAAGGGTCTCTTCCTCGCCGGCGCCTGCCTGCTGGCGCCGCTGTCGGTTGCGGCGGCCCAGGTGTCCGTCCAGACGACCGCGCCGGTCACCGGCGACGCCGCCTCGGCCTATGCCGAGCTTCAGGCCGCGGGCGAGGCGCTGGAGCCGATTTTCGAGGCGCTGGAAATCGAGGCTGCAGTGATCCGCGCTGACGGCAGTCTGTCAGCCGGAGACAAAGAGGCCCGCATCCTGGCGCTGATCGCGCCGCATCAGCCGGCCTTTGACCGGCTGGCGGACGCCGTGGGCGGCTTTGTCGCGAGCCAGATTCGCAATGAGGGCGGGACGGCCGAACAGGCCGCGGCCGGCGCCGCATCGGTGCGGTCCGAGATGATGCAGGGCATCGTCCAGGGACTGGTGACCGGCGAGGCGGATGAGGGCGGCGAGTAAGCCTTACCGCGATTTCACTTGAGGTGGAGCGGCGTTCGGCGGACTTTCGCGGCGAACAAAGGAACGCCCCGATGATCAAGGCTCTCTCGCTCGCCGCCGCCCTCGCCCTGCTGCCCGTGTCGGCGGCTTTCGCCCAGGAAAATCCGGCCCGGGAACAATCGGCCGAGGCCGCCCTCGAGGCCGCCGCCGAGGCTTTTGAAGCCCGCATGGAGGAGTTCGGCGCCCGCGCCGAGCTGATCGGCGACGACGAAAGCCTGACCGAGGCGCAACAGGAAGCCGCTGTCCTGGCCCTGTGGGCCGAATATCAGCCCGCCGTCAGCGAATTCACCGCCTTCGCCACCAGCCAGGCCGGCCTGATCGCCGCCGAGGCCATGGCCGACATCGACATGGACGCCCTGGTGGCCGAGGCCATGGCGGATGTCGACATCGACGGCATCGTCGCCGACGCCATGGAGGGGGTCGATGTGGCCGCCCTGGCCGGCGCGGTCCAGAACGGCGCCTGGGCTTCCAGCGACCCCGAACACCTCGCCACCTATGGCCTGATGGCCGACTACGCCGTGGGGTCGGCCCTGGACGAGATCGAGGACGCCGAGGCCGAGACGGCCGCCGACCAGATCGAGGCCGCCGCCGCTCTCGCCGAGGAGGCCCGCGAGGCCGCGGAAGCCGCCGCCCGGGACAACGGCGACGACTAAGTCCCTTCTGACGTCGTCCCACCCTTGACCGGGAACGCCGCGCGCACGACACGCGGGGCATGAACGCCCTCCCCGTTGATCCGCATCTCTACGCCGCCTTTCTGGGGGTGATGGTCGTGATGGCGATCACACCCGGGCCGGCCAATGTCTTTTCCGTCGCCAACGGGGTTCAGCGCGGCAAGGCCGCGGCCCTGCTGGGCGTGGCGGGCATGAACGCCGCGACCCTGGTGTGGTTTCTGGCGGCGGCGCTGGGCCTCGGCGCCTTGGTGACCGCCTTCCCCGGTGTGTTCCGCATCGTCTCGATCGGCGGCGCCCTGTATGTCGCCTGGCTGGGGATCAAGGCCTTGCGCGACGCCTTCGCGCCTGCCGCCGACCAGAAGCCTATCGCGCTGCACCCCGACCGCAGCGCCTTCATCGACGGCTTCATGGTCCAGATCGCCAATCCCAAGGCGGTGCTGTTCTTCACCGCCGTCCTGCCGCCGTTCATGGACCCGGCGCTTCCGGCGGCGCCGCAGCTGGCCCTGTTCGCCCTGGCCACCATCGGCATGGACGTCATCTCCATGTCCGCCTACGGTCTGGGCGGAGCGGCGCTGGCCCGACGCATGGGCGAGCCCCGGTTCAGGCGGGCTTTCAGTATCGCGGTCGGCCTGATGCTGCTTCTGGCCGCCGCGTTGATTGTCTCGCGTTTGTAAGGACTTGTTGCGAAACGGAACCGCCGTTCCCATGTCCCGTTCCGCAGGGGATCAAGAGGAAATCGTTCGATGAAGCTCATGACCTTCAGAACCGCGGCCCTCGCCGCCGTTTCGGCCCTGGCCCTGGCGGCCTGCGCCACCCCGACCCCGTATCAGCCCGCCGGCGCCGGCCCGTACGGCGGCTATTCCGAACAGCGGCTGGAGCGCGACCGCTACCGCGTGACCTTCGCCGGCAACTCGGTCACCTCGCGCGAGCAGGTGGAGATGTCGCTCCTGCTGCGCGCCGCCGAGCTGACGGTTCAGGACGGCTACGACTGGTTCGCCACCGTCAACCGCGCCACCGACCGCGACACCCGCTTCGCCGGGGGCCGTCCGTCCTATGACCCGTTCTACGCCGACCGTTACTGGCCCTTCTGGGGGCCGTCATGGCGCTATTATCGCGGCGGAGCCTGGAGCCGCTGGGGCGATCCCTTCGGCGACGACATGGCGCGCCAGATCGACCGCTATGAGGCGTCGGCCGAGATCGTCATGGGCCGCGGCCAGAAGCCCGCCGACGACCCCAACGCCTTCGACGCCCGCGAAGTCATCGCCAACATCGGCGGAAGAGTCACGCGGTCTTAGGGCGCTATCGCTCGCCGCGGCGGCCCACTGCTTGAGCGCGTGGCGCAAAACGGCCTCAAGCCGCGAGCGACCGCGTCGCGAGCATAGGCCAAGAGACAGGCCGAGAGTGGGCGTCAGCCCACTCGCGGCGTCTTCATCCGCCGCTTGTTGGAGTGCGTCGTCGGCGCGGCGCCCAGGGCCTCGGGCAGTTCACCCTTGAAGTAGAAGCGCTGCCACGCCTCCTTGGCCGCGTCGGGGTCTCCGGCGGCGAGGCGGTTGTTGAAGTCGGTGCGCTGGCGGTTCCAGGCGTCGAACTGGTCCCGCAGGCCGGGGTTGGAATTCAGGTCGCGGATCACCGGCTGGAAGGCCTCGGTCTTCTTGTGCTCGACCAGGCTGATGAAACAGAAGGGCTCGCCCTTCTCAAAGCGGATGCGCCCCGGCCGGGTGAACAGCCAGTTCATGGTGAAGGGGAAGGGCAGCCAGTCGGTCTCGATCAGGCCGACCAGCGGCTGGATCCCGTCCTTCATGTGGTTCGGGCTGCCCTGGCACATCATGCCCCAGCCTGGCGGGCTGCGGAACATATAGCCCGGGTGCATGGTCAGGACGCCGCGCGAGAAGTGCGAGGTGACGAAATGCTCCATGTCCCGCTGCGGCCGGTCGGGATTGATGGTGATGTCCGACTGGCTGGGCCCGCCGTTCCATTCGGCCTCGAAGGCGTAGGGACACAGGATCTCCCACCCCGTGGTGTTGGCCATGGTCAGCGGCAGACAACGGTAGGGGTGCCGGCTGGCGAAGGCGTCCATCCAGTTCCGGCTCTGACGCCCCGGCACCATGTCCGGCGGCGTCGCCGACATCGGATAGCATTCCAGTTCCACGAGGCGGCGTCCTTGGGCTAAGCGGGTGTGGTCCCTATCCCTAGCCAGACGCCATGACCCAAGACAAGCCGCCGGCCTTCGACCGCGACCGCCTTCTGGCCTGGATGGCCGAAAACGGCGTCGATCAGACGACGCATGACCACCCGGCCGTGTTCCGCGTCGAGGAGGGGCTCGAGCTCAAGGCCGCCATGCCGGGCGCCCATACGAAGAACCTGTTCCTCAAGGACAAGAAGCAGCGGCTGTGGCTGATCTCGGCGCGGCAGGACACGGTCATCGACCTGAAGCGCGCGCCCAAGGTGATCGGCTCCGATCGGCTGTCGTTCGGCAATGAGGGCCTGATGTGGGAGACGCTGGGGGTGCGGCCGGGCTCTGTCACAGCGCTGGGACTTGCCAACGATGTCGAGCGGCGAGTGACCTTCGTGCTCGACCGGCGGCTGTGGGAGGCGGACATCGTCAACTTCCACCCCCTGACCAACACGGCCACCACGGCGCTGAGCCAGGACGCCTTCCGCCGGGTGCTGGCGTTGCTGGGGCGCGAACCGATCGTGGTGGACTTCCACGCCGCTTGATCGCTTCATTGTCAGCGACCATCTGACGGTTGCCGCGTTACCGATCTGAACAGGGATTTTCATGACCTTCGCCGACCCGACCACCTTGCCCGACGATCTCATCAAGGAAGGCTCCGACGCCGGCTTCATGACCGATGTGGTCGAGGCGTCGAAGACCCAGCCGGTCATCGTCGATTTCTGGGCGCCCTGGTGCGGGCCGTGCCGTCAGCTGACCCCGGCGATCGAGAAGGCCGTGCGCGCGGCCGGCGGCAAGGTGAAGCTGGTCAAGATCGATGTGGACGCCAACCCCGCCTATGCGGGCCAGCTGCGGGTGCAGTCGATCCCGACGGTCTATGCCTTCGTCAACGGCCAGCCGGTGGACGGCTTCCAAGGCGCCGTGCCGGACAGCCAGCTGAAGGCCTTCATCGACAAGCTGACCGGCGGGGCCGGGACCAACCCCGATGTCGAGCAACTGCTGGTGCTGGGGGAGGAATCCCTGTCGCTGAACGACCTCGGCGGCGCGGCCCAGGCCTTCGCCCAGGTCCTGACGATCGAGCCGGACAACCAGCCGGCGGTGGCCGGGATGGCGCGCGTCTATATCGCCGACGGTGATCTGGAGCAGGCGCGCCAGACCATCGCCATGGCCCCGGTGGATTCGAAGGATGCGGGCGTTCAGAGCGTGCGGGCGCAGCTGTCGCTGGCGTCCAGCGCGCCCGCGGGCGCGACGGCCGAGCTGGAGGCCGCCGTGGCCGCCAATCCCGGCGATCATCAGGCCCGATACGACCTGTCCCTGGCCCAGGCCTCGTCGGGCGACCTAAAGGGGGCGGTCGACAGCCTGTTGGCCATCGTCGCCGCCGACCGCGAGTGGAACGATCAGGCGGCGCGCAAGCAGCTTCTGACCGTGTTCGAGGCGGCGGGCGCTGCCTCCGACATCGCCCGCGACGGCCGCCGCCGCCTGTCCTCCATCCTGTTCGCGTAAGGGGTCGGGATGGCGCAGGGATACATCAGGGCCGCCGACCTGCCGCAGGTGATCCCCGCCTTTCCCCTGTCGGGCGTCATCCTGCTGCCGCGCGGGCAGCTGCCGCTGAACATTTTCGAGCCGCGCTATCTGAACATGGTGGACGACGCCATGGGCGGGGACCGGATGATCGCCATGGTCCAGCCGGCGGGCGGGCCGGCGCAGCTGCCGTCCCTCGCTCCGATCGGCTGCGCCGGGCGGATCACCAGCTTTTCCGAGACCTCGGACGGGCGCTATCTGATCACCCTGACCGGCGTCTGCCGCTTCCGCATCATGACCGAGATGCCGGCCCAGGGGCCGTATCGCCAGATCCGCGCCGACTTCGCCCCGTTCGAGGGGGATCTGGCCCCGCCGCCCGCGGGCGACACCGCCGAGCGCGGGCCGTTCCTCGACGCCTTGCGGGCCTATCTGGAGGCGCGCGGCCTCGACATCGACTGGGACATGGCCGAGAGCGCCCCGACCGAGGCCCTGGTCAACAGCCTGTCCATGGCCCTGCCCTTCGAACCGGCCGAGAAACAGGCCCTGCTGGAAGCACCCGACCTCGCCGCCCGCAGCCGCGCGCTGGACGCCCTGATGCGGATTGACGCGGCCGGAGACGGCGACGACGCGCCGCCGATGCAGTGAAGATGAGGGATTAGGGAGTAGGGAATAGGGCTTAGGGTACGCCTGCTCACCTGCTAGATTTTTCCTACTCCCTACTCCCTACTCCCTACTCCCTACTCCCCAAGCCCCCATGTCCGACACCTTCAACACCCCCTCATCCGTCGATCCGCGCCTGCTGGAGGTGCTGGTCTGCCCGGTCACGCGCGGCCGCCTGACCTATGACCGCAAGGCCAATGAGCTAGTGTCGAAGGGGGCCAAGCTGGCCTACCCGATCCGCGACGGCGTGCCGATCATGCTGCCGGAAGACGCGCGGCAGCTGGACTAGCGCGGGCAGCGCCCCCGGTCGGCCAAGGCTTCGTCGGCGGTGCAGACCGCGTCAATCAGAACCCAGCGATCTCCGTCCCGGGCGACCATGGCGGCCAGTTGGACCCAGGCGCCGCTTATGGACCTTTCCTGATAGCGGCAGGCCCATTCCGAGCCTTCCTCGGCGATGAAGCCGCAATCTACGGCGCGAAGGGCGGGCGTGACGCCGCCGGACCGCGTCACCAGTCGGGCCAGTTCGTCGATCGTCGGCTCTGCCGGTTCGGGCGTCGAGGCGCAGGCCGCAACGGCAAGCGCCATGGCGATCATCACCGCCCGCATCACAGCGCCTCACCGCGCAGAAGCTTGGGCAGATCACCCGTGGCGCCGCCGGCCTCGTGCATGAAGGCCTTTCTCAGCGCCGGGATGCGATTGACCACCGCCATGCCGATGTCCCGCGCCAGCCGCACCGGCGGCAGGTCGTTGGAGAACAGCCGCACGAAGCCGTCGAAACCGGCGGCGAGCGCCGTATTGTCGAAGCGACGCCAGCGGGCGTAGCGGTCCAGCACGATCTCCGAGCCGATATCCTCGCCCAGCCGCACAGCCTCTATCAGCACCTCGGCCAGGGCGGCGGCGTCCTTCAGCCCCATGTTCAGACCCTGACCCGCGACCGGGTGAACCCCGTGGGCGGCGTCGCCCAGCAGCACCATGCGCGGCGCGGTCAGTTTTTCGGCCAAGGACAGGGACAGGGGATAGACGAAACGCGGTCCCACCACCGTGACATCTTCGAGGAAATCCCCGAACCGCCGCATCAGATGGGCCTGGAAGACCTCATCGGACGCGGCGCGCAGGGCCTCGGCCCGGCGGGTGGTTTCGGTCCAGACGAGGCTGGCGCGCTGTTCGGTCAGGGGCAGGATGGCGAAGGGCCCGGCGGGCAGGAAATATTCGTGCGCCACGTTTCCATGGTCGCGGCCCAGCCGGACCGTCGCCACCACACCGCTCTGGCCATAGCCCCAGCCGACCGTGCCGATGCCGGCCTGATCCCGCACGGTCGAGCCGCGTCCCTCGGCGCCCGCCACGAGCGCGCCGCTGAGCCGCGTTCCGTCGGCGAGGGTCACGACGGCGCCGGCGGGGCCGGGCGTGACGGTTTTCACCGCCGCCGGCGCCCGCACCTCGATGCCCGCTGCCTTGACCGCCTCGGCCAGACCCACGCGGATGCGCCGGTTCTCGACCATGTATCCGAGGGGTTCGCCGTCCGTGCGGTCGCCGATCTCGTCAGCGTCGAAGCGCAGGTAGGCGGGCGAGGCCGCGCGGCTGGCCGCCCCCGGACGGCGGCCGTCTGTCACCAGAATCCGGTCCATGCGGCAGGCGTGGGGCCGAAGCGCCGCGCCGACGCCGAGCGCGTCCAGCATGCGGAACGTGGCGAAGGCGATGGCGGTCGAACGCCCGTCAAAGGTCGGCGCCAGCTGGGCGTCGAACGGCTGGGGGTCGATCAGCACGACCTTCAGCCCGCCCTGGGCCGCGGCCAGCGCAAACGTCGCACCCACCAGCCCTGCGCCGGCGATGATGACGTCGTATTGGGGGGTGGTGCTCATGCCCGTCTTGTCGCGCCGGAAGCGGCAGGCGTCCAGTGCGGCAAAGTGGTGGCTGGTGGCTGGTGGCTGGTGGCGAGTGGCTGGAGAGGACGCATTGGGCCCGGCGCCGAGCATCGACACCGCCATCCAGTCACCAGCCACCAATCACCAGCCACCCCTCCCTGGTAAACAGCCTCTTAACCCTGTGCGGGCGAAAACAGGCGGCTGTCTTTCCCACGAGCCGTTTCATGTCCGCAGCCCTCGCCATCGGCCACCGCGTCTGGGTCGGCGCCCGCATCGTCTGGGGCGCGCCGGTGATCGTGCGTTTCCGGGGGGTGTTGCAGGCGCTGCTGGCCTGTCTGCTGCTGGCCGCCCTGATGTCGTGGAACCCGGCGGATCCGAGCATCAACGCCGCCTCTTACGCGGAGCCGACCAACTGGCTGGGGAGCAACGGCGCCCTGTTCGCCGATATTTTCATGCAGTCGCTGGGCCTCGCGGCCTGGCCCTGCGCACTTCTGACCGTCGCCTTCGGGCTGGCGGGCGCTATCGGTGATGCGATCCAGCAACGGCTGAAGCCGACACCGCTGAAGGCCCTGTCGGCCATGGGCGGAGTCCTGGCCCTGTCCGCCGCCCTGTCGGCCCTGGCCGCGCCCGCCGCCTGGCCGCTGGCGGCCGGGCTCGGCGGCCTGTTCGGCGACGCCCTGACCGGAATGGTGGTTGCGGGGACCAAGGCGCTCGGCGTCCCCGGCGGATCCATCATCGCCGGGATCCTGTTCCTGCCGCTGGCCCTGTGGGGGATCGGCTATGCGGTCGGCCTGCGCTTCAACGACCTGTCCGAGGGTCTGGCCTGGGCCGGGAACCGCCGCGCCGCGCCGACGCCGCACCCGGCCCCCGCGCCTCGCCCTGCGCCCCGGCCGCGTCCCCGGCCGGAGCCGGAACCGGACCACGACGACGAACCGGCCGCCTATTCTCCGCCGTGGGAAGACGCCCAGCCCGCCCGCCCCCGTGCGCCCGCCGCTTCGTCCGAGCCCAAGGTGGCCGCGCCCAAGCCCGCGAAGAAGCGAGAGACCGACATCGCGCAGCAGGCCTTCGACTTCGGCGGCAAATCGAACGGTTTCGACCTGCCGCCCCTGACCATTCTGGCCAAGCCCAAGGCGCGCGTCGCATCGGTGGACGAGGAGGCGCTGAAGCAGAACGCCAAGATGCTTGAAGGCGTGCTGCAGGAGTTCGGCGTGCGCGGCGTGATCGACCAGATCCGCCCCGGTCCGGTGGTCACCCTGTACGAACTGGTTCCGGCGCCGGGCGTGAAGCACGGCCGGGTCGTGGCCCTGTCGGACGACATCGCCCGGTCCATGAGCGCCCGCGCCTGCCGCATCAGCGTGGTTCAGGGCCGCAACGCCATCGGCATCGAGCTGCCCAATGTCCGGCGCGAGACCGTCTATCTGCGCGACCTGCTGGCCAGTGGCGAATACGACAAGACCAGCCATCTGCTGCCGCTGGCGCTGGGCGAAACCATCGGCGGCGAACCCTATGTCGCCGATCTGGCGCGGATGCCGCACCTGCTGATCGCGGGAACCACCGGGTCGGGCAAGTCGGTGGGGGTCAACGCCATGATCCTGTCGATCCTGTACCGCCACTCGCCCGCCGAGTGCCGCTTCATCATGATCGACCCGAAGATGCTGGAGCTGTCGGTCTATGACGGCATCCCGCACCTGCTGAGCCCCGTCGTCACCGATCCGAAGAAGGCCGTCGTGGCCCTGAAATGGACGGTGCGCGAGATGGAGGACCGCTATCGCCGCATGTCCAAGCTCGGCGTGCGCAACATCGCCTCCTACAACGAGCGCGCCCGCGCGGCGCAGGAGAAGGGCGAGCATTTCGAGCGCACGGTCCAGACCGGCTTCGACGATCAGGGCCGCCCGGTCTACGAGAGCGAGAAGATCCGTCCCGAGCCCATGCCCTATCTGGTCGTGGTGATGGACGAGATGGCCGACCTGATGCTGGTCGCCGGCAAGGATGTGGAGGGCGCGGTGCAGCGCCTGGCCCAGATGGCCCGCGCCGCCGGCATCCACCTCATCATGGCCACCCAGCGACCGTCGGTGGACGTCATCACCGGCACCATCAAGGCCAACTTCCCGACCCGCATCTCCTTCCAGGTCACGTCCAAGATCGACAGCCGGACCATCCTGGGCGAGCAGGGCGGCGAACAGCTGCTGGGCCAGGGCGACATGCTCTACATGGCCGGCGGCGGGCGGATCACGCGCCTGCACGGCCCGTTCGTGGAGGATCAGGAGGTCGAGGCCGTCTGCGCCCACCTGCGTGCGCAAGGGGCGCCCGACTATCTCGACGCCATCACCGACGATCCGGACGAGTTCGGCGACGATGAGGGCGGTTACGGCGAGGGCGGCGGCTCCGGCGACGATCTCTATGACCGCGCCGTGGCTGTGGTCACCCGCGACCGCAAGGCCTCCACCAGCTACGTTCAGCGCCGTCTGCAGATCGGCTACAACCGCGCGGCGTCATTGATCGAGCGGATGGAGCAGGAAGGCGTGGTCAGCCCCGCCAACCACGCCGGCAAGCGCGACGTGCTGGCCGGTCCGCCGCCGATGTAATCGGACCTTCTCCCGCAAGGGGAGAAGGAAACCGCGCCTTGTCCTGAGCGTTTGATGCGGCTCACGCTCCTGCGAAGCTGAACAGGGCTTCATCGGAGCGCCGGAATATGGTCAGGCTCGCGTCATCTGGGCGCCGTCAGGCTCCGGCAGAACCGTAAGCCTCGAAAACCATCCCGAACGGGAGGAAGACTGACATGACCCAATTCGACGTTTCGCGCCGCGCCTTTGGTTTCGGCGCCGCCTCGCTCGCCGCCATCGCCGCCGCACCCGTATGGGCACAGGCCGGCCTGTCGGCCGAGGACCGCGCCACGCTGCAGCGGGCCCAGACCTATCTGCAGGGCCTGACCTCGGCCCAGGGCAATTTTGTCGAGACCGGGCCGGGCGGACAACGCCGCGAGGGCCGCTTCTGGCTGCAGCGTCCGGGCCGGATGCGGTTCGAATACACCAACCCCGCCGGCCTGCTGGTCGTGTCGGACGGCCAGAACGTGAAGCGTTACGACCCGCGCCTGAACGTGTTCCGTCAGGTGCCCCTGGCGGCGACGCCGCTGTCGACCTTCCTCGCCCGCACAGTCCGTCTGGACCAGGGCGTGCGCATCGACCGCGTCACCCGCATGCAGTCCGGCGCCTTCGCCATCACCGCGCGCGATGCGTCGAAACCCAATGAGGGCTCGGTCATCCTTTCCTTCGCCGGCTCGCCGATGCGCCTGTACGAATGGACCATCACCGACGCGCAAGGGGCCCGCACGCGGACCCAGCTGACCACCCTGACCCCCGCCTCGGGTTTGGCCGCCAGCTTGTTCCAGCTGCGTGATCCGACCCAGCGTCCGGGCCGTGACCGCTGAGGACGTGAGCCGGCTGGCAGTTTGACTTTTTTTGCCGGCTGTGGCTCTTTGACCACAGGGGCGGTCCGCCCGCCCCTGTCCGCTACGGAATCATCCCCCTCCCGGCGGCGAAGAGAGAGACAGACTTTCAAGCGCCCGGTTCCGACCGGGCGCTTTTTTGTGCGCTACCGCTCGCGCCGCGGGCGCTAGCTGCTTGAGCGCGAGGTTTGTGCGCTGCGGCTGGGGTCGTGCTAGGTCCGGCGCATGCTTCGCATCGCCACCTGGAACATCAACTCGGTCCGCCTGCGCATCGATCAGGTCGCCCGCTTCGTCCGCGAGGCGAAGGTCGACGTCCTGATGTTGCAGGAGATCAAGTGCAACACGGACCAGTTCCCGGAAAACGCCTTCCGCGACATGGGCATGCCGCATCTCAGGGTGGCCGGGCAGAAGGGTTGGCATGGCGTCGCCATCGCGTCCCGCCTGCCCATCGGAGACAGCCCGCACCTGCCCATGTGCCGCGAGGGTCACGCCCGCTGCGTCTCGGCCATGATCGAGGGGATCGAGCTGCAGAACTTCTACATCCCGGCGGGCGGCGACATCCCGGACCGCGCCGTGAACCCGAAATTCGACCACAAGCTGGACTTCTACGAGCGGCTGACCGCCGAGATGGGGCGGCGGGATCCGTCTAGGCCCCTGCTGCTGGCGGGCGATTTCAACATCGCGCCCGGTGAGAACGACGTCTGGAACCACCGCTATATGTCCAGGGTGGTCAGCCACACGCCGATCGAGGTCGAGACCCTGAACCGGCTTCAGGCCATCGGGAATTTCGCTGACGTGGTCCGCGACCAGCATCCGGAGCCGCAGAAACTGGCGAGCTGGTGGAGCTATCGCGCGCAGGATTTCCGCAAATCGGCCCGCGGCCTGCGCCTCGACCACATCTGGACCGGCCCGGCCCTGACCCCCGCCGTCATCCCCGGCAGCGCCAGGATCCATGAGGATGTCCGCGCCTGGGAACAGCCCAGTGACCACGCCCCGGTGACGGTGGATCTGGCGGTCTAGCGGCGAGGCTCGATACGCATCGCCAGATCATCGACGCGCTGAAGGTCCAGCCTGATGCTGTGGACGGCGGAACCCCTGAGCCAGCGAAACGCGAATTCGATCTCGATCGACGCCGCCTTGTCCGACACCGAGGCCTTTAGCCAGAAGGTTTCCGAGCTCTCCGGCGCAACCAGATGCAGTTTCGAGTCGTCGGCCGAACCGGGCCGTTCCGGCGTGCCCATGTTCATGCCGTAGCCCGGACTCCTTCGCGAGGGCCACTCAACGGCGACGTCCCGTGCGCTTCGGGGAACGGTCAGCTTCGTCAGGGCGACGGCGGACCCTCCGTTATTGGTCAACTTCAACTGCCAGCGCATCTCATGGTGCAGGCTCGCCGACACGGGCCCGTCTCGGCGCGCAACACCTGGATGTCGATAAGCCGCGCCTTCAGCAGCTTCTCGAATTCCTTTGACCCAAGGCTGATGCCGGCCTCGATCAACTTGGCCCCGGCCAGCGCGACAGGATCGAAAACGGCCTGCGGTGTCTCCGGGGTCCGACCCGGGTGCGTTTCGGCAGGGGGATCGCCGGGACCGGTCACGGCTGCAGCCGGTATCCGCCCGCGTCGGTGACCAGCAGCCGCGCCTGACCCGGCTCGGGCTCGATCTTCTGGCGCAGGCGATAGATGTGGGTCTCCAGCGTGTGGGTGGTGACCCCGGCGTTGTAGCCCCAGACCTCCGTCAGCAGCTCCTCGCGCGACACGGCCTTGGCCCCGGCGCGGTAGAGATACTTCAGGATGTTGGTCTCCTTTTCCGTCAGGCGGATCTTCTTCGCCTTTTCGTCCACCAGCAGTTTGGACGCCGGGCGGAACTCATAGGGGCCGATGCGGAAGACGGCGTCCTCGGACTGTTCGTGGCTGCGCAAATGGGCGCGGATGCGGGCCAGAAGCACGGCGAAACGGAAGGGCTTGGTGATGTAGTCATTGGCCCCGGCGTCCAGCCCCATGACCGTGTCGGCGTCCGACGACTGGCCCGTCAGCATGACGATCGGGGTAGTGACTCCCGCGGCGCGCAGGGCGCGGCAGGCCTCGCGCCCATCCATGTCGGGCAGGTCTACGTCCAGCAGGATCAGGTCGGCGCGGCTTTCGCGGCCCAGACGGATGCCGTCCGTGGCGGTTGAGGCCTGAACCGGACGGAACTCCTCATGCAGGGCCAGCTGCTCGGCCAGGGCCTCGCGCAGGTCGTCGTCGTCGTCGATGATCAGCAGGGTCTTGGGCGTGGGCATGAAACAAGAATGGCGAGGCTTGGCCGCCGCGCCAAGGCTTGGCGCCGCGATTTCGGGTCGAACCGTCGCATTAAAGGGGTTTCAGCCCGGGTTTCGTTCCCCGAACAGGGCCGTTCCCACCCGCACGTGGGTGGCGCCGAAGCGGATCGCGGTCTCGAAATCGCCGCTCATGCCCATCGACAGGACCTTGAGCCCGTTGCGCGCCGCGATCCGGGACAGCAGGGCGAAATGCGGTCCCGCGGCCTCATCCGCCGGCGGAATGCACATCAGGCCCTCGACGTTGAGGTCCATCGCCCGCGCGGTGGCGATCAGGGCGTCGGCGTCTTTCGGCAGAACCCCCGCCTTCTGGTCCTCGGCCCCGGTGTTGACCTGAACCAGCAGGCGCGGGGCCTTGCCGGCCTTCTGCGCGGCGTCCGCCAGCGCCCGGGCCAGTTTTTCGCGGTCCAGCGTCTCGATGACGTCGAACAGGGCGACAGCGTCGGCCGCCTTGTTGGTCTGCAACGGACCGATCAGGCGCAGCTCCAGCCCGGCGCGGTCGCGGCCGGACCAGCGGCCTTGCGCCTCCTGCACCCGGTTCTCGCCGAACACCCGCAGGCCGGCGGCCAGGGCCGCGTCGATGGCCTCGGGCGGCTGGGTCTTGGACACGGCGGTCAGGATCACCTCCGCTGGATTCCGCCCTGCCGCGCGGCAGGCGGCGTCGATGCGGGCCTGCACGGCGGCGATAGACTGTTGCACGGAAGCGGGGGATGAGAGGGCCATGGGCCTGTCTGCTGACGCCGAAAAGCTATGGGACGTGGCGCTCGCTCTAAACCGGGCGGCGGCGGCTGTCAGCCTGCGCGTCGCCGATCTGCCGCCTCTGCTGTTCTTCACCGACCCGGCGCGGACGCCCCGCCCGTGGGAGACGGCGGCCAGCCTGCCCGCCGGGGCGGGGGTGGTGTTCCGCCACTTCGGCGCGCCCGACGCTGCGGAAAGCGCCGCTCGGCTGAGGGCCGTGACACGCGACGCGGGGGTGCGCCTGCTGATCGGCCTGGACGACGCCCTGGCCGAGGCGGTCGGCGCCGACGGCGTGCATCTGCCCGAACGCGCGCTGGCTCGGGCCGCCGCCGTCAAGGCCGCGCATCCGGACTGGATCGTCACCGGCGCCGTTCATGGGGCCGTTGAAACCGTCGAAGGGCTCGACGCCGCGGTCCTGTCCCCCGTGTTTACGGCGGGCGGCGCCTCGTCAGCGAAGCCGCCGCTCAACATCGACGGATTTACGCGGCTGGCGGCGCGGCTCGGCCGTCCGGCCTATGCGCTCGGAGGCATAAACGCAAAAAACGCCGCCGGCCTGATCGGCTGCGGCGCATGCGGCATCGCGGGGGTGGACGGGATCGTCGCGGCCTTCGGCCCCTGACGGATCAGAAGCGGAAGATGGATTCCAGACGGACGCGCGGCTGGCTGCGGCTCGAATCCTGGGCCGGGCGGGCCGGATCGACCGGCGGCTCGCTCAGACCGGCGGAGGCCCCGACCTGAAGCCGGGGGGTGACGCGGTAATAGGCGCCGGCCTCGACATCGCCCCACTGGGCGTCGCGGCCCTGGGGCTGGCTGAGGCTGAAGTCGATGCCCCAGCGGCCGCTGTCGTTCAGGCGCAGGCCCCGGCGTTGCGGCTGGGCCTGATTGCCGGCGGCGCGGGCGGCGGCGGCGTCGGACATGGAGACCTGGGGAGCCCGCGTGGCGCGGCTTTGCGCCGAGGCGTCGGCCGCCGCGCCGGCAAGCGCCAGCGATGCAGCCAGTCCAGCGATGATGGCGCCGTAACGCATCTTCAGCCCTCGAAGGCGGCGGAGGTTTCCGTCGCCCGTTCCAGAAAGTCGATTAGACACCGCTGTCAGCCCTGGTCAACAAAACGAAGCTCTGCCGTGGTGGTTCCGCGCGACTCTGTGGGACTCATGTGGCGCAAGCGTCACGGGAATACGGCGGCGCGGCGTTCCCTTTGGGGGCGAGCCGGACAGATTCGGGCCTGATCGGCGGGGCGGGGCGGGACTTCGCCTTGTCATCGCCCCTTTTCGCCGTGTTATAGAGCCTTGCTGCGTCGCCGGACGGTGTTTCGCAGCCGCCGGGGCGCGAGGAAACGCCGACCCCGTCGTTCATTCGCAACGGAGATTGCTTGATGGTCGTGGTTCGCGGCGCTGCGTTCGCCCTGGTCGCTTCGGGACTGCTGCTTTCGGGCTGCAGCCTGCCCATGGGGCCCACGCTCGGCCAGGTCATTGGCATGGATGACGGCGCTCGCCCCGCGGCCGCCGACGCCCAGACCGGCATCGGCGTGAACGCCTATCTGTGGCGCGCCTCGCTCGACACCCTCAGCTTCATGCCCCTGGCCAACGCCGATCCGTGGGGCGGGGTCATCAACTACGACTGGTACATCAACCCGCAGACGCCGAACGAGCGGTTCAAGGCCACGGTCTTCATCCTCGACACGCGGCTGCGCGCTGACGCCCTGAACGTCTCGGTGACCAAGGAAGTCCGCGGCGCGGACGGCCAGTGGACCGGCGCCCCCGTCGCCGCGCAGACCGAGACCGATCTGGAAAACGCGATCCTGACCAAGGCGCGCCAGCTGAACCTGTCGAACGCGGGCTGATCCCGACGTTTCGCCGACCATGACATGAAGACCCGTGCCCGTGCGTGCGGGCACGAGGACTCTTAAGTGGCCCGCTACGATCCCAAGACCGCCGAAGCCCGGCAGCAGGCGCGCTGGCAGGCCGCCGACGCCTTCACCATGCCCACAGAAGGCACGGGACGGCCGAAATATTACGTGCTGGAGATGTTCCCCTATCCGTCGGGCAACATCCACATGGGCCACGCGCGCAACTATGTGATGGGCGACGTGGTGGCCCGCTACAAGCGGGCTCAGGGCTTCGATGTGCTGCACCCCATGGGCTGGGACGCCTTCGGCATGCCGGCCGAGAACGCCGCCATGGAGCGGAACGTCCACCCGGGCGACTGGACCCGCGCCAACATCGCCGCCATGCGCGACCAGCTGAAGCTGCTGGGCCTGTCGCTGGACTGGTCCAGAGAGTTCGCCACCTGCGAGCCCGAATATTACGGCAAGCAGCAGGCCTGGTTCCTGGAGCTGTTCCGGCGCGGGCTGGTCTATCGTAAGGACGGGGTGGTCAACTGGGATCCGGTCGACAACACGGTTCTGGCCAATGAACAGGTGATCGACGGCCGCGGCTGGCGCTCGGGCGCGGTGGTCGAGAAGCGCAAGCTGAACCAGTGGTTCCTGCGCATCACCGACTATGCCGACGACCTGATCGAGGGTCTGGGCGGGCTCGACCGCTGGCCCGACAAGGTCCGGCTGATGCAGGAAAACTGGATCGGCCGGTCGAAGGGTCTGCAGATGACCTGGGCCTGGGCGAAGAACGACGCGCAGACACTGCTCGCCAAGCTGGGCGGCGAGGTCATGGGCAAGGGCCTCGAGATCTACACCACCCGGCCCGACACCCTGTTCGGCGCGTCCTTCATGGGCGTCGCGCCCGATCATCCGATCGCGAAAGCCCTGGCCGACGCCGACCCGCGCGTGGCCGACTTCGTCAAGGAATGCCGCAAGGGCGGGGCGTCCCAGGCCGAGATCGAACAGGCCGAGAAGATCGGCTGGGACACCGGCCTGAAGGTCGTGCATCCGTTCGACGGCCGCGAGGTTTCGGTCTGGATCGCCAACTTCATTCTGTCCGAGTACGGAACAGGCGCCATCTTCGGCTGCCCGGCCCACGACCAGCGCGACCTCGACTTCGCCCGCAAATACGATCTGCCGGTGATCCCGGTGGTGCGCCCGGACGACGCCGAAACGGTCGAGATCGGAACCGAGGCCTATGTCGGACCCGGGACCATCTTCAACTCCGACTTCCTCAACGGGCTCGAGATCGAGGCGGCGAAGGCCGAGGCAATCGCCCGCATCGAGGCGGCCGGAACCGGGGAAGGCGCGACCATCTATCGCCTCCGCGACTGGGGCGTCAGCCGCCAGCGCTATTGGGGCTGCCCCATCCCGGTCATCCACTGCCCCGCCTGTGGGGTCATGGAAGTTCCGGCGGACCAGCTGCCCGTCGTCCTGCCCGAGGACATTACGTTTGACGTCCCCGGAAACCCGCTGGACCGGCACGCGACCTGGAAGCATGTCAAATGTCCCGGTTGCGGGACTGACGCCGTGCGCGAGACCGACACCCTCGACACCTTCGTGGATTCCAGCTGGTATTTCGCCCGCTTCACCGACCCGACGGCGGCCGAGCCGATCAACGCCGCCGCAGCGGCCCACTGGCTGCCGGTGGACCAGTATATCGGCGGGGTCGAGCACGCGGTTCTGCACCTGCTCTACGCTCGCTTCATCAGCCGCGCCCTGTCCGACGCGGGCCTGATGGCGGTAAAGGAGCCCTTCGCCGGCCTGTTCACGCAAGGGATGGTGGTCCACGAGACCTATCGCCGCGCTGACGGTCAGTGGGTCGAGCCCACGGACGTCGATCTGACCAACGACGCCGGGAAACGCAGCGCCCGCCAGATCTCGACCGGCGAGACGCTGGTCATCGGCGACATCGAGAAGATGTCCAAATCGAAGAAGAACGTGGTCGCGCCACAGGAGATCGTGGAGGCCTACGGCGTCGACGCCGGCCGCCTGTTCGTCCTGTCGGACAGCCCGCCCGAGCGGGATGTGCAATGGACCACCGGCGGGGTCGAGGGCGCCAGCCGCTTCGTCAACCGCGTCTGGGCCGAGTTCGACGGCTTTGAACCCGGCGTCGCCGGCGATCCGGCCCAGGACGCCGCCCTGATCCGCGAGACGCACAAGGCCATCAAGGCCGTGACCGAGGGGGTCGAAGGCTTCCGTTTCAACGCCGCCATCGCCAAGCTCTACGCCTTTGTCTCCACGGTGAGACAATACGACGGCGCCGGCTCGGAGGCCCGAAAACAGGCGCTTTCGGCCCTCGCGCGGCTGATCGCGCCCTATGTCCCACATCTGGCTGAAGAGTGCTGGACGCGGCTGGGTGAAGACGGAATGATCCTCGACGCCCCCTGGCCCCAGTGGGATCCGGCGCTGGCCGCCGACGACGAACTGGTCCTGCCGATCCAGATCGGCGGCAAGAAGCGCGGCGAGATCACGATGGCCCGTGGCGCCGACGCCAAGGCCGTCGAAGCGGAAGCTCTCGCCAACGCCGCCGTCCAGGCCTACCTTTCGGCCAACAACCTCTCGGTCAGGAAGGTCATCGTGGTGCCGGATCGCATCGTCAATCTGGTGGTCGGCTGATGCCCCGACTTCCACATAGCCTCGCGGTCATCGCGCTCGCGGCTGCCCTCAGCGTCTCTGCGTCCGCCTGCGGATTCACGCCCATGTACGGCGCGACCGAGGCGGGTTCGAGCCTGACCCGCATCGCCGTCTCCACCCCCGACGACCGCCTCGGCTACCGGCTGCGCGAGCAGCTGGAGGACGCCTTGGCCTTCGACCGCGCCGCCCCACCGCAATACCGCATGGTCGTCGCCGTCGAGCAGAACCGCCGCCCGCTGGGCCGCCGGATCGACGACACCGCCACCCGTTATGAGCTGACAGTCAAGGGAACCTGGACCCTGACACCGGTCAACGGCGGTCAGCCCATGACCGGCGTCGAGACCGTCACCACCACCTATGCGGCGGCGGACCAGCCCTATGCCGCCATCGCCGCCCAGCAGGATGGCGAGGACCGCGCCGCGGCCGAGCTGTCGCGCCTGATCCGGCTGGACCTGTTGCGGAGCCTCGGCGGCCGGTGATCCTGTCAAAGCGCCCGGAGGTCGACCGCTTCCTGAAGTCGCCCGATGCGGCGATCCGCGCGGCGGTGATCCACGGCAAGGACCGCTCGGGCGTGGCCGAACGCGCCGAGATCCTGTGCAAGGCCGTCACCCCGGACCTGAACGACCCGTTCAACGTCACCCTGCTGACCGACAGCGACATCGACGGCGACGAAGCGAAGCTGGAAGAAGCCCTGACGGCGCTGTCCATGATCGGCGGACGCCGTCTGGTGCGCGTGCGTCTGGGGGCCGAGAAGGTCTCGATCGACAAGATGCTGGCCGGGGCGCTGAAGATCCACGCCGACGGCGGCTTCAACCCCGACGCCATGCTGGTGATCGAGGCCGGCGCCCTGGGCCGCACCTCCGACCTGCGCAAGGCGGCCGAAGCCAGCTCCGGCGCTGTCGGCATCGCCTGCTATGAAGACGAGACCGGCGACGTGGCCCGGATGACGCGTGACGCCCTGTCCGCCGACAAGGTCGGGCTGACCGGCGATGCGCTTGACCGCTTCGTCGCGCGGCTGCCCCGCGAACGCGGCCTGATGCGGCAGGAGATCGAGCGTCTGATCCTCTACATCGGCCCCGGCTCGGGCCGGACCATCGACGTGGAGGCGCTGGAAGAGCATCTGGGCGTCGAGCCGGACGCCTCGCTGCAGGACGCCGCACTTCAGGCCTTCGGCGGCCGCCCCGCCCCGGCTCAGTCCGGCCTCAGGCGCGCCTTCGCCGAGGGGGAATCTCCTGTCATGGCGGTGAGACAAGCGTCGCTTCATCTTGGGAAGCTGCGCCGGATCAATGTGTTGCAATCCAGCGGCGCGGGCGCCAAGGAGGCCGCCAAGGCCGCCGGCGTGTTCTGGAAACAGGAGGCCGAGATGCTGCGCCAAGCCCGCGCCTGGCGTCTTGAAGCGCTCGACGCCGTGCAGGACAGCGTCAATGTCGCCGACGTCGCATCCAAGACCACCGGTCTGCCCGACCAGCTGATCGCTGAACGCCTGCTGCTCGAGATCGCGGCGCGGGCGCGGCGGCTGGGGCTTTAGACTTCGCCTACCGCTTCGCTGCTTGAGGCGTCAGCCCCGCTTCGACGCTCGCCGGAACGCCGGCTTGTTCAGGGCCGCGGCCTGTTTCTGCATCGTCTTTTCCGCGTGCTGCCCGGGCTTGAAGGCGCCCGACCCGGCCTTGCCGCCGCCCGCCTTCTTGGCGGCCAGCGCCTTTTTCATCGCCTCGGCGGTCGCATTGGGTTTGTCGCTCATGGTCAGGCCTTCATCAGGCGACGGCACAGCTCGTCCAGCTGCTCCAGCGAGCCGTAGCGCAGGGTCAGCTCGCCCTTCCCGCCCCGGTCGGCCAAGGCGACCTTCATGCCCAGAGCGTCGGTCAGATCCTGCTCCAGGGCGGCGATGTCGGCCTCGCCTTCGCCGCCGGACGAGGCGGCGGACACGGCCTTCTTCGGCTTCTTACCCTCGGCCGCGCGACGGGCCAGAGCCTCGACCTGACGAACGTTCAGGCCCTCATTGACCGCCTGTTCCGCCAGAACGCCGGGGTTGGGCGCGGTGATGAGCGCGCGGGCGTGGCCGGCCGACAGCTTGCCATGGCGGACGTACCAGAGCACCTCCTCCGGCAACTGGAGCAGACGCAGGGTGTTGGCCACGTGGCTGCGGCTCTTGCCCACCACCCCGGCGACGGCGTCCTGGGTGCGGCCGAACCGGTCCATCAGCATCTTGTAGGCGTCGGCCTCCTCCAGCGGATTGAGGTCGGCGCGCTGGACGTTCTCGATGATGGCGACCTCGAACACGGCCAGATCGTCCATCTCACGGATCAGGATCGGCGCCTCGGTCAGGCGGGCCAGCTGAGCCGCGCGCCAGCGGCGTTCGCCGGCGATGATCTGCCACACGCCATCCTCGCCTGGCTGCGCCCGGACCAGAATGGGCTGCAGCACGCCCTTGTCGCGGATCGAGGCGGCCAGCTCTTCCAGATCGCCCGGATTGAAGATCTTGCGCGGCTGGTCCGGATTGGGCTTCAGGCTCTCGATCGGGGCCATGCGCACGCCGGCGGGCGCGGGCGCGGAGCCGTCCACCGCGACATCCGCCGCCTGTTCCCCCAGAAGGGCTGACAATCCCCGGCCGAGGCCGCGCTGACGTTCGCTCAAGGTGCTGATTCCGTTCTTCTAATCGTTCTTCAGGCCGCCTGCGGCCGACGGGTCTTTTCGCGCGCCACCACTTCGCGGGCGAGGCGCAGATAGGCCTGGCTGCCGGCGCATTTCAGGTCGTAGATCAGGGCCGGCTTGCCGAACGACGGCGCCTCCGAGACCCGCACGTTCCGGGGGATGACGGCGTCATAGACCTTGTCGCCGAAATGGGCCCGCACGTCCGCCGCCACCTGGCCCGACAGGGCGTTGCGCTTGTCATACATGGTCAGGACCAGACCCTGAATTTCCAGCGACGGATTCAATGATTGACGGACCATCTCGATGGTCTTCATCAACTGTGTCAGGCCCTCCAGGGCGAAGAACTCGCACTGGAGCGGCACCAGCACGGCATCCGCGGCCGCCATGGCGTTCAGCGTCAGGAGGTTCAGGGACGGCGGGCAGTCGATCAGGACATAGTCATACCGGGCATGACCGTCCGAGCCCTGTTTCGCCAAGCCGTCGCGCAGGCGATAAGAGCGGCGGTCCGCCTGGCTGATCTCGATTTCGACACCGGACATGTCGTCGTCGGCGGGGATGATCGACAGGCCGGGAACCAGGGTCGGCACCGCCGCCTCGTCCACAGAACGCCCGTCGACGATGACGTCATAGATGGTGACCCGTCGTGTTTCACGTGGAACACCCAGGCCGGTGGAGGCATTGCCCTGGGGGTCCATGTCGACGATCAGGACGCGCTCGCCGATGGCGGCCAAGGCGGTGCCGAGGTTGATCGCGGTGGTCGTCTTGCCGACGCCGCCCTTCTGGTTGGACACGGCCAGGACGCGGGTTCCGCCCAATCTGGTACTACCGGGTAGCGACACGGCGCAGGCTCCGAACGGTTACGATACGGCCGCGCGGATCGCTGCGCGAGACGGATAGCTCAGCTTCCAGATGCCAGACCTTGCGGGCCTCCAGCAACTCGACTTCGGCCCTCTCTCCCTTGAGGAACACAGCTTGTGCACCGGCGCGGATATAGCCCTGTGCATAACCCAGCAGCTTCTCCATCGGGGCGACCGCGCGGGCGGTGACGACGTCGACCTTCACCGCGTGATCCTCGGCCCGGCCGTTGATCACCGTGGCGGGCAGATCCAGCTCGTCGACGATGGTCTGCAGGAAGCGGCAGCGTTTGCCGAGGCTGTCGATCAGCCAGACATGGGCGCCGGGTCGTCCCTTCAGCAGGATCGCCAGCACCACGCCGGGAAATCCGGCGCCGGCGCCGAGATCGGCCCAGGTCAGGGCGTCGGGCGCGACCACCAGCAACTGGGCCGAGTCCCAGGCGTGACGGTTCCAGAAATCGGGAATGCTGTCCGGTCCGACCAGGTTCATTACCGCATTGGCCTCGGTCAGCCGGGCGAGGAAGACCGTCAGGTCCGCCATGGCGGCGTCCGATGCGCCGGTCAGGGTCTGGAATTCGGTCGGCGTCACGCGGCGGCCGTCTTCGGCGACTTCTTCACATGCGACAGCAGGGCCGTCAGGGCCCCTGGCGTCATGCCCTCGATGCGGCCGGCCTGACCGAGGGTCAGAGGCTGGATCAGGGTCAGCTTTTCGCGCACCTCATGCGACAGGCCACCGATGGCGGCGTAGTCGATGCTGGCCGGCAGAGTCAGGCTCTCCTCGCGACGCAGGGCTTCGGCATCGGCGATCTGACGATCCAGATAGCCGGCGTAGCCCGCGTCGATCCGGACCTGTTCGCGCACCGCCGGGCTCCAGTTCGCGACCGCCGGACAAGCCGTCTCGAAGGCCGTCAGATCGACGCCCGGATAGGCCAGAAGGTCGCGCATCGAGCGGCGCTGGCCGTCGGGGTTGACGCTGATGCCTAGGGCCTGCGCCTCCTTGGGTGTGAAGCGGATTTCGCGAGCCAGCGTCGACGCCGCCGCCAGCTCGGCCGCCTTGGCCTCGAAGCGTTTGCGGCGCTCCGGACCCACGAGTCCGCAGTTGATCGCGATGGGCGTCAACCGTTGATCGGCATTGTCGGCGCGCAGGGTCAGCCGATATTCCGCCCGGCTGGTGAACATGCGGTAGGGCTCGGTCACACCCCGCGTGACCAGATCGTCGATCATGACGCCGATATAGGCCTGGTCGCGGCCGAGGATCAGGGGGTCGGATCCCGCTGCCGTGCGGGCGGCGTTGAGGCCCGCAATCAACCCTTGAGCGCCCGCCTCCTCATAGCCCGTGGTGCCGTTGATCTGGCCGGCCAGATACAGGCCGGGCCGCTTCTTGACCTCCAGCGCCGGGGTCAGCTCGCGCGGGTCGACGTAGTCATACTCAATGGCGTAGCCGAAGCGGAACACCTCGACCGCCTCCAGCCCCGGGATGGTCCTCAGGAAGGCCATCTGGGTGGCATCGGACACCGAGGTCGAGATGCCGTTGGGATAGACCGTCGGATCATCCAGCCCCTCGGGCTCCAGGAAGATCTGGTGCGAGGTCTTGTCGGCGAAACGCACCACCTTGTCCTCGATCGAGGGGCAGTAGCGCGGACCGCGTCCGGACAGGTGGCCGCCGTAGACAGCGCTCTCGCCCAGGTTCTCGGCGATGATCCGGTGGGTTTCCTGGGTCGTATGGGTGATGCCGCAGGCGATCTGGGGCACGTCGATGCGATCGGTCAGGAAGCTGAACGGCACCGGCGTCTCATCCGCCTGCTGCATCTCCAGCTGGTCCCACGCGATGGTGCGGCCATCCAGACGAGCCGGTGTCCCGGTCTTGAGACGTCCCATCTGCAGACCGGCGCCGTAGAGGTCGCCCGCCATACCGGTGGAGGCCGCCTCGCCGAAGCGCCCGGCCTGGATGCGTTCATCGCCGCGATGGATGACCCCGTTGAGGAAGGTGCCGGTGGTCAGGACCACGGCTGCGGCGCGCAGCTCGACGCCCTCGCCCGTGCGGACGCCGGCCACGCGGTCGCCGTCGAGGATCAGGTTCTCGGCCGTGCCGGCCATCAGGCTGAGGTTCGGCGTCTGCGCCAGTTCGGCCTGCATGGCCTCGCGGTACAGACGGCGGTCGATCTGGCTGCGCGGCCCCTGCACCGCCGCGCCCTTGGAGCGGTTCAGCAGGCGGAACTGGATGCCGGACACATCGCCCAGCCGTCCCATGACGCCGTCCATGGCGTCGATCTCGCGCACCAGATGCCCCTTGCCCAGACCGCCGATGGCCGGGGTGCAGGACATCTCGCCGATGGTCTCGAGTTTCTGGGTCAGCAGCAGGGTGGCCGCGCCCGCGCGCGCGGACGCCGCCGCGGCCTCGCAGCCCGCATGCCCGCCGCCGATGACGATGACGTCGAAGGTCTTCATGACCGGGGACATAGGCGATCAGAGCTCAGAACACCACCGGCGCCGGCGGTCATACCGCGTTTCACGTGAAACATTCGGCGCGCTATTTGCCGATGCAGAAGGTCGAGAAAACCTCGCCGAGGATATCCTCGACACCTATGGCGCCTGTCACCCGGGCCAGGCTTTCGGCGGCGCGACGCAGATCGTCGCCCGCCATCTCCGGCATCCGGTCGAGCGCAAGACGCCCGGCCTCGCCCGCCGAAAGCGCCTCGGACAATCGACGGCGGTGTCTCTCCCGCGTGACAGCCGGGAAATCGGCCCCGGTCAGGTCGCGCGCCAGCCGCGCCGCGATCCAGTCATGCAGTTTGGCCAGCCCCTGCCCGGTCGTGGTGCTGATCGGCAGGCTTTCAAACCCTTCGATCGGAGCCGCCGTGCCGAGGTCGGCCTTGTTGAGCACGACGAGGTCCCCATCCCTGACGAACTGGCCGGCCGCGCTCGCGGCCGTCGTATCATCGGGCGCCCGGACCCAGAGGCGGAGATCGGCGTCGCGGGCGCGGGCCTGGGCCCGGCGAACACCCTCGGCCTCGACCGGATCGTCGGAGTCGCGCAGGCCCGCCGTGTCGGACAGGGTCACGGCGTATCCGCCGATAACCAGATCGGCGTCGAGCACGTCGCGGGTTGTGCCGGCGATGGGGGTGACGATGGCGGCCTCTCGCGACACGAGGGCGTTGAACAGGGACGACTTGCCGGCGTTGGTCTCCCCGATCAGGACGATGCGGTAACCCTCCCGAACGCGGCGGCCGCGGTCGGAATCCGCCAGCGCCGCCTTCAGGTCGGCGATCAGCCGGTCCAGCACCGGCCCGGCGGTGCGGGCCAGATTGTCGGGGATCTCCTCGTCAGGGAAATCGATCTCGGCCTCGACAAGAGCAAGCGCCGTCAGCAGGTCGCGGCGGAAACCGGCGTAGGTCTGGCTGAGGGCGCCGTCCAGTTGACCCAGAGCTTGCGACGCCTGGGCCGTCGTTTCGGCGTCGATCAGATCGGCGACGGCCTCGGCCTGGGCCAGATCCATCCGGCCGTTCTCGAAGGCGCGGCGGGTGAACTCGCCGGGATCGGCCGGACGCAGGCCCAGAGCCGACAGGGCCTCGACCGTCGCCTCGACCACCGCCCGGCCGCCGTGGAGGTGCAGCTCGGCACAGTCCTCGCCCGTGTAAGAGTTCGGAGCCGGGAAACGCAGGACCAGCGCCTGATCGATCAGGCGGCCCTCATGGGTCAAGGTCCTCAGCGACGCCATGCGAGGCTTCAATCCCCCGGCGCCGAGCGCAGTCAGAGCCGCGTCGGTCCTCGGACCCGACAGACGCAGGATGGCGATGGCCCCCCGCCCCGGCGGGGTTGCGAGGGCGAAGATGGTGTCAGTCATCAAATCCTCTCCCATTGGGAGAGGGGGACCATCCGAAGGATGGTGGAGGGGGCGAGAGGCAAGCGCGGCGCGTGGGGTTGGCCCCCTCCACCGCTTCGCGGTCCCCCTCCCCCTATGGGGGAGGAGTATTCAGTCACGGCTTGGCCGCGCCGACCGCCGTCTCCATCAGGCGGCGGAACTGGTCCTGGGCCTGAACGCCGAAGCTGGTCCAGGTCTTCATCAGTTCCTCAGGCTGCATGGCGGCCATGTTCTCGTCCATGCGGCGCTTCATCTCGCCGACCAGATGATCGTTCAGCGGCGCCACGTCGGGCAGGCCGAGAAAGGCACGCGCCTCGGCCGGGGTGCAGTCGATCTCGACATTGACCTTCATAGGCGTCTCTCCTTGTCCCTAACGCTCGCGACGCGGTCGCTCGCTTCTAGAGGGACGTTTCACGTGAAACACGCCCTCAAGTAGCCCCGCACCGCGTGCGGGGCGATAGGGCACAAAATCAGGTGTTCATCGACTGGAAGAAGTCCGCATTGTTCTTGGACTGGCGCAGCTTGTCGATCAGGAACTCGATCGCGTCCTGCGGGCCCATCGGGTTCAGGATGCGGCGCAGGACATAGGTCTTGGCCAGCTGGTCCTTCGGCGTGATCAGGTCTTCCTTGCGGGTGCCGGACTTCAGCACATCGATGGCGGGGAAGATGCGCTTGTCGGCGACCTTGCGGTCCAGGACGATTTCCGAGTTGCCGGTGCCCTTGAACTCTTCGAAGATCACCTCGTCCATGCGGCTGCCGGTGTCGATCAGGGCCGTGGCGATGATGGTCAGGGACCCGCCCTGCTCCACGTTGCGCGCGGCGCCGAAGAAGCGCTTGGGCCGCTGCAGGGCGTTGGCGTCGACGCCGCCGGTCAGGACCTTGCCCGACGACGGCACCGTGGCGTTGTAGGCGCGGCCCAGGCGGGTGATGGAGTCCAGCAGGATCACCACGTCCTTCTTGTGCTCGACTAGGCGCTTGGCCTTTTCGATCACCATCTCGGCGACGGCGACGTGGCGGGTGGCCGGCTCGTCGAAGGTCGAGGCGATGACCTCACCCTTCACCGTGCGCTGCATGTCGGTGACTTCTTCCGGACGCTCGTCGATCAGCAGGACGATCAGGAAGACCTCGGGGTGGTTGGCCTCAATAGACTTGGCGATGTTCTGCAGCATCACCGTCTTGCCGACGCGCGGCGGGGCGACGATCAGGCAGCGCTGGCCCTTGCCGAGCGGGGCCACGATGTCGATGACCCGGCCGGAGCGGTCCCGCAGGGTCGGGTCCTGGATCTCCATATGCAGCCGCTCGTCGGGATATAGCGGGGTCAGGTTGTCGAACAGGACCTTGGTCTTGACCGTCTCCGGGTCTTCCAGATTGATCGTGTCGGCCTTGAGCAGGGCAAAGTAGCGTTCGCCCTCACGCGGGGCGCGCACGGCCCCGTGGATGGTGTCGCCCGAGCGCAGGCCGAAGCGGCGGATCTGGGAGGGCGACACATAGATATCGTCCGGCCCCGGAAGATAATTGGCGTCCGGGCTGCGCAGGAAGCCGAAGCCGTCGGGCAGGATTTCCAGCACCCCGTCGGCGATGATCTCGACTTCTTCGTCAGCCAGGGCCTTGAGGATGGCGAACAGCAGGTCCTGCTTGCGCAGGTTCGAGGCGTTCTCGATCTCGAGCCCTTCGGCGAAGGCGACCAGATCAGCCGGCGTCTTCTCGTTCAGCTCGGCCAGGGTGATGCGGCCGTTGGGGACGATGGGCTCGCCGTCGTCCTCTTCATCGGCCTCCTGATCGACCATGGGCAGGTCGGCCGCGGCCGGAACGCCGTGCAGGTCGGGCTCTGCAGCTTCAACCTCGGCGGTCGGTTCGATCTCGGGGGCGTCGTTGGTGTCAGTCATGATGCGCAATCACAGTCATCGCCGCCGGACACGGGCGTCCTGCGCGCGGAATAGCTTGGAAATGTCTGGCCCGAAGGCCGGTAGGGAGTGCGACGGGTGTCCCGCTGGAGAACGAACGATGCGTCGATCCTGCAGGCGTCACGGAGAGAGAGGGACCGTCCGGCGCGTCGCCAGGATCGGTTCGCGAGGAGCAAGACCACGGGCTGGGCGCGCGGTCAAGCGCGGCGTCTCCTCCCCATGAGCAACGCGAAATGGGGAGGGGGACCACGAAGCGGTGGAGGGGCTCTTGCCGCCGCCCCTGCACTTGAGACTTAGAACCCCTCCGTCTCGTCGTCTTTCGCCGCCGATCCACCTCCCCATCGCTGCGGACAGGGAGGAGACAGGTCAACCGAATGTCCACTCCGTCGTCACCGACAGCACCATGACGATGGCGATGAGGAAGGGAATTTCATTGGTCATGCGCCAGAACCGGCCGGTTCGGGTCGAGGTCCCGGCGGCGATCTTCTTGCGCTCGCCGGCCAGGAAGCCGTGCCAGGCGCCCAGCAGGAAGACACCGGTCAGCTTGGCGATCATCCAGGGCTGGGCGGCGAAGCTCCAGTCCGCGCCCTCCCCGCTGCGCAGCCACAACAGCCACCCGCCCAGGACGAAGGCCAGGATGAAGGCAGGGTTGATGATGATCTTCAGCAGACGCAGCTGCCACAGGCGCAGCAGGGTCTGCATCTCGGTGCGCAGGGGCTCGGGCTTGCCGTTCTGCTCGGCGTCGTAGGCGAACAGTCGCGGCAGGAACAGCATCCCCGCCATCCAGGCGATCACCGCCAGAATGTGCAGACCGCGGGCCAGATCGTACCAGTTCATGCCGCTCTCCGTTCACAGGTCCGCGGACAGGCCTTCCAGTCCGCGCGGCAGCCGGGACCGTGCGGGGCTGTTCCGTCCCGCGCAAGGGCCTCCGTCACCGCGTCAGCCAGGCCGGCGATGAAGGCCGGGGCCACCCCCACCGCCGGGGCGCGGAGATAGGTCTTGATCCCAAGCTCGTGGGCCAGTTCGGCGTATTCGATATCCAGCTCGACCAGGGTCTCGATGTGTTCGGAGACGAAGGCGACCGGCGCCACCATCACCCCGACCCCGTCCCGGGCGGCCGCCGCAATGGCGTCCGGCGTCGACGGCCCCAGCCATTTCATCGGCCCGACCCGGCTCTGGTAGCAGATCGTCCAGTCGGTCAGGCCGGCGCGGGCGGCGACGGCGGCGCAGGTCCGCTCCACCTGCTCCTGATAGGGGTCGCCCTTCTTCGCGATCAGGCTTTCCGGGATGCCGTGGGCCGAGAACAGGACCCGCACCGGGCCGGTCGCATTAACCATAGCTCCGTGTACGGATTCAGCCTGGGCAGAGATCCAGCCCTCGCCTTCCGGATAGCAGCAGACAGTCCGACTGGCCCCAGACCCGACGTAGGCCGCGTTCCATGCGGCGAGCGAGGACTCCGTCGTGGTGGTCGAGAACTGCGGATAAAGGGGCAGCAGCACGATCTGGTCGGGCGCAAAGGCGGCGACTTCGGCCGCCGTCTGCTCCGTCAGCGGGTTCCAGTAGCGCATGGCGATAAAGGTGCGGACCTCATCGCCGGGCATGCGTTCGGCCAGCACGGCCTCCAGCGCCGCCGCCTGTTTGCGGGTTTCCGGCAGCAGGGGCGACCCGCCGCCCATCAGGGCATAGTTGGCCTGGGCGCTCTTTTCCCGACGACTGGAGATCAGCCGGGCCAGCCACGTCCGGAACGGCTGCGGCAGGCCGATGATGGCCGGATCGCGGAACAGGTTGAACAGGAACGGCTTCACGCTGGCCTGATCGTCCGGCCCGCCGAGGTTGAACAGAACTACGGCGACCTTGCTCACTGAGCGCCGATCCTCCGGAGCACCTGCTCCACATGGGCGATCGGCACGTCGGGCAGGATGCCGTGGCCGAGGTTGAAGATCCACGGTCCGGCGCCCCAGGCCTGCATCAACTGGTCGACCCGGGCGTCCAGCATCGGCCCGCCGGCGCGCAGCAGCAGGGGATCGAGCGCGCCCTGGATCGGCTTGATCTTCTGCACCCGTTGACCGACCACCAGCGGACAGGCGGTGTCCAGGGCCACGGCCTGAACGTCCAGCGCCCCTGCATAGCCTTCGGCCAGGGCCGCCGAACCGCGCGGGAAGCCGATCAGGGGCGTGGTGACGCCCAGCTCGCGCACCCGCCGCACCAGCGCCTGATGCGGTTTCAGCACCAGCCGCTCGAACAGGTCGTCAGGCAGGCCCTCGGCCCAGCTCTCGAAGATCTTCAGCACCTGGGCGCCGCTGTCGGCCTGCATCTTCAGATAATGGGCCGTGGCCTCGACCAGCACGGCCAGAACCGCATCGACCTTCTCCGGTTCAGCATAGGCGTAGGTCCGGGCTTGGGCGCGCTCGCCCTTACCGATCGTCCGGGCCTCGCCGTCCAGCATATAGGTGGCGACCGTCCAGGGCGCCCCGGCGAACCCGATCAGGGCCCGCTCCGGCTCCAGTTCGGCCCGCACGCGGCTGAGGGTCTCGCCCACTTCCTTCAAGGCTTCTCCGGCTGACGGAGCCAGCGCCCGCATGGCCTCGACCGGCGGCAGGGCGCCGAGACGCGGCCCCTCGCCGGCCTCGAACCAGACGTCCTGACCGAGCGCACGGGGGATCAGCAGGATGTCGGCGAAGACGATGGCCGCGTCGAAGCCGAACCGCCGCATCGGCTGAAGCGTCGCCTCGGCCGCCTTCTCGGGATCGAGACAGAAGGAGATGAAGTCCGGCGTCGTCGCCCGGAGCGCCCGGTACTCGGGCAAATATCGCCCCGCCTGGCGCATGAACCAAACGGGCGGCCGATCCGGGGTCTGTCCGGCAAGGACCTGAAGAAGGCGGGGCGTCGTCATTCGTCGGCCATACGGCGCTACGGGTTCAGGCTCAAGCCCGGTCCCCTCTTCCTTCCCAGATAAGAAATTTGAATCTTTGGAGGAAGGCAGAAGGGCGCGGGACGGCGGGGATGATTGTCCGCCCGCCCCCCGAATTTCGCCACTTCTTCACGGCTCGGGGCGCCCCGAGGGGCGAATGGAAGCGCGGCTGTGAGTCCGGTGGATAATCCTTAACAAGACCTTAACGCGCGGGCCTGCGGG
The DNA here is from genome assembly GCA_036405055.1 of Brevundimonas sp. Taxonomy (GTDB): domain Bacteria; phylum Pseudomonadota; class Alphaproteobacteria; order Caulobacterales; family Caulobacteraceae; genus Brevundimonas. The sequence continues at coordinate 60,220 of DASWYI010000006.1, forward strand.
CCTGTGTCGCGTTACGTCGCGCCTGGGCGCCGTTAACGCTCCATTAACCTCATCCACAGCCGGACCCCTCGCGCCCATGGGCCTTGGGACAAAGGGCGGATTCGGCGCCTGTCATGTCCCCGGCGATCCCCGCTCGCGGCCCGCATCGGGCGCGGCTATAGAGTCGGGGGAAGAAGACCCGCGGTCCGCCCACGGCGTCGTCCACAGGAAGCCGGGGTTTCGTCCTCATGAGTCTGCGCCGATGAGCCCGACCCGTCTGCAAGGCGCCGGCCGTCTGGCCACCTATTTCCATGTGCATCTGGTTTCGGACTCGACCGGCGAGACCCTGAACGCCATGGCCAAGGCGGTGACGGCCCGGTTCGACGGGGTCATCCCCATCGAGCACATCTACGCCCTCGTCCGCTCGTCGAAGCAGATGGAGCGGGTGCTGGAGGAAGTGGCCTCGGCCCCCGGCGTGGTGCTGCACACCCTGGTGGATCGCGAACTGCGGGCCCAGCTGGAGGCCGGCTGCCGCAAGCTGAACATGCCGCAGCTGGGGGCGCTGGACCCGCTGGTGGGGGCGCTGTCGCGTTATCTGGGGGCGGCCCTGTCGACCCGGGTCGGCGCCCAGCACACGCTGGACCATGAGTATTTCAACCGCATCGCGGCGCTGGACTACGCCATGGCCCATGACGACGGCCAGGGCACCCATGAACAGCTGGAGACCGCCGACGTGGTCCTGTGCGGGGTCAGCCGGACATCCAAGACCCCCACCTGCATCTATCTGGCTCACCGGGGCATCCGGGCGGCGAATGTGCCTCTGGTGCCGGGGCAGGAGGACGGCGAGCGGCTGACAGCGCTGAAGTCGCCGCTGGTGGTGGGGCTGACGGTGTCTCCCGACCGGCTGGTGCAGATCCGCAAGAACCGGCTGGACGGTCTGAACGCCGCGCGCGCCTCCAGCTACATCGACCAGGACGCCGTGCGCGACGAGACGGTCAAGGCGCGCCGGGCCTTCGAACGCCGGGGCTGGCCCGTCATCGACGTCACGCGCCGCTCGGTGGAGGAGACGGCGGCCGCCATCATCAACCTGCTCAGCGAACGCCGCACGCGACGCATGGCGGCGACCTGGTGAGCGAGAGATTGATACTGGCGTCGAAAAGCGCCGCCCGCCGGGCCATGCTGGAGAACGCCGGCGTCGCCTTCACCGTGCGCGTGGCCGATGTGGACGAGGACGCCCTGAAACGTCCCGGGGTGGATCCGGCGGCGCTGGCGCGGGATCTGGCCCAGGCAAAGGCGCTGGCCGTGTCGCGCGCCGATCCGGAGGCCTGGGTGCTGGGCGGCGATCAGACGCTGGCTTTCGACGGCGGCCTGATCTCCAAGGCCCCGACGCTGGAGGCGGCGCGGGAACGGCTGTCGGCCATGCGCGGGCGGACGCATCGGCTGCACTCCGGCGCGGCTCTGGCCCGGAACGGGGTGCTGGTCTGGTCGGGCGTGGACAGCGTCACGATGCGGATGCGGGATTTCTCCGACGTCTTCCTCGCCGCCTATCTGGAGGCGGAGGGCGAGGACCTGCTGCACTGCGTCGGCTCCTACCGGCTGGAAGGCATGGGGTCGCAGCTGTTCGAGGCTGTGGAGGGCGACTATTTCACCGTCCTCGGCCTGCCCCTGTGGCCGGTGCTCGAGGCGCTGCGCCGCGCTGATGTGATCGACACATGATCCGCGCGGGGGTTGCCGGAAACCCGATCGGCCATTCGCTGAGCCCCCTGATCCACCGGGCGTGGATCGCGGCTGCAGGCATCGACGGCGCCTATGACCCCTATGAGCCGGAGGATGAGGCGTCGTTCCGGGCGCTGGTCGACATCGGCCGGGCCGGACGGCTGCGCGGGCTGAACGTCACCGCGCCGTTCAAGCTTGAGGCTCTGGCCGCGGCCGATGAGGTCAGCGAAACCGCCCGCCGCGCCGGCTCGGCCAATCTGCTGGTGTTCGAGGACGGCCGGGTCCGCGCCGACTCGACCGACGGACTCGGCCTGCTGGCGGCATTGGCGGAACAGGCGCCAAGTCTTCGCCTGGCGGGGCGCCCCGCCGTGGTGCTGGGCGCGGGCGGCGCCGGGCGGGCGGCGGTCGCGGCCCTGATCGACGCCGGCTCCGAGGTCCACATCGTCAACCGCAGCCGCAGCAAGGCGGAGGCTCTGGCTGCCGAACTGGGCGGCGTGGCCATGGACGCTGATGCGGCGCTCGACGGCGCGGCTCTGGTGGTCAATGCGCTGAGCGCGGCGCCGGACATCGACCTGTCGCGCCTGCCCCCCGGCGCCGTTCTGATGGACATGACCTATCGCCCGCTGGAGACGCCGTTCCTCGCAGCGGGCCGGGCGCGGGGGCTCACCGGCGTCGACGGGCTGGCCATGCTGATCGGTCAGGCGCGGCCGTCGTTCGAGGCCCTGTTCGGGGTCGCGCCGCCCGCCGTCGATGTGCGGGCGCTCGCTATGGAGGCCATCCGATGATCGTCCTCGGCCTGACCGGCTCCATCGGCATGGGCAAGTCCACGACCACCGCCCTGATCGCCGAGATGGGCGCCCTGACCTGGAACGCCGACGCGGCGGTGCATCGGCTCTATTCGGCGGGCGGACCGGCGGTCGGGCCGGTGGGCGAGGCCTTCCCCGGCGTGGTCGTGGACGGCGCCGTGGACCGCGACCGGCTGGCGGCGGCTCTGGGCCGGGATGAGGAAGCATTCCGGCGGCTGGAGGCCATCGTGCATCCGCTGGTGGCCGCCGGGCGTCGCGACGATCTGCTGGCGGCGCAAGCCGAGGGTGTGAAGCTGGCGGTGCTCGACATCCCCCTGTTGTTCGAGACAGGCGGGGACCGGGCGGTGGATGCGGTGGTGGTGGTCACCGCCGATCCGGAGATACAGGCCGCCCGGGTTCTGGCCCGCCCCGGCATGACGCGCGAGCGGCTCGACGCCATCCTGGCGCGCCAGACGCCCGACGCCGAAAAGCGCGCTCGCGCGGACTTCATCGTCGATACGGGCCGGGGCCTGGACGCCGCGCGGGATCAGGTGGCTGCAATCGTGGGGACAGTTCTGGCCCCGGACTGGAAACCGGCCCGTCCGCGTCTTCCGCCCGTCGCCGAACCACATCATTAAAGGTCCATGGCCCGCGAAATCGTTCTCGACACCGAAACCACCGGCTTCGATCCGAAGACCGGCGACCGGCTGATCGAGGTCGGCTGCATCGAGATCGAGGATCTGCTGCCCACGGGCCGGACCTTTCACCGGCTGGTGAACCCGGAACGGCTGATCCCGCCGGGCGCCATCGCGGTCCACGGCATCACCGACGACAAGGTCAGGGACGCGCCGAAATTCCACGAGATCGTCGCCGACCTGATGGAATTCATCGGCGACGCGCCGGTCATCGCCCACAACGCCGCCTTCGATCGGGCCTTCATCAACCACGAATGCGGCCGCTGCGATCATCCGATCATCGAGGAGGTCCGCTGGATCGACACGCTTCAGCTGGCCCAGAAGCGGTTTCCGGGCATGGCCAACTCGCTCGACGCCCTGTGCAAGCGCTTCAAGATCTCGCTGGTCGAGCGCACCCTGCACGGCGCCCTGATCGACGCCCGTCTGCTGGCCGAGGTCTATCTGGAGCTGAAGGGCGGCAAGGAGCGGCGGCTGGACCTCGCCTCATCGCGCACGGCCCAGGCTGTCATGGCGGCCGCGGCCGGGGGGCAGGCCCAACGGCCGCAACCGCTGGCGTCCCATGTCACTGAAGCCGAGCAGCTTGCCCACGCAGCCTTCCTCGCGGCCAATCTGAAAGACCGGTCGCTGTGGGAAGCCTATGGGGTGGCCGTCTAGAAAGACGGAGCGGGCGCTCGAGCAGCGAGGCTTTGCGAGCCGAGCGTTAGCGCCCCGGAATTAAGCCTGGCCGCTCTGCGCCGGTCCGCGGGCGATCTCGGCCTGGCGCTGGGTGTAGATGCCGGCAAAGTCGATCGGGTCCATCAGGAAGGGCGGATAGAAGCCGCCGTCCGCCGTGGCGCCCGCGATGATCTGGCGCGCGAACGGGAACAGGTAGCGCGGGCATTCGATCAGGAGCATCGGCTCGATGTCCTTCTCGGCCACGCCCGACAGCTGGAACAGGCCACCGTAGAGCAGCTCGACATTGAACACGACGCCGGCCTCGGTCGAGGCCTTGACCGACAGCTTCAGCTCGACCTCGAACAGGCCGTCCGGGCGGCCCTGGGCGTTCATCTCGACGCCCAGGTCGATGTTCGGCTTGCCCTCGACGCGCAGGCTTTCCGGCGCCTTGGGGTTCTCGAACGACAGATCGCGGACGTATTGCGCCAGAATGCGGAAGCCCGGGGCGACGGCGCCGCCTTCAGGAGCGGTCGGGGCGGGAGCGGCGGTGGTGTCGGTCATGATGCGGTTCGGTCGTCTGAAAGGGATGAGCGCCCGGCGTCACAGCCCGGCGGCGAAGGCGCGGCGACTAGCACGGCGGCCCGGATGCGGCAATGTGGCCTCCCCTCGCGGGAGAGCGGGCGAGCGCCCCGCCTTGCGCGTCCCTATATCTGTCCGTAATCAGCGCCCAAGCGTTCTCAGGACACCCCGTGCCCCAATACCAGGTCATCATTTTCGCCGTCATCGCCGCCGTGGTGCTGTGGCAGCTCTACAATGTGCTGGGCAAGAAGGTCGGCCGCCAGCCGGAGGAGGACGCCCGCGCCCGCCCGCTGGGCGCCGATCCGGCCCCGACGCTTGAGCCTCAGAAGCCCGCGGCCCCCATCGACGCCGCGACCCTGGCCGCCGTCGCCGGGCTGAAGGCCCGTGATCCCGGCTTTGACCCCGCCCGTTTCCTCGACGGCGCGCGTCAGGCCTATGAGACCATCGTGCGCGGCTACGCCGCCGGCGACCGTGAGGCGCTGAAGCCGCTTCTGACCCCCGCCGTCCTGGCCTCGTTCGAGGCGGGCATGGCGGCCCGCGAAACGCGCGGCGAGACCGAGCAGGTCGAGTTCGTCCATCCGCCCCGCGCGGACCTCGAACTGGCCAACGCCGAGGGCGACCGCGCCACGGCCCGCGTGCGCTTCCTGTCGGAGCTGCGCAGCCGCATCACCCCGACGGCCGGCGGCGAAGAGCGGATCGAGGAGCGCCGCACGGCCGAGGACTGGACCTTCCAGCGCACCCTGGGCGCCGCCGATCCGAACTGGGTCCTGGCCCGCGTCGAGCCCGCCACCGCGTGATCACCGTCCGCCGGGTCCTTCGCGGCGCGGCGGCCCTGCTGCTGACGGCGTTTGTGGCCGCCTGCGCCACCGCGCCCGTCGCCCCTCCGGTTGAGGGACCGGCTGCGCCGGTGGTGTCGCCGCCCGATGTTGTTACGCCGCCGCCCGTTCTGATCCCGCCCTATGTCGGCCCCGGGCCGCAGACCCTGCCCGGCTGGGACCAGGAGCACCATCTGGAGGCGTTCGACGCCTATGTGGCCGGCTGCGGCGCGGCGCGCGACCGCGTGGCCATGGACATCTGCGCCCGGGGCAAGGCCCTGGCCGCAACGCGGCCGTCGCCCACCGACGCCCGCACCTTCTTCGAGACCAATTTCACGGTGGTCCAGGCGGCGACCGTCGACGGCGGTCCCGGTCTTCTGACCTCCTATTTCGCGCCGGAATATGCGGCCCGGCATGCACAGGACGCCGAGTTCGATGCGCCGGTGCTGGCGACGCCCGCCGATCTGGTGAGGGGCCAGCCCTATGCGGAGCGGTCGGTCATCGAGGCCCGGCCGCCGGCGGCGCCCCTCGCCTGGATGCGGGCCGAGGACCTGTTCTTCATGCAGATTCAGGGGTCAGGCTATCTGACGTTCGAGGACGGGTCACAGGCCCGCGCCGCCTATGCCGCCGACAACGGCCAGCGGTTCCGGGGCATCGCCACCCCGATGGCGGATCAGGGCTTGCTGCCGCCCAACGGCACCTCCGGCGACGCCATCCGCGCCTGGCTGGCGGCCCGCCGGGGGGCCGAGGCGCGGGCGGTGATGGCCCTGAACCCCCGCTACATCTTCTTCAAACTGGACCCCGACGACGGCGGCCACCCGGCGGGGGCGGCGGGCATTCCCCTGCCGCCTCGTCGCGCCATCGCCGTCGATCCCGGCCAGTGGAGCTACGGAGACCTCGTCTGGCTCGAGGCCGATGCCGGCAATCTGACTGGGGCCCGCGCCGGCTATCACGGTCTTGTGGTCGCGCTCGACACCGGCTCCGCCATCCGCGGCCCCGTCCGCGCCGACCTCTATATGGGCCGCGGCGATGCGGCGGGCGCCGAGGCAGGGTCTGTGCGGCATCCCCTCAGGATGTGGCGGCTGGTTCCGAAGGGGTGACGCATGATCCGGCGCGCATCTGCATTTGCGGCTCTTATTCTGTGCACCGGCTGCGCCAGCGCCGCTCCAATCGTCGGGTTTTCATGCCAAGGGCTGGGGGATTTGACCCGGTCGGACCAACCCCGGCTCGCCATCCTCTATTTCCCGAGCAACCTCGATCCTGGCTACATCAACTTCTACGCAACGCTCCATGCGTCGCCGATGGATGACGCCGCTCGCGCCTTCTACCAAGTCAACCGCCAGTCCACCCATTATGTCTCGCTCACGGATATCGGCGACGAAATGGGCCGATGCCTTCGGCAGTCGCCAGAAACGGCGCGTGTGGTTTCCAGACGCGGCGCGCGCACAACGGTTCTCTTGAAGAACGGTCGCGAACTCAGGCTGGAGGCCTCGAAGGCGGCGTGTTCATCGCTGCCTGAAGGCTCCGAGTCCGAGGATGAGTGCCTCGTCGTCGAGATCGACGACCCCGGACTCTGAACTCTACCGCCGCCGCAACCCGCCCAGCACGCCCCGCAGCAGTTCGCGGGTGATCGTCGAGCCGGCCGTGCGCAGGACCGACTTGGTCAGGGCCTCCATCGGGGTCTGGCGGGTGGAGGCCCGGGGCTTTGGCGCCGCCCGTTCGCGGGGTTCGGCGCGGTCGATCTCGCGGGCGCGGGCCTGTTCGGCCTTGGCGGCGGCGGCGTCCGCCTCGACCCGGGCTTCAGCGGCGTCCGCGGCGCCGCGACGGGCGGCCAGCACCTCTTCGGCGGACTCGCGGTCGACCATGGTCTCGTAGAGGCCGCGCACCGGGCTGGCGGCCATGACCTGGGCGCGCTCGGCGTCGGTGGCGGGGCCGAGGCGGCTGTCCGGCGGGCGGATGGCGGTGCGGGCGACCACCGTGGGGGCGCCCTTTTCGTCCAGTACGGAAACCAGCGCCTCACCGACGCCCAGTCCCTGAATGGCCTCAGCGGTGTCGAAGGCCGGGTTGGGGCGGAAACTGTCCGACGCGGCGCGCAGGCCGCGCTGCTCGGCGGGGGTGTAGGCCCTGAGCGCGTGCTGGATGCGGTTGCCCAGCTGGCCCAGCACGCTGTCGGGAATGTCGGCCGGGTTCTGGGTGACGAAATAGACCCCGACCCCCTTGGACCGGATCAGGCGCACCACCTGCTCGACCTTTTCCCGCAACGCATCGGGTGTGTCGTTGAACAGCAGGTGGGCCTCGTCGAAGAAGAAGACCAGCCGGGGTTTCTCCGGATCGCCGACCTCGGGCAGCTGTTCAAACAGCTCGGACAACAGCCACAGCAGGAAGGCGGCATACAGGCGCGGGCTGGCCATCAGCTTGTCGGCGGCCAGCACATTGACCTGCCCCCGGCCGTCCAGACCGGTGCGCATCATGTCCTCGAGCCGCAACGCCGGCTCGCCGAAGAAGGCCTTCCCGCCCTGCTGCTCCAGCTGCAGGATCGCGCGCTGGATGGCGGCGATGGAGGTCGGGGCGACATTGCCGACCTCACGCCCGATGCGTTCGGCGTTCTCGCCCAGATAGGTCAGCATGGAGCGCAGGTCGTCGAGGTCGAGCAGCAGCAGGCCTTCGGCGTCGGCGACGTGGAACAGGACGGCCAGCACGCCCTCCTGCACCTCATTGAGGTTCAGCATCCGCGCCAGCAGCACAGGGCCGATCTCGCTGACCGTCGTGCGGATCGGGTGGCCCTTCTGGCCATAGAGGTCCCAGAACACCACCGGCGCGGCCTTCGGCGTGATCGTCAGACCCATGGAGGCGGCGCGGGCCAGCAACTTCTCGTTCGGCGATCCCGGCATGCAGATGCCCGACAGGTCGCCCTTCACATCGGCGCAGAACACCGGAACGCCGGCGTCCGAGAACCCCTGGGCCATGATCTGCAGCGTCACCGTCTTGCCCGTGCCGGTCGCCCCGGCCACCACCCCGTGCCGGTTGGCGCGGCCGAGCAGCAGATGCTCGGGTTTGTCCGATTGACCGAGGAACAGATCAGGCATGAGGCGCTCCGTTGATGTCCCTGCTTAGACCCGGATCGCGCGCCGCTCCAGTTCGGCGATTGACGGCGTCCCCGGCTGGCCGGACAACCGGTTCATGAAAAATCCGCTCGTCACGCCAAACCCTGTCGTCGCTCGCAACGCCGTGGTGCTGATCGCGGTGGTGGCGACCGCCGCCGCCCTGGTGTGGCTGGCCGACATCCTGACGCCCCTGGCCATGGCCATCTTCCTGATGATCGTCATCGACGGGGTGAAACGGGCCATCGAGGACAGGACGTCCTTGCCGCGCCGCTGGGCCGGACCGGCGGCCCTGGCGGTTGTCATTCTGCTGTTCGCGGCCTCGATCGCCATCATCGTCTACGGCGCCAAGGGATTCTTCGATCAGGCCTCGGGCTTCTCGACCGGCATCGGTCCGCGCATCGACCAGATCATCGCCGACGGGGCGGGGCTGGTGGGCGTGACCTCGCCGCCGACCTTCCACGACCTGATCGAGGGGGTGGACATCCAGCGCTATCTGGGCGGCGCCGCGCTGCAGGCCCAGGGCGTCCTGTCCGGCGCCTTCTTCGTGCTGGTCTACCTGGCCTTCCTGCTGGCGTCCCAGGGCGGGTTCCGGCGCAAGCTGGTCGCCATGTTCCCCAACCGGGACCAGCGCGACGAGGCCCTGGCGGTGTTCCAGCGCGTTCGCGGCGGAGTCGAGGGCTACATCTGGGTCCAGTCCGTCACCGGCGGGCTCATCAGCCTCATCGCCTGGGGGCTGATGAAGGCGGTTGGGCTCCAGAACGCAGAGTTCTGGGCCTTCGTCATCTTCATCGTCGGCTTCATCCCGGTGCTGGGCGGCGCGGTCGCTGGCCTGGCGCCGGCCCTGTTCGCCCTGGTGCAGTTCCCGACCTACTGGCAGGCGGCGGTGCTGTTCTTCGGCCTTCAGGCCGTGCTGTTCGTCATGGGCAATGCGGTCCAGCCCCGGATGCAGGGCGACAATCAGAACATCGACCCGGTCGCGGTGCTGCTGTCGCTGGCCCTGTTCGGCAAGATGTGGGGCGTGGTGGGCATGTTTCTGTCGACGCCGCTGGCGGTCATGGCCATGGCGATTCTGGCCGAGTTCCGCGGCAGCCGCTGGATGGCCGTCCTGCTGTCCGGCGACGGCGCTCCCTATGCCGACGAGGACGACAGGGCCCGCGACAACCCGCCGCGCCCCGGACGCCCGCGCAAGGCGCCGCCGGCCCCTTGAAAGGCGGGGAGCCCTCTCCCATCTGACCCTCGACGCCGCGACGACCCCTCCCCTCCCTGTCGCGACGCCCCGAGACCGGCCCCTCTCCCCCCTCCGGAGCCGGTCCGAATAGAGGCCGCCGGGCGAAAGTCCGGCGGCCTTGTCGTTTCCGGCGTCGGAAACAGCTGATGTCAAAAAGCCACACCACAGCCTGGCGTCGCCGCTCGACCTGAATCGTCCGGGAACGGCTCAGCCTGCCTCACGTTCTCGCCCTCGTCGGAGGGGAACCGGTTTTTCGCGCCAAGGCGCATTTGAGGACAGTTTGATGATCAAGACCCTTCCCGCAGTCACCCTGGCCGTGCTGATGGCCGGCGTCGCCGCCCCCGCCATGGCGCAGTCGGCAGGCGACTGGAGCGGCCTCTACGGCGGCGTCTTCGGCGGCCACCTGGAATCCGACGACAACGCCAATGAGCGTCTCGTGTTCGACCGCGACTTCGACGGCCAGTTTGACGACACGGTTGTGCTGAGCGGCTCGGGCGCCGACGCCTTCAGCCCGGGGTCGTGCGACGGCACGCCGTCCTCCCTCACGCCCTCGGTCTGCGATCGTGATCCGGGTGGCGTGGAAGGCGGCGCGCGTCTCGGCTGGGACTGGCAGTTCGGCAACTGGGTCGCCGGCGTGGTCGGTGAAGTCAGCGCCGTGAAGGCCGAGGACAGCGTCTCCTCGTTCAGCACCACCCCGGCCGCCTACAGCTTCACCCGCCAGCTGGAGCACACCGCCGCCCTGCGCGCCCGCGTGGGCTACGCCATGGGCCCGGCCCTCGGCTACGTCACCGGCGGCCCGGCCTACGGCAAGGTCGAAAACCGCTTCTTCACCACCAACACCGCCAACAGCTTCACCGAGCGGTCGAACGAGGATGACGCCGACGGCTTCCAGGCCGGCGCGGGCGTTGAATGGCGGCTGGCCCCCAGCCTGACCCTGGTCGGCGAATACATGTACACGTCGCTGGACACGGGCGACTATGTCATCCGGGCGGGCAACAACGGCACGACCCCGGCGACCAACCCCTTCATCCTGGCGCCGAACACAGGCGGCACGGACATCACCCGCAGCGGTGACCAGTTCCGGACGCACAACTTCCGCATCGGCATGAACGTCCAGTTCTGAGGCGGTTCGCCTTTCAGGATTTCTGAACGGCGATAAGAAAGGGCCGCATCCCGTCCGGGGTGCGGCCCTTCGTCATAAGCGCTGCCGAAACACAAAAGCGCTCACACTTTTCGCCAAGGCGCGCTAGTCATCGCGCTTGCGACTGCGGCCCCCTGCGCCGCGCCTGAAGAGACCCTGCCCATGTCCGGCGCCCCGACCGTTTCCTCCTCCACCCTTTCGCTGGAGGCGCTCGGAAGCGGTTTCGCCCGCGCCCTCGGCCGGGACGCGGGCGGCGCCTGCGAACAGGCCTTCGTCGCCCAGGCGCATGAGGACTATGCCGCCGACGAAACGCCGGAGATCGACGGCGACGATCTGGCCGCCGTGCTGGCCGCCGCCTGGCGCGCGGCCGAGGGCCGGTCGGCGGGGCGGCCCGCCCAGATCACCACCGGTCCCCTGCTCGGCGCCGGCGGCCGCGTCACCCCCTACGACCTGATCGTCATCGTTCAGGACGACGCACCCTTCCTGGTCGACAGCGTCATGGGTCAGATGGCCGAGGCCGGCGTCACAGTGCGCGCCATGTTCCACCCGGTGCTTGACCGGGACGGTTCACGCGAGTCGGTCATCATGGTGGTGGCCGATCCCCTGCCCCAGGAGCGCCGCGACGAGCTGACGCGCGCCCTGACCTCGACCCTCGCCGACGTCCACGCCGCCGTGGCCGATCACGGCGCCATGCAGGCGCTGATGGCCAAATCGATCGCTCACCTCGAGGGCGCCCCCGCGGGCCTCGACCCCGAGGTGATTGCCGAAAACATCGCCTTCCTGAAGTGGATGAACGCCGACCACTTCGTCTTCCTCGGCGTCCGCGACTACGACTATCCCCGCACCGCCGACGGCGCCTATGAGGCCGAGGCGCCGCTGTCCCAGTCCGGCGACGGTCTGGGCGTGCTGCGCGATCCGCAGCGCACCGTCCTGCGCCGCGCCAATGAGCCGGCGGTCCTGACCAAACAGATGAAGCGTCAGCTGAACCTGTCCGAGCCGGTCACAGTCGCAAAAGCAAACGTCCGCTCCAGCGTCCACCGCCGCGCCTATATGGACTATGTCGGGGTCAAGCGCTTCGGGCCGGACGGCCGCCCGTCGGGCGAGACCCGTTTCGTCGGCCTGTTCACCGCCGAGGCCTATGACCGCGCTGCCGGCGAGGTGCCGCTGGTCCGCCGCAAGGTGGCTGGCGCCCTGGCCCGCGCCGGCAAGGCCGAGGGCAGCCACAGCTACAAACGGCTGAAGAACATCCTCGAGAACTACCCCCGCGACGAGCTGTTCCAGATCACCGAGGACGAGCTGCTGCCGATCGCCCTGGGGGTTCTGCACCTCTACGATCGGCCGCGAATCCGCCTGTTCACGCGTCAGGATCCGTTCGACCGCTTCGTCTCGGTGCTGGCCTTCATCCCGCGCGAGCGTTTCGACGCCTCGGTGCGCGAGAAGATCGGCAAGATCCTCGCGAAAGCCTGGGGCGGCCGGCTGTCGGCCTGGTATCCGCAACTGTCGGACCAGCCGCTGGTCCGCGTTCACTACATCATCGGCGTCGTGCCGGGTCAGCACCCGATCCCCGACGCCGCCGCCCTGGACGCCGAGGTGGCCGAGGCCGGCCGCGGCTGGACCGACCGGTTCGAGAGCGCGCTGCGCGCCGCAGACATCGACGACGCCCAGGTCGGCCCGCTCAGCGCCCGCTGGGCCGAGGCCTTCGCCGTGGCCTATCGCGAGCGCTACTCGGCGACCGAGGCCGTCGAGGACCTGCAGCAGATCGACCACCTGAACGCCACCGGTCTGGTCGGCGACGGCGAGCCGGTGGCCGTGCGCGCCTTCCGCAATCCGGGCGACGCCGTCACCCAGTTCCGCTTCAAGCTCTATCGCCGGGGCGAGGCGGTGCCGCTGTCGGACGTCCTGCCGATCCTGGCCGACATGGGGCTGAAGACGCTGGAGGAGTGGGGCCACGCCATCCATCCGACCGGCGACGAAGGCGACATCCACGTCCACGAATTCCTGCTCGACGACCCGCGCGGCGCCGATCTGTCCTTCGCCGATGTGAAGGGGCCGTTCGAGGCCGCCGTGTCCGCCGTCTGGACCGGCCACACCGAGAGCGACGGCTTCAACCGTCTGGTCATCGAGCTGGGCATCGACTGGCGCGACGCAGCGCTGGTTCGGACGCTCGCCCGTTACCGCCAGCAGACCGGTCTGGACCCCAGCCAGGCCATCCAGGAAGAGGCGCTGCGCGAATATCCGGAGGTGGCCAAGGCCCTGCTGGCCCTGTTCGCCGCCAAGTTCGATCCCGCCGGCGCCGAGGGCCGCGAGAAGACCGTCGCCGGTCTGGTCAAGCAGATCGAGACCCTGCTGCAGGGTGTGAAGTCGCTGGATCACGACCGCGCACTGCGCCGCATCGGCAAGCTGATCGAGGCGATAAAGCGCACCAACTACTATCAGCGCGTCGGCGGCCAGCCGAAGCCGCACATCTCCATCAAGATCGCCTCGCGCGAGCTTGAGGACCTGCCCCTGCCCAAGCCGTTCCGCGAGATCTTCGTCTGGGCGCCCCATGTCGAGGGCGTGCACCTGCGCTTCGGCCCGGTCGCCCGTGGCGGTCTGCGCTGGTCTGACCGTCGCGATGACTTCCGCACCGAGGTTCTGGGTCTGGTGAAGGCGCAGCAGGTCAAGAACGCCGTCATCGTGCCCGTGGGCTCCAAGGGCGGCTTCTTCCCCAAATTCCTGCAGAACGTCATCCGCGCCGGCGGCGACCGCGATGCACAACAGGCCGAGGCCATCCGCGCCTACAAGACCTTCCTGTCCGGCCTTCTGGACATCACCGACAACATCGGCGCCGGCGGCAAGATCATCCACCCCGCTGACGTGGTCATGTGGGAAGGCGACGACCCCTATCTGGTTGTTGCCGCCGACAAGGGCACGGCGACCTTCTCCGACATCGCCAACGGGGTTTCGGCCTCCTACGGCTTCTGGCTGGACGACGCCTTCGCCTCGGGTGGGTCGGTGGGCTACGACCACAAGGTCATGGGCATCACCGCCCGCGGGGCCTGGGAGGCGGTCAAGCGCCACTTCCGCGAGATGGGCAAGGACATCCAGTCCGAGCCCTTCACCGTCGTCGGCGTCGGCGACATGTCGGGCGACGTGTTCGGCAACGGCATGCTGCTGTCGAAGGCCATCAAGCTGATCGCCGCCTTCGACCACCGCGATATCTTCATCGACCCGAACCCGGATCCCGCCGTGTCGTGGGAAGAGCGCGACCGGATGTTCAAGCTGCCGCGCTCCAGCTGGGCCGACTACGACAAGTCGAAGATTTCGGCGGGCGGCGGCGTCTTCTCGCGCTCGGCCAAGTCGATCGAGCTGTCGCCCGAAATCCGCGCCGCTCTGGATATCAGTGACGAGACGCTGGACCCCAATGGCCTGATGAAGGCCATCCTGAAGTCGCCGGCCGAGCTGCTCTACCTCGGCGGCATCGGCACCTATGTGAAGGCGCCGACCGAGACCGACGCCCAGGTGGGCGACAAGGGCACCGACGCCATCCGCGTCGACGCCGGCGAGCTGCGCGTCAAGGTGGTGGGCGAGGGGGCGAACCTGGGCCTGACCCAGGCGGGGCGCATCGCCTTCGCCCGCAACGGCGGCCGCATCAACACCGACGCCATCGACAACTCGGCCGGGGTCGACAGCTCCGACCACGAGGTCAACATCAAGATCCTCACCGGCGGCGCCATCGCCTCGGGCGCGCTCAAGACCGAGGACCGCAATGCCCTGCTCGCCTCCATGACCGAGGAGGTCGGGCTGAAGGTGCTGGTGCACAACTACGACCAGACCCTGGCCCTGACGCTGGAGCAGGCCGAAGGCGCGACGGCCCTGGAGACCCAGAAGCAGTTCATGAAGACGCTGGCGGCCAAGGGGAAACTGGACCGCAAGGTCGAGGGTCTGCCCGACGACGCCAAGCTGGCCGAGCTGAAGGCGGCGGGTCAGGGCCTGACCCGGCCGGAACTGGCCGTGCTGATGGCCTATTCCAAGCTGGAGCTGTTCGACGAGATCGTGGCCTCCAAGGCGCCCGACGATCCCTTCTTCATGGAGACCATGATCCGCTACTTCCCCGGCCCGCTGGCGAAGTTTGAGGCCGAGATGAAGGGCCACCGGCTGCGGCGCGAGATCATCTCGACGATCATGGCCAACGAGATCGTCAACATGACGGGGCCCACCTTCCCCGACCGGGCGCGGCTGGGGGCGGAGTGCGACACCGGGGCGCTCGTCGTCGCCTTCGAGGCGGCGCGGCGCATCTTCCGCCTCGACGAGGCCTGGGACGCGGTGTCGGCGCTGGACCTGAAGATCTCGGCCGAGGCCCAGACGGCGCTTTACAACGAGATCGCCACCGTGCTGCGCCGCCAGACCCTGTGGCTGGCCCGCCGCGCGGCCAGGGGCGGATCGGTCGGTCAGCTGATCGCCTCCTACCGCCCCGTCGCCGACGCCCTGCGTCAGGCCGGCGGCGACGTCCTGTCCCGCTTCGAGCAGGCGGGGCTGGAGGCGCGGGTCGAGCGGTTCACGGCGCTGGGCGCCCCCGCCGATCTGGCCCGCACGGTCGCCATGCTGCGCCCGCTGGTGGCCACCGCCGACGTCGGCGATCTGGCCACGGAAGCGAACTGGCCGGCGCCGGAGATGGCCCGCCTGTATCACCAGGTCGGCGCCGCCTTCGACTTCGACCGGCTGCGCTCCGCCGCGGGCCGCGTGCCGTCGGCCGACCACTTCGACCGTCTGGCTGTGCGCCGCCTGATCCAGGACTTCATGCAGGAGCAGGTCCAGCTGACCCGCGCGGTGGCCAAGGCCTCCGACGTCTCGGTCGGCCGCAGCGAGGCCACGGCCGAAGCCGCCGTCGACAAATGGATCGGCTCGCGTCAGGCCACGGTCGAGGGCGTCCGCAACTCGGTGGACGAGATCGAACAGTCGGGCGCCGGCTGGACCTTCGCCAAGCTGACCATCGCCAATGGCGCCATCCGCGAAGTCGCGAGCTCGGCAGGATAATCCATGCCGCGCAAGTTCCTTGTCGTCGTCGATGACAGCCCGGAGTTCGAGGCGGCGCTTCGCTACGCCTCGCGCCGGGCGAGGTCGACGGGCGGCCGGGTGGCCCTGCTGCGGGTCATTCCCGGGGGCAGCGACGCCCACTGGTCCGGCGTGCGCGACGACATCGAGCGCGAGCTGCGGGAAGAAGCGGAGGCTCTGCTGAACCGGCTGGGCGCCGAGGCCGCCGAACGCTCCGGCGCCCAGCCCGTCTTCCTGATCGAGAACGGCGATCCCCAGGCCGCGATCCGCAAGGTCGTGGGCGAGGATGCCGAGATCAAGATTCTGGTCCTCGCCTCCGGCACAGGCCCGCGCGGCCCCGGCCCGCTGGTCGCGGCGGTGGTCAAGCAAGGCGGCTTCGGCGGCCGCAAGCTGCCGGTCACGATCGTGCCCGGTGAGCTGACAGAAGCGGATATCGAAGACCTGGCGTGACGCAGCCTGCGGCGACGCTGCTCTTGATTGAGCGGCTGGTCGGGCGCATCTCCCGCCCATGTTCATCCAGACCGAACCGACCCCCAATCCCAACGTTCTGAAGTTCCTGCCCGGCCGCGACGTGTCGCCGGCGGGATCGGTGGAGTTCCGCAGCCCGGACGAGGCGACGGCCTCGCCGCTGGCGGACGCCCTGTTCAGCCTCTACGGCGTCGGCGCGGTCTTCTTCGGCGACGAATATGTCTCGGTGACGCGCAAGGACGACGGGCCGGACTGGTCGGTGCTGAAGGCGCCGATCCTGACCGCCATTATGGATCATTTCGTCTCGGGCCAGCCTCTGGTGAACGGTCAGGTCTCGGCCTCGGACGGTCACGCCGACAGCGACAGCGAGGTCGTCGCCGAGATCAAGCAGCTGCTCGACACCCGCGTCCGCCCGGCGGTGGCCCAGGACGGCGGCGACATCCTGTTCGACAGCTTCGATGAAGCGTCCGGCGTCCTCAAGCTGCGCATGCGCGGCGCCTGCGCCGGCTGTCCGTCGTCCTCCGCCACCCTGAAGGCCGGGGTCGAGCAGATGATGAAGCACTATGTGCCGGAAGTGACCTCGGTCGAGCAGGTGATCTAGGCCTTCCTTGTGCGCTAACGCTCGGCTCGCGGAGCCTCGCTGCTTGAGCGCACACCCTACACTTCCGTTTCCTTTCCGCGTTTCATCGGGCATTCTGCCGCCATGCCGCGTTTCGAGACTGATCCCCATGCGCTGGCGCTCGGCGAAGCGCTGGCGGCCCTGCGCCGCGAGAAGGGTCTGAGTCAGGCAGACGCCGGCCAACGCATCGGCATGACCAGCCAGGGCTGGGGGCTGTATGAATCCGGCCGTCGCCCGGGCCTGTTCCGGCCCGACGTGCAGCGCCGCCTGCTGGCCGCGCTGGACGCCACGCCTGAGGATCTGGCGCTTCGCCTGACGGTTCCGGCCCCCGAGGCCGCGCCGACCGCGATCGGCGTGCAATCCCGGGGCCGGGATTACCAGGCGCCGCCGCCCGCCGGGCCGACGCGCCGCCTGTCCCTGTCCAATGACGACCTCGCCCCCTGGGCCGTGTCCGGCGTGGTGCTGGAGTATGAGACCGGCCGCTGGCCGCGCCGGGATCAGGGCTGCGTCATCGAAATGGCCGACGGCCAGGTGCTGATCCGCCTTTACGACCGCGCCGACGCCGACGAGATCGTGGTGCGGGGCGCGTCGGGCATGGAGCAGCGCATTCCCCGCGCTGACACCCGCGCCGTCTCGGCCGTCACTGCCCGGCTGGAACGGTGATGAAACAAAAGAGTTGCTATTTGCGGTTGCCGATGAAACTATCCTGTCGTTGCAAGACAGGAGCCGCCCATGACGCCCGCCTCGCGCAAGTCGGACCCGATCGACGTCTTCGTCGGCGCCCGCATCGCCCTGCGCCGCGCGGCCATGGGTCTGTCGCAGACCGCGCTGGCCCAGCGGCTGGGGGTCAGCTTCCAGCAGCTGCAGAAGTACGAGACCGGGGCCAACCGTATCTCCGCCTCGCGGCTGCACCGGCTGGCGGTGGTGCTCGCGACGACGCCGGCGGCCTTCTTCCCGCCCGGCGAGACGGACGAGGCTGCGGGCGACCCGGCCGACACCTGGATGACCGGGCTGGTCTTCCTGACCGGCACGCCGGAGGGCCGAACGGTCGCCACCAGCTTTCCCCTGATCGCCGACCGCGAGGTGCGTCGGTCCGTGGCCCGCATTGTGGAGGCCCTGGCCGCGACCTGATCGGAGCGGCCCGATGAGGGGACTGGTCATCGACACGGCGCTCGGCCTCTGCACCGTCGCGGCGTTTGAGGATGCGCGCCTTCTGGCCGTGCGGTCGGAAGCCATGACGCGCGGGCATCAGGAACGGCTGGGCGGTTTCCTGCGCGATGTGGCCGAGCGGGCAGGGGGTTTTGAAAGTCTCGACAGGATCGGCGTCACCGTCGGCCCCGGCTCCTTCACCGGCCTGCGCGTCGGCCTGGCCTTCGCCCAGGGACTCGGCGCGGCGCTGGACCGGCCTGTGGTGGGGATTTCGGCGCTGGATGCGCTGGCGGCCTCTGCCCCCGCCGCGCCTCTGACCGCCGCCCTGATCGACGCCCGCCGGGGTCAGGTCTATGCCCGATTCTGGCGCGACGGCGTCCCCACCAGCGCGCCCGAGGCCCTGAATCTTGAGGACGCCGCCGTCCGTATCGCCGCGCTTGGATCCGGCGTTCATCTGGTCGGCACGGGCGCGCCCCTGCTGGCGGACCGCTTTCCGGACAGCCTGACACTGCCCCTCGACGGGCCGTCGCCCGAGGCGCTGGCCGCCCTGACCGCCGCCGATCCGGCGAGCCATCCCCCGCGCCCCCTCTATCTGCGCGCGCCCGACGCCACGCCGTCGACGCGTCTGCCGGGCCAGCCGCGTCCGGATCGCGCATGACGGACCCGGAAGCCCTTGCTGAAATTCATGCGCAGGCCTTCGACGCGCCGTGGGACGCCGTCGCCTTCCGCGCCCTGCTGGACCAGCCCGGCGTCATCGCGGTCGCTGAGGCCGACGGCTTCATCCTGATCCGGGTCGTGGCCGACGAAGCCGAAATCCTGACCCTCGCCGTCCGGCCCGCCGCGCGTCGTCAGGGCCTCGGCGCCCGGTTGACTGCCCAGGCCGCCACCGCCGCGCAAGCCCAAGGCGCCACAAGTCTGTTCCTGGAGGTGGCCGAGGACAACGACGCGGCACGGAGTCTCTATGAGGCCCTCGGATTCCAGCCCGCCGGACGCCGCCGCAGCTATTACGCCCGCAGGAACGGCCCCGCCGTCGACGCCCTGATATTGGCTCTCAACTTCACCGCGGCGCTTCCCTAGGGCGGCGACGCCGCTTATCCTGCGTGCCCATGGACCGGATCGAGAAACTCTGCGCCGACCGCGGCATGCGCATGACCGAACAGCGGCGCGTGATCGCGCGCGTGCTGTCCGCCGCCGAGGATCACCCGGACGTCGAGGAGCTGTACCGCCGCGCCTCGGCCATCGACCCGCACATCTCCATAGCCACTGTCTATCGCACCGTGCGCCTGTTCGAAGAGGCGGGCGTGGTCGAGAAGCACGACTTCGGCGACGGGCGCAGCCGCTATGAAGAGGCCGGCGACGACCACCACGACCACCTGATCGACGCCCGCACGGGCGAGGTGATCGAGTTCTTCGACGCCGAGATCGAAAAGCTGAAGACCGAGATCGCCGAACGCCTCGGCTTCAAGCTGATCGGCCACAAGCTGGAGCTCTACGGCACGCCCATCGAGGGCGCCGAGCCGTCGAGCCGCGAGGGTCTGATCTTCAAGCGTCACGCCCACAGCGAAGACGCCTGACCGCTTGCGAAGTGGCCACACGCGCCCGGACGCCCTAGATAGCGTCCCCATGAGCGACACCCTATCGCCGCAGGGCGGACAGGCGGCCAAACGCCTGTTCATCAAGACCTACGGCTGCCAGATGAACGTCTATGACAGCGAGCGCATGGCCGATGTGCTTCGCCCGCTCGGCTACGCCATGACCGACGCGCCCGAGGGCGCCGACTTCGTCATCCTCAACACCTGCCACATTCGCGAGAAGGCGGCCGAGAAGGTCTACTCCGAGCTCGGCAAGATGCGCGAGCTGAAGGAGGCCAAGGCGGCTTCGGGCAACGGCGCCATGACCATCGCCGTGGCCGGATGTGTGGCCCAGGCGGAAGGCGAGGAGATCATGCGCCGCCAGCCGGCGGTCGATCTGGTCGTCGGGCCCCAGGCCTACCACCAGCTGCCGGAGCTTCTGACCCGCACCGCCCGGGCGCGGGGCGAGCGCATCGGCGCCGACTTCGCCCCCGATGAGAAGTTCGACGCCCTGCCGGCCGATCGCGGCGTCGAGGGCTTCACCGCCTTCCTGACGGTGCAGGAAGGCTGCGACAAGTTCTGCACCTTCTGCGTCGTGCCCTATACGCGCGGCGCCGAGTGGTCGCGGCCGATGGCGGCAATTCTCGATGAGGCGCGCCAGCTAGCGGCGAAAGGCGTGCGCGAGGTCACCCTGCTGGGCCAGAACGTCAACGCCTATGACGGCGAGGGGCCGGACGGAAAGCCGTCGTCGCTGGCGCGGCTGGC
Source organism: Brevundimonas sp. (assembly GCA_036405055.1). Classification (GTDB taxonomy): domain Bacteria; phylum Pseudomonadota; class Alphaproteobacteria; order Caulobacterales; family Caulobacteraceae; genus Brevundimonas. The sequence goes on from DASWYI010000006.1 coordinate 80,522, forward strand.
CTACGCCCTGGCCGAGATCCCGGGGCTGGATCGCATCCGCTATACCACCAGCCATCCCAACGACATGTCGGATGACCTGATCGAGGCGCACCGCGACCTCGACGCCCTGATGCCGTGGCTGCATTTGCCGGTCCAGTCGGGCTCGGATCGGATCCTGCGGCTGATGAATCGCAAGCACGGGCGGCAGAAGTACTTCGACCTGATCGAGCGCATCCGCGAGGCGCGGCCCGACATGGCGATGTCCGGCGACTTCATCGTCGGCTTCCCAGGCGAGACCGACCGCGATTTCGAGGACACGATGGATCTGGTCCGGCGCGTGACCTACGCCTCGGCCTTCTCCTTCATGTATTCGCCGCGCCCCGGCACGCCTGCGGCCACGATGGCGGGTCAGGTTTCGGAGGCCGTCTCGCGTGAGCGGCTGCAGACGCTGCAGACCCTGCTGTTCGAACAGCAGACGGCCTTCAACGAAAGCCGCGCCGGCATGACCATCCCGGTCCTGTTCGAACGCCCCGGCAAGTTCGACGGCCACGTCACGGGGCGGTCTCCCTGGCTTCAGCCGGTTTATGTCGACGGGGTGGCGGAGCAACTGATCGGGCAGATCGTTCCGGTGAAGATCGAAAGCGGTGGCCTGAAGTCGTTGTCTGGCCGCCTCCTGCAAAAGGCCGCCTGATGGCAAGAGAAAGTGAGTTCCTGGCCCTGAACGACCGCGAACTGCGGGCCGTGGTCGGTCCGCACAGCCGCCACGTCGCCCTGATCGAGGACGCCTTCAAGGTGCTGATCGAGGCGCCGGGCGGGGGCGTGTCGATCAACGGCGGCGCCCGCGACCGGGCCAATGCGAAGCAGGTGATCGCGGCCCTCGCCGAGCGTGCGTCCAAGGGGGCAGAGGTGGTCGAGGCCGATGTGCGCGCGGCGCTGGGCGCGGTGCGCGGGACGGGCAAGGGCGTGTCGGCCGACCCCATGGCCCTGCCGGTCGGCAAGCGCGGCGCCATCGTGCCCAAGACCAACGCCCAGGCGCGCTATCTCGAGACACTCGCCAGCTGCGAGCTGTCGTTCGGGGTCGGCCCGGCGGGCACCGGCAAGACCTTCCTCGCCGCCGCCTACGGCGCTTCCCTGCTGCGGCGGGGACAGGTGGACCGGCTGGTCATCACTCGCCCGGCGGTCGAAGCGGGCGAGAAGCTGGGCTTCCTGCCCGGCGATCTGAACGAGAAGGTCGACCCCTATCTGGCGCCGATCTGGGAGGCCCTGAACGACATCCTCGGGCCGGAGGACGTCCAGCGCCGGCGCGACAAGGGCGAGATCGAGGCCGCTCCCATCGCCTTCATGCGCGGCCGCACCCTCAGCCACGCCTTCATTATCGTCGACGAGGCCCAGAACACCTCGCGGCTGCAGATGAAGATGGTCCTGACCCGTCTCGGCGAGGGCGCGCGCATGGTGGTGACCGGGGACCCGTCGCAGATCGACCTGCTGAACCCGCGCGATTCCGGCCTGCCGCACGCGCTGCGCATCCTCGAGGGGGTGAAGGGCGTCGGCGTGCTGCGTTTCGAGGCCCAGGACGTGGTCCGCCATGCGATGGTCGAGCGCATCGTCCGCGCCTATGACGCCGACGCGGCAAAAGGCCGTCCGGCGCCCGATTTGGAAGACCCCGCATGATCGAGGTCGAGATCGATGCCGACGACTGGCTGTCGGCCCTGCCGGAAGCCGAGACCATTGTCGCCCGCGCGGCCGTGGCGGCGCTCGGGACGGTTCAGGGCGATGTCGTCGTGCTGCTGACCGACGATGCGGCGGTGCAGGATCTGAACGCCCGCTTCCGCGACAGGGACAGGCCGACCAATGTGCTGTCCTTCCCCGCCGCCGAGAGCGCGGCGCCCCACCTCGGCGATCTGGTGCTGGCCTTCGGCGTCTGTCGCGACGAGGCGAAGGCGCAGGGCAAGGCGCTGGCAGACCATCTCAGCCACCTGACCGTCCATGGCGTGCTGCACCTGCTGGGCCGCGACCATGAGGATGACGCCGAGGCCGAGGCCATGGAGGCTGAGGAGCGCACGATTCTTGCAGGAATCGGCGTGTCCGATCCCTACAAGGCTGCTTCATGACCCATGAACTTCAGGACCGGTTGACGGGTCTTTCGGCCAATCGCCGCACCGCACACTGGGGCCGCGTCGTTCTGGCCCTGCTGGCCGGGGCCGCCGCCGCCTTCGCCCATCCGCCGTTCGGCGTGCTGCCGGGCCTGCTGGGGTATCCGCTGCTGATGCTGCTGGCCGAACGGTCGGGACGGGTTCGGGGCGCCTTCTGGATGGGCTGGCTCGCCGGCTTCGCCTATTTCCTGGTCAGCTGCTGGTGGGTCGCCGAGGCCTTCCTCGTCAATCCGGCCCAGGCCTGGATGGCGCCTTTCGCCGCCAGCCTTCTGCCCGCCGGTCTGGCGCTGTTCTGGGGGACGGCCACGGCCCTCTATCGCCGGTTCGCGCCCGCCGGCGTCCTGCGCGTCCTGGTCTTCGCCGGACTGTTCTGCCTGCTGGAATGGCTGCGCGGCCACATCCTGACCGGCCTGCCGTGGAATCCGGCGGGGGCCAGCTGGGCGGCAGGGTCGGCCGGATCCCAGTTCGCCTCGGTCGCCGGGGTCTATGGCCTCAGCCTCGTCACCGTGGCCGCCTTCTCGGCCCTGGGACCACTGGTCGCGCCCGGCGAGCGCAAGCCGCGCATCGGCATGGCCGTGGCCGGGATGATCGTGATCCTCGCGCTCAACGTCTTCGGCGCCGTGCGCCTGGCGCAGGCGAAGCTTCAGTTCACCGGCACGGTGGTCCGGCTGGTGCAGCCCGATGTGGACCAGGAGTCCAAATGGACGGCCGAGGCCTATCGCGGCATTGTCGACCGCTATGTCAACCTGACCGCCCGCCCGGGGGCGGTGGTTCCCGACGTCATCCTGTGGCCCGAGGGCGCCTTGCCGACCACGGCCAACGCCGCCTTCGCCGAAGGGGCGGGGGAGGGGCAGGCCATCTCCCGCGCGCTCCAGCCCGGACAGGTGCTGCTGGCCGGGCTCAGCCGCGCCGAGGCCGATCCGAAGGCCGAGGGCGGCGCCCGCTATCACAACAGCCTCTTCGTGCTGCACGACGAGGGCGGCGACGGCCTGCGCATCGTCGACATCTACGACAAATACCGACTGGTGCCGTTCGGCGAGTTCCTGCCGCTCGGACCGGTGATGAGCATGATCGGCCTGCGCAGCCTGGTCCATGTCGGGGCCGACTTCAGTCCCGGACCCCGGCCTGCGCCGGTCCGCGTGCCGGGCGCGCCCGATGTCCAGCCCCTGATCTGCTACGAAAGCCTCTATCCCGGCTTCACGCCCGGCGGGCGCGGGCGGCCGCAGTGGATCGCCAATGTCTCCAACGACGCCTGGTTCGGCCGCACCTCGGGGCCGTTGCAGCATCTGAACCTGGCCAGCTACCGCGCCATCGAGACCGGCCTGCCGCTGGCGCGCGCCACGCCGACCGGCGTTTCGGCCATGATCGATCCCTGGGGGCGCATCGTCGGCGACAAACGGCTCGACCCGGGCGAGAGCGGCGTCATCGACGCCCGCCTGCCCAGACCCGCCGCGATCACCCTCTATGGCCGGGTCGGCGACCTGCTGTTCTGGCTCGGGATCCTAGGCGCGCTGGCTCCCCTGCTCGTGTCCCGGTTGCGGGCCCGCGCAGCCTTGATTTGAGGCGTCCTTTCCCGGCGCTGTCCCGTAGTTTCATAACGGCTGGAAACGGGTCGTTTTTTGGATGACAGACGGATTCTTCGGGCGCAGACAAAGCGTAGCGGGGGTCGCTGAAACGGAAAGAATGAGATGGCTAGAGGCAAGGGCGAAGACGGGCCGCACCCCGTGGATCGCCATGTGGGGCGCAGGGTCTGCGAGAAGCGGATCAGCCTGGGCTACAACCAGAGCGACCTGGGCCGCGCGCTCGGCCTGACCTTCCAGCAGATCCAGAAATACGAGAAGGGCGCCAACCGCATCTCGGCCTCCAAACTGTGGGACATCGCCCGCTTCTTCAAGGTCGACATCGGCTACTTCTTCGACGGCCTGGGCGGCGGTCAGCCGGGCATGGCCGACGATGGCGCGCCGGCCTTCGACCACGATTTCCCGGCCACCCGCTACACGATCGAGATCGCCCGCCTGGCCCCGCAGCTGCCGGTGGCCAAGCAGAAGCTGGCGCTCGAGCTGATCCGCAGCCTGTCCGGATCCGCGAACGCCGAGGACGAGAGCTAACCCTCGCTGTTGGCCCGCGAGCGCCGCTGGCCGAAGGTCGGCGCCGCCGCCTTCTGCTTGGCCCAGTAGGCTGGCCCGTCATCGGGCTTGAACATGGTGCGCGGCACGCCGTTGCGGTCGACCACCGCGAAGGTGTTGGTCGAGGCCTGATAGAGCAGCACGTCGCCGTTCGGCCGCGTGGCCCGGTCCGCATCGCGCGGCGGGTTGGAGACGAAGGCCTGCACCCTGGCCAGATAATCCTCGGCCGACCGCGCGCCGAAGGCCGCGCCGTTGCGCTCGAACAGCCGCTGCACCTTGGCGTCGACGGTCTCCCGCTTGTTGGCGGTGACGACAGTCTTCCGCGCTTCCGCCGCCGCCTCGACCGCCGCCGGGGCCTCGCCCGCGATCAGGGCGACCTCCGCCGTTCCCGCCCGGTCCCGCGTCTCGACCGCAGAAGCGCCGCTGTCGCAGCTCGCCAGCACCAGCAATCCCGTGGCGGCCAGCGCCGTCATTGTCTGAATACGCATCCAACCCTCCAGATATTCCCGCTATGCGAATAAAGGCACAGGTTAAATGTTCCTGCAATGTTCTTTTTTGCGCATCCCATGGCGAACCCTTAGATAGGGCCCATGACGACGCTCTCCGGACGCAAGATCCTGCTGGTCATCGGCGGCGGCATCGCCGCCTACAAGGCGCTGGAGCTTGTGCGGCTGATCGCCAAGGCCGGGGGCGAGACCCGCGCGGTCCTGACCGCCGCCGGGGCGGAGTTCGTGACGCCCCTGTCGTTGGCGGCTCTGACCGGCCATCCGGTGCGCCAGTCGCTGTTTCTGCCCGATGACGAGACGGCCATGGGCCATATCGAGCTGTCGCGCTGGGCCGACCTCGTGGTCGTGGCCCCGGCGACGGCGGGGCTGATCGCCAAGGCCGCCAACGGCCATGCCGACGATCTGGCCTCCACCACGCTTCTGGCCACGGACAAGAAGGTGCTGCTGGCTCCGGCCATGAACGTGCGCATGTGGCTGCACCCGGCGGTTCAGGCCAATGTGGAGCGGCTGAAGGGCTTCAACGGCCTGCACGCCATGTCCGTGGTCGGCCCCGACGACGGCGAGATGGCCTGCGGCGAGTTCGGCCCCGGCCGTATGGCAGAACCGGCGGTGATCCTGACGGCCATCGAGGGCCTGCTGGCGGGAGAGGCCGGGCGGCCTCTGGCGGGGAAACGCGCGGTGGTCACAGCCGGACCGACCTTCGAGCCCATCGACCCCGTGCGTGGCCTGACCAATCGCTCCAGCGGCAAACAGGGCTACGCCATCGCCGCCGCGCTTGCCGATCTCGGCGCTGCCGTGACGCTGGTCTCCGGCCCCGTGGCCCTGCCGGCGCCGGTCGGCGTCACCCGCGTCTCCGTCGAGACGGCGCGCGAAATGCAGGCGGCGGTCAATGCAGCCCTGCCGGCCGACATCGCGGTGATGAGCGCCGCGGTCGCCGACTGGCGCGTGGACGGCGTCGCCACCGGCAAGATCAAGAAGGCCCCCGGCGGCCCGCCATCGCTCAGCCTGATCGAGAACCCCGACATCCTCGCCGCCCTGTCGGCGCCCGGGAAGAAGCGGCCGAAACTGGTCATCGGCTTCGCCGCCGAGACGACGAACCTCGCCGCCAACGCCCGGGCCAAGCTGTCGCGCAAGGGCTGCGACTGGATCGTCGGCAATGACGTGTCCGACGACGTCTTCGGCGCCGACGGCAACGCCGTGACCCTGTTCACCCGCGACAGCGCCGACAGCTGGCCGCGCCAGTCCAAGACCGAGGTGGCGCGGAAGCTCGCCGCCCGCATCGCCGATCACTTCAAGGACGCCTGATGACCACCTTGCGCATTGAACGCCTGCCCCATTCCGAGGGGCTGGCCCTGCCGGCCTATGAGACGACAGGTTCAGCGGGCATGGACCTGCGCGCGGCGGTGGCCGAGGATGCGCCCCTGACGCTTCAGCCCGGCGCGCGCGCGCTGGTCCCCACCGGTCTGAAGATCGCGCTGGAGCCGGGTTACGAGGCCCAGGTGCGGCCCCGCTCGGGTCTGGCGCTCAAGCACGGCGTCACCTGCCTGAACTCGCCCGGCACCGTTGACAGCGACTATCGTGGCGAAGTCGGGGTCATCCTGATCAATCATGGCCAGGAGCCGTTCGTCATCAAACGCGGCGAGCGCATCGCCCAGATGGTGATCGCCCGGCACGAACAGGCCGCCATGCTTGAGGTCGAGGCGCTGGACGAAACCGCGCGCGGCGCCGGCGGCTTCGGCTCCACCGGAAGATAAGCGGAGCCTTTTTCGGAAACCGGCGTTAACCTTCCCGAACGGCCAAGCTGGGCCGCGTTAAGGAGGGTGTGGCGTGGAAGAGTTCTTCAACCAGATCGGCAACCTGCTGGCGGGCGTCTTCGCCCTGGCCGAGGGCGGGTTCGACGGGGTCAATCAGGTGCTCGGCCTGATCATCGCCTTCGTCGCGGCCTTCTTCATGATGAAGGGCTGGAAAGCCCTGTGGGCCACGGCGCTCGGCGCCGCCTTCGTCCATATTCTGATCCAGCAGGTCCGCCCCGTTCTGGACGGCGGCCAGTTCCGCCTGCCGGAGCTGATGACCCTGACCTTCTGGATGTCGGTCTTCGCCCTCTTCCTCGGCTACGCCATCGTCATCGCGGTGTTCTTCCTCATCAAGACGATCGTCACCGGTGGCGGCAAGAAGGCCCACGCGCACTGATCCTGGGGCGCTGACGCGCCGCGCTATGTTCGCGACGCGGTCGCTCACGACTTGAGCGCATAAGATATCTTGCGCTCAAGCAGCGAGGCTCCGCGAGCCGAGCGTTAGCGCGCCGCGAAGCGGCCTTCAGACAGGCCTTCTTCAGGCCTGTCTGAAACCAAGGACGTCCTGCATATCGTAGAGGCCGGGTTTCCGGGTCCGCACCCAGGCCGCCGCCGCCACCGCGCCCTTGGCGAACAGGGAGCGGTCGATGGCGGAGTGGCTGAGGCTGATGACCTCGTCGTCCGACGCGAACAGCACCGTGTGCTCGCCCACGATCCCGCCGGCGCGGATGGAGGAGAAGCCGATCTTGCCCGGCTCGCGCTCCCCCGTGACGCCGTCGTAGGGTTTGGAGCGCAGTTCACTCAGCTCCGCATCCCGGCCCGCCGCCGCCGCTTCGCCCAGCATCAGGGCGGTGCCGGACGGCGCGTCGATCTTGCGGCGGTGGTGCGCCTCGGTGATCTCGATGTCCCAGTCGGCGGCGTCCAGACGCAGGGCCGCATGCTCCACCAGACCGATCAGGATATTGACCCCCAGCGAGAAGTTTCCGCTGCGGACGATGGCGATCTTGTCGGAGGCCGCGGCGATCTCGGCCTCCTGCTCGGGCGAAAAGCCGGTCGAGCCGATCACCAGCGCCGGGCCGCCCCGTTCGGCGCACTGCTTCGCCAGAGCCACCGAGGCCTCGGCCGTCGAGAAATCGATGACCACGTCGCACCGGCTCAGATCCGGCGTCTCGCCCCAGTCGAACCGGGCGGCGACCATCACATCCTCGCGGGCGTCCAGCACCTGGCTAACGGCGCGCCCCATACGCCCCCGGGCGCCGGATATGCCGGCGTGGAACATGGCTGTCACTGCGTCGTCTCTCCCCCGAGAATGTCCGCCCAGAACCGCTTGGCCTTGCCGGTGAAGCTGGAGTTGCGGGGACTTTGCCCCTCGCCGAAGCTGGAGGCCAGCTCGGCCATCAGCTCCTTCTGGCGCGGGGTCAGGTCGGTGGGCGTCTCGACGAACAGCTCGACCACCAGATCGCCGCGCTGCCGGCCGTTCAGGTGCGGCATGCCCTTGCCCTTGATGCGCACAGTCTTCCCGGTCTGCGCCCCCGCCGGCACCACGACCGGCGCCTTGCAGTTGCCGTCACAGGCTTCGGAAATCAGGCAGGGGGCCTCGATCTCTCCGCCCAGGGCCGCCGTCGTCATGGGCACCGGCACGGTGACCAGCAGGTCCAGATTGTCGCGCTCGAACAGTTCGTGCGGCGTCACCGAGATGAAGACATACAGGTCCCCGCGCGGGCCGCCGCGCGCGCCCGTGTCGCCCTCGCCCGACAGGCGGATGCGCGAGCCGTCATCGACCCCGGCCGGGACCTTCAGCTGCAGCTTGCGGGTCTTCCGCACCTGTCCGTGGCCGTGGCAGGTGGTGCAGGGCTCGGCGATCATCTGGCCGTTGCCGCCGCAGCGCGGGCAGGTCCGCTCGACCTGGAAGAAGCCGTTGGCCTGACGGATGCGCCCGGCGCCCTGACAGGTGGTGCAGGTCTGGGGCTTGGTGCCCTTCTTGGCGCCCGAGCCCTCGCAGGTTTCGCAGGTCAGGGTCGAGGGCACGGCGATCTCGACGTCCGCGCCGCGATAGGCCTGCTCCAGGGTGATCTCGAGGTCGTAGCGCAGGTCCGAACCGCGCCGGGGCCCAGACTGGCGTCCGCCGCCGCCCCGTCCGCCGAAGACGTCGCCGAACGCGTCGCCGAAGACCTGGCTGAAGATGTCGTTGACGTCGTGGAAGCCGCCGCCCTGACCGAACGGATTGCCGCCGCCGCCGCCGTTCACGCCCGCATGGCCGAACCGGTCATAGGCGGCGCGCTTCTGTTCGTCCGACAGGACGGAATAGGCCTCTGAGATCTCCTTGAACTTCGCCATCGACTCTTCCGAGCCGCCGTTTCGGTCCGGGTGGTGCGCCATCGCCAGCTTGCGATAGGCCGACTTCAGCCCCGCCGCGTCGATGGTCCGCTCGACCTCCAGAATCTCGTAATAGTCACGCGCCATACGGCGTTCGTCCTCTTAACCCCTGCCGCACCCGCCCGGCCTCTGCGGGCCGCTGGTCGATTGCGGTGTCCGGACAGACATGGGCGTCCGGCCGGTTGATGCAAGTTTCATGAAAAAGGCCCCGCCGTCGATGGACAAGCGGGGCCTTCGTTCGTTCGCGCGGCCTTACGCGCCCTTCTTGTCGTCGTCGCCGGTGACGTCCTCGAACTCGGCGTCGACCACGCCGTCGTCGGCGGGCGCCTCGGTCGAAGCGCCGTCAGCGCCCTGCTGTGAGCCGTACATGGCCTCGCCCAGCTTCATCGACGCCTGGACCAGGGTGTTGGTCTTGGCCCGGATGTCTTCCGGGTCCGTGCCGTCCTTGGCCGACTTCAGGTCGGCCAGCGCCGTTTCGATAGCCGACTTCTCGTCCGCGCCGACCTTGTCGCCGTGATCGGCCAGGGCCTTCTCGGTCGAATGGATCAGGCTGTCGGCGGCGTTTTGCGCCTCGACCAGATCCTTGCGGGCCTTGTCGGCCGTGGCGTTGGCCTCGGCTTCCTTGACCATCTTGTCGATGTCCGCGTCGGACAGGCCGCCGTTGGCCTGAATGCGGATCGACTGCTCCTTGTTGGTCGCCTTGTCCTTGGCGGTCACGTGGACGATGCCGTTGGCATCGATGTCGAAGGCGACCTCGATCTGGGGCATGCCGCGCGGCGCGGGCGGAATGCCCATCAGGTCGAACTGGCCCAGGATCTTGTTGTCCGCCGCCATCGGCCGCTCGCCCTGGAACACCCGGATCGTCACGGCCGACTGGTTGTCGTCAGCGGTCGAGAAGGTCTGGCTCTTCTTGGTCGGGATGGTGGTGTTGCGTTCGATCAGCGGGGTGAACACCCCGCCCAGGGTCTCGATGCCCAGGGTCAGCGGCGTCACGTCCAGCAGCAGCACGTCCTTGACGTCGCCTTGCAGCACGCCGGCCTGGACCGCGGCGCCCAGCGCCACGACCTCGTCCGGGTTCACGCCCTTGTGCGGCTCCTTGCCGAAGAAGGCCTTCACGGCCTCCTGCACCTTGGGCATGCGGGTCATGCCGCCGACCAGAACCACCTCGTCGATGTCCGAAGCCTTCAGCCCGGCGTCGGCCAGGGCCTTCTTGCACGGCTCGATGGTGCGCTGGATCAGGTCGTCGACCAGGCTTTCCAGCTTGGCGCGGGTCAGCTTGATGTTCAGGTGCAGCGGGCCCGAGGCGTTCATGGTGATGAAGGGCAGGTTCACCTCGTAGGACGGGGTGGACGACAGCTCCTTCTTGGCCTTTTCGGCCTCTTCCCGCAGGCGTTGCAGCGCCAGCTTGTCCTGGCGCAGGTCAACGCCCTGCTCCTTCTTGAACTCGTCGGCCAGATAGTCGGCCAGACGGACGTCGAAGTCCTCGCCGCCCAGGAAGGTGTCGCCGTTGGTCGACTTCACCTCGAACACGCCGTCGCCGATCTCGAGGATCGAGACGTCAAAGGTGCCGCCGCCGAGGTCATAGACGGCGATCTTCTGGCCGTCGTTCTTCTCGAGGCCGTAGGCGAGGGCCGCCGCGGTCGGCTCGTTGATGATGCGCAGGACTTCGAGGCCGGCGATCTTGCCGGCGTCCTTGGTGGCCTGGCGCTGGCTGTCGTTGAAATAGGCCGGGACCGTGATGACGGCCTGTGTCACCGTCTCGCCGAGGTAGGCCTCGGCGGCCTCCTTCATCTTGGTCAGGGTGAAGGCCGACACCTGCTGCGGGGAGTAATCCTTGCCCTGCGCCTTGACCCAGGCGTCGCCGGTCGGACCCTTGACGATCTCATAGGGCACCATGCCCTTGTCCTTGGCCACCACGGGGTCCGAGAACTGGCGGCCGATCAGGCGCTTGATCGCGAACAGGGTGTTGGCCGGGTTGGTCACCGCCTGACGCTTGGCAGGCTGGCCGACCAGCACCTCGCCGCCTTCCTGGATGGCGACGACGGACGGGGTGGTGCGGTTGCCTTCCGCGTTCTCGATGACCTTGGGGCTGCCGCCTTCCATCACTGCAACGCAGGAGTTGGTGGTGCCGAGGTCGATGCCGATGATCTTGGCCATGGTCTTGATCTTCACTCCATTTGGCGGGCGATGCGGCGGCCTTTTAAAGCGAAGCGCCGCGCGTGACCGCCCCCGGTCTCTTGGTTGATGCGTTCCGGCGAAATCCCCACGACATGCGGGGTTTCTCCGGGGTTGCTGCCGATATGGGAAAGTGCGCCGCCCCTGCAAGCCCTTATGTCGGATTCAGCCGAATCCCCGAGCCCAAAACCCTGATCCCGGTGTCAGAGGTCGTCAGATGCAAACCCACCCGATCCCGGTCTATTGTCCGGGGGTCAGAAGGGGGCGTCTGAAGACCCCCGTCGTCAGGATGAAGCCCATGCCGAACGCCCTCCGCGCCCTGCCCCTCATGGTCTGCGCCGTCCTGATGGCCACAGCCCCTGCTCTGGCGGACGGGCTTCAGGCCCCGGCGGGCCGCACGGGCCAGTCGGCGGACGGCCAGAACCGGCGCGTCCGCATCCACAACCAGACCGGCTGGGTCCTGACGGGGCTTCAGGTCACCGACGTCCGCCGCGAGGACTGGCGTGCGGCGACCTTGGGCCGCGACGCCGTGCCCACCGGCGACAGCGTCATGGTCAATGTCGATGACGGGGCCGGCGCTTGCGTCTATCTCATCCGGGCCGAGTTCTCGAACGGCCAGACCCTGGAGCGGACCAACGTCAACGCCTGCCAGATCGCAGACTACTATTTTACGCGCTGAAGCGCGTAAGGGGCCTACGTTCGCCCCCGGGTCCGATCTTTGATCGGCCCGAGGACAGGCTATGCGGTCGCTCACGACTTGAGGCCCGGGTATTCGCGGGCCATCTGGCTGATGTGATTGTTCCTGCTGAAATCCCCACCGGCCTCGACGGCTTTCGCCTGTGGCCCGGCGCGCTGACGCCTGCGGATCAGGCCGCCCTGCTGGCCGAAGTGCTGGCGGCGGTCGAGGCCGCGCCCTTCTATCGTCCCGTCACGCCCGGCGGGCGGCCTTTTTCGGTTGAGATGACCAACCTCGGTCCGCTGGGCTGGGTCTCGGATCGGGCCGGCTACCGATATCAGGCGACACATCCTGTCACCGGCCAGCCGTGGCCGCCCATGCCGCCCATGCCGCCGATGCTGCGCGATCTCTGGGCCCGCCTGACCGGCCACGCCCAGCCGCCGGACGCCTGTCTGGTCAATCTCTATCGCGGCGACGCGCGCATGGGCCTGCATCAGGATCGTGACGAGGCGGACTTCTCCGCACCGGTCCTGTCGGTGTCGCTGGGCGATACGGCGGTGTTCCGCGTCGGCGCACCCGACGGCGGCCCGACCCGCAGCGTGAAGCTGGCTTCCGGCGACGTCTGCGCCCTGACGGGACCGGCGCGCCTGGCGCGCCACGGCATTGACCGCATCCTTTCGGGCTCGTCCGCCCTCATCCCCGGCGGCGGGCGCATCAATCTGACGCTCCGCCGCGCCCGCTAGACGCGCCGCGCCTACAGGGCCACTGTCCCCGCCGTCCGCAGCAGGAGTCCCGCGATGACCCGTCTGATCCGCCCCGAGGGCGCCACCGCCGACGACTTCCGCTTCAGCCGCCGCGCCGCCGTGGCCGGGGGGTTGTTCTTCGCCGGCTACGCCCCCGCCGCCTTGGCCGCGCAAGCCCAGCCCGTCACCACGGACGCCGACGGCCTGACCGTCGCCGATGTCAGCTTCCCGGCGCCCGACGGTTTCGACCTGCCCGCCTATGTCGCCCGCCCCGCCGGGGACGGTCCCTTTCCGGTTGTCATCGTGGCGTCAGAGATTTTCGGCGTGCACGAATACATCCGCGACGTCTGCCGCCGGCTGGCCAAGGCCGGATACGCCGCCATCGCCCCCGCCTTCTTCGTCCGCGTCGCCGATCCGGCGCCTCTGAGCGACAGCGCAGAGGTCATGCGCATCGTGGGTCAGGCCGGCTATGAACAGGTCATGGGCGATGTCGCCGCCGCCATGGACTGGGCCTCGGGTCAGCTGTGGGCGAAAGGCGACCGCTTCGGCATCACCGGCTTCTGCTGGGGCGGCAAGGTGGTGTGGCAGGCTGCGGCCCGCTTCTCGCGCATCGCCGCCGGGGTCGCCTGGTACGGCCGTCTCGCCCCGCCCGCCACCGCCACGCCGGAACAGGTCGAGGCCGGCCGTCCCTGGCCCGTCGATCTGGCGGCTGATCTCAAGGGCGTGGTCATCGGCAACTACGGCGGTCAGGACCGGGGCATCCCCAACCCCTCCGTCGAGGCCATGAACAGCGCCCTCGTCAGCGCCGGGCAGACCGAGAGCGGCATCAAGATTTATCCCGACGCGCCCCACGGCTTCCACGCCGACTATCGCGACAGCTATCGCGCGGCCGACGCCGCCGACGGCTGGTCGCGCCTGCTGGCGTTGTTCGACGCGAAGCTGAAATAGAACTCACTTCCCCGGAGCGAAGGCGAGCGGGGAGGACAGACCGCGCAAGCGGTCAGGTGGGGGCGACTCGTTCGAGAGAGATTAGCGATTCAGGTGCCAGCCACCTGCGCCGCCCCCTCCGGATCGCTGCGCGATCGTCCTCCCCTCGCGCATCCGCGCGCGGAGAGGTGAAACGTCACGCCTTGCCGTCGAACTCGCCGCCCACGCCCTCGTCCGCCTGGGCATAGGGGTTGGCGCCGTTCGGGGCGGCGCCCGCGCCCTTGGCCGCCACCACCACCATGGCCGGGCGCACGGTGCGGCCGAACAGGGAATAGCCGGCCTGGAGCGTCTGGATCACGGTCCCGCCGGGCACACTGTCCGACGGCTGCTCCATCATCGCCTGATGCAGGTGCGGGTCGAAGGCCTCGCCCGGTCCCGGCGCCACGCGCTTCAGGTTGTTGCCCTCGAACGCCGTCATCAGCGACTTCTGCGTCATCTCCAGCCCGGTGATGAGGCCGGCCGCCGCCGTATCCGCATCCTTGGGCGCCGCCATCAGCGCCCGCTCCAGATTGTCGGCCACGCCCAGCAGGTCGCGGGCGAAGCGCTGGATCGCATAGGCGCGGGCGTCGTTGGACTGGGCCTCGGCCCGGCGCTTGGTGTTCTCGGCCTCGGCCACGGCGCGCAAGGCGCGGTCCTTCCACTGGTCGCGCTCGGCGATCAGGGCGTCCAGCGGGCCCAGGCCGTCGTCCAGCGCGGCTTCCGCGGCCTCGCCGATGTCGGCGTCCAGTTCGGTTTCGTTGTCGATGTCGCTCAAGGTTCTTGTCCGTCCAGCATCCGGCCCAGCACCCGGGCGGTATAGTCCACCAACGGGATGACACGGGCGTAGTTCAGTCGCGCGGGTCCGATCACGCCGATGGCGCCCAGAACCCGCTGTCGGCCGCTCATATAGGGTGCCGCGATCACGGCGGAACCCGAAAGTGAGAACAACCGCGTTTCCGCGCCGATGAAGATGCGCACCCCTTGCGCCGCCGACACCCCGTCCAAGAGGCCGATCAGCTGCTCCTTCTGCTCCAGATCGTCGAACAGGACGCGGACCTTCTCCAGATCCTCCATCGCCCCGGCTTCCTGCAACAGATTGGCCCGGCCGCGCACGATCAGGGCCCGCTCGCGCTCGACCCCGCCGGACCAGGCGGCCAGTCCATCCTCGACCAGCCGCGCCGCCGCCGCATCCAGCGCCTTCCTCGCCGCATCCACCTCGACCCGCATCTCGGTGCGCGCCTCGGCCAGCGGCCGGCCCCGCAGCCGCGCATTGAGGAAGTTCGACGCCTCCTGCAGCGTGGACGGCGTGACCCCCGCCGTCAGGGGCATGATCCGGTTTTCGACCGAGCCGTCGTCGCCCACCAGCACCGCCAGCGCCTGATCGTGGCCCAGGGCCACGAACTCCACATGCTTGACGCCAGCGTCCCTGACCGGGCTGGCCACGATCCCTGCGCCGCCCGCCAGCCCTGACAGCAGCGACGACGCCGCATCCAGCGCCTCGTCAAAGCCCCGGCCTTTGCCGGCCAGCCGCGCGTCGATCTCGCGCCGCTCCTCGGTCCCGATGTCGCCGATCTCCAGCAGGCCGTCGACGAACAGCCGCAGCCCTGCGTGCGTGGGAATCCGCCCCGCCGAGGTGTGCGGCGACGCCAGCAGCCCCGCCAGCGTCAGATCCTGCATGGTGTTGCGGATCGAGGCCGGCGACAGGGCGATGCCGCTTTGCGACAGGGTCCGCGACCCGACCGGCTCCCCGGTCTGCAGATAGCTCTCGACGATGCGCCGGAAAATGTCCCGCGCCCGCTGGTCCAGCGTTGTCAGGCCGGGCGAGGCGCCGAACGGGGAGGTCTGGGGGGCATACAGGCTCACGGTTTCAGGATAAGCACCGCCGCGACCGCTTCAAGGACACTCTTATGACCACGCCCCGCCATTCCGGCCGCACCCCCGACCAGCTCCGCGCCGTGACGCTGGAGACCGGCGTCAACCGCTACGCCGAGGGCTCGTGCCTGATCGGCTTCGGCAATACGAAGGTGCTGGTGACGGCGACGGTGGAGGAGAATGTCCCCGGTTGGATGCGCGGCAAGGGCTCGGGCTGGGTCACGGCCGAATACGGCATGCTGCCCCGCGCCACCCACACCCGCGGCCGCCGTGAAGCCGCCGCCGGCAAGCAGACCGGCCGGACGCAGGAGATCCAGCGCCTGATCGGCCGCAGCCTTCGCGCCGTGGTCGACCTGAAGGCGCTGGGCGAGCGTCAGGTGGTGCTGGACTGCGACGTCATCCAGGCCGACGGCGGCACCCGCACCGCCGCCATCACCGGCGCCTGGGTCGCGATGGCCAGCGCCTTCGACTATCTGCGCGCCGAGGGGGTGATGAAGACCGACCCCATCCTCGACCAGGTCGCGGCCGTCAGCTGCGGCGTCTGTTCCGACCAACCGGTGCTCGACCTCGACTATGAGGAGGACAGCTCGGCCGAGGCGGACTCGAACTTCGTCCTCACCGGCGCCGGCGGCATCGTCGAGATCCAGGCCACGGGCGAGAAGCGCGGCTTCTCCCGCGCCGAGTTTGATCGCCTGTTCGAACTGGCGAACGGCGGCTGCGCCGAGCTGTTCGCGATGCAAAGGGCGGCTCTCGGGCGCTGACTTTTGCCCTTCTCCCCTCCGGGGGAGAAGGTGGTCGCGCGAGCGACCGGATGAGGGGGATGCCGGATTTCGATCTGGCTTTCGGACGATGAGCGGGCTGAACGAGCCCCCTCATCTGTCCGGCTATCGCCTGCCACCTTCTCCCCCGGTGGGGAGAAGGAAGCTTCACACTTCCACAGCATCCCAAAACGAGGCATCGTCGGCGTCTGACCCGCGACCGGAGAGCCTCGCCATGCGCCTGATCCCAGTTTTCGCTGCTTTCGCCCTGCTGGCCGCCTGCACCCCGCCGGCGGAGAACCCCGCGGGCGAACCGGCGACGGCCACGGCGGAGCAGACCCCGGTCATGCCCGCCGACGCCCCGCCACAGGAAGAGGCGATCGCGCCCGCCGAGGCCTCCTCGACCTCCTGCACCCTCGATCAGGGTTCGGACGGCGCCATGGAGCTGGTGCGCCGCTGCATGGCCGTCAGCCCGGCCAGCCATCCGCCGTGCAACCCGGAAAACCCCTGTCAGCTGATCCAGGACGAAATCGACCGGTCTTGCGCCATGTACAAACCGGGCGAAACCAAACCCGCCGAGTGCGCCGGCTGAATGCGCACCGGGCCGGAACAGCATACGTTTCGACCCGTTCGACCAAAGGCTTAACCGGAGCGTCCCCCATGCGTCCCCTGATCCTTCTCGCCCCCGCCGCCCTGCTTCTGCTGTCCGCCTGCGCCGGCGGCATGAGCGGCGGAAGCAGCTACACTTCCGAAATCGAGCGCCACAGCGCTGCCTGCACCGCCCGGGGCGGCATCCTGACCCCGACCGGTGAGACGACGGGCCGGGTCGAGACCGAATACGCCTGCAAGATCAACGGTGAAACGGCCCGCGCCGGACACTGAGGGGCAAGGACCTTCGCTGTCCGGCGAACCCTTTCGCCGCCCATGCGCTTGGAAGGATGCGGGGCCGATCCCGTGTCTGTCCGGGATATCCATGCGCCCTGTCCTGATCGCCGCCTCACTGGCCGCCCTCGTCGCCGCCTGCGGCGAAAGCCCCGCGCCGTCCAGCAGCGATCCGGGGGTCACACCCTCTGACGGCGTCACCCCGCCGGCCTCGCAGGCGCCGCTCGACCCCGCGCCGACGACCCCGGCCACGCCGCGGGCCCCGGGCGAGCAGGGCGGCGCTTCCGACTGGCGCACGGTGGTGTCCGCCGAGGACGCGACCAGGCTGGGCCGTCTCGATCAGGCCTGGCGGCTGGGCCGCGCCGAGGCCGAGGACAAGGGCTTCGCCAGTCAGGTCGAGGCGCTGGGCAATCTGGTCGACCCCAACGCCGGCCTGACCGGCCGCCTCCAGCCCGCGCCGGGCGCGTACCGCTGCCGCACCATCAAGCTGGGCTCCCACGACAACGCCGGGCCCGGCTATCTGGAGTATCCGTGGTTCCGCTGCACCGTCGAGCTGACCCCCGGCGGCGACTTGGTGCTGACCAAGACGACCGGCTCGCAGCGCACGCGCGGCCTGCTCCATCCGGACACGGACAAACGCCTGATCTTCGTCGGCGCCGCCGCCTGGGGCATGGACGAGACCGGCTACCCCGCCTACGGCCAGATGCCCGCCCGCGACCAGGTCGGCATCTTCGAACGCATCGGCGCCGACCGCTACCGCGTCGTCATCCCCTGGCCGCGCTACGACTCCAAGCTCGAGATCCTCGAACTGGCGCGGTGACCCGGCTCACCGGGCGCGGCGGCAGGGTCTCGGGCGTGCGCACGTCCCAGGCCAGCCCCAGCCGTTCGAACAGCTGGATCAGGCGGAAGCCCCAGTCGGCCTGTCCGGGATAAAGCCCGATTTTCGCCGAGCCGGGGAATGCGTGATGGTTGTTGTGCCAGGCCTCGCCCATGGTCGGAATCGCGGCCCAAGGCACGTCGTGCGCCTGCACCCCCGCCCCATCCACCAGCCAGGTCTGCGGCCCGTAGCGGTGCGCCAGATGGCCGACGAACCAGTGGCCGACCACTGACGCCGTCACCCGCGCGCAGACGCCCCAGATGACGAAGCTCCAGCCGCCGATCAGGAACAACACCGCCGCGATCGGAACCTGCTGCGCCATCCAAGTCCGCTCCAGAAACTGGTGCACCGGATCGCGCCCGATGCGGCCCAGATCGAACGCCGGGGGCCGGTCCAGCTCCAGCCTGCAATGCATCTGCCACAGCGCGTCGATCAGCATCGGCCGCCGGTGGGCGAGATAGTCGTGGCAATCGCTTTGGCGTTGAGCCCAGTCGCGGATGTCGTGGGTGCGGATCATCCAGAACGGCCCGCTCATCCCCACCGTCGTCCCGAACCACGACAGGATGTGTTCCAGCCACAGGGGGCACTGGAACGATCCATGGATCATGCGCCGGTGAAACCCGACCGAATGGCCCAGCAGCAGCCCCGCTCCGGTGGTCACGGCGAAAACCGCCAGCGCCTGCCAGCTGAAGGTCAGTGGCCCGAGGATCAGCGTCGCCAGCAGCATCGAGCCGTTCCAGAGCGAATGCACCGGGTCCCACACCACCCGCCCGGCGACCGGGCTGCATCCGGGTGTCTCGACCAGACTGTTGACCGCGCAGGGGTCGGGGTGAGCTTGGGTCATGACCGCGTCGCGGTGCGACGATAGGCCAACTCCCAAATCACCCACCCCGCAACGGCTCCTCCGGATGCTGCACTTAAGGCGATGAGCCCCTTGCTCAGAAGCGCGGCTGGGTCGAGAGCGGGTATCAGGATCTGCAGAACCGCAGTTGCGCAGAGCGCCGCTACGCCAGCGCCAATGAACAGCGCATTTCTTGCGCTTTTGGGCGCCCATCGGTCTGCCACCGCCCAGACCGCGCCTCCGACTATGGGCAGACCCAGAAGCCAGAAGGGCAGCGTGATAAAGGCGACGATGGCGATTGAGCCGCCTCCTTGCCCTGCCGCCCAAAAGGCGATGTCCGCCAAGAGCAGCGCCAAAACCATGACCAGCCAGGCGAGGAAGGCGGCTGACAGCAGGGTGATCACACTCATCGCTGCCCGGGACAGCACAGCAGTAGCAGGCATGGTTGCTTCCATTTATTTAACTCATTCCTTAAATACCTAAACACACCCTCTGGCAAGTGGTTCGTAAATCGCTTAATTGCCGCACCCATGCAGCGCGTCTTCGAAGCCCTCTCCAGCCAGACCCGGCGCAAGATCCTCGCCTACCTGGCCCACGCCGACCTGACCGCTGGCGAGATCGCCGCGCGGTTCGAAATCTCCAAGCCCGCCGTCAGCCAGCATCTGACGGTGCTGGAGAACGCCGGCCTGGTGCGCAGCGAGAAGCGCGGCCAGTTCGTCCACTACAGCCTTGTCCCCGACCACCTGGCCAACACCCTGAGCAGCTACGCCCAGGAGGTCTGCCCGGTGTCGAAGCCGCTCAAGGCCGAGAGCGCCAAGATTGCGGCGAAGCGGAAGACCTAGACCTTCGTCAGTCTGAGGTCGTGATAGTCGTAGCTGAAGTCCGCGTCCGGGCTGACGGCTTTCATCGTCGCGGTCTTCGGCGCGCCGCCTTCGAGGGTGAAGGTGATGAACAGGTCCTCCTCGCGCTTGTCGGTGAACCGCGTGCGCATCGTCTCGCCGTCATAGGCTTCCAGCGGCCCGCTCAGCGACGGGGTGTGGGTGAAGCTGAGCCACAGGCGGGTGGTGGCGCGGCGGCCGCGTCCGGTGGTGCGGGTCTCGATGCTGATGTCGCCGTACCAGGGGTCGCGCCAGGTTCCGGCATAGGCCTCCAGCGGCAGGGAGGGCGGCGCGCCGGCCGTCTGTTTGGCGTCGATCTCGACCGCCGAGGCCAGCGACCGGACATTGCCCTCGTCGCGCAGGCGCACGCTGTCGCCGATCCAGTCGAAGTCCGCGCCGTTTCGGACCTCGGCCATGCAGATGTCGGCGATGCCGCTGCGCAGCGCCCGCAGCAGGAAGCTCTCCTCGGCGTTGGTGAAATACGAAAAGCCGACGTTGCGTCCGGGGATCAGAACGGTGCCTGAGATATAACCCGGCGCCCCGCCGCCGTGGGTGATGAACCGCTCGCCGCGATAGTCCATCACCTGCCAACCCATGGCGTAGGTCGCGGCGATGGCGCGGCCGGGCAGGTCCGGCGTCGGACCCGCCGACGAACTGACGATGATGTTGGGCCGGAACATCTCCCGCGCCTGGGCTTCCGAATAGAGCCGCGACCCGTCGGGCAGGGCGCCGTTGGCCAGCCGCACGGCGATCCATTTGGCCCAGTCGACCGGGTTGGTGCACAGCCCCCCGGCGGCGGCGGCGGAATCCCAGTTCCACACCTCGGCGATGGAGGATGCGATCGGCTGCATCGCCCCTTGATAGCGCAGCGGCGGCCCCAGCCGTCCGTGCGGCATGGCCGACCTGGCCGGGTCCGCCAGCCGCGCCAGGGGCACGGTTTCGCTCATGCCGACGCGGTCGAGGATGCGGGTCTGGATGAAGGCCTCCCAGCTCATGCCGCTGACCGCCTCCAGAACCGCGCCCGCCACCACGAACATCAGGTTGCAGTAATGGTAGTTCGCCCGGAACCCGTCCTCGATGGGCACATGGGCCGCCTGGGCCAGCACCTCGGCCC
This sequence comes from Brevundimonas sp., assembly GCA_036405055.1. Classification (GTDB taxonomy): domain Bacteria; phylum Pseudomonadota; class Alphaproteobacteria; order Caulobacterales; family Caulobacteraceae; genus Brevundimonas. The sequence continues at coordinate 101,237 of DASWYI010000006.1, forward strand.
GCGTGCGGTCGGAGTTCGGCCAGAACAGCAGGTCGCCGGCGCCCAGGCCGAAGCCGGCCCGGTGGCTGAGCGTGTCGCGCACCGTGATCCGCTCGCCGATCACCGGGTCCGACAGGGTGAAGCCGGGCAGATAGGTGCGCACCGGTTCGTCCCACTTCACCTTGCCCTCGTCGACCATCATGGCCAGGGCGGCGGCGGTCATATTCTTGGTGTTGGACGCGATGGCGAACAGGGTGTGCTCGTCCACCCGCTGCGCCTCGCCCAGCCGCCGCACGCCGTAGCCTTTCGTCAGGACCGGCGCGCCGTTCTTGACCACCGCGATCGAAACCGCGGGCTGGTCCGGGAAGGCGGCCATGGCGCGGGTGACATAGGCGTCCACGGCCTCGGCCAGGGCATTGGCCTGATCGTTGGCCGCCTGCTTCGTCTCCTGCGCCCAGACCGGCGCGGCGGCTCCCAGTGAGGCCCCCAGACCGGCGGTGGAGATCAACGCCGCGCGACGGCTCAGGCGGATGGACATGGCGGACGCTCCGGTGACTTGAGACGGGACGCTAACCCGCGCCAGCGGGCCCTGTCCACGCGGGCCGCGTCGTCAGCCCCGCGTCTCCCACGCCATCCACAGCGCCACCCCGGCGATGCCAAGGGCCATGAGCATGCGCAGCCTCGGCCCCTGCATCCGTCCTGTCGCCGCCGGTCCCACCCGGGCCCCGCCCAGGACGATGGCCGAATGCACTGCCACCGCCACCCCCAGATGCAGGGTCCCCAGCGTCAGGGCCTGGACCAGCGGCGACCCGTGGTCCGGCCGCATGAAGCTCGGCAGCAGCGCCACATAGAAGACCGCCGCCTTGGGATTCAGCAGATTGCCGGTCAGGCCGCGCAGGAACAGGGCGCGCATCGTGCGGGCCTCGGCGCCGTCGCCGGCGGCCGGATCACCGTCGCCGCGCCACGCCTCCCAGGCCAGGTACAGCAGGAACAGAACTCCGGCCCAGCGGATGATCTGGAACAGCGGCGGCCACGCCAGCACCACCTGCGTCAGGCCGAACGCCGCCGCCAGCATCCACATCGCCAGCCCTACGGTCACCCCGGCCACGGCCGCGAACCCCGCCGCCCGCCCCCGCGCCAGCGACACCAGCGCCAGCCAACCCATGTTCGGCCCTGGTGTCAGTTCGATCAGGGCCACGGCGAGCAGAAACGGCGCGATCACGCCAGGATCGACAGGCCAGGCGGAATGGGGAATCAAGACGGGCGCCTCATGACCGCATCCTGAGCGCGCCAGGGTCGCGCGTCACCCCCTTGTGTGATGCAATCGCCACACCCACGTTTGCGACATCTCAAGGCGTCGCTTCCAGAAAGGGCGCTCATCACGCCGTCCGCCTGACAGGGGAAAGCATGAATCTCGACCTCTACTCCGACCGCGCCAAACAGGCGGTTCAGTCCGCCCAGTCGCTGGCGCTCGCCCGCCGGCATCAGCAGTTCGCGCCCGAGCATCTGCTGAAGGTGCTGCTGGAGGAGCGCGACGGCCTCGCCCGCAACCTGATCACTGCCGCGGGCGGCGATGCGAAACGCGCCGAGGCCGATGTCGAGACCGCCCTGTCCAAGCGGGCGCAGGTTTCCGGCGGCAGCGGCCAACTCTATCTCGACGGCGACACCGCCCGGGTCTTCGCGGCCGCCGAGGCCGCATCGAAAAAGGCCGGCGACGCCTTCGTCACCACCGAGCGCATCCTGTCGGCCCTCGCCCGCGAGGGCGGGGTGGCCAAGACGGTCCTGTCGGCCTCGGGCGCCACGCCGGACAAGCTCGACGCCGCCATCAACGAAATCCGCAAGGGCAAGACGGCGGACTCCGCCGGGGCCGAGGACGCCTATGACGCCCTGAAACGCTACGCCCGCGACCTGACGCTCGCCGCCGCCGACGGCAAGATCGACCCGGTCATCGGCCGTGATGAGGAGATCCGCCGCACCATTCAGGTCCTCGCCCGCCGCACCAAGAACAACCCCGTCCTCATCGGCGAGCCCGGCGTCGGCAAGACCGCCATCGTCGAGGGCCTGGCCTTGCGTATCGTCAACGGTGACGTGCCCGAAAGCCTGCGCGACAAGAAGGTCCTGTCGCTCGACATGGGCGCCCTGATCGCCGGGGCGAAATACCGGGGCGAGTTCGAGGAGCGGCTGAAGGCGGTGCTCAACGAAACCGCCGCCGCCGAGGGCCAGATCATCCTCTTCATCGACGAGATGCACACCCTGGTCGGCGCCGGGAAAGGCGACGGGGCGATGGATGCGTCCAACCTGCTGAAGCCCGCGCTGGCCCGCGGCGAGCTGCACTGCGTCGGGGCCACCACCCTGGATGAGTACAGGAAGCATGTGGAGAAGGACGCGGCCCTGGCCCGTCGCTTCCAGCCCGTGTTCGTCGAGGAGCCGACGGTCGAGGACACCGTCTCCATCCTGCGCGGCCTGAAGGAGAAGTACGAGGTCCACCACGGGGTGCGCATTTCCGACAGCGCCATCGTCGCCGCCGCCACCCTGTCGAACCGCTACATCACCGACCGCTTCCTGCCCGACAAGGCCATTGATCTGGTCGATGAGGCGGCGTCGCGCGTGCGCATGGCGGTGGATTCCAAGCCCGAGGCGCTCGACGAGATCGACCGCCGTCTGGTCCAGCTGAAGATCGAGCGCGAGGCCCTGAAGAAGGAGGACGACGCCCCCTCCCGCCATCGTCTGGAACGGCTCGAGGACGAGATCCTCGACCTCGAGGGCCAGTCCGACGACCTGACCGCCCGCTGGAAGGCCGAGAAGGACAAGGTCGGGGCGGGCGCCCAGCTGCGCGAGACGCTTGACCGCCTGCGCGCCGAACTGGCGACGGCGCAACGGGCCGGCGATCTGGGCCGCGCCTCAGAGATCGCCTACGGCCAGATTCCGCAGTTGGAGAAGCAGCTGGCCGAGGCCGAAGCGACTGAGGCCGACAAGGCCGGGCCTCTCACGCCCGAAGTCGTCGACGCCGAACAGATCGCCCAAGTCGTCTCGCGCTGGACCGGCGTCCCGGTCGACAAGATGCTGGAGGGCGAGCGCGAGAAGCTGCTGGCCATGGAGGATGCGCTCCGCGCCCGCGTGGTGGGGCAGGAGGATGCGCTGGTCGCCGTGGCCGACGCCGTTCGCCGCGCCCGCGCCGGCCTGAACGACCCCAACCGCCCGCTCGGCTCCTTCCTGTTCCTCGGCCCCACGGGTGTGGGCAAGACCGAGCTGACCAAGGCGCTGGCGGAGTTCCTGTTCGACGACGAGGCGGCCATCACCCGCATCGACATGAGCGAATACATGGAGAAGCATTCGGTCAGCCGCCTGATCGGCGCCCCGCCCGGATACGTCGGTTATGACGAGGGCGGCGCCCTGACCGAGGCGGTGCGTCGGCGCCCCTATCAGGTCGTGCTGTTCGACGAGGTGGAGAAGGCCCACCCCGACGTGTTCAACGTCCTGCTTCAGGTGCTGGACGACGGCCGCCTGACTGACAGTCAGGGCCGCACGGTCGATTTCAGGAACACCCTGATCATCCTGACCTCCAACCTCGGCTCCGGCGTTCTGGCGGATCAGCCCGAGGGTGAGGATGTCGAGGCCGTCCGCCCTCTGGTCATGGAGGCGGTGCGCAGCCATTTCCGGCCCGAGTTCCTGAATCGCATCGACGAGATCATCCTGTTCCGCCGCCTGGGCCGCGAACAGATGGGCGGCATCGTCCGCATCCAGCTCGCCCGCTTCGAGCGCCTCCTCGCCGACCGCCGCCTGACCCTCGCGCTCGACGACACCGCCCTCGCCTGGCTCGCCGACCATGGCTACGACCCGGCCTATGGGGCCCGGCCGCTGAAGCGCGTCATCCAGAAGTCGCTGGTCGACCCGATCGCTCGCAAGCTCTTGGCCGGCGAGATCGAGGACGGCGGGTTGATCGCGGTGTCAGCCGGCGGCGACGGGCTGGAGATCGGGAAGGCGCGGGTGCATTAGGCAGAGGATTGTGCCCTCGTCTCCGTGGGGCCAGACTCATGAGTGAGTTGCTGTTGGACAACCCTTACAACGAACTTTCATACGTGAATTTGTTCTTGGGCTCGGAAAATGCTTGTCTGATGCAAACGCGCAGGGGCGGGCTTTGGCAAAACCACGGATTTTTGTAAGTTCTACTTACTACGATTTGAAACACATCCGATCCTCATTGGAGGTGTTTATTGATTCTCTTGGCTACGACTCGGTGCTTTCGAGAAGGGCGACATTGCCTACCTCTCAAATCAAGCCCTAGATGAATCTTGCTACAGAGAAGCGGCCGCCGCAGACATTTTTGTACTAGTCGTTGGCGGGCGATACGGGTCCGAAGTAAGTGCCGGACGAAAGCGACGCGACAAAACTTTCTTTGAACAATATGACAGTATTACAAAGAAGGAATTTCAGACCGCATATGATGCAGATATACCTATTTATATTCTTATAGAGTCTGGCGTTTACGCTGAATATCAAACATTTCAGAGAAATAGAGACAAATCGGACGTTTCCTATGCTCACGTAGAGTCGGCAAACGTATTCCGACTGATTGAAGAAATTCTTTCTAAGCAGCGTAATAACGCCACGCTTCCTTTTGATAGGTATTCTCAAATAGAGAATTGGCTTAGGGATCAATGGGCGGGATTATTTAGGGAATTTCTCAGGACGAAAAACGAACAGCAGCAACTTTCTGCGCTATCTTCACAGATAAACGACCTTCGAGCCGTGAGTGGTACTCTTAAAACTTATATGGAGGCAGTTCTTACGGCTTCAAACCCAGCAGATTCAGAGAAGCTTATTGCTAGCGAAGATAAAAAGCTTGAGGAAGCGCAGCGCCGCAAGGCTCTTATGTCCAATGATTGGATAAAATATATGATGAGCTCGTGCTCTATGAGCGAGAGCAAGGCGGAGGAAATTGTCAGAAGTGCGAAGGGTTGGGTGGATGCGGCCAAGCAGATTAATAAGTCCAGCTCAACTAATTCTGATAGATGTAAAGACGTTGCAAGAACGTTGAGAATGGCAGCTGCGGCACAAGAAGATTTTAATGCGGCGCGAAAAATACTCGGCCTAAAGCCATTTCCCCTGAAGACAGTTTCATTTGAGGAATTGAGTCCATCAGAGGTGTGAAGCCCGTAGGCGAAAGTATTTCCTCTCGGGCAGCATGGACCAAAACCGCCCGCTGGCGGAACCAGCGGGCGGCGGATCGGTCGGCGCTAAAGGCGCGCCCTAGATCAAACTGCCGTGGCAATGCTTGAACTTGCGGCCTGAGCCGCACGGGCAGTCGGCGTTCCTCGGCGTGCGCTCCCAGCCTTCGGGCAGGACCGAGGCGGGCAGGCGGGCGCGGGCGTCGCCTTCCAGCATGCCTTCCGGCAGCTGGGCGCCCGGGTTGGCCATCTCGTTCTCGCCGGTGCCGGGGTTCAGGTGGATTTCCTGGAACTCGGGCATTTCGGGCGGGGCCTGGAAGCGGAACTCCACTGTCATCAGCCAGCGCGTCACATTGTGGCGCAGGTCGTACAGCAGGTTCTCGAACAGGCTGAAGGCCTCGGTCTTGTATTCGTTCAGCGGGTCGCGCTGGCCATAGCCGCGCAGGCCGATGACGCCGCGCAGATGGTCCAGATGCACCAGGTGCTCGCGCCACTGCATGTCGATCATCTGCAGCAGGAACTGCTTCTCCAGACCGCGCATCTGGTCGGCGCCGATCATGGCCAGACGCTCCTGGGTCCGGGCCTCGGCCGCGGCGACGATGCGCTCCTCGATCTCGTCGTTGGACACGCCTTCTTCCGCGGCCCAGTCGGCCAGCGGCAGTTCGAGGCCCAGGGTCGACTTCACCTTCTCGTCCAGCCCGACGATGTCCCACTGCTCGGCATAGGCCTTGGGCGGCATGAAGCGCTCGACCATGTCGGAGATGGCGTCGTTGCGGAACTCGGCGATCAGCTCGGACGAATCCTCGCTGTCCATGAACTCCTGACGCTGCTCGAACACCGCCTTGCGCTGGTCGTTCACGACGTCGTCGTATTTCAGCAGGTTCTTGCGGATGTCGTAGTTGCGGGCCTCGACGCGCTTCTGGGCGGTCTCGATGGCGCGGTTCAGCCAGGGGTGGGTGATGGCCTCGCCCTCGGCCACGCCGAAGCTGCGCATGATGGCGTCCAGACGGTCGCCGGCGAAGATGCGCAGCAGATCGTCCTCGCACGACAGGAAGAATTTCGACACGCCGGGGTCGCCCTGACGGCCGGTGCGGCCGCGCAGCTGGTTGTCGATGCGGCGGCTTTCGTGGCGCTCGGTGCCCAGCACGAACAGGCCGCCGGCGGCCAGCGAGATCTGCTTCTTCTCGGCGATCTCGGCCTTGAGCTCGGCTTCCTTGGCGGCCTCGTCCTCGGGCGTCACGGCCACGGCCATGTTGCGCTGTTCCTGACGCCATTTCTGGAGACGGATCTCCAGGTTGCCGCCCAGCTGGATGTCGGTGCCGCGGCCGGCCATGTTGGTGGCGATGGTCACCGCGCCGGGCAGGCCCGCGTCGGCGACGATGAAGGCTTCCTTCTCGTGCTCGCGGGCGTTCAGGACGTTGTGCGGAATGCCGCGCAGCTTCGTCTCATAGGTGATGTCGTACGCCGCATCACCGACCTTCTCGGCTTCCTTGGGCTTGCCGGCGAAGGCGGCCTTGAGCGTGCGTCCGGTCTCGACCTTGTGCTCATAGGTCTTGAGCATGGTGGACAGCTCTTCGGACTTCTCGATCGATACGGTGCCGACCAGGATGGGCTGGCCCTTCAGGTGGCATTCGGCGATCTGATAGGCGATGGCCCGGTTCTTCTCGGCCTCGGTACGATAGACCTCGTCGTCGTGGTCGATGCGGACCACGGGGCGGTGCGTCGGCACCTCCAGCACGTCCATCTTGTAGATGTCGTGGAATTCCTGGGCCTCGGTGGCGGCCGTGCCGGTCATGCCCGACAGCTTGGAATACAGGCGGAAGTAGTTCTGGATCGTGACCGAGGCCAGGGTCTGGTTCTCGGGCATGATCTTCACGCCCTCCTTGGCCTCGATGGCCTGGTGAAGGCCTTCCGACAGACGCCGGCCGGTCATCATCCGGCCGGTGAACTCGTCGATCAGCATGATCTCGCCGGCCTTGATGATGTAGTCCTTGTCCCGCTGGTACAGGGTGTTGGCGCGCAGGGCCTGGTTGATGTGGTGCACCAGGGTGATGTTGGCGGCGTCGTAGAGATCGAGAGTGTCGGGCGCCAGCAGGCTGCGCGCCTTCAGCACCGTCTCCATGTATTCCGAGCCTTCCTCGGTCAGCAGCGACTGCTTCTGCTTCTCGTCGAGGTCATAGGTGGCCTTGTCCTGGATCATCTCCTTCACGATGGCGTCGATCGTGACATAGAGCTCGGACCGGTCTTCGGTCGGGCCCGAGATGATGAGGGGCGTTCGCGCCTCGTCGATCAGGATGGAGTCGACCTCGTCGACGATGGCGAAGTGGTGCGGGCGCTGCACCATCTCGCGCCGGTCATAGACCAGGTTGTCGCGCAGATAGTCGAAGCCGAACTCGTTGTTGGTGCCGTAGGTGATGTCGGCGTTGTAGGCGGCCTGGCGCTGGCCCTGCGACAGGCCGTTGACGATGACGCCCGTCTCCATGCCCAGGAAGCGGTAGACGCGGCCCATCCACTCGGCGTCGCGCCGGGCGAGGTAGTCGTTGACGGTGATGACGTGCACGCCCTTGCCGGCCAGGGCGTTCAGATAGACGGGGGCCACGGCGACCAGGGTCTTGCCCTCGCCCGTGCGCATCTCGGCGATGCCGCCTTCATGCAGGATCATGCCGCCGGCCAGCTGCACGTCGTACTGGCGCTGACCCAGCACCCGCTTGGAGGCCTCGCGGGCCACGGCGAAGGCTTCGTTCAGGATCTTGTCGAGCGTTTCGCCCTTCTCCAGCCGGTCCCTGAACGCATCGGTCATCATGCGCAGCTCGCCGTCGCTGAGCGCGGCGTATTTGGCCTCCAGGGCGTTGATCTTCTGGACCTGGGCCATGAAGCCCTTGACCTTGCGATCGTTGGAGGAGCCGAAAAGTTTCTTGGCGAAGCCGAGCATGGGCGTTCCGTAAAGCGGGATCGAGCGACGAATGAGGCTCTGGACTGGTCCCGAAGGGCGGCGAAAGCGCGTCGGTCTGGATCATCGGCCGGACGACGGCCCCGGTCGCCTCCAGAACATGAAGGCGCGCGCGAGGGCCGCGCGAACGGTCGAAAATCCCTCGACTTGAGCGCAGGCGGGACTTAAGCACCGGCCTTATCCCTGTCAACGCGAGGGGCTTTTTGGCGCGGCCAATTCGCCCTTCCCGCAAGGATCGGAGCGCCCCCATGCGACATTCGCGCACCTTTCTGGCCGTCGTGCTGGCCGCCGCGTCCCTGGCCCTCGCCGCCTGCGGCGGCGGCGGCGGTGACGGACGCCCGCCCGAACCCGGCGACCGGGCCGTGGCCCGGGTGAAGGGCGAGACCATCTGGGCCTCCGACGTGCGCCGCGAGGCGGTGGCGCAAGGATTGATCGGCGAGGGCGAGCCCTTCGACGCCACCTCGCCCCTGTTCCGCAGGGTGCTGGACGAGGTCATCGACCAGTCGCTGCTGGCCGCGGAGGCCGAGCGCCGGGGTCTGGACAACAGCCCGCTGGCCCAGCGCCGCCTTGAGGCGACGCGCCAGCGCATCCTCGGCGACATGCTGGTCGAGACCGTGGTCAGCGGCGCCGTGTCCGACAAGGCGGTCGAGGCCCTGTATCAGGAGCAGGTCCGGCAGGCCCAGACCTCGGACGAGATCCGCGTCCGCCTGATCCTGTCCCGCTCGAAAGAGGAGGCCGACGCCGTCATCGGCATGCTGGCGCGCGGCGTGGCCTTCGAGGCCCTGGCCATGGAGCGGTCGGTGGATGAGGCGACGCGTTTCTCCGGCGGGGACCTGGGCTATTCGACCCCCGACGTGATGCCGGAGGCCTATGCCACAGCCCTCAGCGGCAAGCCCGCGGGCTCCACGGTCGGCCCGTTCCAGACCGAGGGCGGCTGGGCCGTGCTGCGGGTCGAGGATCGCCGCCGGGAAAGCCCGCCGACGCTGGAGCAGGCCCGGCCCCAGATCGTGCGCTACCTGACCTATGAGGGCGTGCGCCAGCTGTTGCAGCAGTTGCGCGACAAGGCGGATGTCGAGGTGATGGTCACGGGCGAGGCCGGGCCCCGGCCGGAAGAGCCGGCCTCCGCCCCCCGCGCCGCGACGCCCGCCCCGGCGCCCGCGGCCGCAGCTCCGGCCAAGGCGAACTGATGGCGAACAAGTCCAAGGGCGCCGGACCCTCGATCGAACAGACCATCGAACAGGCGCTGGAGCCGATCGCCACCGCCATCAAGCGCGCCACGACCCGGTCGACGCCTGAACCGGCCGCCCCGGCGCCGGGCAAGCCCGGGCTGGCCGTGTCGCCTCTGGCCGTGCCCTTCCCGGCCATTCCGCCCATCGGCGGGGTTCAGATCGCGACCGCCCGCGCCGGCTTCTACAAGCACGAGCGCGACGATCTGGTGGTGTTCCGCTTCGCCCGGGGCTCGACCTGCGCCGGGGTGCTGACCAAGCACAAGGTCGGTTCGGCGCCCGTGGACTGGTGCCGCCGCCATCTGGACGCGCCCGGCGGCGGGTCCGACATCCGCGCCCTGGTGGTCAACGCCGGCTGCGCCAACGCCTTCACCGGCAAGGCGGGGGCTGACGCCGCCCGGCGCACGGCCTCCGAAGTCGCCAAACGCTTCGGCTGCCGTCAGCGCGACGTCATGCTGGCCTCCACCGGGGTCATCGGCGTGGTGCTGGATGACAAGAAGATCGTGGCCCGCCTGCCCGAGATCGAGGGGAAGCTCGACGGCGACATGCACCCGACCGACCAGTGGGCCACGGCCGGTCTGGGCATCATGACCACCGACACCTTCCCCAAGGGGTCGTTCGCCGAATGCCAGATCGACGGCCACACCGTCCGCATCGCCGGCATCGCCAAGGGCTCGGGCATGATCGCGCCGGACATGGCGACCATGCTGGCCTTTATCGTCACCGACGCCGCCATCGCCCCGCCGGTGCTGAAGGCCCTGCTGGGCCTGCACGTCCGCACCACCTTCAACTCGGTGACCGTGGACGGGGACACCTCGACCAACGACACCTGCCTGCTGGTGGCCACGGGCGCGAGCGGCGCCCCGCGTATCGGTCGGGTCGGCGATCGCCGGCTGAAGGATTTCTCGGCCGCTCTGGACAAGGTGATGCTCGACCTCGCCCACCAGCTGGTCCGCGACGGCGAGGGCGCGCGCAAGTTCGTGCGGATTCAGGTGGACGGCGCGGCCAGCCCGGCCTCGGCTCGCAAGCTGGCCAAGTCCATCGCCGAAAGTCCGCTGGTCAAGACCGCCATCGCCGGCGAGGACGCCAACTGGGGCCGCATCGTCATGGCCGTGGGCAAGACCGATGAACCCGTCGACCGCGACCGTCTGGCGATCAAATTCGGCCCCCATGTCGCGGCGATAGACGGCGCTCCGTCGCCCACCTACGACGAGGCGAAGATGAGCGCCTATATGAAGAAGGCCGAGATCGACATCACCGTCGACGTCGCCTCCGGCCGCGCCTCGGCCACCGTCTGGACCTGCGATCTGACCAAGGGCTACATCGAGATCAACGGCGACTACCGCTCGTGACCACGGGACTCCCCACCGTCCTCGTCGTCGCCGTGGCCCTGATCGACCCGGACGGCCGCGTCCTGATCGCGCAACGGCCCGAAGGCAAGCAACTGGCCGGCCTGTGGGAGTTTCCGGGCGGCAAGGTCGAGCCCGGCGAGCGGCCCGAACAGGCCCTGATCCGTGAACTGAAGGAAGAGCTCGGCATCGACGTGACCGAGGCCTGTCTGGCCCCGTTCGTCTTCGCCAGCCACGCTTACGAATCGTTTCACCTTCTCATGCCACTGTATCTGTGCCGACGGTGGTCTGGCGTGGTCGTGAAGCACGAGCATGCGGCGCTGGCGTGGGTGAAGCCGAACCGGCTGGGCGATTATCCCATGCCGCCGGCCGATGAACCGCTGGTCGCCTGGCTGCGCGACCTGCTCTAGAGACGCCGCTCTTTCAGGGGAGGGCCGAATGCGACGCTTCATCTCCCGCTTTCTGAGCGATGAATCCGGCGCCACCGCGCTGGAATACGGCATTATTCTCGCCCTGATGTTCCTGGTGATCCTGTCGGCCCTGACTGCTTTCGGCGGCACCGGCAGCGGCATCTTCAACACCGCCATGAATACGCTCAGGAGCGCTATGGGCGGCTGAATTCTTGGCCTACCGCCCTTCGGGCTACTTGAGGCCGTCCCGCCCGTGCTCCTTCACCCCCAGCGCATCCGCCAGCCGCATCTTCGCTGACCCGCGCGGCAGGGGCTTCTGCTGCGTCTCAGACGGCGCCCAGCCGGCCAGATGGACGATCTCGAAGGTGGCGGGGATGCGGCCGTCGGCCTCGCCGAACCGCTCCGCATACAGCGCCGCCGCCCGGGCGATCACAGCGCGGCTCAGGGGCTTCACCGGTCCAGCCAGCACATTGGTCTCGCCCATGGCCCGCAGATCGCGGATCAGGGCGAACAGGTCGCGGTAACGCACCGTCACCCGGTCCACATCGGCCACCGGCAGGGCAAACCCGGCCCGTTGCAGCAGCCCGGCCCCGTCGAACCCGTCCGCGAACGGCGACACCCGCGCCTGCGCCCCGCCCGAGAGCTCCAGCTCCGCCTCGGTCAGCACGGCGCGCAGCTCCTTCAGAGTTCCGGCCCCCAGCAGGGTGCCGACGAACAGCCTGTCCGGCTTCAGCGCCCGGCGGATCTGGCTCAGCGCGCCCGGCAGGTCATTGGCCCAATGCAGGCTCATCAGGCTGACGATCAGGTCGGCCCCGCCGTCCGGCAGGCCCAGGGACGCCGCCCCCGGCGCTGCGCCGTCGCCTGCGACCGTCACCGGCCCGACCCGACCCGCCGCCGCGCTGTCGGCCACCGTCTCCGCGAACACGCCCGGCAGGGCCGACAGGTCGACGACGACCGGAAAGTCGCGCAGGATCACCTCCAGACTGCCGACCGCATTCTCCGCGGCGCGGCGGTGCAGGAAGTCGGCCCCGGCCAGCCGGACGCGGTCCAGCCGGGCCCGCCGGCGGGCGGCGTCGAAGATGACCGGGGGGCCAGATGTCGGGCCAAGTGTCTTGGGGGGAGGCGTCATGAGCTTACAGGATGGGGGCTGGCGCGACCGATTGAAACCCGGCCCGCGCATCGCCGCGTTCGGGCGCAGCCTCGCCGACCTGATCCTGCCGCCGCTCGCCCATGACAGCCCCGAGGCCACGGCCTCCGCCGGCTTGACCCCCGACGCCTGGAGCCGGGTCATTTTCCTTGAAGCGCCGGTCTGCGACGGGTGCGGCGCGGCGTTCGAGGCCGACGGCGGGGCCTTCGCCGCTGACCGCTGCGCCGCCTGCATCGCCCGGCCCTACGCCTTCGCCCGCGCCCGGGCCGCCTGCGTCTATGACGAGGCCTCGCGCGGCTTGATCCTGAAGTTCAAGCACGGCGACCAGCAGCAGTTCGCCGGCCTCTTCGCCCGCTGGCTCGGCCGGAGCGCCGCTGAACTCACCGCTGACTGCGACGCGGTGGTCCCGGTGCCGCTCCACCCCCTTCGCCTCCTGACCCGGCGGTTCAATCAGGCGGCCGAGATCGCCCGGCCGCTGGCCCGGGCGGCGAACCTCGACTACCTGCCCGACGCCCTCAACCGCGCCCGTGCCACGGTCAGCCAGGGCGGAAAGAGCCTGCGCGGCCGCCGCCTGAACGTGAAATCCGCCTTCGCCGTCAGCGAGGCGGGACGCCGCAGCATCAAGGGCCGCCGCATCCTTCTGGTCGACGACGTGTTGACCACGGGCGCCACCGCCGAGGCCTGCGCCCGCGCATTGCTCGACGCCGGCGCCCGCGCCGTGGACCTGGCCGTCATCGCCCGGGTGCGAACGGCGCGGGAAATTTGAGTGGACCTATCGGTCGCGACGCGGTCGCTCCCTACTTGAGGTCCGAAACCCTTTGGGTCCGGCCAGCTTCGCGCTAGTCAGACTCCAACCAGACTGGAGACCCCGTTGCCCGAGATCGTCATCTACACCAAGCCCGGCTGCCCCTACTGCATCTCGGCGAAGTCGCTGCTGGACCGCAAGGGCGCGACGTATCAGGAGATCGTCGCCTCCAACGACCCCGCGAGGAAGCAGGAGATGATCCAGCGTTCGAACGGCCGCATGACCTTCCCCCAGATCTTCATCGACGGGCGTCACATCGGCGGCTCCGACGACCTGTCGGCGCTCGACCGCAAGGGCGATCTCGACCCACTGCTCGCGGCCTGATGACACCGCTCGACATCGCCCTGATCCAGACGCGGACCCCGGCGACGGCGGCCGCGGCCCTGGCCCATGTCGAGCCCCTGATCCGTGAGGCGGCCGCCGGCGGCGCCCGGTTCATCCTGACGCCCGAAGGCACGAACCTGCTGGAACAGCGCCGCGACCGCCGTGGCGATGTCATCACCGATGAAGCCGCCGATGTCACCCTTCTGGGCCTTCAGGCGCTGGCCGCCGAGCTGAAGGTCTGGCTGCTGGTCGGCTCGGCCATCGTGCGCTCGGGCGCGTCCGGCGACGACCGCGCCGCCAACCGCTCGCTGCTGATCGACGACACGGGAGGCATCGTCGCCCGCTACGACAAGCTGCACGTCTTCGACGTCGATCTGCCCAACGGCGAGACCTATCGCGAAAGCGCCAGCATCCGCCCCGGCGACGCCGCCGCCGTCGCCGACACGCCCTGGGGCCGGCTGGGCCTGACGGTCTGCTATGACATCCGCTTCCCGCATCTGTTCCGCCAGCTCGCCAAGGCGGGCGCGTCCATGATCGCCGTCCCCGCCGCCTTCACCGTGCCGACAGGCGAGGCCCACTGGGAGACCCTGCTCCGCGCCCGGGCCATCGAGACCGGCGCCTTCATCCTCGCCCCGGCGCAGGGGGGAAAGCATGAAGACGGCCGCAAGACCTGGGGCCGATCCACCGTCGTCGGGCCCTGGGGCGAGGTGATCGCCAGGCTGGACCATGACGAGCCGGGCGTGCTGTTCGCCAGCCTCGACCTCGACGCCGTCCAGCGCGCGCGTCAGGCCGTCCCGGCCCTGACCCACGACCGCGATTTCAAGCCCGCATGATCCGCTACGCCCTCAGCTGCGAGCACGACCATGGCTTCGAAGGCTGGTTTTCGGCCTCCGCCGACTATGACGATCAGGCGGCGCGCGGACTGATCGAATGTCCCGTCTGCGGCTCCCGCGACGTGCGCAAACAGATCATGGCCCCCGCCGTCGCCGGGACGAAGCGCTCACCCCCGCCCGCCGCCGACGCCGCGAAGATGCAGGCCATGATGGGCGCCCTCGCCCGCGAGGTCCGTGACCACGTCGAGACGAACTTCGACTACGTCGGCGACGCCTTCGCCCGCGAGGCGCGTGACATCCACGAAGGCCGCTCCGAGAAGCGCGAAATCTACGGCGAGGCCACCCCTGCCGAGGTCAAGAAGCTGAAGGACGACGGCGTCCCTGTCGCGCCCCTCCCGGCTCTGCCGCCTGATCCGGCCAAGGCCCACTGACGGATGCAGGCGGGGGAGCGTTACGCCGAGTTCGAGCCGCCCAGGTCCCTGCGCCCCTTCGTGCGCGTCATCTGGACCTATGCGGCGCCCCGTCCCACCGGCGACATCCAGCGCATCGCCCCGGACGGCTGCCCGGAGCTGATCCTCGACATCGGTTCGCCCTATGAGGAGCAGACGGACGCTGGCTGGCGGCTGCAACCCCCGGCCATCTTCGCCGGCCAGATGACGCGGCCCATGGCCATTCGCCCGGCCGGTCCGGTGGAACTGGTGGCCGTGCGCTTCCACCCGGACGGCGCCCGCGACTGGCTCGGGCGTCCGCTCGTCGACGCGACGGACCGGCGACTGGACATGCGCGAGCGGCTCAGGGCAGTCACGGCGCCCGCCGGCGATCCCGAGGCTCAGGTCGCGGTCATGGCGGCGCTGCTGGAGGACTGCGTCCGCCGCGAAAACTGGTCCATCGACCCGGTCGTCCGCGCGGATGTCCAGGCGGCCGCTGACGAACAGCCGGCTCCGGATCGTTCGCCCGCCGAACAACGCGCCCTGCAACGCCGGTTCAGCGACCGGGTGGGCGTGCCGCCGCGTCTGATGCGCTCCATCTTCCGCTTCCGCCGGGTGTTCAACCACGCCGCTCATGGGGATACGGAGGCGTTGAGCTGGCTCGAGGCGGGCTTGCAGGCCGGCTATTTCGACCAGCCCCAGATGGCGCGCGACTTCCGCCGCTTCCTCGGCTGCACCGCCACCGAATGGGCGCGGGATCAGGCCGAGCTGGCCCGTCACATCGCGTCGCAATCCTACAAGCCGGGGCCGCCGCACCTGTCGTAGCGTGAGGCGTCGATACGGGGAGACCACCGATGCTGTTCACCGCCGCCCTTGCCGCCCTCATCCTGCCCCAGGCCGAACCCGACCTGTCGTGGATATCGGGCTACTGGCTCGACTGCACCAACGGGCGCGAGGTGTCGGAAACCTGGAGCGATCCGCGCAAAGGGCTGATGGTCGGGCACAACATCACTGTCTCTCGCGCCGGTCGGGTCGGGTTCGAGGTCTCGCATATCGGCATGACGCCCCAGGGCTTCGCCTATGTGGCCCAGCCGGACGGGGCGCCGCCGACCGTCTTCGTCATGACGGAGAATGAAGGCTCTCGCGCCGTCTTCTCCAATCCCGAAAACGACTTCCCGCAACGGGTCATCTACTGGCGCGAGGGCGACGTGCTCCACGCCCGCATCGAGGGTGATGTGGACGGCCAGGCGCAGAGCGTGGAGTGGCGCTTTGATCGCGCCGAACTCAACGCCCGCTGCCCGGCCGGCTGATCCGGTCTTAGTCTCGCGTCCAACCCTTGTCCGCCATGCAGGCGGCAAAGGCGGGGGTACCCTGGTTGCGGCCGGCGTATTCGCGGCAGGCTTCCAGCGAGGCGTCGAACGGCTGGGCGTTCTGGCCCGACCATCCGAAGCTGTCTTCGCTGTCGGCGTCGATCACGGTGACGCAGGCGGAGGTGGTCAGGGCGGCGGCCACGGCGGCCAGGATCATCAGCTTCTTCATGGGTGGGCTCCGTTTCGGGGATGACCGCGCTATCCCACGGCCAAGCTGGCGAAGTCCCGTTACAACACAGCAAGCTAGGTGAATTCGCCGTAAGGCGATCACCCCTTCGTCGCCACCATCATGTAGTTGATGTCCGCGTCGCTCCCCTCGCTCCAGCGGTCGGTCAGAGGATCATAGGCCAGGCCGAACGGCCCGGTCACCGTCACCGGCTCGGGCTCCAGCATGGCGCGGATTTCCTCGGGCTTCAGGAACTGGTTCCAGTCGTGCGTCCCGGCGGGCACCCAGCGCAGGATGTATTCCGCCGCGACCTTGCCCAGCGCCAGCGACTTCAGCGTCCGGTTCAGGGTCGCCACGATCATCAGCCCGCCCGGCTTCACCAGCCGCGAACAGGCCCGCACGAAGGCGCCCGGATCGGCGACGTGCTCGATCACCTCCATGGTCAGAACCACGTCGAACGGTCCCGCCCCCTCGGCCTCCAGCTGTTCGACGGTGGCCGCGCGATAGGCGATGTCCAGCCCCATCTGATCCGCATGCGCTCGCGCCGTGCCGATGTTCTCGCTGGAGGCGTCCACCGCCGTGACCGCAAACCCCATCCGCCGCATCGGCTCGGCGATCAGCCCGCCGCCGCAGCCGACATCCAGCAGGCTCAGCCCCTCGAACGGCGCCCGGCTGCGCTCATCGCGCCCGAAATGCTCCACCGCCGTGCGCCGCACAAAGGCCAGCCGCGCCGGGTTGAACCGGTGCAAGGGCGCGAACGGCCCATGCGCGTCCCACCATTCGGCGGCCTGAGCGGAAAAGCGCGCCACATCGGCGGGGTCGATCGACGGTCCCGCGGCTCCGTCTCCGGATTCAGCAGAGCTTGGGGGTTTGCGCGCCGTCAGGCTGTGGGTAGAAGCGACCATGCCCACGGGATGAACCCGCGCGGGCCTTCATGCAAGACGAGGGCGACCTGCCAGGATGACGCGGCCCATCCCGACACGACTGGTGATGAAGTTCGGCGGCACCTCCATGGGCGACCTGGAGCGCATTCGCCGCGCCGCCCGCATCGTCGCGGCCGAGGCCAATGCGGGCCGCAAGGTCGCTGTGGTCGTCTCGGCCATGGCGGGCAAGACCAATGAGCTGGTGGCCTGGACCGACGGTGCGGGCCGTCCCGGTCAGGGCGTCGAGATGTCGGACGACGAATACGACGTCGTCGTCGCCTCGGGCGAACAGGTGACGGCGGGGCTTCTGGCCCTGACGCTCCGCAACATGGGGCTGAACGCCCGCAGCTGGATGGGCTGGCAGATTCCCATCCTCACCGACGACGCCCACGGCCGGGCGCGCATCGAGGACGTGCCGGGCGAGGTTCTGGGCGCCGCGCTGGACAAGGGCGAGATCGCCATTGTTCCGGGCTTTCAGGGCGTCACCCGCGACGGGCGGATCACCACCCTGGGCCGCGGCGGCTCCGACACCTCGGCGGTGGCGGTGGCGGCGGCGCTGGAGTGCCCCTGCGACATCTATACCGACGTGGACGGCGTCTATACGACCGACCCCCGCATCGAGAGCCGGGCGCGGCGTCTGGAGAAGGTCTCCTACGAGGAGATGCTGGAGATGGCGTCTCTGGGCGCCAAGGTGCTCCAGACCCGCTCGGTCGAACTGGCCATGGCGAAACAGGTGCCGGTCCGCGTGCTGTCCAGCTTCATCGAACCGGACGCCGCCGGAAATCTGCCGCCAAAGGCCGGCACCCTGATCTGCGACGAGGAGGAAATCGTGGAAAAACGCATCGTGTCCGGCGTGACCATGAGCCGCGACGAGGCCCGGATCACCCTGCTGGGCCTGTCGGACCGCACCGAGGCCCCCGCCGACGTCTTCACCCTGCTGGCCGAGGCCAACGTCAACGTCGACATGATCGTTCAGGGTCAGGCCCGCAGCGAGGGGGCGGTCAACCTGACCTTCACTACGGGCCGTCGTGACGCCGCCCGCGCCGCCGATCTGGTCCGCGCGGCGCAAGACAAGCTCGGCTTCGAGGAAATCCGCGTCGATCAGGACGTGGCCAAGGTCTCGGTCGTCGGGGTCGGCATGCGCAGCCACGCGGGCGTGGCCCAGACCATGTTCCGGGCGCTCGCGGACAAGGGCATCAAGTTCCAGGCCATCTCGACGTCGGAGATCAAGATCAGCGTTCTGATCGACGCCGCCTATGCGGAACTCGCGGTTCGTGCGCTTCATTCGGCCTACGGACTGGAAGCCGTCTAGAAAACAAGCTTTGCGGCGCCCACATGGGGCGTCGAACACCGGAGGGGCCATGCCGATTGGCGGATTGACGACGAGGGGGCCGCGCAACCTCCTTCGCCAGATCCGCGAGGCCATGGCCGGAGCGGCTCCGGCCCAGCAGCGGCTCGACAAGGTGGTGCGCATCATCGCCCAGTCGATGGTGGCCGAGGTCTGCTCCATCTATCTGCGCCGCGCCTCGGGCGAGCTGGAGCTGTTCGCCACCCAGGGCCTGAACCCCGAGGCCGTGCATAACACCCGCCTGCGCCCCGGCGAGGGTCTGGTGGGCGAGGTGGCGCGTCTGGCCCAGCCGGTCAGCTTGTCCGACGCCCCGAACCACCCCAGCTTCTCCTACCGTCCGGAGACGGGCGAAGATCCGTATCACGCCTTCCTCGGCGCCCCCCTGCTGCGCGGCGGCCGGGCCATCGGCGTCCTCGTCGTCCAGAACCGCGCCGAGCGCCGCTATGACGAGGACGAGGTCGAGGACATCCAGACCATCGCCATGGTCTTGGCCGAAACGGTCGCCTCGGGCGAACTGCTGGCCCAGGACGAGCTGCGCGACGTCGAGGTGGCCCCCCACCGCCCCGAACGGCTCAAGGGCCAGAAATTCGCGGAAGGCCTCGCGTTCGGCCACGTCGTCCTGCACGAGGCGCCCCTGCCGCCCGAACGCCTGCTGGCCGAGAACCAGCAGGTAGAGGAGATCCGTCTGCGCGAGGGTCTGAACACGCTGAAGGCCTCGATCGACGCCCTGCTGGACGGGGGTCAGGGCAAGCTGGCGGGTCAGTCCTTCGAAGTGCTCGAAACCTACCGCATGTTCGCCGACGACCGGGGCTGGAACCGGTCGCTGGAGGAGGCTGTGCGCGGCGGGCTCACCGCCGAGGCCGCCGTCGACCGGGTGCGTAACGAACACCGCGCCCGCTTCGCCAACGCCCGCGACCCCTACATCAAGGAGCGGCTGCACGACTTCGAGGATCTGGCCAACCGGCTGCTGCGCATCCTCGCCGGCGACCAGCCCGGTGGGCGCGACCTGCCCGACGACGCCATTCTGGTGGCCAGGAACCTCGGTCCCGCCGATCTGCTGGAATACCCGCGCCACAAGCTGAAGGGCCTGCTGCTCGAGGAAGGCTCCGCCGCCAGCCACGCCGCCATTGTCGCGCGCGCCCTGCAGATTCCCTGCGTCGGCCGCCTGCAGGGGGTGCGTGACCGCCTGTCGGAGGACGATCTCGTCATCGTCGACGGCGAAACCGGCGAGGCCTACCTACGCCCCCGTCCCGACATGCTGTCGGCGGTGCAGTCGCGCATGGTCGTGCGCCAGCAGCGTCAGGCCGAGTTCGCATCCCTGCGCGACGTTCCGGCCCAGACGCTGGACGGCACGCGCATCACCCTGCTGACCAACGCCGGCCTGGCCGTCGATCTGGAGAACATGGAGGAGACCGGGGCCGAGGGCATCGGCCTGTTCCGCACCGAGTTCCAGTTCATGGTCTCGGAAGAGCTGCCCAGGCTGAACACCCAGACGGCGCTCTACACGCTGGTTCTCGACGCCGCCGGCGACCGGCCCGTCACCTTCCGCACCCTCGACATCGGCGGCGACAAGGTCCTGCCCTATCTGGTCAGCGAGCGGGAGGAGAACCCCGCGCTGGGCCGCCGCGCCATCCGCCTCGGCCTCGACCGTCCGGCCCTGCTGCGGATGCAGGTGCGAGCGCTACTGGCCGCCGCGGCGGGGCGCGAGCTGCGCGTCATGTTCCCCATGATCGCCACGGTGGACGAGTTCCGCGCCGCCCGCGAACTGGTGGACAGGGAGTGCGAATGGGCGCGCCGCCGCGGCCGGGCGCTTCCAGCCCTGCTGCGTGTCGGGGCCATGGTCGAGTGCCCCAGTCTGCTGTGGCACCTGGACGCGCTTCTGCCGCTGACCGACTTCGTCTCCATCGGCACCAACGACCTGCTTCAGTACATGTTCGCCGCCGACCGCACGAACCCGCTGGTGTCGGACCGCTATGATCCCCTGTCGCCCCCGGCGCTCAGGGCCCTGGCCGAAATACAGAAGAAGTGCGTCGAGACGGGCACACCCGTCTCGGTCTGCGGCGAGCTGGCCGGGCGGCCGCTGGAGGCCTTCGCCCTGATGACGCTGGGTTACACCCGCCTGTCGGCCCCGGCGGGGGGCGTGGGGCCGGTCAAGCGCATGATCTTGTCCACCGACCTGCCCGCCGCCAAACGCGGCATGAACGCCCTGCTGGGCTCGTCCGCCGGCTCGATCCGGGGCGAACTGGAATCTCTGGCCCGCAAGTTGAACGTCGCTCTCTGACCGGTCCCGTCTCGGGACGGACCGGCGTTAACGATACGTTGATCGGGCTGGGCAAATGAGTTATCCACAAGACGAGAATGCGGGGTCTCCGGGGGGAGGCCACGACTGTCATCCGGATATGCTAACCGGCGGGTCTTGGTTGAGTACGGCGCGGATCGAACCCACGGTCACGCCGAGTGCGGGGTTGGGCGTTATGGCTCTGGATGCGGGGGATGCCCCCCAGGAGTTTCGGGATCACCCCGACTGGAAGGACGTTGTGCCTCCCGTGACCGCCGCCCCGACTCTTGGTGAGGCCCTGCGACTGGCCCGCGAGGTCTCGGGCAAGTCCCTGGCCGAACTGTCCGCCGAAACCCGCGTCCACACCCGCTATCTGATCGCCCTGGAACAGAACGACTGGTCGGTGCTGCCGACGCGCGTCTTCTCCATCGGCTATGTCCGCGCCTATTCGACGGCCCTGGGCCTCGACGAGCAGCTGTCGGTCGAGCGCTTCAAGCGCGAGAGCCCGGATCCCTCCGTCCCGCTTCAGGCGCCGGTCGGCGTGGCCTTCGAGGACGTGCGCCGCTATTCGCCCCGCATCATCGGCGCCATCGCCCTGATCGCCGTGGCCGTGGTCGGCTGGAACGTGTTTCAGCGCGTCAACCTGATGCACCGTCCGGCCGCGTCCGACATCGTCTCCATTCCTGAAAGCTGGACCCTGGGCGCCGTCCCGGGCCAGTCCGGCGGCGCCGCCGGCGTGGTGGCCCTCAGCGCGCCCCAGCCCGCCCCGCCGGACCAGACCATTCCCGCCCTCTATGTCACTCCGGGTCTCGAGGCCCAGCTGACCGGCGTGGATCCGACCGATCCCGAGGCCATGGCCGCCGCCGCCGCCCGCAACGCCGGCCCGGTGCAGCGCGCCTTCAACCCGCGCGGCGCGGTCTACGGCGCCGCCGCCACCGCCTCGCAGGTGGTGATCCAGGCCCGCAAGGCCGCCTCCATCGTCGTGCGCATGGCCGACGGCCGGGTGCTGTTTGCCCGCCAGCTGGCCGCCGGCGAGGCCTGGCGCGCGCCCCCGGGCGTGGCCGCCGTGGTGGATGTGTCTGACCCGACCGCCTTCGACGTCTATCTGAACGGCGAGCACGGCGGGGCGCTGTCCGGGCCTCTGACGCCGCTGGCCCAGCTCAACGCCCGCGCCCAGCAACAGGCCCAGGCCCTGGCCCGCCAGGCCGCCGCCGAACTGGCCGCCCGCACCGAGGCCGCGGCCCAGGCCGCCGCCCAGGCGGCGCAGACGGCCGCTCCGGCGCAAACCCAGGCCGGCGTGATCCCGATCTCGACGGGCGGCTGATCCGCGTCCCGGAATGCGCGTCACGGCGTCGTCGTGGTTTCGCCACGCGTGATGGCCTATATGGCGTCCAGCATGAGCGGCGATCACACCCACATCCGTCCCTGGCGCCACATCGAGCGCAGGAAGAGCCGCCAGATCATGGTGGGCAAGGTGCCTGTGGGCGGCGACGCCCCGATCACCGTCCAGTCGATGACCAACACGCCGACGTCCGACGCGGCGGCCACCATCGCCCAGATCCGACAGCTGGAGGAGGCCGGCGCCGACATCGTCCGCGTCTCCTGCCCTGACGAGGACTCGACCGCCGCCTTCCGGACCATCGCCCGCGAGTCGAAGGTCCCGCTCGTGGCGGACATCCACTTCCACTACAAACGCGGCATTGAGGCGGCTGAAGCCGGCGCCGCCTGCCTGCGCATCAATCCGGGCAACATCGGCTCGCCCGACCGGGTGCGCGAGGTCATCCAGGCCGCCCGCGATCATGGCTGCTCCATGCGCATCGGCGTCAACGCCGGCTCGCTGGAGAAGGAGCTGCTGGAAAAATACGGCGAGCCCTGTCCCGACGCGATGGTCGAGAGCGCGCTGAATCACGCCCGTATCCTTCAGGACAACGACTTCCACGAGTTCAAGATTTCGGTGAAGGCGTCCGATCCCTTCCTGACCGTCGCCGCCTATCACCAGCTGGCCGAGGCCATCGACTGCCCGCTGCATGTGGGCGTCACCGAGGCCGGGCCGTTGCGCACCGGCACGATCAAGTCGTCCATCGCCATGGGCAACCTGCTGTGGGCCGGGATCGGCGACACCATCCGCGTGTCGCTCGCCGCCGATCCGGTCGAGGAGATCAAGGTCGGCTTCGACATCCTGAAGTCGCTCGGCCTGCGCCACCGGGGCGTCAACATCATCGCCTGCCCGTCCTGCGCGCGTCAGGGCTTCAACGTCATCGAGACGGTCGGCATCCTCGAGGAACGGCTGGCCCATGTGACCACGCCCATGTCGCTGTCGATCATCGGCTGCGTCGTCAACGGCCCGGGCGAGGCCCTCTACACCGACGTCGGCTTCACCGGCGGCGGCAAGGGCGCGGGCATGGTCTATCTGAACGGCAAGATCGCCCACAAACAGGCCAATGAGGGCATGATCGACGAACTGGTCGCCCAGGTCGAAGCCAAGGCCGCCGAACTGGAAGCCGCCCGCGCGGCGGCGGAATAGGGGACTTCACCATGCGTTTCGCCCTTCCCGCCGCTCTCATCCTTGTGGCGGGCTGCGCCCCCACGCCTCAGCCCGCGCCGCCCGTCATCGGCATGGCCAACCCGGCCTCGGTCAGCTGCGTGGACAACGGCGGCCGCTCCGAAATACGCAACACCCCCACGGGCCAGATCGGCGTCTGCGTATTCCACGACGGCCGCCAGTGCGAGGAATGGGCCCTGTTCCGCGACCACCGCTGCGTCGCGCCCTGACCTAACCGCCGGTTGGTTGCAGCCGGGGCCTCGCGGGCGCATTATCTCTTCATGCCCGCGCTCTCACCCATCGAGTCTGAGTTCGCCTCCACCGAGGAGGCTGAGGCCTATGACGCCTGGTTCCGGTCCAAGGTCCAGAAGTCTCTTGCCGATCCGCGACCTCCAATCCCGCACGACGAAGCGGTGGCCCGGATTGACGCTGTGCTTGCCAAGCACACTCCCAAGGCCTGAACTTGCTTCCCTCCGTCTGGGCCGAAGAGGCTATTCAGGACGTTGAGACCTTGGTGGCTTATATCGCGCAGCGAAATTCTGTGGCGGCGCTTCGTATCAGAAATCTGATCGTCGATGCTGCTCAACGCCTGGGCGAGCATCCCTACCTTTACCGCGAAGGACGAGAGCGGGGAACGCGTGAGGTTGTCGTCCATCCCAACTACATCATCGTGTATCGCGTCGAGCTGGCCATGATCCGTGTGGTCAACGTCCTCCACGCCAGCCGGCAGTATCCGCCCCTATGAAACTCTACATCTCCACCCCGTCACCCTTCGCCCGCAAATGCCGCATCGTGGCGCTGGAGCGCGGCGTGGCCGTGACCGAGGTCGTGGCCGATCCGTATGCGGACGATCCGGCCCTGCTGGCCGCCAATCCGATCGTTCAGGTGCCGACCCTGATCGCGATGGACGGCCAGCCCGTCTCGGACAGCCCGGTGATCTGCGAATATCTGGACGGCCTCGGCTCGGGCCCGCGCCTGCTGCCCGCCGACGGCCCGGACCGCCTGCGGGTCAAGCGCATCGAGACCCTCGGCAACGCCCTGCTCGATCAGGGGGTCAAACGGGTGCTGGAGCTGCGCCGGCCCGAAAGCGAGCGCTCGCCGTCGTGGATGGCCCGCTGGACCGCCGGGATGCAGCGCACGCTGGACGTGCTGGAGGCTTCGAATCTCCAGCCCGATCCGCTGGACATGGGTGTCATCACCGTCGGCGTCGCCCTGACCTGGATCAGCTTCCGCCACCCGGACATCGACTGGAAGTCGGGCCGCCCCAACCTCGTCGCGCTACAGGGGGCGTTGGAGCAGCGCCCCAGCTTCGTCGAAACGGCGCCGCGCTAACCGATCCAGCCCGCCAGCTGGGCGCCCTGGAACGCAGCCAGCGCCAGTAGCAGCACGCCCACCGCCGTGGTCAGCCAGCGCCGCGGCACACGCTTGGCGATCAGCCCGGCGAAGGGCGCGGCCGCCAGGCCGCCGACCACCAGCCCCGCCACGGCTGACGCGTGGTTCTCCAGCGCCTCGGCGTCACGCCAGTGACCGCTCAGCAGCGCCCAGACGAAGGTGGCCGAGATGGCCACGGTCAGGAAGAATTCTGCGGTGTTGACCGTGCCGATGGCCCGGCGCGGCTCCTGTCCCGCGCCCACCATCGCCGAACTCACCGTCGGCCCCCAGCCGCCTCCGCCGATGGCGTCGAAGAAGCCGCCGATCAGGCCCAGCGGCGCGGCGAACCAGCGCGGAATATGCCGGGGCCTCAGATCCCGCGTGGCCCGGTACAGGATGTAGAGCCCCATCAGGGCCAGATAGGCGACGATGAACGGCTTGATCGCCCTGCCGTCGATCCCGGCCAGCACATAGGCGCCGATGCAGCCGCCGATGACGCCCGCCACCGCCAGCGGGACCAGCAGCCGCCACTCCACATTCCTGTGCCAGACATGGCTGCCGGCCGAGGCCGCGGTGGTGAAGACCTCGGCCCCGTGCACGCTGGCCGAGGCCGTCGCCGGGGGCACCCCCAGCGCCAGCAGCACCGAGGTCGAGATCACGCCATAGGCCATGCCCAGGGCGCCGTCGACGGCCTGGGCCAGGACCCCGACCATCAGGAACAGCAGAAAGGTCTCCATGCATCCCCTTTGCGCGCGACGATCCGGTGGATCGCCCGGGCAGGAACGCTCTAGCTGACGATCCGCCCCCTGTCTGCGCGCCTCTCTGACGCGGATGTGATCCCCGCATCGACAGGTCCGACGCCTTCGGGCTAAAGCTCCGGCCCGTCCCGCCATCAGGAATTCCAGACCCTTGCGACTGCCCCAGGCCCGGCTCGATCAGGTGCTCGACCGCTTCCACGAGGTGGAGGCGCGCATGGGCGCGGCCACCGACGGTCAGGAGATCGTGCGCCTGTCCAAGGAGCACGCGGAGCTGAAGCCCGTCGCCGACGCGGTTCAGGCCCTCGCCCGCGCCCGCGCCGAAATGGCCGATCTCGAAGCCATGGCCGCCGACCCCGAAATGGCCGAGATGGCCGCCGAGGAGCTTCAGGCTCTCAAGGAGCGCCTGCCCGACGTCGAACGCGACGTGGCCCTGCTGCTCGCCCCCCGCGACGCCGACGAGAACGCGAGCGCGGTGCTGGAAGTCCGCGCCGGCACCGGCGGCGACGAGGCCGCCCTGTTCGCCGGCGACCTGTTCCGCATGTATTCGCGCTACGCCGCCACGGTCGGCTGGCGGGTCGAGATCGACAGCGCGACCGAAGGCGAGGCCGGCGGCTACAAGGAGATCATCGCCACCGTCACCGGCGAGGGCGTCTTCGGTCGGCTGAAGTTCGAAAGCGGCGTCCACCGGGTCCAGCGCGTCCCGACGACCGAGGCGCAGGGGCGCATCCACACCTCCGCCGCCACCGTCGCCGTCCTGCCCGAGGTCGAGGATGTCGAGATCGAGATCCACGACAAGGACATCCGCATCGACACCTATCGCGCCTCCGGTTCGGGCGGCCAGCACGTCAACAAGACCGACTCGGCCGTGCGCATCACCCACCTGCCCACCGGCATCGTCGCCACCAGCTCGGAAAAGTCCCAGCACGTGAACCGCGACAAGGCGATGAAGAACCTGCGCGTGCGCCTGTATGACATGCAGCGTCAGGCCAAGGACAACGCCCGCTCCGACGCCCGCAAGTCCCAGGTCGGCTCCGGCGACCGGTCCGAGCGCATCCGCACCTACAACTTCCCGCAAGGGCGCGTGACCGACCACCGCATCGGCCTGACCCTGCACAGCCTGCCGCAGATTCTCGAGGGCGACCTCGATCCTCTGCTCAACGCCCTGATCACCGAGGATCAGGCCGCGCGTCTGGCGGATCTGGAGGCCGAGTTCGGGTGACCACCGCCCTCGTCATCGCCCATCCGGGTCATGAGCTGCGCCTGTCGGCCTGGGTGCGGCGGACGCGACCGGCGGTGTTCGTGACAGCGCGAGGTTCGCGCTCGGGCCGGTCGGAGGCGCGCATCGCCGCCAGCCGCGCGGTGATCGGGACCCTGGGCGCCCGGACGGGCGATCCCTTCGGCGCGGCCTGGGACATCGATCTCTATGCCGCGATCATGGCGCGCGATCCGGCGCCGTTCCTCGCCCTGACCGACAGGCTGCGGGACGGCTTTGCGGACATCGACACGGTCGTCGCCGACGGCTGGCAGAACTACAATCCGGTGCATGACCTGACCCACCTGATCGCCCGGGCGGCGGCGGCGGAGGCCGGCGCGCGGTTTCTCGACTATCCGGTGGTGCTGGGCGATCTGGCCCACGCCCCGGCCGGGCCCATGGCTGAGGCCATCGATCTGTCCCCGGACGAACTGTCCGAGAAGCACGCCCTGATCGCCCGCTATCCCGAGATCGCCGAGGATGTGGCGGGCCTGACCGCCGCCGCCGGGGACGCCGCCTTCGCCCGCGAGACCCTGCATCGCCCCCTGCCGCTGGCCGAGCTGCTGCCGACGGCCGCGCCGCCCTGGTACGAGACCTGGGGCGAGGGGCGGGTCGCCGCCGGGGTCTATGCCGAATGCCTGCGCTGGAGCCATATGGCGCCGATCGTGGCCGCGCTTGCGGCCCGGCTGGAGGCGGCGTCTTGAGTCTGCGCGTCCTGATGACCAACCTGACGCTCGCGGGCCGCACAGGCACCGAGATCGTCACCCGCGACCTCGCCCTGGCGCTCAAGCGCGCGGGCCATGCGCCCACCGTCTACACGCCGCGTCCCGGTCCCATCGCCGACGAACTGCGCGCGGCGGGCGTGCCGGTGGTCAGCGACATCGCCGAGGTGGCCGAGGCGCCCGACGTCATCCACGGACACCACGTGGTCCAGACCGGCGTCGCCTGCGTCCGCTTCCCGGACACGCCCGTCGTCTTCGTCTGTCACGACGCCGTGGCCTGGCACGACGCCCCGCCCCGCCTGCCCAACATCCGCGCCTTCGTCGGAATCAGCCAACGCTTCGCCCGGCGCCTGATCGAGGACGGCGCCCCGGCCGGGGCCGTTTCGGTCATTCCCAACGGCGTCGACACCGACCGCTTCCAGCCCGGCGGCCCCCTGCCGAAGACGCCGCGCAAGGCCCTGGCCTTCGCCAAGAACCAGGCCCACCTGCCCGCCGTCATCGCCGCCTGCGAGGCGCGCGGGATCAGGCTCGACATCGTCGGCTCAGCCGTCGGCCGGGTCGAGGCGGCGCCCGAGGCCCTGCTGCCCGGCTATGACCTTGTCTTCGCCAGCGCGCTCACGGCGCTCGAGGCCCTGGCCTGCCTGCGGCCCGTGGTGGTCTGTGACGGACGTGGACTGGCGGGCATGGCGACGCCGGAAGACTATCCGGCCATGCGGCGCGAGAACTTCGGCCTCGCCCTGTTCGACAAGCCCCTGACGCCCGAGGTCGTGGTGGCCGAGATCGACCGTTACGATCCCCTGGGCGCCGCGGCTCTGGGGGTGAAGGCGCGCCGTGACATTGGGCTGGGCGCCTGGGCCGCCGCCTGGACCGGTCTCTATCAGCAGATCCGCGGCGAACCCGCCCCTTACGCCGACGCCGCCGGCTGGAGCGCGGCGCTGGCGGCCCACATGCAGGACTGGGACCCTGCCCGCGTCCCCACCGCCTGGCTGCGCGAGCGGGACTCGCTCAATGACGCCATGACCCGGCTCGACAGCGGGCTTGAACCGCTCGCTCCCGGCGTCATCGCCCACCCCGGTGATGCGCATCTGTCCCTGACCGGCTTCCACCCGGCCGAGCCCTGGGGCGCATGGTCCGCGCGGGCGGTGACCACCGTGCGCCTGCGTCTGGCGTCCGGCGTCGCTCCGACACGCCTGCGCCTGCGGGCCAGCGCCTTCCTGTCCGAGGCCCAGCCCGGCCTGATCCTGACCCTGATGGCCAACGGCCGGCCTCTGGGCGAGGCGGTGATCGACGGCGACGGCGCCGCCCGCGACCTGCTCTTCGCCCTCGATCCCGCTGAAGCGGACGAAACCCTGTGGCTGCACATCCGCACGCCCCAGCCTCTGTCCCCGGCCCAGGCCGGCGCCTCCGGCGACCCGCGCCCGCTCGGCTACGGCCTGCACGAGGTCGAGATCGCCTAGGTCTCCTCCGGCGGCTCTTCCCTGGGCAGCTTCGCCACCCGCCGCTTCATCAGCCGGTCGGACAGGGCCTCGGCGTGCTTGAGGGTGAAGGCCAGGGCCGCCGGCGACCCGCGCTTCGGCCCCACCGTATCCGCCACCACCGCGCCGCGCTCGCCCAGAGGCCGGGGCTCGCCGGTTGTGGTGTCCATGGCCGTCTGGTGCTCGATCTCGGCGTTCAGCTCGGCGCCCATCAGGATGATCTGCACCGTCAGCCAGATCCACAGCAGGAAGCCCATGAAGGCCGCCAGCGGGCCGTAGCTGTCCACCCGCACGAAGGTCGACAGATACCAGCTGAACAGGAACGACACCGTCAGACTCAGCACCGCCGCGAACATCGCGCCCGGCGTCAGCCAGCGCCACCGCGCCCTCTGCCGACACGGGCCGAAGCGGTAGATCACCGTCAGCGCCGCCACATAGATGACGAACAGCAGCGGCCACCGCAGCGGCGCCAGATGATCCCATTCCTCTTGCAGGCCGAAGGCCGCCAGCACGACCGGCACGCCGACCACCAATGCGGCGGACAGCAGGACCGCCCCCAGTCCGCTGAGGGTGAAGAGCATGCAGATCAGGTTGTATTTGACCAGATTGCGCTTCTCGACCTCGTGATAGGCGACGTTCAGACCGTAGAAGAGCACCTTGATCGCCCCGTTCGCGGTCCACAGCGACAGCAACAGCGTCCAGAACAGGGTGAAGGTCAGCTGGGTGTTGGAGTTCTCGGCCAGCCGTTGCATCTCGCCGCCGAGGAAGGTCGCCACGGAGGCGGGCAGCACCGAATACAGGAACTGCAGCCGCCCCCAGGCGTCGTTCGGATCGGCGAACAGGCCATAGATGGTCACGAACGCCGCCAGGGTCGGGAACAGCGACAGCACGGTGAAGAAGGTCACGCCACCGGCCACGAACCCGACCCTGTCGCCGAAATAGGCGGCGCTGACCCGCCAGCCGATGTCGATCCACCCCTTGTGCGGAATCTGGCGCGGATGATGCGCCAGGCGCCCGCGGCCCGGCTCGCGCGCGTCGTAATCCTCGGGCGTCGGCGCCCTGGGCGGCAGGGGATCGGGCTTGAACCGCCGCAGATCGAGACCGTAGCGGTAGCCCTGCCGATGCAGCAGGTGGATCGCCCCGGCCCCCGCCGCCAGCCCGCCCGCGACCGCCGCCGCCATGCGCCAGGCCCGGCCCGCGCCGCCCGATTTCTGGTTGAGCTTGAACAGGGACGGGGGGGACTTCGGCATCCGACCGCAACGGCCAAGCTGGCCCCCGCGTTCCCCGCTTGCCCGCCCCTTGTTCCCGCGGCGCGGTTGAGGCACTGGACCCGCCATGACCCAGACCCTGCTGAGCGCCTGGAAAGGCGCGCAAGAACGCCTCAAGAGCGGCCGCATCGACAGCCCCTCGATCGACGCCCGCCTGTTGCTCGAGGTCGCGGCCGGCGTGTCACGCACCGACATCCTGACCGACCCCTACCGCGTCCTGTCGGACGAGACCGTCGCCGCCTATGAGGCCATGATC
Organism: Brevundimonas sp.; assembly: GCA_036405055.1. Classification (GTDB taxonomy): domain Bacteria; phylum Pseudomonadota; class Alphaproteobacteria; order Caulobacterales; family Caulobacteraceae; genus Brevundimonas. The sequence continues at coordinate 131,585 of DASWYI010000006.1, forward strand.
GAGCGTCGGCTGAAGCGCGAGCCGGTGTCGCGCATCCTCGGCCGCAAGGGCTTCTGGAAGATCATGCTGAACGTCACCCCCGACGTGCTCAGCCCGCGCCCGGACACCGAGGCCATCCTCGATGTCGTCCTGCCCGCCTTCGAGCCCGGTCGCGCCTTCGAGATGATCGACATCGGCACCGGCTCGGGCGCCATCCTGCTGGCCGTTCTGGCCGAACGCCCGGCCGCGCGGGGCGTCGGCACCGACATCTCGTTCGAGGCGCTGGCCGTGGCGAAGGAGAACGCCTCCAGCCTCGAGCTCGACAACCGCGCCGCCTTCCTGCGCACCGAATGGGCCGCGGGCTTCGGCGATCACAGCTTCGATCTGGTGGTCTCCAACCCGCCCTACATCCCCAGCGCCGACATCGCCGGCCTCGACCCCGAGGTGCGCGACCACGACCCGCATCTGGCGCTGGACGGCGGCCCCGACGGGCTGGAGCCCTACCGCCTGCTGGCGCCGGAGATCATGCGCATCCTCAAGCCCGGCGGGATCTTCGCCGTCGAGATCGGCTGGGATCAGGGCGATGCGGTCAAGGCGCTGTTTGACGCCGCCGGCTTCACAGACGTGAAGGTCGTCAAGGATCTCGGCGACCGCAACCGCGTCGTCACCAACGGCCGGGACCCCCGCGCGGCGCCGATCAGCCTCTAGCTTCAGTCGAAGAAGGTGAAGACGACGATGTTCAGGTCCGGGATGACCGTGAGCTGTCCCGTCCGACTGCCGCTCACCCAGGCCCCGGGCTGCTCCAGCGCGGCGATGATCTGCGTCTGAAGCGGGGATTCGAGGCAGGCCAGTCCCGGCCAGACCCCGTCACTGGAGAACCCGACCGGCGTCGGCTTCCATGGGCTCCAGTCATAATAGACCGCCTTGCGCGCGTGGAATCGATAGCCGCGGCCCACCCCAGGCTTCCCCAGGGCCGCCACGCCGTCGCGGCGGATGCGGGCGCCGGCCCCCGGCGTCATGGCGAAGATCGCGCCGCCGCCGCCGCACCGGAAGCCGTTGGTGGCCGACACCATCCCCAGCACCGGCACGTCCTCCGGAAGCGCCCGGCGATAGTGCTGATCGCCCCACAGCCATAGCAGCAGCCAGATCGACGCCACGGCCGCGCCAAAGCCGATGAACGTCTTCGCCAGACCTGGGAGGGTGCGCGCCATGGCCGGAAGCTGACAGGTGGGCGTTGGCGAACGGTTACGATCGGTGCGACGAGAAAGCCCTTGGAAAGCCGCCGCTCCCGCGCTAGGTTTCAGCGTCTCCCACCCAAAACGCACGCCTTGGACCGCTTTCGGCTCCTGCACGCGCGCATCAGGGCAGTGACGGTCGGGCCGGTCGCCCGGCGGACCACGGGGAGACGACGGATTTCCGATCACATCGTCAGCGGGGATTGGCCTCGCGCGAAGCGGAAAACGAAGACGGACGGACACCGAACGGGTCCGCCTCCTCAGACAGCACGGTAGCGTCTAATGAGAGATTTCAAGGGCATGAAGCGTCAACGCGGACGCAACAGAAAGCCCGGCGGCGGCGGCGGAAACGCCAACAACGCCAACCCCAACCGGTCCTGGGACTCGCAAGGCCCCGAGAACATCAAGGTCCGGGGTAACGCCCAGACCGTCTATGAACGGTATCTGCAGCTGGCGCGCGACGCCGCGGCCTCGGGCGACCGGGTGCTGGCGGAAAACTACATGCAGCACGCCGAGCACTATTTCCGCGTCCTGCGCGCGCTTCAGCCGGCGCGGCCGGTCAGCGAGATCGCCGCCCGCGAACTGTCCAACCAGGGCTTCGACATCGACTTCGAGGACGAGTCCGGCGCCCAGGCCGCCGCCATCATGGCCGCCCACGCCGCCGAACAGGCCCGTCTCGCCCAGCAACAGGCCCAGGCCGAAGGCGGCGATCAGCCCCGCGAAAACCGCGAGCCGCGCGAATGGCGCGACCGCAACGATGGCCGCGAGCGCAACAACGACCCCCGCGACCGCGACCGCAACGAGAACCGCGCCCCACGCGAAGACCGTGAACCGCGCGATGGTGATCAGTCCCGCGAGGGTGGCCAACGCGAATCCCGCCGCGAACGCTGGGAACGCCGCAACGCCGAGCGTGACGCCCGCCGTCTGGCCGAGGGCGGCGACGCCGCCGAAGCCCCGACCGCCGAGGCCGCGGTCGCCGAGGCTGCACCGGAAGCGCCCGCCGCTGAACGCCCGGCCCGCAAGCCCCGCACGGAGCGTCCCGCGCGCGGCGACGATGACGCCCCCTCGGCCCTGCCCGGCTTCCTGACCCGCTCCTCGGCCCCCGCCGCCGATGCGGAAGAGGCCCCCAAGCCCAAACGCGCGCCGCGCAAGAAGGCTGAGGCGGTCGAAGAATAACGACCCTTCTCCCTCGAGGGGAGAAGGATCGGTGTATGGCCTTGACCCCGCCACGATCCGGGGCCTCCCTATGGGCTTCGCAAGGCCCGGAGCGCCGATGTCCCGTCTTCCCCTGATCGCAGCTTTTGTCGCGACGGCGGCCCTGACGGCCTGCGCCTCGGCCCCGCCGCCGCCCGCGCCGCCGGGTCAGGGCGGTCCGGCCCTTCGCGACTGGCGCGGGATCATCACCTCCATCGACCGCGACCGGTATCGGCGGCTCGACTCCGCCTGGACCCTCGCCCTGCAACAGGCGCGGCGTCAGGCCGGCTCCGGCGACCTGAGCAGCCTCGGCGACCTGATCGATCCGGACGCGGCCATGCGCGGCGTCGCCCCGCCGCCCGGCGCCTATCGCTGCCGCACGGTGAAGCTGGGCTTGCAGGGCGGCGAGGACGGTCTGGGCTATGTCGTCTACGGCTGGTTTGCCTGCCGCATCGAGGCGACGCCCAACGGCCTGAAGTTCGCCAAGGAGACGGGCTCGCAACGCCCCTCCGGCCTGCTGTTCCCCGAGGACGATCGCCACATGGTCATGCTCGGCTCCATGGCCCTGGCGTCCGAGCCGCCCGCCAACTCCTACGGCCAGCGGCCCGACCGCGATCTGGTCGCGGTGCTCGAGCGGATCGGGGATCGCCGCTGGCGGCTGGTCATCCCCTGGCCCCAGAACGAGTCCAACCTCGACCTGATCGAGCTGGTCCCCGCGGCCTGAACCCCGTGCTAGAGACAGGCGCATGAGCTTCAAGCCCCTGTTCTCCCGCGCGCTCTCGGCCGCCCCTGACCGCCTGCATTTCGCGGCCCACAGCCACCACCTGTGGCCGGACGCCTCCTTCGCGGCGCAGCAACAGGCCTGGCTGGACGCCAATCTGCACGCCGACAACAAATGGGACCTGATCTTCGGCGAGGTGGTGCCCCAGGCGAAAGCGCACCTCTGCCGCGAGCTGAACCTGCCCGATCCGTCCAGCCTCGTCTTCGCCCCCAACACCCACGACCTGCTGCTGCGGCTGTTCTCGGGGTTCGAGCGGTCGCCCGTGCGCATCCTGTCCACCGACGGCGAGTTCCACTCCTTCCGGCGCCAGAGCCAGCGCTGGGAGGAGGCAGGTCAGGCCGTGGTCACCCGCGTCCCGCTCGACCCCTTCGACACCTTCGCCGACCGCTTCGTTCAGGCGGCCTGCGAGGGCGGCCATGACTGGATTGTCGTCAGCCAGGTCTTCTTCCGCACGGGTCAGGTGTTTGACCGCATCGCCGACCTGGCGGCTCTGGCCAGCCCCGCCGGTCCCTGGGTCCTGATCGACGGCTACCACGGCTTCATGGCCCAGCCGACCGACCTGTCGGCGGTCGCGGACCGCGTCTTCTACACCGCCGGCGGCTACAAATACGCCATGGCGGGCGAGGGGGCCTGCTTCCTCCACGCGCCGCCGGGCTTCTGCGAGCGGCCTGTCTCGACCGGCTGGTTCGCGGAGTTCGGCGACCTGACCGGCCCGCCGGGCGGCGTGGGCTATGCCGCCGACGCCGGGCGCCTGTGGGGCGCGACCTTTGATGCGTCAGCGCTGTACCGTTTCAACGCCGTGCGCCGGATGCTGGATGCGCAGGGGCTGACCACCGCCGACGTCTCCGCCCACGCCCATGGCCTGATGCAGACCTTCCAGAACGCGGCCCGATCCGGCGCCGCCGGCCGTCTGTCACAGGCCGCGCTCATCAATCCCCTGACCGGCGATCCCGCCCGCGCCCGCTTCCTCGCCTTCCGCCATCCGAACGCGAAGGCATGGCAGGGCGCGCTGCTGGGCGCCGGCGTCGTCACCGACGTCCGCGACGACGTCATCCGCTTCGGCTTCGGCCTGTATCAGGACACCGGCGACGTGGAGCGGTTGATCGGGGTGTGCGAGCGGGCGCTGTAGCGCCCTATTCCTCGTCCGCCGCCATGCCCATCATGTGGAAGCCGGCGTCGACGTGGATGACCTCGCCGGTGGTCGAGAAGCCGAGATCGGAGCACAGCCACAGGGCGCAGCCCGCCACGCCTTCCATCGAAGTGTCTTCTTTCATCGCCGACATGGCGCGGCCCTGGCTGATCATGCCGCGGCCGCCCGAGATGCCGGCCAGCGACAGGGTGCGCATGGCCCCGGCCGAGATGGCGTTGACGCGGATGCCCTTGGGCCCGAGGTCGCGGGCGATGTAGCGGGTCGCCGCCTCCAGCGCCGCCTTGGCCACGCCCATGGTGTTGTAGTTCGGGATGGCCCGCTCGGACCCAAGATAGGTCATGGTCACCAGCGACCCGCCGTTGGGCATCAGCTTCGACGCGCGTTTGGCGACGTCCACGAAGCTGAAGGCCGAGATGTTCATGGCCAGCAGGAAGCTGTCGCGGCTGGTGTTGTCGACGAAGCTGCCCTTCAGTTCGTCCTTGTTGGCGAAGGCGACCGAGTGGACCACGAAGTCGATCGTGCCGAACGCTTGCTCCAGCTCGGCGAAGGCGGCGTCCATCGAGGCGTCGTCGGTGACGTCGGCCTGGATGATGGCCTTGGCGCCCACGCTCTCGGCCAGCGGCCGCACCCGGCGCTCCAGCCCCTCGCCCAGATAGGTGAAGGCCAGCTCGGCGCCCTGCGCCGCCAGCTGCTGCGCGATGCCCCAGGCGATGGAGTTGGCGTTCGCCACCCCCATGATAAGACCCTTCTTGCCCTTCATCAGTTCGCCCGCGGGCATGTTCCAGGCGGATTCGCTGGCCATCGGATGTCTCCACAAATCAGTGGCGGCCTTTCTGGACGAGGGCGTTCGAAGGGGCAAGCTCGGGCGCGCGGCCGGGCGAGCTTGGCGGGGCGGCGGGCGGGGTTTAGCGTGGCGGGATGAGCATCCTGGTCCCCGCCCTCATCGCCGCTCTCTGGTCTTTTCCGCAGGAGCCGCCGCCGCGCCGGCCGCTTGAGGTCGCCGTGACCGTGGTGACGCTGGATTCCCTGCGTCAGGGCCAGGCGCGATATGGCGGCGGCGCCCTGGCCGCGCTGGGCGACGGCCCGAACGCTCCCCTGACCCTCGGGCCCTCAACACTGACGGCGGACCTGTTCGGCAGCTGCCTCGACGAGCGCATGGGCCAGGGGCTGGACTACTGCATCCGCTTCTACCTCACACGCGCCGAGTTTCCGGCCGATGCGCCGCCGCCGGTGGTGGTGGTTTTCGATGACGATCCCGGTCCCGCTTCGCGCGGCTACGGCGAGGAGGAGCTGCGGGTCACCTGTTTCGGCCGCGGGCTGGTTCCGGCGGACGCGGCCGCCCAGGACACATGGATGTGGCCCGGGGCCGCGCGCATGCACGGTGTGCGCGACCTTCAGCGCGACGAGGACGCTCTCGCCGCCTGCATCGCCGCCGCCGCGTCAGAACCCTTCGCCGGCCTGCGCCAGCCGGACCCCCGCTAGACCTTCGACAGGATCAGCGTGCCGTTGGTGCCGCCGAAGCCGAAGCTGTTGGACATGACGTGCTTCAGGGCGCCGTCGTGGCGCTTGCGCAGGATCGGCATGCCCTCGAACTCGGGGTCGAGGTTTTCGATGTGGGCGCTTTCGCAGGCGAAGTCGTTGTCCATCATCAGCAGGCAGTAGATCGCCTCCTGCGCCCCCGCCGCGCCCAGGCTGTGCCCCGTCAGCGACTTGGTGGACGAGATCATCGGCATCTGGTCGCCGAAGACGTTGCGCACCGCGCCCATCTCCTTGGAGTCCCCCACCGGCGTCGAAGTGCCGTGCGGGTTCAGGTAGTCGATCTTCGGATTGCCGGCCATCTCGAGCGCCAGCTTCATGCAGCGCTCGGCGCCCTCGCCTGACGGGGCCACCATGTCATAGCCGTCCGAGTTGGCTGCGTAGCCCGTGACCTCGGCGTAGATCTTGGCGCCGCGCGCCACGGCCCGCTCGTATTCCTCCAGCACCACGATGCCGGCGCCGCCGGCGATGACGAAGCCGTCGCGGGCCGCGTCATAGGCGCGGCTGGCCTTGTCGGGCGTCTCGTTGAAGTTGGACGACATGGCGCCCATGGCGTCGAACATGTTCGACATGGACCAGTCGATGTCCTCGACACCGCCGGCGAAGACCACGTCCTGCTTGCCCCAGGCGATCTGCTCCGCCGCCGCGCCGATGCAGTGGGCGCTGGTCGCGCAGGCGGACGAGATCGAATAGTTGATGCCCTTCAGCTGGAACCAGGTGGCCAGCACCGCCGACGGGCCGGACGCCATGGCCTTGGGCACCGCGAACGGCCCGATGCGCTTGGGCGAGCCCTTTTCGATGGTGGTCTCGGCCGCCTGCAGGATGATCTGGGTCGAGGGGCCGCCCTCGCCGACGATCAGGCCGATGCGCTCGGACTGGATCTCCTCAGGCGTGAGCCCTGAGTCCTTCAGCGCCTCCTCGAAGGCGATGTGGCCCCAGGCGGTGCCGTTGGCGAGGAAGCGCGCCGCGCGCCGGTCCACCAGCGGGGCCCAGTCCTCGGCCGTCGCGCCCAGCGCCGGCGGCGCCCAGACCTGCGAGCGGAAGCCGTGCTTGATGTGGTCCGGCGCGCTCTTCACGCCCGACTTCGCATCCCTCAGGGACGCGGTGACCTCTTCGGCCCCCGTGCCGATGGAGGAGACGATGCCCAGCCCGGTGACGACGACACGCCGCATGATGTTTCCTTACGTGGTTGGCTCGCCGCGTTGGCCGCGGTCTCTGGAATACAGATAAGGCGTTATTCGCCCGAAGGGTCCGACGCGCCGCCGAACAGGCCGACGCGCATGTCGTTGCAGGTGTAGATCACCTCGCCGTCGGCCTCGAGCACGCCGTCGGCGATGCCCATGACCAGGCGGCGGTTGATCACCCGCTTCAGGTGGATCTTGTAGACCACCTTCTTGATGTCCGGCTGCACCTGACCCGTGAACTTGACCTCGCCGACGCCCAGCGCCCGGCCCTTGCCCGGTCCGCCGATCCAGCCCAGGTAGAAGCCCACCAGCTGCCACATGGCGTCGAGGCCGAGACAGCCCGGCATCACCGGATCGCCGATGAAGTGGCACTGGAAGAACCAGAGGTCCGGATGGATGTCGAGCTCGGCCTCGACATAGCCCTTGCCGTGGTCTCCGCCGTCGTCGTTGATCGTGACGATGCGGTCGAACATCAGCATCGGCGGGGCCGGCAGCTGGGCGTTGCCGGGCCCGAACAGCTCGCCGCGACCGGACGCCAGCAGCGCCTCATAGTCAAAGGACGAGGGATATTTCGACTGGCTCAAACGGTGATCTCCCGCGAATGAGCCGTCGGGTTACACGACGGGGCCGGAACCCTCAATATATTCTAGGGTCGCGGGCCCGCCGCCCGGGCCGCGTCGCACAGGGCGCGCGCCTGCACGCCGAACACCGCGTCCTGACGCACCCAGCCATGCACGCGGCGGGCGCCGATGCGGCACCAGCCGTCCTTGCACTCATCCAGCCCGATGATCGACCGCGGCGACAGCCGGGCCCGCAGGCCGGACCGCTCCGAACGTCCGGCGTAGATGGGCGCCTCCTGCGCCCCGGTGTTGAACACGCTGCGTCGGCCGGACGCCACCGAGCGGTGAATCCACGCGACGTTGCCCTCGGGGTCGCAGATCTTGCGCCAGTGGCGGGTCTCGGCGATCACCTGCACCGGCAATCCGGCGGCGCGGTATTCCCACAGGATGCGGTAATCCAGCCCCGGCCCGACCCGAGCCCGCACCTGCGACGACTTCAGGCTGATCCAGCGCGGCACCTCCAGCCCCGTCGGGGTCGGCCGTCCGTCCGGCATGGTCGAGCTCGCCGTCGCCAGCAGGGCGGCGCCCAGGGCGGCGAGGATCAGAACCGGCCTTTGGAGGCGGGGGCTGGGTTTGCTAGACACGAAACGACCCTGAATCGAAGGCCCCGAATGTCAGCCCCCAGGCTTAAAGTCGTATTAACCAGACGCCTGCCGGACGCGGTCGAAACCCGCATGCGCGAGCTGTTCGACGCCGAGCTGAACCTGACGGACAAGCCGATGGATCGGGCCGCGCTGGAAGCCGCCGTCCGGCGCGCCGATGTGCTGGTTCCGACCATCACCGACGAAATCGATGCCTCGCTCATCGCCGCCGCGGGCGAACAGCTGAAGATGATCGCCAATTTCGGCGCGGGCGTGGATCACATCGACATCGAGGCGGCGGTCGGGCGCGGCCTGATCGTCACCAACACGCCCGGCGTCCTGACCGAGGACACCGCCGACCTCGCCACGACCCTGATCCTCGCCGTCAGCCGCCGCATCGTCGAGGGCGCCCAGGCCGTCGCCGAGGGCCGGTTCGAAGGCTGGACCCCCACCTGGATGTGCGGACGCAAGCTGTGGGGCAAGCGGCTGGGCATTGTCGGCATGGGCCGCATCGGCCAGGCCCTGGCCCGCCGGGCCAAGGCCTTCGGCATGCAGGTCCACTATCACAACCGCAAACCCGTCAGCGCCATGATCGCGGAAGAACTGGGCGCCACCTGGTGGGACGATCTGGACCAGATGCTGGCCCGCATGGACGTCATCTCCCTGAACTGCCCGGCGACGAAGGAGACGCACCACCTGCTGTCCGCCGAACGGCTGGCGCGGCTCCAGCCCCACGCGATCCTGGTCAATACCGCCCGCGGCGACCTGATCGACGAGGCGGCCCTGGCCGAGGCCGTGGCCAGCCGCCGCATCGCCGGCGCCGGTCTGGACGTGTTCGAGCATGAGCCGGCCGTCCATCCCGGCCTGCTGGGCCACGCCAATGTCGTGCTGTTGCCCCACCTCGGCTCGGCCACGATCGAGGCGCGTCAGGACATGGGCGACCGCGTCATCGCCAACATCCTGACCTTCCGCAACGGCCACCGCCCCGCCGACCGCGTCATCCCGGCGATGCTCTAGCTCAGCCGCAGACCGGACAGCCAGGGTCCGGGGCCACCGTCACCGTCCGCGCCGTCCCGGCCAGGCCGTCATAGAGCATCAGCCGCCCGGTCAGGGCCTGTCCCGCGCCGGTGATGATCTTGACGGCCTCAAGCGCCGCCATCGATCCGACCACCCCGGCCAAGGCCCCGATCACGCCGACGCGGGCGCAGGTTTCGGCCCCCGGCGGGATTTCGGGAACCAGGCAGCGGTAGCAGGGCCGCCCCGCGAACACCCCCACCTGTCCGCTCCAGCGGCCCAGCGCGCCGCTGACCAGCGGAACCCCCGCCGCCACGCAGGCCGCGTTGACCGCGAAGCGGGTGGCGAAGTCGTCCGTGCCGTCGAGGACCAGATCGCAGCCCTCGATCAGGCTCGGGGCATTGTCCAGCGACAGCCGCTCTTCCACGGCGTCCACCCTGACATGGGGATTGAGTCTGGCCAGTCCGGCCTTCGCGGCCTCGACCTTGGGCGCGGCCAGATCGGCCATGGCGAACTGCACCTGCCGCTGCAGGTTGGACAGGGCCACGGCGTCGTCGTCGATCAGGACCAGCTGGCCCACTCCCGCCGCCGCCAGATACAGCGCCGCCGGCCCGCCGACGCCGCCCAGCCCGACCACGGTCACGCGGGCGCGTTTCAGCGCCTGCTGCCCCGGCCCGCCGACCTCGGCCAGCACCAGATGCCGCGCATAGCGCTCTATTTCGTCTTCAGAGAAAATCACGGACCTCAGTTAGGCCCTGTGAAGGCCCGCGTCACGCGGCCTTGCGCATGTCCAGCAGCCGTTCGGCGTCGTTGGCCGTCATCAGCGCCAGGCTGGACAGGCCCACGGTCTCCAGCATGGCCGCGGGATCGCCGCACAGGGACATAGGCTCTTCGATGGCCCGGTCCGCGACCGGCCGGTCCTGCAGGATGCGCTGGCCGGTATGGCGCGGATCGACCGCCAGCCGCTTCAGCAGCCGGTCCACGTCGGCGCGGGCGCCCTCGATGACCTGCAGGATATGGCCCTGATGGAACATCACGCACGAGGTGATGTGGTCGCGCCGGTTGTTGCGCTCGGCGACGCCCAGGATCTGGGCGATCGACAGGGTCGAGGTTCCGGTCGCGCCAACGGCTTCGCTGGCGTAGATCACGCGATGAAGCACGATGCTTCCTTTATATGGCAAAGCTTGAGGGGATTTCGCCAATGTAACCGGTCACACTGGCTGTTTTATGGCGCAGCTAGGCGCTGTATTTGCAATGTTTATGTGACGCGCGCCACATTCCCGCCGGGTTTTGGTCGGGCTGCGGCGTCGCTTGCTGGTCGGCTCAGTCGCGCTTGCCGCACACGGCGCGGAAACCGGCCGAGGCGAAGCGGACCATATAGTCGCCCGCCGTCTCCAGATCGCCGGACCGGCACAGGCCGCCGGACAACCGGTCCAGACGCCCGGTCTCGCCCAGGGTCAGGGTCAGGGCCCCGGACAGGTTGTGATAGGCCCAGTACAGATCGACCTCGGCCGCGTCGGGCAGCACCTGTTTGATAAGCTCGATCAGCCGTCGGATCGCCGGGTCGAAATAGCGGGCCATGGTTTCGCCGCCGAAGGCCGGGTTGGCGTTGGTCTGGGCCACCAGGGCGGAATAGTGCTTCCATCCCGGCCCGCCCTTCAGCGACCACTGGAACGGCGGGCGCAGGAAGGCCTCCAGCAGCCCCTCCAGGGTCATGCCGCCCGGCCCCGGCTCGCGGGCGTAGCGGTTGATGGCCTCGACCCGCTCGTTGTTCCACACCTCGGCCCGGCGCAGGAAGACGGAGTCGAACAGCCCCCGCTTGGCCCCGAAGTAATAGTGGACCAGCGCCGTATCCACGCCCGCCTCGCGCGCCACCTCGCGGATCGTCACGCCGTAGAATCCGTGTTTCGAGAACAGGTCCTCGGCGGCGTCCAGGATGGTTTCGCGTGTATCGCCGGTGGCCGCGCCCTTGACCTTCGGCGGGCGGCCGCGTCGCGGGGCGGGGGCGTCGGTGGGCGCGTCGCTGCTCATGACAATGAGGCTAGGGCCGTCGGGCGGCCCGTGCAACGGCGCCACAGCCACGCTTGAACTTCCGTCGGGGAAGCGCGGCCGTTTGACATGATGGCGAAATAGCGTCAGTTTCGAGAAAATCATTGAACGCTGAATAAAAGCGTCGAGGCTGGAAACACGAAAATGGGGACCACAATGAATCGACTGGTAAAGACCGCCCTTCTGGCGGGTGCGGCCTGGAGCGCGCTCTCGACGTTCGCCATGGCCCAGGACGCCGCGCCGCAGGACGAGGCCCAGGTGGACGAAATCATCGTCACCGCGCGCCGCCGCGATGAAGCTCTGAAGGATGTGCCGATCGCGGTCTCGTCGCTCGGCGAAACGCGCCTGGCGGAAACCGGCGCCGACAACATCACGGCGCTGCAGCAGCAGACCCCGAACGCCACCGTCCAGGTCGCGCGCGGCTCCAACTCGACCCTGATCTCCTTCATCCGCGGCGTCGGCCAGCAGGATCCGCTGTGGGGCTTCGAGCCGGGCGTGGGCCTCTATATCGACGACGTCTACGTCGCCCGTCCGCAGGGCGCTGTGCTGGACATCTTCGACGTCAGCCGCATCGAGGTTCTGCGCGGCCCGCAAGGTTCGCTCTACGGCCGCAACACCGTCGGCGGCGCGATCAAGTATGTGACCTCGCGCCTGTCGGACCAGCCCTCGGGCACGGCCCGCGTCACCGTCGGCAGCTACAACCAGGCTGACCTGCTGCTCTCGGGCAGCGTCCCGATGTCGGACACCGTGCGCGTCGGCGCCGCGGTCGCCACCTATGACCGCGACGGCTACGGCACCAACCTGAACACGGGCGCCGAGCACTACAACAAGGACGTCATCGCCGGCCGCGCCAGCGTCGAATGGACTCCGCGCGACAACGTCTTCGTCCGCGTCGCCTATGACATGGTCGAGGACAACTCCAACCCCCGTCACGGCCACCGCGAAGTGGCGGGCACGGGCCCCGGCGCCGGCATTCCCGACAGCGTCTATGACACTTATGCCGGCATCGGCGACAAGAACCACGTCGAGAGCGACGGTCTGTCCATCACGGCCCAGATCGACATCAACGACAGCTGGACCTTCAAGTCCGTCACCGCCTGGCGTGACGGTTTCACCGACACCGTCATCGACTTCGACAACACGCCCGCGCCAACTCTCGACATCCCCGCCTTCTACAAGGATGAGCAGATGACCCAGGAGCTGCAGCTCCTGTTCAACCGCGACCGCATCCAGGGCGTCATGGGGGTCTTCTATCTGGACGGCCGGGCCGAGGGCGCCTTCGATACCATCGCCGGAAACCTCGGCATCGTGATCGGCACCGCCGGCTACGTCGAAACCGAGAGCGTCGCCCTGTTCGCCGACGTCAACTTCGACATCAGCGACCGCCTGCACCTGGCGCTGGGCGGCCGCTACACCAACGACACCAAGGAAGGCGACGTCTATCGGGCCAACTACGCCGGCGCCACCCGCAGCCCGCTGACCGGCGGCGCGGACCGCGCCCCGACCCTGGTCCGCACCGACTACACCAACCGCAAGACCTTCGACGAGTTCTCGCCCAAGATCGCGCTGTCCTACGACCTTTCGGATGACCTGACCGGCTACCTGTCCTGGTCGACCGGCTTCAAGTCGGGCGGTTTCGACATGCGCGGCGACGCCATCCTGACGCCCAACACGGTCAACGGCTACAACCCGGAAACCGTCGAGTCCTGGGAACTGGGCCTGAAAGGCCGCGCCGGCCCGCTGTCGTTCAGCTCGGCGCTGTTCATGAACCAGTATCAGGATCAGCAGGTGACCACCCAGGTCCCGGCCGTGGGCGGCATCGCCAGCTTCGTCGACAACGTCGGCGAGTCCGAGTTCTACGGGGCCGAGTTCGAAGGCGCTTACCGGATCATGGACAGCCTGACCGCCAACTTCGCGGTCGGTTACCTGCACTCGGACTTCAAGGAGTTCCTGCGCTACAACCTGACCCTGCTGGCCTATGAGGACATCTCGGACCAGGTCGTGCTTCAGAACGCTCCGGAATGGACCGGCTACCTCGGCCTGACCTGGCGCGGCGACGTGCTGGGCGGCGGTCTGGCGGTGACCCCGTCGGTCAGCTACCGCGGCGACTACAGCCAGTTCGAGTTCCCGAACCCGGTGCTGGACCAGCAGGCCTATACGCTGGTCGATCTGACCGCCGTCTGGACGGCTCCGTCGGAACACTGGTCGATCGCCGTCAGCGGCAAGAACCTGACGGACGAAGAGTATCGCGTGGGCGGCTACAACTTCGTCGGGGCCACCTTCAACAACTCGGTCATCGGCTACTACGGCCCGCCGCAGACCGTCTCGGCGACGCTGCAGGTCAAGTTCTGATCCAAGACTCCTGAAGCCTGATCTCACTGATCACGGGCGGCGGTTCTCCTGAGCCGCCGCCCTTTTTCTTGCCGCCGCGCCGGTGCGGGGGCTACCGTCCAGACCAACGAAAAAACGAGGGGAACGCCATGAGTTCGACCGAAGCCGCCGCCGCCGCGCCGTCGCCGGGCTATCGCTACTACGTTCTGGCGATCCTGATCCTCGTCTACATGCTGAACTTCCTGGATCGCCAGATCATCGGCATCCTGGCCGCGCCGCTGAAGGAGCATTTCCAGCTCACCGACCAGCAATTCGGCCTGCTTGGCGGCATCGCCTTCGCCTCGGTCTATTCGACGCTCGCCATCCCCATCGCCTGGCTGGCCGACCGGTTCAGCCGCGTCTGGATCATGACGGCGGCCCTGACCGTCTGGTCCGGCTTCACGGCCCTGTGCGGCATGGCCGGCAGCTTCACCCAGCTGTTCCTGTGCCGCATGGGCGTGGGCGTGGGCGAGGCGGGGGGCGTGGCGCCCTCCTATTCGCTCGTTGCCGACTATTTCCCGCCGCATCAGCGGGCCCGGGCGCTTGCGGCCTACGCCTTCGGCATCCCGCTGGGCACGGCGGCGGGCACGCTGGTCGGCGGCCTGCTGGCGGCCGAGTTCGGCTGGCAGACGGCCTTCATCACCGTCGGCCTGCTGGGTCTGATCCTCGCGCCCATCCTGCGCCTGACCGTCAAGGATCCGCCGCGCGGCGGGATGGAGGCGGCCCCTGTCTCGACTGCGCCCGCTCCCGTCATCGGGTCGAAGCGGCTGGGCCTGAACATTGCCCTCGGCCTGTTCGTCATCGCCGCCGGTCTCGGCGCCTGGGCGGTCAAGGAAGGCGTCGGTCCCGGCCTGTCCGGTCCGGGAACGGTATGGATCTTCGCCGCGGGCCTGCTGGCGGTGATCGGCGTCTCGGTCTTCATCGCCCGCTCGACCGCCTCGGTGGTGATGAAGAAGAAGAGCTTCTGGCTGCTGGCGCTCGGCGCCGCCTCGTCTTCGGTGTGCGGTTACGGCGTGGCCGGGTGGCTGCCGCTGTTCTTCATGCGCAGCTTCGACCTGACCCTGAAGCAGGTCAGCTGGTACTATTCGGGCATCGCCCTGGTCGGCGGCCTCGCCGGCATCTGGCTGGGCGGCCTGCTGGCCGACCGGCTGGGCAAGAAGTCCAAGGGCGCCTATCCGCTGGTGCCCGCCGTGGCCTTCCTGATCTCGGCGCCCTGCTTCATCGTGGCCATGAACTCGGGCTGGATCATCGACCAGGTCCTGCCCGGCGGCGGCGGCAACAGCGTCGCGGCCCTGACCATGGCCTTCCTGATCTTCCTTATCCCCACCGGCCTGAACCTGGTCTGGCTGGGTCCGATCACCGCCTCGGTCCAGCATCTGGTCCTGGCGCCGATGCGGACCACGGCCTCGGCCCTGTTCCTGCTGCTGAACAACCTGCTCGGCATCGCCGTGGGCTTCTACTACTTCGGCTGGATGAGCGACCTCTTGGCGCCGCAGTTCGGTGAGGAGAGCCTGCGCTGGGCCATCTACACCGGCATGGGCTTCTACGTTCTGGCGGCCCTGCTGCTGATCGGCGCGTCCCGGACCCTGAAGCGGGATTGGGTGGACTAGAGGGCGTAGGGGGTAGGGCTTAGGAATTAGGGAGGACGGCCTCACCGTCGGCGTTTCTGCTTCCCCAAGCCCTACTCCCTACGCCCTAAGCCCTCCCTTGCTGTTGCACCTGCGAAGACCCCGCGCCTATAAGCGCCCCGACGTTTCTCCCATGACGGCGGGCATTCCATGAATATCCACGAGTATCAGGCCAAGCAGGTGCTGAAGGGCTTCGGCGCGCCGGTCGCGGCGGGCGTGCCCATCACATCCGTGGATCAGGCCGAGGCCGCCGCGCGCCAGCTGCCCGGGCCGCTCTATGTGGTGAAGTCCCAGATCCACGCCGGCGGGCGCGGCAAGGGCAAGTTCAAGGAGCTGCCCGCCGACGCCAAGGGCGGTGTGCGCCTGGCCCGCTCGATCGATGAGGTCGTGGCCAATGCGAAGGAAATGCTGGGCAACACCCTGGTCACCGCCCAGACCGGCCCGGCCGGAAAGCAGGTGAACCGCCTCTATATCGAGGACGGCGCCGACATCGACCGCGAGCTCTACTGCTCGCTGCTGGTGGACCGCGGCACGGGCCGGGTCTCGTTCGTCGTCTCGACCGAGGGCGGCATGGACATCGAGACCGTCGCCCACGACACGCCCGAGAAGATCGTCACCATCGACATCGACCCGGAGGCCGGCGTCACGGCCGCCAACATCGCCGAGATCAACGCGGCCCTGAAACTGGACGCCCCGGCGGCGCCGGCGAAGAAGGGCCTGCTGTCGATGTTCGGCGGCGGCAAGCCGTCCGCACAGGCCATCAGCCCGGCGGCGAAGGACGGCGAGACCCTGTTCCCCATCCTCTACAAGGCCTTCCTCGACACCGACATGTCGATGCTGGAGATCAACCCGCTGATCGTCATGAAGGACGGCCATCTGCGCGTTCTGGACGCCAAGGTCAGCTTCGACGGCAACGCCCTGTTCCGCCACCCGGAGATCAAGGCGCTGCGCGACGAGACCGAGGAAGACGCCAAGGAGATCGAGGCGTCCGAGTGGGACCTCGCCTATGTGGCGCTCGACGGCAACATCGGCTGCATGGTCAACGGCGCCGGCCTGGCCATGGCGACGATGGACATCATCAAGCTGTACGGGAAAGAGCCCGCCAACTTCTGTGACGTCGGCGGCGGCGCCGGCAAGGAGAAGGTCGCGGCGGCGTTCAAGATCATCACCGCCGACCCCAACGTCCAGGGCATCCTGGTCAACATCTTCGGCGGCATCATGAAGTGCGACGTCATCGCCGAGGGCGTGGTCGCGGCCGTGAAGGAAGTGGGCCTGAAGGTGCCGCTGGTCGTCCGTCTGGAAGGCACCAATGTCGAGCTGGGCAAGAAGATCCTGAACGAGTCGGGTCTGGCCATCACCGCCGCCGACGACCTCGACGACGCGGCCCAGAAGATCGTCGCGGCGGTCGGCTGACATGCACCGTCCGTGGCTGCTTTCAGTCGTCGCGGTTCTGGCGTCCTCGGCCGTTTCGGCCCAGACGCCGGCGCCCGCGCGCCTGGATATGATCGCCACACTGAACCAGATCTGCGTGACCGCCCAGGGCGACCGCGCCGTCGCGGCGGCGCTGGCGGCCGAGGCCGGATTCTCGCCGACGCCCGCAGAGACCACGCCGCGCCTGCGCAACAGCTCGGAAACCGCCGGCTTCGTGCGCAGCAATGAAACCGACATGGCCTATGTCATGACCGGGGTGATGAGCCGGCGCGTCGGCGGCAAGGATGTGAAGATCGAGTTCTGCGGCGTCTCATCGCGCCCCACCGATCACGCCGAACTCGACCGGACCCTGCGACAGACCATGGGCTTCGCGCCCGTGCGCGGCGCCGGTTTCGAAGCCTATGCCTGGCTGCAGACGCCGGAAGGGCGCGCGCCCACCCGCAGCCTCAGCGACGCCCAGTTCCTCGCCATGGCCGCCACTGGCCAGATGCGCATGGTCGGCCTGGACCGCTCGGGTCCCGGCTCGACCCTGATCTATTTCCTTCCCCGTATCGGCTGACCCTTCGGAAGACCCAGATGTCCATCCTCGTCGACAAGAACACCAAGATCATCGTCCAGGGCCTGACCGGCAAGACGGGCGGGTTCCATACGGAACAGGCGCTGGCCTATCACGGCACCCGGATGGTCGCGGGCGTGCACCCGACCAAGGGCGGGACCAACTGGACCGGCTCGCACGGCGAGAGCCTGCCGATCTACGCCTCGGTGGCCGAAGCGCGTGACGCCACCGGCGCCGACGCGTCGGTGATCTATGTGCCGCCCGCGGGCGCAGCCGACGCCATCATCGAGGCCATCGAGGCCGAGATCCCCTTCATCACCTGCATCACCGAGGGCATCCCGGTGCTGGACATGGTGCGGGTCAAGGCGCGGCTGGACCGCTCGAACTCGCGTCTGCTGGGCCCGAACTGCCCGGGCATACTGACCCCTGACGAGTGCAAGATCGGCATCATGCCGGGCTCGATCTTCAAGAAGGGTTCGGTCGGCGTCGTTTCGCGCTCGGGCACCCTGACCTATGAGGCGGTGTTCCAGACCACCAACGAGGGCCTGGGTCAGACCACGGCCGTCGGCATCGGCGGCGACCCGGTCAAGGGCACGGAATTCATCGACGTGCTGGAGCTGTTCCTGGCCGACCCGGCGACCGAATCCATCATCATGATCGGCGAGATCGGCGGCGGCGCCGAGGAGGACGCGGCCCAGTTCCTGATCGACGAGGCGAAGAAGGGCCGCAAGAAGCCCATGGCGGGCTTCATCGCCGGCCGCACGGCCCCCAAGGGCCGCACCATGGGCCACGCCGGGGCGGTCGTCAGCGGCGGCAAGGGCGACGCCGAATCCAAGATCGCGGCCATGGAGGCGGCGGGCATCCGCGTCTCGCCCTCGCCGGCGCGTCTGGGCAAGACGCTTGTCGAGGTGCTGAAGGGCTAAGCCCTTCAGCGGACGGCCTGCGGCCGTCGCGCTAACGCTCGGCTCGCGGAGCCTCGCTGCTTGAGCGCGAAAGTGTCTCGGCTGTGGGACAAAATCGGTCGAATTTCTCCGGAATTCAGCGAAATTCGACCGCGCCGCCCCCGTTCGGTCATGACCTGTCAGCAAACACCGCTTATATGAGCGGCGCCGTTCCCTCGCGCAGACGTGCGCCCGGGGCGATAGGGACTGACGAGACAGATGGCTGACGACGCCGGGCGGCTGAACCAGGTTTTCGCCGAAACCTCCTTCCTCTACGGCTCCAACGCCGCCTTTATCGAGGATCTGCACGGCAAATGGGCCGCCGATCCGGCCTCCGTCTCGGCCGAGTGGCGCGCCTTCTTTGACCAGCTGCGGGACAACGCGGAATCGGTGAAGGCGTCGAACGCCGCCGGCTCCTGGGGCCGTTCGGGCGCCGCCGAGCCCACCGAGGAAACCGGCGTCTTCGACGGCCGCTGGCCCGCGCCGAAACCCGATCTCAAGAAGCCTGCCGCCGCTGCGCCGGCCGCCGCCGCGCCCGCCGGGGTCTCGGCTGACGAGGTCCGGGCCGCCGCCCACGATTCCATCCGCGCCCTGATGCTGATCCGCAGCTACCGCGTCCGCGGCCACCTGCAGGCCCAGCTCGACCCGCTGGGCATCGAACAGCCGATCCACAATCCGGAGCTGACGCCCGAGTTCTACGGCTTCACCGGCGCCGACCTCGACCGCCCGATCTATCTGGACGGGGTGCTCGGCCTCCAGACCGGCACGATCCGCCAGCTGCTGGAAATCCTGAAGCGCACCTACTGCGGCAATATCGGCGTGCAGTTCATGCACATCGCCGAGCCGGAAGAGAAGACCTGGCTGCAGGAGCGGTTCGAGGGCGCGTCCAAGTTCGACTCGAACGCCTTCACCAGGGAAGGCAAACTGGCGATCCTGAACAAGCTGATCGAGGCCGAGACCTTCGAGCGCTTCCTGCACAAGCGCTTCCCCGGCACCAAGCGGTTCGGCCTGGACGGCGGCGAGGCCATGGTCCCGGCCATGGAGCAGATCATCAAGCGCGGCGGGGCGCTGGGTGTCGACGAGATCGTCTTCGGTATGGCCCACCGGGGCCGCCTGAACATGCTCGCCGCCGTGATGGGCAAGCCCTACAAGGTCATCTTCCACGAGTTCCAGGGCGGCTCGGCCGTGCCTTCGGACATCGAGGGATCGGGCGACGTCAAATACCACATGGGCGCCAGCTCGGACCGGGCGTTCGACGGCAACAACGTCCACCTGTCCCTGACCGCCAACCCGTCGCACCTCGAGATCGTCAACCCGGTGGTGCTGGGCAAGGCGCGGGCGAAACAGGCCTTCGACATCCGCGAGGCCCATGCGGGCGAGACCGAGCCGCAGGGCGTGCTGGATCGCTCCAAGGTGCTGCCGCTGCTCATCCACGGCGACGCCGCCTTCGCCGGCCAGGGCGTGGTGGCCGAATGCTTCGCCCTGATGGGGCTGAAGGGCTACCGCACCGGCGGCACGATCCACTTCGTGGTCAACAACCAGATCGGCTTCACCACCAGCCCGCGCAACAGCCGCTCCTCGCCCTATCCCTCGGACGTCGCCCTGATGGTCCAGGCGCCGATCTTCCACGTGAACGGCGACGATCCCGAAGCCGTCGTCTTCGCCGCCAAGGTGGCCGCCGAATACCGGCAGAAGTTCTCCAAGGACGTGGTGGTGGACATGTTCTGCTACCGCCGCTTCGGCCACAACGAGGGCGACGATCCGACCTTCACCCAGCCGCTGATGTATTCGAAGATCCGCGCCCAGCCGTCGACGCGCGAGATCTACTCCAAGCGTCTGGTGGCCGAGGGCGTCATTGACCAGGCCGGCGTCGACGCCGAGATCGCCCGGTTCGAGGCCTTCCTCGACGCCGAGATGGAGGCCGGCAAGACCTTCAAGGCCGACAAGGCCGACTGGATGGACGGCCAGTGGCAGGGGCTGGGTCTGGCCGAGGGCGACGAGCGCCGCGGCAAGACCGATGTGCCGCTCGCCAAGCTGACCGATCTGGGCCACCGCCTGACCACCATCCCCAACGCCGTCGACGTCCACAAGACGCTGAAGCGCGTCATCGAGGGCCGCCGCGAGATGGTCGACACCGGCCAGAACCTCGACTGGGCCACGGCGGAAAGCCTGGCCTTCGCCTCCCTGCTGGACGAGGGCTTCCCGGTCCGCCTGTCGGGTCAGGATTCGGTGCGCGGGACCTTCAGCCAGCGCCACTCGGGCATCATCGACCAGACCACAGAGGCCCGCTACATCCCCCTGAACAACCTGCGCGAGGGCCAGGGGAATTTCGAGGTCATCGACTCGGCCCTGTCGGAAGAGGCGGTGCTGGGCTTCGAATACGGCTACGCCCTGACCGACCCCAACACCCTGGTCATGTGGGAAGCCCAGTTCGGCGACTTCGTGAACGGCGCCCAGGTGGTGATCGACCAGTTCATCTCGTCCGGCGAGCGCAAATGGCTGCGTATGTGCGGCCTGACCATGCTGCTGCCGCACGGCTACGAAGGGCAGGGGCCGGAACACTCCTCGGCCCGTCTCGAGCGGTTCCTGCAGGCCTGCGCCGAAGACAATATGCAGGTCGCCAACTGCACCACCCCGGCCAACTATTTCCACATCCTGCGCCGCCAGATGCACCGGCCGTTCCGCAAGCCGCTGATCATCATGACGCCCAAGTCGCTGCTGCGGCACAAGAAGGCGGTCTCCCCCCTGGCCGATCTGGCCGAGGGTTCGTCCTTCCACCGCGTGCTGCACGACGACGCCCAGACGCGGCCCGAACTGGCGGGAATGACGATCAGGGCCGACGCCGACATCCGCCGCGTCATCCTGTGCTCGGGCAAGGTCTATTACGACCTGCTGGAGCGCCGCGAGAAGGATGCGAAGGACGGCAAGCCGGTGGACGACGTCTACATCCTGCGTCTGGAACAGTTCTATCCGTGGCCGATGAAGTCGCTGATGAAGGAGCTGGGCCGCTTCCCCAACGCCGAGCTGGTCTGGTGCCAGGAAGAGCCCAAGAACATGGGCGGCTGGACCTTCGTCGATCCGTGGCTGGAGCTGACGCTCGACAAGCTGACCGTGAAGGCCAAACGCGCCCGCTACGTCGGCCGTCCCGCCTCGGCGTCCACCGCCGCGGGCCAGATGAGCCGACACCTCAAAGAACTCGACGCCTTCCTGACCGAAGCCTTCGCCAAATAACCGCACGACCAACGAAAGCCTGACCCCATGGCCGACATCCTGACCCCCGCCCTCGGTGAATCCGTGTCCGAGGCGACCATCGCCAAATGGACCAAGAAGGCGGGCGACGCCGTCCGCAAGGACGAGCTGCTGGTCGAGCTGGAGACCGACAAGGTCTCGCTGGAGGTCGTGGCCCCCGCCGACGGCG
This sequence comes from Brevundimonas sp., assembly GCA_036405055.1. GTDB lineage: Bacteria > Pseudomonadota > Alphaproteobacteria > Caulobacterales > Caulobacteraceae > Brevundimonas. Next base: position 153,252 of record DASWYI010000006.1, read on the forward strand.
TGCTGGCCGAGATCAAGGCCGCCGAGGGCGACACGGTCGTTCCCGGCGCCGTTCTGGGCGTCGTGAGCGAAGGCGGCGCGGCCGCCGCCCCCGCCAAGGCTGAAGCGCCCAAGGCCGCGGCTCCCGTGGCCGAAGCGCCGAAAGCGGCGCCCGCCGCTCCGGCTCCCGCCGCTGCTGCATCCTCCGTCGCCATCCCGGTCCCGACCATGGGCGAGAGCGTCGCCGAGGGCACGATGGGGGCCTGGCTGAAGAAATCGGGCGACACCGTCGCCAAGGACGAGCTGCTGGTCGAGATCGAGACCGACAAGGTGGCCGTCGAGGTTTCGGCGCCGGCCTCGGGCGTCCTGACCATCACCGCCGACACCGGTTCGACCGTGACGCCCGGCCAGACCATCGGCAGCATCTCGGCCTCGGGCGACGCGCCCGCTGCCGCGCCGGCCCCGGCCGCCCCCGCCAACAGCGGCTCGGCCCAGATCGCCTCCGACGCGCTGGCCCTGTCGCCCGCCGTGGCCCGCGTGGTGGCCGAGAACAATCTGGACCCGAAGGCGATCACCCCGACCGGGCCCAAGGGCAACATCACCAAGGGCGATGCGCTCGCCGCCATCAATGCCGCGCCGGCGGCTGCCCCCGCTGCTGCTGCGCCGGCGCCTGCCGCCGCCCCCGCCGCGCCGCGGGCGCTCGCCCCGCGCGAGGAGCGGGTGAAGATGACCCGC
>DASWYI010000007.1:0-14104 GCA_036405055.1 Brevundimonas sp.
CATCGTGCCCGGATCGACGTTCAGATAGGGGTCGAGCTTACGAAGGCGAACCTTGTAGCCGCGCGCTTGCAGAAGCGCGCCGAGAGCGGCGGAAGCGAGGCCTTTTCCCAATGAGGAAACCACGCCGCCAGTGATGAACACATAACGGGCCATGGGGGGTCACCTTACCGCTGATTCGCGCGGCGTAAGCTGGAGACTTTGAGGGCGGGAGAGGAAGGCGGGGATAACCGCCCTCCCCACCGGATTACTGGGCCGGGGCCGGCTGGGGCGCCGGGTTCGCGAGGCTGGCTTCCAGATCGTCGAGCGACGGCGCGGCCTGCTGGGCCGGAGCGGTCTGGGTCGGCGCGGCCTGTTGCGGCTGGGCCGGAGTGTCGCCGACGGCGATGGCGCCCACGGCTTCCGCGTCCACGACCGAGGTCGCGGCGCGATCCATGTTGCCGACGATGGTCAGGGCCAGGGCGCAGACGAAGAAGGCGCCCGACAGCCACCAGGTCGTGGTGGTCAGCAGGTTGCCGGCGCCGCGCGCGGTCATGAAGCCCGAGGGCCCGCCCCCCATGCCCAGAGCGCCCCCTTCGGAACGCTGCAGCAGCACCATCGCCGTCAGGGCGATGGAGATCAGGATCATGGCGACGAGGAGAATGGTCTGGAGCATGGCGGCTTACATGTGTGGCGGGGTGGTCCGCCGATCAAGCGGCGGGCTGTATCATTGAGGGAGGGCTTAGGGAATAGGGAGTAGGGATTAGGGGGGCGGAGGGCAGTTCTCGATCTGCACCTACTCCCTAAGCCCTAACCCCTAATTCCACTCCCTGCCGCCGTCAGGCGGCCCGGATGATGCCCAGGAAGTCCGCCGCCTTCAGCGAGGCGCCGCCGACCAGGGCGCCGCCGACCTCGGCCACGGCCAGGATCTCCGCCGCATTGCCGGGTTTGACCGAGCCGCCATACAGGATCGGGGCCGTCGCGCCACCCTGCCCCAGCCGCTCGATCATGGCGGCGCGCACGGCGGCGTGGACCTCCTCGATCTGCTCCAGCGTCGGGGTCAGGCCGGTGCCGATGGCCCAGACGGGTTCATAGGCGACGGCGAAGGCCTTGCCGGACAGCGACGTGGGTAGGGATCCGGCGATCTGGGCGCTGACCACGGCCACCGCCTCACCGGCCTGACGTTGTTCCAGCGTCTCGCCGACGCAGATGATGGGCTCCAGCCCGGCGGCCAGCGCCGCTTCGGCCTTGGCGGCCACGTCGGCGTCGGTCTCCCCGAAGCCTGCGCGGCGTTCCGAGTGCCCCAGAATCACCAGCGTCGCCCCTGCGTCGGCCAGCATCGCCGCCGACACCGAGCCGGTATAGGCGCCGGACGAGGCCGCGTGGCAGTCCTGCCCGCCGATCTCGACAGAACCGTCTTTGAGGTTCCACGCCATCTGGGCGATCAGGGTGGCGGCGGGGCACAGGGCCACGCGATGCGGCGTCGGATCGGTGTCCAGCGCCTCGCGCAGGGCCCTGGCCTCGGCCAGGTCGGCGCTCAGGCCGTTCATCTTCCAATTACCGGCGATCAGCTTCACGGATTGTTTCATGCGCCGGTTTCTAGGCGCCAATCGCACGCAAGCCAAGCCGTTGTCTCGCCATCATCTTGCGGTCGGGTGCGGCGACACCCTATACGCCGATACTGGCGCATTCTCCGCCGACCGGACCCGTGATCGATGATTTCTCTCTTCCGCAACTTCGCCAAGTCACCCTGGGCCGCCGGTCTGCTGGGCCTTGTGATGCTCAGCTTCATCGTCGTGGGCGCCCAGACCGACATCTTCGGCTCCCTCGGCCCCCGGAACGTCATCACGGCGGGTGATCGCAGCGTCGATCAGGCGACCTTCGCCAACGACTTCGACCGCGTGAAGAAGAACTATGAGGAGCGCGCGGGCAAGCCGCTGACGATCCAGGAAATGGTCGCCGAGGGCGTGCATCTGCAATATCTGGCGGACGCCACGCGTGAAATGGGCTTCCTGAACTGGGCCTGGGGCGCCGGCATCCGCCCCGGCAAGGAACTGGTGCTGAAGCAGATCCGCACCATTCCCCGCTTCTTCAACCAGGTGACCGGCGCCTTTGACGAGCAGCAATATCGCAGCGTCCTCGCCGAGGCGAACGTCACCCCGGAACTGGTCGAGCAGCAGTTTCGTGACCAGTATGTGACCGGCCACTTCGGCGCGGCCCTGTTCGCCGGGGCCCGCGCGCCCCGCATCTACGGCGCTCTGGTCGCCAACCAGGTGATGGAGACCCGTGACGCCCGCTGGTTCACCGTCACCCAGGCCATGGCCGGCACGGCCTCGGCGCCGACCGACGCCCAGCTGACCGCCTTCATGAACGAGAACGCCGCCCAGCTGCGCCGCCCGGAACTGCGGGTCGTGACCCTTGTGCTGTTCAGCGAGGGGCCCAACGCCGACGCCGCCATCCCGGAGGCGCGGATCGTGGAGCGCTTCAACTTCCGCAAGGACCAGCTTTCGACGCCGGAACGCCGGACCTTCGTCACCCTGACCGCGCCGAACAAGGCCGCCGCCGACCGCATCGCCGCCGCCCTGCGCGCCGGCCAGTCGCCGGCCGACGCCGGCCGTGCCAACGGCGGCGTCCAGCCCGCCCAGTATCCCGAGACCCCGCGCAGCGCCCTGGGCGATCCCGCCGTCGCCGCCGCCGTCTTCGGCACCCCCGCCGGTCAGGTTTCAGACCCGGTGCAGGGCCGCGTCGGCTTCACCGTCGCCCAGGTGAGCGCCGTCATCCCCGGCGCCCCGGCGACCCTGGAAAGCGTCCGCCCCCAGATCGTGCAGGAACTGCAGGCCGAGGACGCCCGCGCCCGGACCTACACCCGCGTCGAGAACTACGAAAAGGCCCGCGAAGCCGGCAAGACGCTGGAGCAGGCCGCCAACGAAGTCGGCGCCCGCATGGTCCAGCTGCCCCCCTTCACCCAGGAGGGCCAGACCCAGCAGGGTCAGCTGAACGCTCCGCCGCTGGTCTTCTCGACCGCCTGGGGTCTCGGCAAGGGCGGCGAGAGCGAGATCATCGACGCCGGCCAGGGCCAGTATTTCGTCCTGCGCGTCGATGACGTGCGCCCCGCCGCCATGCCCGCCCTTGCCGATGTTCGCGCGCCCCTGGCCCAGCAGTGGGTCCTGCGCGAGAACAATCGCCTCCTGTCCGCCAAGGCCGAGGAACTGGCCGGCCGCGTGCGCGCCGGCGAGGACATCGCCGCCGTCGCCCGCTCGGTCAACGCGACCCTGACCACCCGGACCGGCATGCAACAGAACCAGACGACCCAGGACGCGGTCGGCCAGGGCGTCCTCCGCGCTGTCTACAGCCAGAACCGCGGCCAGTCCTTCAGCGCCCCGGTGTCCCAGACCGCATACGCCGTCGGCCGGGTCGATCAGGTCCACGCCCCCACGGCCGTTCTGGCCGCGCCGATCGCCGAGCAGGTGCGTCCGCGCATGACCCAGGATCTTATCGAGGCCATGGGCGACCGGGCCGTGCAGGCGGGCGCCGACCGCACCAAGGCCCGCTATGACATCGCTCTCGCCCGTCAGGCCCTGGGTCTGCCGGCTGAGGACGCGGCCCCGGCCACGCCCGCGCGATGATTGACGGCGACGACGCGGACGCGTTCGCGTCGTTCGCCCGGGGCTGGGCCGAAGGGCGGCCCCAGGTTCTGGTCCGGCGTCTGGTCGATGACCTCGAGACGCCGGTCTCGGCCTATCTGAAGCTGGGACGCGGGCGGCCTTACGCCTTCTTGCTGGAATCGGTCGAGGGCGGCGCCGTCAACGGCCGCTACTCCATCCTGACCCGCGACCCGGACGTGGTCTGGCGCTGCCGGGGCGAAGCCGCCGAGATCGCGCGCGGCACCGATGTCCAGACCGAGCGCTTCCATGCCGAGCCCCAGCCTTCGCTGGTGTCGCTGCGTCAGCTGATCGCCGCCACGCGCTTTGACCTGCCCGAGGGCCTGCCGCCGATGGCCGCCGGGCTGTTCGGGGTGTTCGGCTATGACATGGTGCGGCTGCTGGAGCCGCTGGGGCCGGCCAATCCCGATCCGCAGGACCTGCCCGACGCGGTCCTGACCCGGCCGTCGCTGGTGGCCATCTTCGATTCCGTGCAGCACGAGATCGTCCTGGTCGCCGCCGCCTACCCTGACAGCGGCGTGGACGCACAACACGCCCACGACGCCGCCATCGAGCGGCTGAACGCCTTCGAGCGCGAACTGCGGGCGCCCCTGCCCGCCCTGCCGCCGCCCACGCCCCTGCCCGATCCGGTGTTCCAGTCGCCGGTGGACGAGGCGGGCTTCGACGGCATGGTCGCCGCCGCCAAGGACTACATCGCCGCCGGCGACATCTTCCAGGTGGTGCTCAGTCACCGGTTCTCGGCCCCGTGGGATCGCGATCCCTTCGCCTTCTATCGCTCGCTGCGGCGCCAGAACCCGTCGCCCTATCTGTTCTATCTCGACTTCGGCGGCTTCCAGCTGGCCGGGTCCAGCCCCGAGATCCTGGTGCGGCTGAAGGACGGCGAGGTCACCATCCGCCCGCTGGCCGGCACCCGCATGCGCGGCGCCACGCCCGAGGCTGACCGTGCGCTGGAGGCCGAACTGCTGGCCGACCCCAAGGAGCGGGCCGAGCATCTGATGCTGCTCGACCTCGGCCGCAACGATGTGGGCCGCGTCTCGGCGCCGGGCACGGTCGAGGTGACCGAGAGCTTCCGCGTCGAACGCTACAGCCAGGTCATGCATATCGTCTCCAACGTGCGCGGAAAGGCGGATCCGAAGCTGGATGCCGTCGACACCCTGCTGGCCGCCCTGCCGGCCGGCACCCTTTCGGGCGCGCCCAAGGTGCGGGCGATGGAGATCATCGACGAGCTTGAGGGCTCAAAGCGCGGCGTCGGCTATGGCGGCGGCGTGGGCTACATCTCGGCGGGTGGCGAGGCCGACATCTGCATCGTCCTGCGCACCGCCCTGTTCGCTGACGGTCAGGTGTTCGTTCAGGCCGGGGCCGGAGTCGTGGCCGACAGCGATCCGGCCGCTGAATACGCCGAAACCCGCCACAAGGCCCGCGCCCCGATGCGGGCGGCCGAGGAAGCCTGGCGCTTCCCGAGCGGCAACCGCTAGGACGGCGGCCGAACCTTGCGCCGCAACAGGCTCAGCAGAGGCCAGATCATCACCATGCCGAGGGCGGAAGCGAACAGAGCGATGGCCAGAACCGTCACGGCGCCCGCCTTCCGCACGTCTTCAGGAGTCGGATCAGGCAGGATGGCGGGATGCGTCCCGAACATGATCCAGAGCGTGAGACCGGCATAGGCGACGGCGGCAAGGATCAGGGCCGCTCCGCAAACGGCCAGAACGCCCCGGCCCAGGATCGACACAACCCCTTCACTCCCTCCGGGGGCCAACTGTCCGACGATGCGAAGGTTCAGCCGCAGCCGCCATATCAGCAGGGCCGCGACAGCCGCAGCGACAACAGGAACAGGCCAGAGGGGTTGATGTCGCCCCTCGGCGTCCATCATCGCCAGTCCGAGCAACGCCAAGAGGATGCAGATCGGGATCGCAAGGGCGTAGACGGCAATCGCCCCGCGCCGCATCAAGAGCTTCCAGTCCTTCATGGCCTCAGCCTAGGGGCCGGACTCCGAAAAACCTAGCGCAACGGCGCTTCCACAGTCGGGTCTTCGAACTGGACGCCGGGGCCGAGGATCACCACCCCCGCCATCAGCACCGCCGCCGTGGCCGCGATGAAGGCAGCGCCGAGGGTGCCCCAGGGACTGCCGGCGACAGGCGCAACGGGAGCCAGCAGCTTGCGGGCGCGCTCGATCTGGTCGGATTTGGTCATGGCGGCCCCGGATGCTCTCGCCCGGATTCCAGCGCGCGCCGGTTAACCAACCCTTATCGCCCGTCCCGGCTTGGCCTCGGCCCCCGGCCCGCCTAGAAGCGAAGCATGATCCTCGTCGTCGATAACTACGACAGCTTCACCTACAACCTCGTCCACTACCTCGCGGAGCTGGGCGCGCAGACGCATGTCGTCAGGAACGACGACCTGACCGCGGCCGAGGCCATCGCGTTGAAGCCCGAGGCGGTGCTGCTGTCGCCCGGTCCTTGCACGCCGAACGAGGCGGGCATCTGTCTCGACCTGATCGCCTCCGCGCCGGAAAGCCTGCCCATTCTCGGCGTCTGCCTGGGCCATCAGGCCATCGGCCAGTCGTTCGGCGGCGAGGTGATCCGCGCCAAGGCCCTGATGCACGGCAAGACCTCGCCGATGCACCATGAGGGCAAGAGCCTGTTCAAGGGCCTGCCCAGCCCCTTCATCGGCACGCGCTATCACAGCCTGGCGGTTCGGCGCGAAACCCTGCCGGATGTCCTCGAGGTCACGGCCTGGACCGAGGATGGCGAGATCATGGGCTTCCAGCATCGCACCCGCCCGATCCACGGGGTGCAGTTCCACCCGGAATCCATCGCCACCGAGCACGGCCACGCCATGCTGGCCAACTTCCTCGATCTCGCGGGCGTGCGTCGCAGGGTGGCCGCGTAGGTGTCGGACGGTTTCAAGCCCCTGCTGGCCAAGCTGGTCGACGGCCGCGTGCTGACGGCGGCCGAGGCGGGCGATTTCTTCGCCGCCTGTCTGCGTGGCGAGCCAACCCCGGCCCAGGTCGCGGCGGCGGTCACGGCCCTGCGTATTCGTGGCGAGACGGTGGATGAGATCGCGGCCTTCGCCGGGGCCATGCGGGACGCGGCGCTGACACTGGACCACCCCTATGACGCCATCGACACCTGCGGCACGGGCGGCGACGGCCAGCACACATACAACATCTCGACCGCAGCGGCTCTGGTGCTGGCGGGCGCGGGGCTGAAGGTCGCCAAGCACGGCAATCGGGCGCTGAGCTCCAAATCCGGATCGTCCGACGTGCTCTCGGCGTTGGGCGTGAACCTTGCCGCCACGGCTGAACAGCAGCGGCGCGCGCTGGATCAGGCCGGCATCGCCTTCCTGTTCGCCCCCGCCTACCACGGCGCCATGCGCCATGTCGGGCCGGTGCGGGCCGAGATCGGTTTCCGCACGGTTTTCAATCTGCTCGGGCCGCTGTCTAATCCAGCAGGTGCGAAGCGACAGGTCATGGGCGTCTATGATCCGCGCCTGCTGGAGCCGCTGGCCGAGGTGCTGGGCCGTCTCGGCGCCACGCGCGCCTGGACTGTCCACGGTCAGGGTCTGGATGAGCTGACCACCACGGGCGAGACCGGGGTGGCGGAATGGAAGGACGGCGCCGTCCGCCGCTTTACCGTCACCCCTGAGGACGCCGGCCTGCCCCTCGCCGCCATCGCCGACATCCGCGGCGGTGACGCCGAGGAGAACGCCGTGGCCCTGCGCGCCCTGCTGGATGGCCAGAAGGGCGCCTATCGGGACATCGTGCTGCTGAACGCCGCCGCCGCCCTGATCGTGGCGGACAAGGTGGAGACGCTGGCCGAGGGCGCGGAAATGGCCGCATCGGTTATCGACGACGGGCGGGCCTCGACGGCGCTGGCCGAACTGGTCGCCGCCACCAACACCCCGATCGAACCGGACGAGGCCGCGTGAGCGACATCCTCGACCGCATCGCCGCCTACAAGCGCGAGGACGTGGCCCGGCGGAAGGCCGCGCGCAGCCAGACCGAGATCGAGGCCGAAGCCGCCATTTGCGGCATGACCCGGGGCTTCCGCGCCTCGCTGCTGCGTCACGCCGCCCCCGGCGGCCCTGCCCTGATCGCCGAGATCAAGAAGGCCAGTCCTTCGAAGGGTCTGATCCGCGCCGACTTCGATCCGCCGGCGCTGGCCGCCGCCTATGAGGCCGGCGGCGCGGCCTGTCTGTCGGTGCTGACCGACGGCCCCAGCTTCCAAGGCGACGACGCCTACCTGGCCGCGGCGCGCGCCGCGACCACCCTGCCCTGCCTGCGCAAGGACTTCCTCGTCGATCCATGGCAGGTGGCCGAGAGCCGCGCCCTGTGCGCCGACGCCATCCTCATCATCCTCGACATGGTCGATGACGTCCTCGCCGCCGAACTGCTGTCCGAGGCCCGCCGTTTCGGCATGGACGCCCTGATCGAGACCCACGACGAGGCCGAGATGGAGCGCGCCATCGCGCTGGGCGGCGACCTGATCGGGGTCAACAACCGCTCGCTGCGGACCTTCGAGGTCGATCTGGCCGCGACGAGCCGACTCGCCGCCATGGCCCCGCCCGAGGCCCTGCTGGTCGCCGAAAGCGGCATCTTCACCCCAGCCGACGTGGCCGAGGTCGCTTCCGCCGGCGCCCGCGCCATCCTCGTCGGCGAAAGCCTGATGCGTCAGGCGGATGTGGAGGCGGCGACGCGGGCGTTGCTGGCGTAATGACGGATCAACCCAGAGCCAGTTCGGCCTGGGTGACTATCGCCATCCTGTGCGCCATCGGCTTCACATTCTATGGCTGCTCCCTCATCGCAACGGACGGGCGCGGCTACCACGGGCGCGGATCATGGGAGTTTACGGCGGTCAGCTTCCTCGCCGTCGCCGGGTTTCTGGTCTTCACCTGCTACCGCCTCGCCTTCAAATCGGGACCGTCTTTTACGATCCACGAGGATCGGATCGAATATTACGCCTGGAAGAAGCCGGTCTTCTTCGCCGACATCGAGGATGTGGTTTTCGAGCCCGGCAGTCTATGGATGAGGCGCGCGGACACGGCCTATCTGAAGCTGACCAACGGCTCGATCCAGTACATTCCCACCGCGCTCATGACCCACGGGCCCAAGGGTTTCGCCGAGACCATCCAGGATGCGCTTGAGCGCTACAGAGCGGGCGCGCCCCCGACGGTAACCGCTCTTTAACCGGAACACCTCAGGAACACCGACTGGACGTTTGCGGTTTGTTCCGCTAGCGTTCGTGGAACGGATTCGACCTGAGGACGCCATGCTCACGCGCAAGCAACACGAACTGCTCATGTTCATCCATGAGCGCATCCGCGAGAGCGGCGTGTCCCCCTCGTTCGACGAGATGAAGGAGGCGCTGGATCTGGCGTCGAAGTCGGGGATCCACCGGCTGATCACGGCGCTTGAGGAACGCGGCTTCATCCGCCGCCTCGCCCACCGCGCCCGTGCGCTGGAGGTGGTGAAGCTGCCGGAACAGGCGACGACGTCCGCACCCGCCAAGGGCCGCGCCCCATTCAAGCCCGACGTGATCCAGGGCGGCGGCCGCTCAGTTCCGGCCGAGGCCGCCAACGACACCCGCGAACTGCCCCTGCTGGGCAAGATCGCCGCCGGCACGCCCATCTCCGCCATCCAGCACGAACAGGCCCGCTATCCGGTGCCGGAAGCAATGCTGGGCGCGGGCGAACACTACATGCTCGAGATCGACGGCGACTCCATGATCGAGGCCGGCATCCTTCACGGCGATCTGGTGGTGATCAAGAAATCCGACACCGCCTCCACCGGCGAGATCGTCGTGGCCTTGGTCGAAGGCGAGGAAGCGACCCTGAAGCGCCTGCGCAAGCGCGGCGCATCCATCGCGCTGGAGCCCTGCAACGCCGCCTATGAGACCCGCATTTTCGGCCCCGATCAGGTCGAGGTTCAGGGCAAGCTGGTGGGGCTGTTCCGCCGGTATCACTGAAACTGATCCTTCTCCCCTCGGGGGAGAAGGTGGCGGGCGATAGCCCGACGGATGAGGGGGCTGTGTCCGCCCGCTCATCGTCAGAAAGTCAGCCTTTGGTCTGACAGCTCCCTCATCCGGCCCTCACGGGCCACCTTCTCCCTCGAGGGGAGAAGAAACGGTGATCTAAAACTCCGCCTCTCCATCCGGCAACCGGCTCCAGGGCCGATCTCCGCGCACCTGTGACGTCCAGACGGCGCGCCAGCCTGATCCGTCACGCCACAGCTCGACCGCCCCGCCTTTCGCATAGTCGACGCCATCCAGCAGCAGACGGGTCTCGCAGGCCGCCGGGATGCGCAGCACTTCGGCCCTTACGCTGACGACCTCGGCGCCCTGACACATCGCCGCCAGTTGATCCTCCGACGGCGCCTTCCTGCCCCACCACATGGCCAGCGGCCCTTCGCCGTCCGGCGCGCAGGAGAAGCGGCCGCAAGTCCAGCCCGCGGCCGGGCGTTCGGCCAGCGCCAGCCCGCGTCGGCGCGACCACAGGTCGGCAGCGAACTCTCGAACGCCGGACCGCATCACCACGGCCTCCTTTTCCACCCGCCACGCCCCGTTCGTGCCGCCGTCGCCGATCCACAGGTCGGGCGCGGGCGGGCGGGGCCACAGCATCACTGCCATGGCCAGCGGCAGGCCGATCCAGCGCAACGGTCCGCGCACCAGACACAGGATCAGCACCCCCATGAAGGCGATGGGCAAGGCCGCGCCCGGCGCGCTGGCCACCGTCTTGACCGCGCCGGGCAGCTCGGCCGTCCAGTGGCCGATGGCCAGCATGGCATCGACCGCCTTTCCCGCCAGCCACAGGAACGGCCCGCCCAGCCCCAGCGGCTCCAGCGCTGCGCCCACTGCCAGCGCCGGCATCATGACGAAATCCGCCACCGGCGACGTCGCCAGATTGGCCAGCAGCCCATAGACCGCCGTGCGGTTGAAATGCTGCATGGCGAACGGCCCCGTCGCCATCCCCGCCACAAGACTGGCTGCACAGGCCGCGGTCAGCCAGGTCCCCAGCCGCTGCGCCGCCACAATGGGCCAAGGCGCAGAAATCTCGCGCGTCCGGGCCGGCCAGGCCTCAACAAGCGCCACCAGCGCCGCTGTCGCCGCGAACGACATCTGGAACCCCGGCGTCACGATGGCCTCGGGCTGCAGCAGCAACACCACGAAGGCGGCGACGGCCAGCCCGTGCATGGTCACCGCCTGCCGGTCGAGCAGGATGGCGAGGAAGGCGATGGAGGCCGTGATCGCCGCGCGCTCGGCCGGCGGCGGCGACCCCGACACCACCAGATAGGTCCAGACGGCGACCAGCCCCACGCCCGCCGCCCACTTCTTGCCGTTGACCCGCAGCGCCAGCCACGGCCACGCCGCGATCAGCAGGCGGAACAGGAAGAAGACGAACCCGCCCACGACCGCCATATGCAGGCCCGAGATCGACAGGATGTGCGCCAGACCACTGTCGCGCATGGCGTCCAGATCCTCGCGCTCCAGCCACGCCTCATGCCCCGTCACCATGGCGGCGGCGATCCCGCCGGTGCGCGGCCCCAGCCGAGCCACGATCCGCTGCGCCAGCCCGTAGCGCGCGCCGTTGACCGCCATGTCCAGCCGCACCCGCCACGGCGGCGGGTTCAGCAGCGCGGGCCGCGTCTCCGACAGGGAGAAGGCCACCCCACCCATGCCCAGAAAGAAGGCGTTGCGGCCGAAGTCATAGGCGCCGGGACTGGCCGGGGCCGGCGGCGGGTTCAGAATGGCGAACAGCCGGATCGGCGCGCCGGGCGGCGGCGGATCACCCTTCACCGTGGCCCTCAAGCGGATCGGCGTGTCCTCGGGGGCCAAGCCTCGCACCCACACCGGCGCGATCACCACGCGCGGGCCGCTCTCGCCCGGACTGTCGACATCCAGCACCCAGCCCTCGACCACGGTCGGCTCGCTCATGGCCGGGGCGATGGGGCCGGCAACCCGCTCAGTCCGCGCCTTGGCCAGAGCCAAACCGCCCGCCACACAAGCCAGCAGCATCAGCGGCAATGTCACCGCCCGTCCAAACCCGGCCCGCCGCGCCCACAGCCATCCGCCCGCCGTCACGGCCGCCGCCAGCAGCAGCGGCCACAGGGGCGGTTCGCTCTTCAGTCCAAAGTAGATGGCGCAGCCGATCCCCAGCGCCACCGGCGCCCACAGCCGCCAGCGCAGCGACTGCGCAGCCGCCTGATCGCGCAGCCATGCGATGATCCGCTCGCGGCGGCTGGGATTTCGCGCATCGGGCGGTATAAGGGCGGCCCGAACGGACCCGCCCCCCATGACCTCACCTTCCGACGCCCCCGTCGTCACGCGTTTCGCCCCCTCGCCGACCGGCTATCTGCACATAGGCGGCGCTCGCACGGCGCTTTTCAACTACCTTTACGCGAAGGGCCGGGGCGGCAAGTTCCTGGTCCGCATCGAGGACACCGACCGCGAGCGCTCCACCGACGACGCCGTAAAGGCGATCTTCGACGGCCTGAGCTGGCTGGAGCTGTTCGCCGACGAGGAGCCGGTGTTCCAGTTCAGCCGCGCCGACCGCCACCGCGAGGTCGTCGACGAGCTGCTGGAGCGCGGCGCCGCATACCGCGATTTCCTGACGGCCGAGGAGACCGGCGCCCTGCGGGATCAGGCGCGCGCCGACGGCGTGGCGTTCGAATCACCCTGGCGCGACCGCACGCCCACGGTTGATGACCTGTCGAAGCCGCACACCGTCCGTTTCCGCCGCCCGCAGCAGCAGCCGGTGGTGGTCGAGGATGTGGTTCAGGGGACCGTGCGCTGGGAATCCTCCTCGCTTGACGATCTGGTGATCCTGCGCTCCGACGGCGCGCCGACCTACAACCTCGCCGTCGTCGTCGACGACCACGACATGGGCGTGACCCACGTCATTCGGGGCGACGACCATCTGAACAACGCCGCGCGCCAGAGCCTGATCTACGATGCGCTGGGCTGGACCCGGCCGACCTTCGCCCACATTCCCCTGATCCACGGTCCCGACGGCGCCAAGCTGTCGAAACGGCACGGGGCCCAGGCGGTGCATGAGTATGCCGAGATGGGCTACCTGCCCGAGGCCATGCGCAACTACCTCGCTCGCCTCGGCTGGGCGCATGGGGACGAAGAGCTGTTCTCGGACGCCCAGGCGCTGGAATGGTTCGACCTGACCGGCGTGGGCAAGGCGCCGGCGCGGCTGGACTTCGACAAGCTGGCCCACGTCAACGCCCACTGGATGCGGATGGCCGACGATGACCGGCTGGCCAAGCTGGTGCTCGACATCCACCTGTCGCGCGGCCACACCCTCGGCCCCGACGATGAGGCGCGCCTGACCCAGGCCATGCCGTTCGTGAAGGACCGGGCGAAGACGACGCTTGAGCTGGCGGACCAGACCGCCTTCGTGCTGCGCCAGCGCCCCCTGACGATCTACGAAAAGGGCCTGCCGCTGCTGGCGGGTGAGTCCGGCGAGCGTATCGGACGCCTGCGCGACCGGCTGGCCCTGTTCCAGTCCTGGGACGTGTTCGCACTGGAGGCAGAGCTTAAAGCCTTCGCCGAGGAAGAGGCCGTCGGCTTCGGCAAGATCGGCCCGGCGGTGCGCGCCGCCCTGACCGGCGACGGCGTCTCGCCCGACATCGCCAAGACCCTCTCAGCCCTCGGAAAAGAAGAGAGTCTGGGGCGTTTGAATGATGCGCTGCAACAGACTATCTAGCTTGCACAAACGCGAGCGCGTCGCGCCCTCCCCGGCGCCGCGCCGATCTAAGGGGCTCTCATGACGAAATCCGCCACCCTCACCTACGGCGACAAGACCGTGGACCTGCCGGTGATCTCCGGCTCGACCGGCCCCGATGTGATGGACATCCGAAAGCTGTACGGCGAGACCGGCGCCTTCACCTTCGATCCCGGCTTCACCTCAACGGCGGCCTGCGAGAGCGGCCTGACCTTCATCGACGGCGATGAAGGCGTGCTGCTGCACCGCGGCTATCCGATCGACCACCTGGCGTCGAAGTCAAACTTCATCGAGGTCTGCCACCTGCTGCTGCACGGCGAACTGCCGAACGCGGCGGAGTACGAAGCCTTCGAACGCAACATCACCATGCACACCATGCTGCATGCCCAGTTCGACCGCTTCTTCGAGGGTTTCCGCCGCGACGCCCACCCGATGGCGATCATGGTCGGCACGGTCGGCGCCCTGTCGGCCTTCTATCACGACAGCCTGGACATCCATGATCCGGTCCAGCGCAACATCTCGGCCATCCGCCTGATCGCCAAGATGCCGACCATCGCGGCGCGGGCCTACAAGTACCACATCGGCCAGCCCTTCGTGTCGCCGCGCAACGACCTGAGCTACGCCGAAAACTTCCTGCGCATGTGCTTCGCCGTTCCGGCCGAGGACTATGTCGTCAATCCGGTCCTGGCGCGCGCCATGGACCGCATCTTCATCCTGCACGCCGACCACGAGCAGAACGCCTCGAC
>DASWYI010000008.1:0-8779 GCA_036405055.1 Brevundimonas sp.
GGGCGGGGGAGGCGGCGGGGGAGGCGGCGGGGGCGGCGGCGGCGGCGGGGGAGGCGGCGGCGGCGGGGCGTCGGCCCCGAACGCGTAGCGCAGGCCCAGCGTCACAGCGTGGCTCTCGTTGTATTCGCCTTCGAAGCGGCCATACAGGCCCGGCGTGCCGGTGACGCGGCTGTCGAACTCGACGTCCGTCATCAGGTAGCGGTAGGTCAGGTCCAGGTTCATCCGGTCGCTGATGGCCCAGGCCACGCCGGCGAGACCCTGGAAGGCCAGCTTGGCCGAGGAGTCATCGGCCCCGAACGCCAGGGTGCGGGTGGTGGAGACGGTGCCCAGCACGTCGGTGTTGACGCGCGCGACACCGGCGCCCAGGCCGATGAACGGACGGAACGACGAGTCACGGCTGCCGAAGTCGTAGATGCCGTTCAGCATCAGGGTGGCGACTTCCATGTCGCCGTCAGGGGCGCCGCAGGGGCCCGTGGCGGACGGCTGGCAGATCGCCAGGGCCGGCGTGCCGACGGCGGTGAAGGACAGAACCTCACCCGAGCGGTAGCCGCCTTCCAGTTCCACGCGCCAGTTGGCGTCCAGGCGGTAGCCCAGGCGCGCAAAGGCGGCGTAGCCTTCGTCGACTTCGATTTCCCAGTCACGCGAGGGCGAGGCCGAGTTGGTGGCCGTCACGTCCTTGACGGTGTGCCAGCCGGCGTCGATGGCGCCGTACCAGCCGTTGGGGTCCGCCGAAGCGGCGCCGGCGCTCAGGACCAGCGCAGCCGCCGCTCCCGAAGCCAGGATCAAACTCTTGAGACGCATAAGATGGCCCTCCGCAGCCAGTAAACATCATGCGGCGGACACGCCGCCTCACATTTTCTCTAACAGCACAGTTTGCGCTGGTCGAGGCTGAAACAGCAACGCTGTCCCGGTTTCCCCCCAAAGCCGTGTTGTATCGGCTACAGAATTCCCCGGTTTACCAGTGTCAGATACGCCTCGCAGGCGAGGAAGTCCGCCAGCTCGTCCACATCCCACCCGCGCACGGACGGCGTCACGTAAGCCAAAGCTTCACCGCACCGGAAAGTTCCATCGGCGAACAGCCTTTCAGGACGGCCGACGTAAACAGCGCCGTTTATCAAGACTACAGACTCCAGATCCGGCGGCCCTTGCAGGACGCAGCGGTCGTCAAGCCGGTCATGGAACGACGCGGGTTTGTGAAGCGGGGACACGCTGATGACCGCCGGAGCGGAGCGGCTGTCGCACAGGGCCACCGCCTCATCGATATCCGCGGAAGTCCGCAGCGGCGACGTGGGCTGCAACAGCACCACATAGCCCCAGTCACCCCCGACATGCCGCAAGGCGTGTTCGATGGCGTCGATCACCGAGGCCTCCGCGCCCGCCAGGGCGTCCGGACGCTGAACAGCCTCGACCCCCGCATTCCGGGCGAGGGCCAGAACATCCTCGTCGTCGCTTGTCACCACGATCAGGTCGAGCACGGTCGAGGCCTTCGCCGCGTCCAGCGTCCACTGGATCATCGGCCTGCCGGCCATCAGCCGCAGGTTCTTGCCCGGCAGGCGCTGGGAGCCCGCCCGGGCCGGAACCACGCCGATCACCCGCCGTCCGCCGATCATTCCGGCCTCCATTTCATCGCCGCAACAAGGTCATGCGTCGCCTTGCCCCCCGGTTAACCGCCGCCGCCGTCTTTGCAGGGAGCGGCGGTCCGACTATCGTCCCGGTTCCGACCACCGGCGAGCCGAAAGATTCCCATGACCGCCGGCTTCGTCACGCGAAACGCCCGCATCGTCGTCGCCCTGATGATGCGCGAGCTCATCACCCGCTACGGCCGCAAGGGGCTGGGCTTCGCCTGGGTCATCGGCGAGCCGCTGATCTTCTGCCTCGGAGTTCTGGTGCTGTGGAGCGTGGCCCGCCCGGACTATGAGCACGGCATCCGCATGGGGCCGTTCGTGATGACCGGCTACATGTGCCTGCTGCTGTTGCGTCACCAGATCACCCTCAGCCTGTCGGCGTTGCAGGCCAACGTGGGCCTGCTGCACCATCGCGGCATCGCCGTGCTGCATCTCTACATCGCCCGCAACATCCTCGAGTTCCTCGGCACGACGGCCGCCTTCGTGGCGGTCTATGCGGTGCTGATGGTGCTGGGCCAGGTCAGCTGGCCGGCCAATCTGCTGCTGCTCTACGGCGGCTGGTTCCTGCTGGCCTTCATGGCCACCGGGCTGGCGATGATCTTCGCGGCCCTGGCCATCCGCTATGATGTGATGGAGCGGATCGTGCCTCTGTTCACCTACATCCTGATCCCCATGTCGGGGGTCTTCTTCATGGCCGCCTGGGTGCCGGCGGCCTATCGCGACGCCTTCCTGCTGATCCCCCTGCCCCATGTCGTCGAGATGGTGCGGGCGGGGGTGTTCGGCGAATTCGTGGAAACCCACTTCGATCCGCTGTACGCCCTCGGCTGGGCGGCGATTTTCAACGTCACGGGACTGCTGCTTCTCGGCGGCGCACGGGAGCGGATCGATGCGGAATAACGCAGCCTTGAATCCGGGGATATTCCAGCGGCCATGAGCGATTCCAGACTGACCTTCCTCGGCCCGGGCCCGGACCTCGACAAGCTCGTGGGCGCCGCGCGGGCCCGGCGGCTGCGCGGCCTGCCCTGGCCGTTCCTGCTGGTGGTGGCCCTGCCGACCCTGCTGGCGGCGATCTACTTCCTGCTGATCGCCTCGCCCCGCTACGTGTCGGAGGCACGCTTCATCGTCCGCGCGCCCAATCAGGCCCAGCCCTCGGCTCTCGGCGTGACCTTGCAGAGCGCGGGCCTCGCCCCGGCCTCGACCGACGCCTTCGCCGTGCACGACTACATCCGTTCGCGCGACGGTCTGGCCGAACTGAACCGCCGCTTCGATGTGGCGCGGATGCTGGGCGGGCGCGGCGGCGACATCTTCTCCCGCTATCCCCGCCCGTGGGAGAGCCGTAGCTTCGAGGGCCAGCACAAGGGTTTCCAGCGCTTCGTCACCGTCGGCTACGATTCCACCACCGGCATCAGCACCCTGCGGGTCGAGGCCTTCCGGCCCGAGGACGCGCAAGGACTGGCGGAAGGGCTGCTTCAGGGCGGCGAGGGGCTGGTCAACCGCCTGAACCGCCGTGCCGCCGCCGACGCCGTGGCCGAGGCCGAGCGGGCCCAGGTCGAGGCCCAGACGGCGCTGGCCACCGCCCAGGCGCAACTGACCGCCTTCCGCAACCGCGAACGTTTCATCGACCCCCAGCGCGCCGCGACCGAAAGCGCCCAACTGATCGGCCAGCTGTCGGCCGCCGTCGCCGGCCTGCGCGCCGAACGCGCCCAGCTGGCGGCCGAGGCGCCGCAAAGCCCGCAGCTGCCCAGCCTCGACAACCGCATCGCCGCCTATGAGGGCCAGATCGCCGCCGAACGGGCCAAGGTCGCCGGTAACGCCGGGTCGCTGGCGCCCCGCGTCGGCGCCTATGAGGATCTGGTTCTCGCCCGCGAACTGGCCGACCGTCAGGCAGGCGAGGCCGACGCCGCCCTGATCGAGGCGCGGCAGGATGCGCGCCGCCAGCGGCTGTATCTGGAACGCATCGTCAATCCGGGACGCCCGGATCAGGCCATGGAGCCGCGCCGCCTGATGTCGATCCTGACCGTGTTCCTGACCATGCTGCTCGCTTACGGCATCGGCTGGCTGGTCTGGGCCGGCGTCCGCGAACACCGGCAGGACTGATGAGCGAGGCCGCCGATCCGGGCCTGATCGTCGAGGGCCTGGGCAAGACCTGGCGCGAGACGCCCCGGCCGGTCTTTTCCGACCTCGGCTTCACCCTCGCGCGCGACGGACGCCTCGCGGTGCTGGGCCGCAACGGCCAGGGCAAATCGACGCTCATCAAGATCCTCGGCGGCGCCCTGCCCCACTCCGACGGCCGGGTGATCTGGCGCATGAGCGCGTCCTGGCCCATCGGCTTCGGCGGCGGGTTTCAGGGCAGCCTGTCGGGCATCGACAACATCCGCTTCCTCGCGCGCCTGTACGAGAAGGACTTCGCCGAGACCCTGGACCGCGTCGACGACTTCGCCGAACTGGGCGAGGCGCTGAAGCAGCCGGTGAAGCACTATTCGTCCGGCATGCGCGCGCGACTGGCCTTCGGCCTGTCGCTGGCGATCGAGTTCGACTGCTACCTGATCGACGAACTGGTGGCCGTCGGCGACGCCCGCTTCCAGCAGAAATGCCGCGAGGAGCTGTTCGAACGCCGCGCCCACCGCGCCTTCATCATGGCGTCCCACGACACCCATCTGGTGACCGAGCAATGCGACCGCGCCATCGTCATCGAGGGCGGCCGCGCCCGGATGTTCGAGGATGTGGCCGAGGCCGCCGACGTCTACGCCTGGCTGCGCGCGGCCTAGATTTTCTGGAACAGATAGGTCGTCGACAGCCCCGCCGGGCCGGGCCGTCCGTCCGCCAGCGCCTCGATCGGCCGCGCTCCGCCTTCAGCCAGAAGACGGAACACCTCGCCCTGGGGCAGGGCGTGCATCTCCATCTCGCCCACCGGCAGGGGATCGGCCAGATGCGCCTCTGCCGAATAGCTGTAGCCGTGCAGCACGTGTGGAATCTGGATGTAGCCGACCCCGCCCGGCCGCAGCCGCGCGATCAGCACCCTCAGCAGCTCGGCCATCACCGGCGGCGCGTTGTGCTGCAACACCAGCACGCTGAAGACGCAATCGCAGGCCTCGTCCCCGCCGAGGAAGTCGTCCAGCAGCCGGAACTCGGCCCTGTCGGTCACCGCCGCCAGCCTCACACTGGCCTCGGCCAGATGCGACGGGCTGATGTCCACGCCCAGATAGCCGTCGAACAGCTCCGCCAGATGCACCCCCAGCCGCCCGACGCCGCAGCCGAAATCGATCACCCGGCCGTCCCGCTTCAGGGCGATCCCGTTGCGGGCGCAGGCGGCGGTGAAGGCCGCCACATCCTCCGCCCCCGTCTCGAAGAAGTGCGCCTGCGCGCCCTCATCCAGCACCGAGGCGCGATAGGCGGGGTCGGTCATCACGGACCAGTAGGGTTCGCTCTCGCCCAGCTTCGACCAGGTCCGCCGCGCGGTGTCGAACAGCGCCTTCAGGGTTTCCGGCGAGGCGCCGATGTCCACCCCCCCGCCCGGCCAGGCCTTGCGGTAGCGCTCGTTCAGCAGCCCGACCCGACGCCGCGCCCGCTCCTCGCTGCCCAGGAAGCTCAGGATCAGTTCGCCCAGCGGCGCGCCGGCCATGCTCTGGATCACGGCCTTGCTCTCGGGCTCACGCTCCAGCAGGGCGCGGTAGATCCAGACGACGTCTTCCGTCGTGGCGGGGCGGTCCAGATGCGACATGCGGCTCCCTTGGCGATCGCGGCTCCGTCCGCTGTGCCCCATCGCTCCGGACGCCGCAACGGCGAGGGTCGTTGATTTCCTCATGGCCTGGCCTTAGCCACGACAGGGATGAAGCTGTTCGGATTCAGGTTTGGCGACGACGCGACGGCCGCCGCCTGGGCGGTCGAGGCGGACGTCCGGCGCGACCGCGGCGACTGGGCCGGCGCCGCGCGCGCCTACCGCGCCTCGCTCGATCTCGACAACAGCCGCGCCGACCTTTGGGTCCAGCTGGGCCATGCGCTCAAGGAAAGCGGCGATCTGGAAGGGTCGGGCCACGCCTACCAGCAGTCCCTGGACCGCGCCCCGGACGTCGCCGACACCCATCTGATGCTGGGCCATTTCCTCAAGGTCAGCGGCCGCCGGGAAGAGGCCGCCGCCGCCTACGCCCGTTCGGCCGAACTGGACCCCGCCCGCCCCGATGCGCTCAACGAGCTCCGCACCCTGATCCATCGCGGCGTGACCCTGGACCACGACCTCGCCCTGTCCCTGATCGGGGAACTGCGCGAGACGCGACGGCGGCGCACGGCCGACCTGACTCTCGCCGACGACGGGCGCATCACTGCCGTATTCGATGTCGCCGACCTGATCGGCTATTTTCACAACGCCCGCCTGCCGACCGGCATCCAGCGGGTCCAGATCGAGGTCATCGGCGCCCTGCTGCGGGATCCGCCGGCGGACATCCAGATCGGCGTCTGCGCCTTCGCCCAACACCGCGACGGCTGGGTTGGCCTGCCCGCCGAGCTCTTCCTGCGCCTCATCGACCTGGCGCTTCAGGGCGGCGACCGGGGCGAGCCCGCCTGGCGCGCCGTGCTGGACGAGGTCGGACTTGTCACCGATCTGGCCCCGGGCCTGCGCTTCCCGCGCGGCGCCTGGCTCATCAATCTCGGCACCTCCTGGTGGCTGCAGAACTATTTCCTCAAGGTGCGCGAGGCCCGCCGGCTCTACGGCATCCGCTACCTGCCCTTCGTGCACGACATGATCCCGGTCATGGCGCCCGAGCACTGCACCCGCCCCCTGACCCAGGATTTCATCAGCTGGGCGCTCGGCGTCTTCGCCCACGCCGACCGCTTCCTGACCAACTCCGAGGCGTCGAAACGGGATCTGGAGCGCGTCGCCGCGCGGCTGGGCCACACGGTCACCGACGATCAGGTGCAGGTCGTGCCGCTTGACGCGGACTTCCGCAAACCCGGCGCGGACCGCCCCGTCGCCGAGACCCTGTCCCGCTACGGCCTCAGCGAGGGTGGCTTCATCCTGTTCGTGTCGACGATCGAGTCGCGCAAGAACCACCTCGCGGCCTTCCACGCCTTCAGCGACCTGATCACCCGCCACGGCGCGGCGGCCATCCCCAGACTGGTGTGCGTCGGCAATCGCGGCTGGCTCAATGACGGCGTCTTCGCCCGGCTGGAGGCAGACCCCGCGCTGCGGCGTCAGGTGGTGATGCTGTCCGGCGTCGCCGACGCCGATCTGGCCAACCTCTACCGCGCCTCGGCCTTCACCCTCTATCCCAGCCAGTACGAGGGTTGGGGCCTGCCGGTCACGGAATCGCTCTGCTACGGCCGCGCCGTGCTGGCGTCGGACAGCAGCTCCCTGCCCGAGGCCGGGGGCGACTTCGCCGCCTATTTCCGTCTCGGCGACCAGGCAGGCCTGACCGAGGCGCTGGAGCGGCTGATCCTCGACCTGCCCTGGCGGCGGTCGCTGGAGGCGCACATCGCGGCCCGGTTCCGTCCCCGTCCCTGGCGCGCGTTGGCCAGCGACATCATCGACCGCATCACGGCCTGGAGCGAGACCACCCCCCCCGGTCCGGCCGCCACGCCCCTGGCCGAGGGCGGCCGCTACTACTGGCTGCGGCGCTCGCGTGAGACCGGCGTCGGCGAAGGCGTCATGGCGCCCGAAATCTTCCGCGTGGGCGAAGGGTGGCTGCCGCCCGAGGACTGGGGCTGCTGGACCCGGGGCGAGGCGGTGCTGCAGGCCCGCGTGGACGCCGCCGGCCCCTTGCGCCTGTTCCTCGGCCTGCAGGCTCCCGCCGAACGCTCCGCCGCCTGGCGTGTCGAGGCGGCGGGTGAGACCGTGGCCGAGGGCGAGCTTCAACCCGGACGGACACGCTGGCTGGCCCAGCCCCTGCCCACCTCCACATCAGAGAACGGTCTGGTCCGCATCCGCATCGTCTCGCGGCGGCCCGACGGCCCGGCCGAGGGCGACGCGACCCTGGGCGTGATCGGCTTCATGCTGTGCGCCGACCGCGACCTGACCGCGCGCACGACCTTCATCGAGGCCCTGGCCGTGGACGGCCTGCCGGCCCTGGCCGAGGCGGGAGCCGGTCATGTCGCCTGAATCCGTCGTCGACGCCGCCTATCGCGCGGTTCTGGCCCGCGAGCCCGATCCCGAGGGCCGTCAGGCGATGGTCCAGGCGCTCCGCGAGGGCCGTCTGAGCGTCACCGAGCTGATCGCCGGCATGCTGGCCTCGCCCGAGTATCGACGCGCCCACACGGACGACACCCTGACCTTCAGCACGACCAAGCCGGTCTGCACCCTGATCCAGGACCGGCTGCGGCTGTGGGTCGATCTGGCCGACCGCTTCGTGTCGCTGGGCTGCCTGCTCGGCGACTACGAGCCGTCAGAGACGCGCTTCATCCTGTCGAACCTCGCGCCCGGGGACGTCTTTCTGGACATCGGCGCCAATGTCGGCTGGTTCTCGATCCTGGCGGCGGACCGCGTCGGGCCGACCGGCCGTGTCCACGCCTTCGAACCGCGCGCCGAGACCGCGCGGCTGCTCGACCGCTCCATCGCCGACAACGGCTTCTCCGACCGGGTGACGCTGCACGTCACGGCGCTGGGGGCCGAGGACGGCGAAAGCCGGCTTCTGGGCAGCGAGACCTCGACCAATCTCGGCGGTTTCCGCCTGGCCCGCGACGCGGACGAAGCCTTCCCGCGCATGACCAGCGAGACCGTGTCCCTGACGGCGCTGGACAGCCTGCCGATCGAGGCGCCGGTGAGGCTCATCAAGCTGGATGTGGAGGGCGCCGAACCTCAGGTTCTGGAGGGCGCGCGCAGGCTGATCGCCCGCGACCGGCCGCTGATCCTGAGCGAGGTCTTCGCCCCCGGCCTGCGGCATGTATCCAACCAGGAGCCGGCGGATTACGCCGCCCTGGTCGCCGGGCTGGGATACCGCATGTACGCCCTGACGAATGGCGAGCCCGGTGAATTGATCGCGGATGCGGCCGTGCTCGACGCGCCGCATCCGGTCAATGTCGTCCTGATCCCGGCCGAAGCCTGAGGCTTCGGCCGGTTCCGGGTTGGCTTACGCCGCCCAGGGATCGGGGTTGTGGTGGTGGCCGAGGGGGTTGTTGTCGACGCCGGAGTCGGGGCCGAGGGCCTGTTCGCTGGTCTGGGTGAA
>DASWYI010000009.1:0-20934 GCA_036405055.1 Brevundimonas sp.
CGGCCCATCCGCACCCGCCGGAGCCTGACAAGCGACCGATGACGACGAAGGAACGCAACGACGCCCTGCGGCTGGCCGTCGCCGACTTCAACGACCATTGGCGTCACCGGTCGGCCCGCGAAGGCGACATGCGGGCCGTCATCGCCGAACTGTCCGATCCCGGCCCCCGCCGGACCCACCTCAGCCATGGCGGCGGAGATCACTGACACGGACGGTTTCCCCTGATCGAGAAACCCCTTAAGCCTTGAGCCATGAAACTCGCCTCGCTCAAGCACGGCCGCGACGGCCGACTCGTCCTCGTCTCCAGCGATCTCGCCTGGTTCACCGACGCCTTCCTGATCGCCCCGACCCTGCAGGCGGCGCTGGACAACTGGGACCGGGTCGAGCCCGACCTGCGCGCCCTGGCCGAAAGCCTCGAGCACGGCGGCGTGCCGCGCGGCCGCTTCCACGAGCGCGAGGCCGCCTCTCCCCTGCCCCGCGCCTATCAGTGGGCCGACGGCTCGGCCTATGTGAACCACGTCGCCCTGGTGCGTCAGGCCCGCAACGCCGAGATGCCCGACAGCTTCTGGACCGATCCCCTGATGTATCAGGGCGGCTCCGACGGCTTCCTCGCCCCGCGCGATCCCATTCCGCTGGCGGACGAAAGCTGGGGCTGCGATCTCGAGGCCGAGATCGTCGTCGTCACCGGTGACGTGCCGCAGGGCGTGTCCGCCGAGGAAGCCCGCGGCCACATCCGCCTCGTCGGCCTCGTCAACGACGTTTCCTTGCGCAACCTGATCCCCGCCGAACTGGCCAAGGGCTTCGGCTTCGTCCAGTCCAAGCCCGCCAGCGCCCTGTCGCCCGTCTTCGTCACGCCGGACGCGCTCGGCGCCCGCTGGACGGACGGCAAGCTGCACGGACAACTGACGGTCCAGCTGAATGGCCAGGACTTCGGCAAGGCCAACGCCGGAACCGACATGACCTTCGACTTCGGGACCCTGATCGCCCATCTGGCCAAGACCCGCGCCCTGTGCGCCGGCACGGTCATCGGCTCGGGCACCGTGTCCAACCGCGATGCCGGCGGCGGCCCGGGCAAGCCGGTCAGCGAGGGCGGCCTCGGCTACTCCTGCATCGCCGAGGTCCGCACCGTCGAGACCATCCTGCGTGGCAAGGCCGAGACGCCCTTCCTCAAGCACGGCGACACCGTCCGCATCGAGATGCTGGACGACAAGCACCACTCCATCTTCGGCGCCATCGAACAGACAGTCGGACCTGCGTGATTTGCCGGGAGTGAGGCTTTCGCGCCTCTTCTAACCGGGCGGAAGCAGGATTAGCCTCCGGCGTTCAAGGGGGAGGATCACATGCCGGAAATGTCGCCACAATTGATGGGAACCGTGATCGGTCTGGCCATCGCCCTGCCGCTGATCCTGCTGCGAAACCGCGCGCCCCGGACCCTGAACGTCAAATGGATGTGGGTGCTGCCGGTCATCATGGTGCCGCTGATGGGTCTCGCCATCTGGGGGACCAGCATGGACCCGAACATGCCGCACACGCCGTTCAACGCCCTCGCCTGGGCCATCCTGGCGGCCGGGCTGATCCTCGGCGGGGTGTTCGGCTGGTATCGCGGCAAGATGACCACCATCGAGAAACACCCCGACGGCACGCTGAAGGCCCAGGCCTCGCCCATCGGCCTGATCCTGATCGTCGCCGTGATGCTGGGCCGCCGCGCCCTCAGCGCCTGGCTTGAGCCCCACGCCGCCGAGTACGGCCTGAACGCCCTAGCCATCACCGACGCCTTCCTGTTGTTCGTGGTCGGCATGATCGTGGTCCAGCGCATCGAGATGTTCATCCGCGCCCGCCGCATCCAGTCCGGCGGCGGCGACAGCCATACGGAGTCGGTGGCGTGAGAGGGGCTTTGATACTCACGGCGGTGCTGGCCCTCGCCGCACCCGCCGCTGCCCAGACGGCCGACGGCTGGGATCTGCGGTCCGACCCGGTGTCGGGCGTCACAGTGGCGGGCGCCGCGTTCGATTCCGGGCTGGCGATCATCTTCCGCTGCCAGTCAGGGTCGCTGGACGCCATCCTGACCGGCCTGCCCGCGGGCGACCCCGGTGGGCGGCGGCTGGAGCTGTCCTTCGCCGGGGCCGACTACGAGGCCCAGGGCTGGATCAACGCCGAGGCCACCACCGCGGCCTACAGCCAGCGACCCGCGCGGCTGGCCCGCCTGGCCCGGCGTGGCAATGGCTTGGCGGTGCGCGTGCCCGCCACCGACTGGGATCAGGCCCGGGTCTATCAGATGGCACTGCCCGGTGATCCGGCCGGCCTCGACACGGTGCTGGGCGCCTGCGGCGTGCCGCTGGACGACCCACGCGACCGCCTGCCCGCCTATGTGCGCAACGACGCCGACCCCCTGGCATGGGCGGTTCAGCCGGCCCCGGTGTTCCCGCCCGGCGCGCAGCAGGCCGGCATCCTGTCCGGCCGCGTGACCCTCAGCTGCATCATCGGCGCAGACGGGCGGCCCGAGGACTGCAGGGTCGAGATGCAGTCGCCCGCCAGCCACGGCTTCGACCGCGCGGCGCTGGCCGCCGCCGACGACGCCCGCTTCGACCTGCCCGACGACACGGCCTCGGCCGTCGGCAAGCTGATCGTGTTCCAGGTCCCCTTCCGCGCGCCGTCACAGGCGCGTTGACCCGGTCCCGCCCGGCGGGCTAGGACCGCTGCCTCACGCGGGCGTGGTGGAATTGGTAGACGCGCCGGACTCAAAATCCGGTTCCGAGAGGAGTGTCGGTTCGAGCCCGACCGCCCGCACCACCTTACAGCAGATCCAGCACCCGCTCCTTGGGGCGGCACAAGGCGGCGCCTTTCGGGGTGACGACGATGGGGCGTTCGACCAGAACCGGATGCGCCGCCATGGCCTTGATGATCGCGGCGTCGGTGACGCCCGGCGCGGTCAGGCCCAGTTCCTCCGCCGGGGTGTTGCGAACCCGCAGGACATCGGCCGGCGACGCGCCCATCCGCGCCAGCAGAGCCTTCAGCTGAGCCTCGTCCCAGCCGGTCTTCAGGTATTCGACCACCGTCGGCTCCACGCCCGCGTCCCGGATCATCTGCAGCACGTTGCGCGAGGTGCCGCAGTTCGGATTGTGATGGATCACCACGTCGCTCATTGCCCGCCTCCACGCCGCACGATCAGGCCGAAGGAGGTGGCGACATAGCCCTCCAGCGCCAGCTTCAGATGGGGCTCCGCCCGGTAGGGAGCGATGTCGATATAGCGGTCCACCGGGCCGTCGCCGGCGTCATAGTCGAACGGGATGACCTCATGCCCGTCGGCGCGCAGCCGCCCGGCCAGTTCATCCATGTCGCGGCGGCGGAACAGCACCGTCCCCGCGTTGTCGACTGTGTCCTCGTTCGAGCTGACGTTCAGCTCGGTCGTGTGGACGGCCCAGCCGCCGGGCTTAAGCGTCTCGACCGACCGCTGCACAAAGGCCAGCCCCTGCTCGATCGAGCCCAGATGCTCGAAGGCGCAGGCCGACCAGCAGAAGTCGTAGCCGGTCAGGTCGGCGGGGATGTGGTTCATGTCGACGTTGCGGAATTCGATCCCGGCGTCGAACACGGCGTCGTCGCACAGGTGCGGGCGGCGCAGGGTCTCGATCCCCGCCGCATGCTGGGCGGTCTGGCTCCATCCTGCGGCCTCCGCCTCATCCGCCGCCATGTCGGTGGCCGTGATGCGGCAGCCCCGGCTGATGAAATAGGCGCTCAGGGGTTCGCCCCCGACGCCGAAACCCAGCCCTCGCGATCCGCTGCGCAACAGGCCGCGCTCGTGCAGCGCCTGGCAGATGAAGACGAACTCCCACAGCTTGCGGTGATAGCGCAGGGTCTCGCCCAGCCGGTCGGTCCAGAACGAGAACCAAGGCTGGCGGAAATGCTCTTCGCGGCAGGCCATGCCGTGCGGGAACACGCCGGTCCCCGGCTTGGCGTCGGTGATGAGCGGCGGCTGGCCGCGCCACAGGGCCGCGTGGGGCGTGCGCTCGCTGGTCAGGGCCAGAACCTGCCGCTCCAGCATGGCGATGCGGTCCATAAGCGGCACGAGGTCGGCCGGCGTCAGGCCCGGCGGCGGCGGCACGACAGGCGCGGACGCTTCGGACGCGGCCTCCGCCTCGGCGGGCTTGGATCGTTTCAGGCGGAGCTCCAGCATGGCGAAAGCCATAAAGCGGTGACAGCCGCCGGTCCATGCCAAGCTTATTCGCACGGCGGCGGTTGCGCCGGAGCGCCCGAACCCGCATCTGGCCCGGATGACCTCCCCCGCCCCCGACCCCGCCGCCCGCGGCCCGGGCTTCCCCGAATTCGTCGCCCTGATCGCCATGATGATGGCGCTGAACGCGCTCGCCATCGACTCCATGCTGCCAGCGCTCCCGGCCATCGGCGAGGCGCTGGGCGTCGTCGGCGACAACACACGTCAGTGGGTCATCACTGCCTATCTGCTCGGCTTCGGCGCGGCCCAGATCGTCTATGGGCCCCTGGCCGACCGGTTTGGACGCAAGCCGGTGCTGACGGTCGGCATCAGCCTCTATGTCGCCTTCAGCCTGCTGGCCGCCTTCGCGCCCACGTTCGAGACCCTGATCCTCGCCCGCATCGGCACGGGGCTGGGCGCCGCCGCGACGCGGGTGCTGGCGGTGTCGATCGTGCGCGACCGCTACAGCGGCCGGACCATGGCGCGGGTGATGTCGCTGAGCTTCCTCGTCTTCCTCGCCGTGCCGATCCTGGCCCCGACCGTGGGTCAACTGATCCTGCTGGTCGCGCCCTGGCGCTGGATTTTCGGCGTGCTGGCCCTGTTCGGCTCGGCCCTCCTGATCTGGGCGACGCTGCGCCTGCCCGAGACCCTGCACCCGGAAGATCGGATGCCGATCAACGTCAACCGCATCGCCTCTGCCTTCCGCTTCGCCCTGACCCAGCGCCAGTCGATCGGCTACACCCTGGCCAGCACGGCGGTGGCGGGCGCCCTGTTCGGCTTCATCAACTCGTCGCAGCAGATTTTCTACGACGTCTTCCACGCCCCCGCCCTGTTCACGACGGTGTTCGCGGGCGTGGCCGGCGGCATCGCCGTCGCCTCGGTGGTCAATGCGCGGCTGGTCGAGCGGCTGGGCAGCCGGCTGATCTCGCACAGCGCCCTGCTGGGCTTCATCGCCTTCGGCCTGATCCACGCCGCCGTCTCAGCCAGCGGGCATGAGACGGTCGCGACCTTCGCCATCCTCCAGACCCTGACCATGTTCTGCTTCGGCTTCATCGCCGGGAATTTCGGCGCCATGGCGATGGAGCCGATGGGCCATATCGCGGGCACAGCCTCCTCAGCCCAGGGCTTCGTCTCGACCGTGTTCGGATCTCTGCTGGGCTTCTTCATCGGCCAGCATTTCGACGGCAGCGCCACGCCCATGGCGCTCGGCATGGGCCTGTGCGGCGTCCTGGCGCTGATCGCCGTGCTGTTCGCCGAGCGCGGGCGGCTGTTCGTCGCTCGTAGCACAGCGCCCGCCACCCCGGCGGCATGACGCGCTCAAGCAGCGAGCGCCCGCGGCGCGAGCGGTAGCGCCCAAACATGCATCCTGATCCCTCTTGATCTTTCATTGTGATCGGGGCGTTGTCCCGTCCAGAAAGTTCAACGAAGGAAACGTCCGATGAAGCGCACCCTGACCGGTCTCGTGTCCGTGCTCGCCCTTTCCGCCGCGCTCGCCGCCTGCGGTCAGCAGGGCGAGGTCAAGTCCGACATGCCGCCGCTGCCGGCCTCGGCCACCGCCCCGGTCAACTATGTGCGCGACATCCACTCGCACGCCCGGCCCGAGATCGCCCGGGTCAAGCATGTGGATCTGGACCTGACCGCCGACTTCACAGCCAAGACCCTGTCGGGCACGGCGACGCTGGACGTGACCGCCGAACCGGGCGCCACCGAGATCATCCTCGACGTCCGCAACATGGACATCCGCGCGGTCCATGACGACAAGGGCCCGCTGCAGTTCGCGCTGGGAACCGACGATCCGATCCTGGGTCAGGCCCTGACGATCCAATTCCCGGCCTTCACGGCGGGTGAGCAGCGCAAGATCATGGTCGACTACGCCACCCGTCCCGACGCGGCGGCGCTGCAATGGCTGACCCCGGCCCAGACGGCGGGCGGCCAGAAGCCCTATCTGTTCAGCCAGGGTCAGGCGATCCTGACCCGCACCTGGGTTCCCACGCAAGACAGCCCGGGCGTCCGTCAGACCTATTCCGCGAAGATCACGGCGCCCCAGGGCCTGCACGCCGTCATGTCGGCCGAGATGCTGACGCCGGAGGGCGAGAACGCCGCCAACGGCGCTCGCTCCTACCGCTTCCGCATGACCAATCCGGTCCCGCCCTATCTGATCGCGCTGGCGATCGGCGACATCGACTTCGCCCAGGTCGGCACGCGCACCGGCGTCTGGACCGAGCCGAGCCGCCTGCAGGCTTCGGCCGCCGAGTTCGCCGAGATGCAGCAGATGGTGGACGCCGCCGAGAAGCTCTACGGCCCCTATCGCTGGGGCCGCTATGACCTGCTGATCCTGCCGCCGTCCTTCCCGTTCGGAGGGATGGAGAACCCGCGCCTGACCTTCGCCACCCCGACCGTGGTCGCGGGCGACAAGTCGCTGGTTAGCCTGGTGGCCCACGAACTGGCGCACAGCTGGTCCGGCAATCTGGTGACCAACGCCACCTGGGCCGACTTCTGGCTCAACGAGGGCTTCACCACCTATTTCGAGAACCGCATCATGGAGGCGGTCTACGGTCGCGACCGCGCCCTGATGCTGCAGACCCTCGGCTGGGGCGATCTGCAGGAGACGCTGAAGAC
Source organism: Brevundimonas sp. (assembly GCA_036405055.1). Lineage (GTDB taxonomy): Bacteria > Pseudomonadota > Alphaproteobacteria > Caulobacterales > Caulobacteraceae > Brevundimonas. The sequence continues at coordinate 6,827 of DASWYI010000009.1, forward strand.
CACCGCCCCCGCCGACACCCGGCTGCACCTCGACCTGGCCGGCCGGGACCCCGACGACGGCATGAGCGACATCGCCTATGAGAAGGGCGCCGCCTTCCTGCGCACCATCGAACGCATCGTCGGCCGTGAGCGTTTTGACGCCTGGCTGAAGGGCTATTTCGAGCGCAACGCCTTCCGGCCGATGACGACCGAGATGTTCCTGCAGGACATCCGCGCCAATCTGGTGAAGGGCGACGCGGCGCTGGAAAGCCAGCTGATGCTCGACGCCTGGGTCTACCAGCCCGGCCTGCCGTCGAATGCGCAGGCCCCCGTGTCCAACGCCTTCGTGCCCGTCGATGCGGCGGCCAAGGCCTTCTTCGCCGACAAGGGTCCGGCCTCGGCCATCCCGTGGCGCAACTGGTCGACGCAGGAGCGTCAGCGCTTCCTCAGCTGGCGTCCGGCCAACCTTCGCGCCGGGACCGACTGGCTGACCAATCAGCAACTGGCCGATCTGGAGCGCACCCTGAATATGGCCAACGAGGGCAACTCCGAGCTGGTCTTCGCCTGGCTGCAGATCGCCGTGGCGCACCGCTATCAGCCGGCGATGCCCAAGCTGGAGCAGTTCCTGACCAGCCAGGGCCGGCGCAAGTTCGTCCTGCCGCTCTACACCAGCCTGTGGGCCGAGGGGGATTGGGGCCGCCCGATCGCCACCCGCCTCTACGCCCGCGCCCGGCCCGGCTATCATCCGGTGACCACTAACTCGGTTGATGCGGTGGTGGGCAGGCCCGCGGGGCAGTAGCGCGAGCGGGTGGCTAGTGGCTGGTGGCTGGTGATTGGGTTGTGCGTGGGGACTCAGCTTTCAGCGATCCCAGCCACCAGCCACCAGTCACCAGCCACCCAATTACGCCCGGCCTGTAATTCGCCGCTGTCTTCAGCCATAAGCCCGCGATGAAGTTTCTCGACCAGGCCAAGATCTACATCCGCTCCGGCAACGGCGGCGGCGGAGCCGTGTCGTTCCGGCGCGAGAAATTCATCCCCAACGGCGGCCCGGACGGGGGCGACGGCGGCAATGGCGGCAACGTCTGGATCACCGCCGTCGAGGGTTTGAACACCCTGATCGACTACCGCTACCAGCAGCACTTCAAGGCCCAGACCGGCGCCCACGGCCAGGGCCGCCAGATGCACGGCGGCAAGGGCGAGGACGTGGTGCTGAAGGTGCCCGTCGGCACCCAGGTGCTGGACGAGGACAAGGAGACGGTGCTGGTCGACATGGATCATGTCGGCAAGACCGAGCTGTTGCTGCGCGGCGGCAACGGCGGCTGGGGCAATGTCCGCTTCAAGGGGCCGCAGAACCAGGCCCCGAAATTCGCCAATCCCGGTCAGGAGGGCCAGGAACGCTGGATCTGGCTGCGGCTCAAGCTGATCGCGGACATCGGTCTGGCGGGCCTTCCCAACGCCGGCAAGTCGACCTTCCTCGCCGCCGCCTCGGCCGCGCGGCCCAAGATCGCCGACTATCCCTTCACGACCCTCGCGCCCAACCTCGGCGTGGTCGACCTGTCGCCGACCGAGCGGTTCGTCATCGCCGACATCCCCGGCCTGATCGAGGGGGCGTCGGAAGGCGCGGGGCTGGGCACGCGTTTCCTCGGCCACGTCGAACGCTCAGCCAGCCTGATCCATCTGATCGACGGCACCCAGGACGATGTGGTCGAGGCCTGGCGCATCATCCGCCACGAGCTCGATGCCTACGGGGCCGGCCTCGCCGACAAGACCGAGATCCTGGCCCTGAACAAGATCGACGCCCTGACCCCGGAGGCGCGCGAGGAGAAGGCGGCCGAGCTGGAGGCCGTCGCCGGCCGCCGCCCCATGCTGGTCTCCGGCGTCTCCGGCGAGGGCGTCACCGAGCTGCTGCGCGCCGCCTGGAACGAGGTCCGGCTCACGCGCGGCGACATCCAGGTGATCGACGACGAGGAAATCCCCGCCGGGACCCCGGGCGGCTGGCAGCCCTAGGACGGCAGGGCCGCGATCACCGCGTCCGCCTCGTCGATCCAGTGCAGCCAGTCCTGCTCGCCGAGGATGCCCCGGCGCAGCGACAGATAAATCATCTGTTCGGCCAACGGCAGGGCGGCGACATCGCCGAAATGCTCGCGTTCCAGCGCCTGGTAGGCCGCCAGCCGGCTCTCCCGCTCAGCCCGGTCCTGCGCCAGCATCCGGCGAAGGGCCTCGACCCCCACCACCTCCACCGCCAGCAGCTTGGCCAGCAAGTCGCTGTTCACCCGCGCCATGATCGGGGTCTCGAACCAAAACCGCAGCTCGGCCTGTCCGGCCTCCGTCAGGCGATACAGCTTCTTGTCCGGCCGATGGGCCTGTTCGACGCGTTCGAAGGCGACCAGCCCCTGATCGGTCATCAGCTTGAGATCGCGATAGATCTGCTGGTGCGAGGCCGCCCAGAAGAACCCCAGACTCTGATCGAAGGCCCGCACGATGTCGTAGCCGGTTGATGGCGTGGAGCTCAACACCGCGAGGATGACGTGTTTCAGAGCCATAGCCGGCGCGCCTTATTATGCATCATGTTGCATATTATTTCGTTTTGCCTCAAGGTCCGTCAAGTCAATCACGCGAGGCTCTGCGATGAACAGCGAAACGACCCGGCGTCCGATGCCGCCTTCGATCGTGGCGATGATCCTTATGGGGTTTCCGCTGGTCTTCTTCGGCTATTCCCAGCTGCTGCTGGACCGCGAGCGGTTCAGCATCCCCGGCGTCGATTTCTTCGTCACTTTCTGGATCGGCGCGGCCCTGATCTACGCCTGCAAGATCCTGATCGTCCGCGCGGTCCTGGCGTCACAAGGCTGGCGTCCCGGCGACGTGGGCTTTGGCCTGTCGCGCCGGGGCGTGGCGGCGGGCATCGGGATTTATCTGGTCCTGGCGCTGGGCTTGTTCGGCTTCGTCGAGATGTCCGTCCGGGCGGTGGCCTTCGATCCTGAAAAGCTCGCGGCCCTGCCGGGGCTCTATCCCGACACCACCCTGAAGCGCACCGTCTTCATCGTCATGGCCTTTGTCGCCGGGATCAGCGAGGAGCTGACCTATCGCGGCTTCGCCATCCGCGCCTTCGAGAGTTGCGGGATCAACCGCTGGCTCGCCATCCCGATCGCGGCCCTGCCCTTCGTTTTCCAGCACGGGCTCAAGTCGCTCGACCAGTTCTGGTGGTTCTTCCTCAGCGGCCTGGCCCTGGGCGCCCTCTTCGTCGCCAGCAAAAGGCTGTGGCCGGGGATCATTATCCACTGGCTCATCATCCTGTCGGCCATGCTCGGTATCTTCTCGGCCATGGAGGGGTGATCGGCGCAGGCCTCTATGGCGGCGGCCCTTCGTCCGGGGTATGACCTCAAGCTGAGCATAAGTCGCCCGAGCCCGCCTTGCCCCTGTTCCACGCCGGACCCGCGCCCAAGGCGCAAGGCCCCCGCCCGGGCGCGTTGCGCGACGGGCTGGCGCTCGCGCCGGGCATGAAGGTCGGACTGCTGGGCGGCTCGTTCAATCCGGCTCACGACGGCCACGCCCATGTGGCCGAAACGGCCCTGAGCCGGCTGGGCCTCGACCGTGTCGTCTGGCTGGTCTCACCTCAAAATCCGCTCAAGGCCGCCGCCCACACCGCCCCCTTGGCCGAGCGGATGGCCTCGGCCCGCGCGGCCGCCCACGGGCCGGACATGATCGTCTCGGATTTCGAAACCCGGGCGGGGACCCAATGGACCATCGACACCCTCCGGGCCCTGACGGCGCGTCACCCCGGGGTGCGGTTCGTCTGGCTGATGGGGTCGGACAATCTGGCGTCCTTCCACAATTGGCGGGGCTGGACCGACATCATGCGGCTGATGCCCGTGGCCGTGGTGGCGCGGCCGGGTTCGATGCTGGAAAGCCGGACCGCCCCGGCCGCCGCCCGCTTCGCCGCCGCCCGGCTGCCGCAGGAGCAGGCGCGGCTGCTGACCACCCTCAGGGCGCCGGCCTGGACCTACCTGACCGCGCCCCTGAACCCACGCTCGTCCACGCTGATTCGCGCCGCGCGTGACGGCGGGGCCCGTTCGTGATAGGCTCCTGCTTTAGTAATCGCCCCGGAGCCCTCCGCTGACCGCCTCGCCCGCGCATGACGCGCAAGACACCGCCGTTTCGAATACGGCGCATGAGATGGATCTGAACCTGTCCATCCACTCCGAAGACGGCGGCGTCGAAGGCCCGAGTTCCTACGAATCCGCGCCCCTGCCCGTCGGCTCCACGCCGCTGGAAAACGCCCTGCTGAAGAAGCTGGACGACGACAAGGCGCAGGACATCGTCCTCATCGACCTGAAGGGCAAAAGCCCGATGGCCGACGCCATGATCGTGGCGTCCGGGCGGTCGCACCGCCACGTCGGCGCCCTGGCCGACCACCTGCTGCGCACGCTGAAGGACCTGGGTCTGGGCAAGGCCCGGATCGAGGGCCTGCCCCACTGCGACTGGGTGCTGATCGACGCCGGCGACGTCATCATCCACCTGTTCCGGCCGGAAGTGCGGACCTTCTACAACATCGAGAAGATCTGGTCGGTCGACAGCGGCCACCGCGTCGACGCCCGCGCCTGATCCCTCAAGACCATGAAGCTGGGGATCCTCGCGATCGGCAAACCCGGACGCGGCCCCGAGGCCCTGCTGGCGGACGACTACGCCAGACGCGCGACCCTGGCCGGGCGGGCGCTGGGCCTCGGCCCGCTGGAGCTGATCGACCTCGAACCCCGCAAGACCGGCAAGGCGCCCGAAGCGGAACTGCTGCTGGGCGCCGCCGAGGGCGCGCACCTGATCGCCTGCGACGAGCGGGGCAAGGCCTACTCCAGCCGCGCCTTCGCCGATCACATCGCCATGCTGCGGGACCGCGGCGAGCGGCGGCTGATCTTCGCCATCGGCGGGGCGGACGGACTGGACCGCAGCGTGCTCGACGCCGCCGGATCGACCCTGGCCTTCGGCCCACAGACCTGGCCGCATGCACTGGCCCGGGCGATGCTGGCGGAGCAGTTGTATCGCGCCGTGACCATTCTGGCCGGATCGCCCTATCATCGCGACTAGAGCGTGGCCCCGAAAAGTGGTGGCGGTTTTCGGATCAGGTTACGCTCCAGAATAATGCGTAAAGCCCTCCTCATCGTCGCCGCCGTGCTGGCCGCCGCCGGGCCCGCGACCGCCCTGCGCGGGCCGCAGGACGTGGCGCGGCTGCAGGCTGAATACCGCGACGAGATGGCCCGCGCGCGGCGTCTGCGCGCCGACGCCGCCGAGGCCGCTGCCGAGGTGGCCGATCTGGAGCGGCGGCTGGCGGTCCTGCGCCGCGACGTCACCGCCGGCGACACAGAGATCGAGGCCCAGCGCGCCCGCCTGAAAGAACTTGGCGCGCGCGAGGCGGCCCTGACCGCCGAACTGTCCGGCGCGCGGGGCAGACAGTCGCGCCTGCTGTCGGCCCTGCAGATGATGAGCCGCCGTCCGCCGCCGCCGTTGCTGATCCCGGCCTCGCGGGCGACCGACACCGTCCGCGCCGGCATCCTGATGAAGGCCATGGCGCCGGAGCTTCAGGCCCGGGCGGCGGCGCTGGCCGCGCGTCAGGCCGAGATCGGCCGCATCCGCCGCCTCGCCGCCCTGTCCAGCGAGAAGCTGTTCACCACCGAGAGCGAGCAGGGCGACCGCCGCGCCGAAATGGAGGCCCTGACGGCGCGCAAGACCGCGCTCAACGCCGTGCTGCGCGCCGAGGCCGAGGCCGCCGCCCGCTCGGCCGAGGCCCTGGAGCAACGCATCCGCGCGCTGGGCGGGACTGTTCCGTCCACGGACGATGAGCCCATCCGCGCCGCCACGCGCCTGCCCGGCGGGCGCAGCCGGTTGAACCCGCCCACCGGCGGCGCGCCGGTCGAACGCTACGGCGGGCGCAGCGTCGGCTGGCGCTGGCGGGCCGACAACGCCGCAGCGGGGGCCCCTGCGTCGGCGACCGTGGCCTATGCCGGACCCCTGCGCGGCTGGGGCCAGGTGGTGATCCTCGACCTCGGCCCGGGCTGGCGCGCCGTCGTCGCCGGTCTGGAATCCGTGGAGGTTCAGCAGGGCGCCCGCGTGGCCGAGGGCCAGTCCCTGGGCCGCAGCGCCGCCGACGGCGAGCTCTATTTCGAACTGCGCCGCGACGAACGGCCCATCGACCCCGCGCCGTGGCTTCAATGAGCAGGTGAAAGACCTTCCCATCCCCTCCTGACGCTGATTTTATCGACGGACCGGCGCTCGGCCACGATTTGGACCCGACCGTCCCGCCATCATCGACTGACCGGGGCTCTCCCCGCCCCGCTGAAAGAGACCGAATGCGTAAACTGCTTCTCGCCGGCGCCGTCGCCATCGCTCTGGGCGGCTCGGCCGCCGCCGTCGCCGGCCAGACCCCGCGTAACGAGACCTTCCGCCTGATCGGCATGTTCGGCGACGTGCTGAGCGTGGTCGAGAGCAACTATGTCGTGCCGGTGGACAACAAGAAGCTGATCGAGGCGGCGCTGCAGGGGATGATGTCAGCGCTGGATCCGCACTCCAGCTACATGAACATGGAAGGCTACGGCGAACTGCGCGAGCGCACCGAGGGCCAGTATTCCGGCGTCGGCCTGACCATCAGCGCCGATGGCGGCCTCATCAAGGTCGTGTCGCCGATGGACGACGGCCCGGCGGACAAGGCGGGCGTCCAAGCGGGCGACGTCATCTCGGCCATCAACGGCCAGAACACCACCGGCCTCACGGTCAGCGACGTGTCGGACAAGCTGCGCGGCGCCATCGGCACCACGGTCACCGTCACCTTCCTGCGCGACGGGGAGGAGCCTCGCGAGGTCGTCCTGACCCGCGAGGTCATCAAGATCGAGTCGGTCAACGGCCGCATCGAGGGCGACTTCGGCTACCTGCGGGTCTCGACCTTCAACATCAACACGGGCCGCGAGCTTGAGGCGACCATCGCCCGCCTGCGCGGCGAGAACCCGAACCTGAAGGGCTTTGTCCTCGATCTGCGCAACAACGGCGGCGGGGTTCTGGGCGGCGCCATCGCCGTGTCGGACGCCTTCCTCGAGCGCGGCGAGATCGTCAGCCAGCGCGGCCGCCGCCCCGACCAGATCGAACGCTACTCGGCCAAGGCCGGCGACCTGACCGGCGGCCTGCCGCTGGTGGTGCTCATCAACTACGGTTCGGCCTCGGCGTCCGAGATCGTGGCGGGCGCGCTTCAGGATCACGGCCGGGCGACCCTGGTCGGCCTGACCAGCTTCGGCAAGGGCTCGGTGCAGACGGTGATCCCGCTGCGCCCCGGCGACGGCGCGGTGTCGATCACCACCGCGCGCTACTACACCCCGTCCGGCCGCTCGATCCAGAAGATCGGCATCGAGCCGGATCTGGAGGTGGCCCGCTCCATGGCCGAGGCGCGGATCATCTCGCGCTCCAGCTTCATCTATTCGGAAGCCGCCTACGCCACGGCCCTGGACGCCTCCATCGGGGCCGAGCGAAAGGGGCCGCACACGCCGCTGGAAGCCCCGGGCGAGGGTTGGCCCGAGGCGAAAGACTACCAGCTGGAGCGGGCCTGGGACGTGCTGCGCGCGGGCGGCGATCTGAGCCGTCTGGCGGCTGCGCCCGAGCACATCGTGGTCACCCGTCCGGGCGAGACTCCGCCTGCCGAGGCGCCCACGCCTGAATAAGCCGAACGTGGCTAACGGCGCGTTAGGCTTTCTTAACCGACGCCCGCCAATGTGACCGGGAAGGAGTCCGTCCTCGCGGACCTCACAGCCCGTCTCGCCATGTTCGCAAAGCGTCAGTCCGCCCTCGCCGCCGCCGCCGGAGCCCCACCGGTCAAGGTTCCCCTGCGCGATCGCTTCGCGCCGGTGACGCGCGCGCTGAAGAAGCCGCCGGTGGCCGTGGGCGCTGCGGGCCTGATGCTGTTCGCCGCCGGGGCCCTGTTCATCGCCGTGCTGGGCGATCCCCGCGCGGGCCAGCCCTCGGCCCGGGTCAGCCTGAACCGTCAGGCCGCCGCCGAAGCCCCCGCACCCACCGGCTTCGAGGCCTTCTCCGCCGGCGCCATGGGCCTGTATCAGGATCTGACGGGCGCGGAGGCGCAAGGCGGCGACGCCCTCATCACCCTGCCGGACGGCGCCACCGTTTCGGGCTCGGGCGCGCCGATCACCGCGCCGCAGCTGGCGCCGTCCAGCCCCCTGCCCCAGGCGCCGATCGCCGGTCTGTTCCGCCCCGGCCCCAACGGGCCGCTTCCGGTCATCGCTGCCGACGGCCGCGTGCCGGCCCAGGCCTACGCCCGGCCTTTCCATTCCAACGGCAACCCGCGCATCGCCATCACCGTCGGCGGCCTGGGCCTGAACGCCGTCACCACCCGCGCGGCCATCGAGCGGCTGCCGGCCGAGGTGACCCTGGCCTTCGTGCCCTATGCCGAAGGACTGCAGGGCTGGATCGACCTGGCCCGCGCCCATGGCCATGAGGTCATGATCGAGATGCCGATGGAGCCGACCGGCTATCCCCAGACAGACCCCGGCCCCTACACCCTGCTGGCCAACGGCGGCGAGGACGACATCAACGCCAAGATGGCCTGGCTGCTGGGCCGCGCCACCGGCTATTTCGCCGTGACCAACTATCTGGGCGACCGCTTCATCGCTAATGACGAGGCGATGGGGACCTTCATGGGCATCCTGCGCCAGCGGGGCGTCGCCTTCATCGACGACGGCTCGGCCAGCCGTCGCCCCGGCGCCTGGGCCCGCGCCAGCGCCAACCGCATCATCGACGAGACCCAGAACCCGGCCGCCATCCTGGGCCAGCTGAACGCGCTGGAAGCCCTAGCCAAGACGCGCGGCTCGGCCATGGGCGCGGGCTTCAGCTATCCGGTCACGGTCGAGGCCGTGGCCCGCTGGACCGCCGGCCTGAACGAACGCGGCATCCAGCTGGCGCCCGCGTCAGCCATGGCGTCGCGGCCTGGGCGCTGACGCGCCAGGGAATAGGGAGTAGGGCTTAGGTCTTGGGGCTTCTTGGCCCGCGCCGCCCGCCTGCTCCCTAATTCCCAAGCCCTTCTTATGACCGCCCCAGATCTCACCCTCTACCGCCCCAATGTCGGCGTCGTGCTGTTCCACCCGGACGGCCGCGTCTGGTACGGGCGGCGCGCCCGGACGCCGGGTCCGCACAACTGGCAGTTCCCGCAAGGGGGCGTCGATCCGGGCGAGGACCTGGAGGCCGCCGCGCGGCGCGAGCTGGCGGAAGAGACCGGCGTCACATCCGCCGATCTGATCGCCCGGACCGAAGGCTGGATCGTCTATGACTTCCCGGCCGACTACGGCGGCTCCAAACAGGCGCGGGGCTTCAAGGGCCAGAAGCAGGTGTGGTTCGCCTTCCGCTTCACCGGCGCCGAGGCCGAGATCGATCTGGAGGCCCATGGCGAGATCGAGTTTGACGCCTGGCGCTGGGGCGACCTGGCCGACGCGCCCGAGCTGATCGTGCCGTTCAAGCGCGCCAGCTATGAGCAGGTGGTGGCGGCGTTCAGCCGGCTGGCTTGAGCACCCGCTTCGTCGAGGCCGGATATTTCGCCAGCAGATGCGCGGGACGGATCGGCCGGGGGGTGAAGCCGCCGCCGCAGTTGGGACAGACGCCCTTCAACGGGCCGTCCACGCAATCGGCGCAGAAGGTGCATTCGAAGGTGCAGATGCGGGCCTCAGCGCTGTCCGGGGGCAGGTCGCGGTCACAGCATTCGCAGTTGGGGCGGAGCTCCAGCATGGCCGCAGCCTAGTGCGCTGCGCCGCCGGGCGCGAGGCGGAACAGCACCAGCCCGGCCACGACCAGCAGCGCCGCCACGACGCGCATCGGGCTGAGATGCTCGTTCAGGAAGATGACCCCGACGGCAAAGGCGCCGACCGCGCCGATGCCGGTCCAGACCACATAGGCCATGCCCATGGGCAGCTGCTTCATGGCCAGTGACAAGAGGGCGAAGCTGACGGCCATGAAGCCGAGGGTGGCGATGCTGGGCCACAGGCGGGTGAAGCCCGCCGACTGTTTCATGAAATAGGCCCAGACGATCTCGAGCAGGCCGGCGATGAGAAGATAGATCCAGGCCATGGCGGCCCCTCCTTGCGAAAGGGCCGGGCCGTCCCGGTCTTGAAGTCCGGCGCCGTCAGCGGCGGCCGGAGCGGGGACGTGGCCCCGTCGATGGCGGGGCTTCTATCAACGCCGGCGCGCGAAGGCCAGACGCGCCAAACCGATGATCGCCACCAGGGCCCAGGCCCCCTCCATCAGCACCGCCGACAGGTTGAAGTCGAAATAGAGCGACCACAGGATCAGCAAGGCGCCGATCAGGTTCAGCAGGAGCGCCGGCGCCTTCTTCGGGTCCAGCCGCCCGCTGGTGGCGCCCGCATAAGCGATCAGGATCAGGCCGACGCCGACGACGCCGAGGATGTCGGGCAGGGTCATTCGCAACCGTCCATGGGACTGCGGCTCTGGGACACGCCGACGATCACGCCGGACGTCCCGGCGTCCATGACATGCAGCCGGACGGCAGGGCCTCCCTCGGGCCGGGCGCAATATTTGGCGATCTCGCGCTGGACCGGGCGGCCGGAGGTGAAGTCGGGACGGGCCGCCATGACCTCCTCGATCACCGCGCGGATGGCGGCGGGCGTCGAGCGCTTCAGCACGAGGCGGCAGTCGCGCATGCCCTGCCACTCCGGCAGGCGCGTGGCGTGGCCGGGGGTAAACGACAGCACCGCGTCATCGACGAGGAAGCCCTGACGGAACACAGGACCCGGCGGGCCGGAGGTCAGGAGTTCGGGCGGATCCTCGCCCCAGGCGAAGTCCAGGCGGCTACGCACAGTGTGGTAATCGACCCCGTCAGCGACGAAGGGCAGGCAGACCTGGGCCATCACCTGGGCGGCGAGGCCTTCCTGGGTGCGGCGTTCGAAATTGAAGCTGGTCGGGGTGGTGCAGCCGCCCGAGAGCAGGACGGCGGCGAGGGCGAGCCGGACCGGGCCCGCCCCTCGCATCAGGCGGCGACGATTTCCGAGGCCTGTTCGGCCAGGATGGTCAGGCCGGCGGGCGTCACGTCAGCAAAGCCGCCGTGGACGTTGAACTGACGACGCGTCGCGCCGTCGATCACCGTGACCACGCCTTCGCGCAGGGCGGTCATGAAGGGCGCGTGGTCGGCCAGGACGCCGAAGTCGCCCTCGACACCCGGCGCATCGACCTGGTCCACGAGGCCCGCAAAGACCTCGCGTTCAGGGGCGACCAGCGAAAAGCTCAGCTTTCCGGCCATGATTACGCAGCCTCGGCGGCGAGCTTCTGGGCCTTCTCGACGGCTTCCTCGATGGCGCCGACCATGTAGAAGGCGGCTTCAGGCAGGTGGTCGTATTCACCGGCCACGATGCCCTTGAACGAGCGGATCGTGTCTTCCAGCGAAACGAACTTGCCCGGCGAGTTGGTGAACTGCTCGGCCACGAAGAACGGCTGCGACAGGAAGCGGCTGATCTTGCGGGCGCGGGCCACGATCAGCTTGTCGTCTTCCGACAGCTCGTCCATGCCCAGGATGGCGATGATGTCCTTCAGCGCCTTGTACTGCTGCAGCACTTCCTGAACCGAACGGGCGACGCGGTAGTGCTCCTCGCCGATGACCAGCGGGTCCATGATCCGCGAGGTCGAGTCCAGCGGGTCCACGGCCGGGAAGATGGCCTGGGCGGCGATGTCGCGCGACAGAACGGTCTTGGCGTCCAGGTGGGCGAACGAGGCGGCCGGGGCCGGGTCGGTCAGGTCGTCGGCGGGAACGTAGATGGCCTGGATCGAGGTGATCGAGCCCTTCTTGGTCGAGGTGATGCGTTCCTGCAGGTTGCCCATCTCGGTGGCCAGGGTCGGCTGATAGCCCACCGCCGACGGGATGCGGCCCAGCAGAGCCGACATTTCCGAACCGGCTTGCGTGAAGCGGAAGATGTTGTCGACGAACAGCAGCACGTCCTTGCCTTCCTCGTCGCGGAAGTACTCGGCCTGGGCCAGACCGGTCAGGGCGACGCGGGCGCGGGCGCCGGGGGGCTCGTTCATCTGGCCGTAGACGAGGGCGCATTTGGAGCCTTCGGTCGAGCCGTTGTTCTTGGCCGGGTCCACGTTCACGTTGGACTCGATCATCTCGTGATACAGGTCGTTGCCTTCGCGGGTGCGCTCACCCACGCCGGCCAGAACCGAATAACCGCCGTAGGCCTTGGCGATGTTGTTGATCAGTTCCTGCATGGTCACGGTCTTGCCCACGCCGGCGCCGCCGAACAGGCCGGTCTTGCCGCCCTTGGTGTAGGGGCAGATCAGGTCGATGACCTTGATGCCGGTGACCAGGATTTCCGCCGAGGTCGACTGTTCGTCGAAGGTCGGAGCTTCCTTGTGGATCGGGCGGTATTCGGTGGTCTTGATCGGACCGGCCTCGTCGATCGGCTGGCCGACGACGTTCATGATGCGGCCGAGCGTGCCCGGGCCGACGGGCGCCATGATCGACTTGCCGGTGTCGACGACGGGCTGACCGCGGGTCAGGCCTTCGGTCGTGTCCATGGCGATGGCGCGAACCATGTTCTCACCCAGGTGCTGGGCGACTTCCAGGACCAGGGTGAAGGGCAGGCCCGTCTTCTGGTCGACGTTCTGGGTCTCCAGCGCGTTCAGGATGGCCGGCAGCTGGCCTTCGAACTCGATGTCGACGACGGCGCCGATGACCTGGGCGATCTTGCCCGAGCCAGCGACGGCGGCGGCGACCTTGGGAGCGGCGGCCTTCTTGGGAGCGGCCGGCTTCTTGGCGGCGGGTTTCTTGGCGGTGGCGTCGGTCATGGGGTGCGTCCGGTTCGGATTGTCTAGTCGGTCGGGATCAGAGCGCTTCAGCGCCGGCGATGATCTCGATCAGCTCGGTGGTGATCTGGGCCTGGCGTTTGCGGTTGTACTGCAGGGTCAGGCTGTTGATGAGGTCGCCCGCGTTGCGCGTGGCGTTGTCCATCGCGGCCATCTGCGCGCCGAAGAAGCCGGCCTGGTTCTCATAGAGAGCGGCCAGGATCTGCGTCGTCAGGTTGCGCGGCAGCAGGGTCTCGAGGATTTCCTCTTCCGAGGGCTCGTACTCGTAGATGGCGCCGTTCAGGTTGATCGGTTCGGCGTCGCCTTCGACGACGGACGGGATCAGTTGCTTGGCGGTCGGGACCTGCGAGATGACCGACTTGAACTGGCTGTAGAACAGCGTGACCACGTCGGCCTGACCGTCCTCGAAGCTGGTCGCGATCAGTTCGGCGATCGGCTGGGCCGAGTGCAGACCGACGGTCTTGTGCTCGCTCAGTTCGAAGGTCTTGACGATCTTGTCGCCGAACAGGCGCGTCAGCTGGTCACGCGACTTGCGGCCGACGGCGATGACGCGGACGTCCTTGCCGTTGGCCAGCAGGCTGTTGATCCGGTCGCGAGCGGCGCGGATCACATTGGTCGAGAAGCCGCCGGCCAGACCCTTGTCCGCCGTGGCCACCACGACCAGGTGACGCTGGTCCGAACCCGTGCCGGCCAGCATCTTGGGCGCGTCCCCGCCCGAGACGGCCGAGGACAGGTTGGCGATGACCGAAGCCATCCGCGTCGCATAGGGGCGGGCGTTCTCCGCCTGCTCCTGGGCGCGCTTCAGCTTGGCCGCCGCGACCATCTGCATGGCTTTCGTGATCTTCTGCGTGGCTTTCACGCTTCCGATCCGATTGCGCATTTCCTTGAGGCTGGCCATCCGGCGCTACTCTCGCTCTCTGGTCAGTTCTTAGGCGAAGGTCTTGGTGAAGGCGGCCAGGACGTCCTTGAGCTCGGCTTCGAGTTCCGGGGTCAGGGCCTTCTTGGTGCGGATGCCTTCCAGCAGCGAGGCGTGGTTCGAGTGGACGCGCGCCAGCAGCTCGCTCTCGAAGCGGCCAATGTCCGAAACGGCGATGCCGTCCAGGTAGCCGCGCGTGCCGGCGTAGATCGACACGACCTGCTCCTCGACGGCCAGCGGCGAGTACTGCGGCTGCTTCAGCAGCTCGGTCAGGCGGGCGCCGCGCGCCAGCAGCTTCTGGGTCGAGACGTCCAGGTCCGAGCCGAACTTGGCGAAGGCGGCCATTTCACGATACTGGGCCAGCTCG
>DASWYI010000010.1:0-95636 GCA_036405055.1 Brevundimonas sp.
ACCGTGCTGCTTGAGACCCTGCGCCAGATCAAGGCCAACGCGCAGGCTGGCCTCGCCGCCGGCGCCAACCGGTCGGCCCCCTAGCCCGCTAGACCGCGACCGCCGCCTTGATATGCGGATGCGGGTCGTAGCCCGTCAGCATGAAATCCTCGAACTGGAACTCGAAGATCGATTGCCGGTCGGGGTTCAGCGTCATCCGCGGCAGCGGCTTGGGCGCTCGCGCCAGTTGCTCATGCGCCTGCTCGACATGATTTGAGTAGAGGTGCACGTCGCCGAACGAGTGGATGAATTCGCCCGGCTCGAGCCCCGTCACCTGCGCCATCATCAGCGTCAGCAGCGCATAGGAGGCGATGTTGAACGGCACGCCGAGGAAGATGTCGGCCGAGCGCTGGTAGAGCTGGCAGCTGAGCTTGCCATCCGCCACATAGAACTGGAACAGGCAGTGGCACGGCGGCAGCGCCATCTCGTCCACTTCCGCCGGGTTCCAGGCCGTCACGATATGCCGGCGCGAATCCGGCTTGGTCTGGATCGAATGCACCACATTGGCGATCTGGTCGATCGTGCCGCCGCGCCCGTCCGGCCAGCTCCGCCACTGGCTGCCATAGACCGGCCCGAGGTCACCGTTCTCATCGGCCCATTCGTCCCAGATGCTGACGCCGTTTTCCTTCAGCCAGCCGATATTGGTCTCGCCGCGCAGGAACCACAGCAGCTCGACGATGATCGAGCGCAGGTGCAGCTTCTTGGTGGTCAGGACCGGAAAGCCCTTCGACAGGTCGAACCGCATCTGACGGCCGAACACGCCCAGCGTCCCCGTGCCGGTCCGGTCGTCGCGGGTGGCCCCGTTGTCGAGGATGTCGCGCAGCAGGTTCAGATACTGCCACTCCGGGTGGTCAGCCGCGACGGCTCCGGTGCGGGCCTGAAGATCAGCGAGGGCGACGGCGGCATTCATCCTCGGGAGTTGGCCCCCGAATCACCACCGGCGCCAACGGCAAGTTCACGTGATCGGAGTTGGAGTTGTGGGTATCAACCCTTGAAGCCGTCTCCATCCATAAAGGCCTGCTTTTCCGGCGTGGTCTCGCGGCCCAGGGCGCGGTTGCGATGGGGGAAGCGGCCGAAGCGGGCGATGACGTCGTGATGGTGTTCGGCCCAGCGGTCATTGGCAGCGCGGGGCAGGGCCTGGAAATAGGGCAGGATCCGCTCCTGACTGGCCAGGTCCTCGTGATGCTGGAACGGCAGGTAGAAGAAGGTGCGCAACGGCGCCTCGACCCGCTGATCGAGGCCCTCGTCCAGCGCCATGACCGCGAAATGGCGCGCCAGCGGGTCGGTGGCGAAGGCGTGGCCCGTATCGCGGAAGACATTGCGCGGAAACTGGTCCAGCAGGATCAGCAGGGCCAGCGATCCTTCCGCCGTTTCAGCCCAGTGATCCAGCTCGCGCCTTGCGGCCATGAAGTGCGCATCTTCGAACCGCCGGCGGAATTCGGCGTCGAAGGCGGCATCCTTGGCGAACCACTTGCCGGGCCCTGCGTCTTTCCAGAAGCCGACCACGGCGGATGGGGTTATCTGTGTGCGCATGACCCAGCAGATAGCGACGCCCCTGCCCACATTCCATGACCGCGACTGCGACCTGTCGATCATTCGCGGCAAACGGGTGGCCGTGATCGGATACGGCAGTCAGGGGCGGACGCATGCGCTGAACCTGCGGGACTCGGGCGTCGCGGACATCGTCGTGGGGCTGAAGGCCGGGTCGGCGACGCGGGCGAAGGCGGAGGCCGACGGCTTCACCGTCATGACGGCGGGCGAGGCGGCGGCGGGGGCGGACGTGGTGGCCGTCATGGTGTCGGACGAGGCGCACCGCGATCTGTGGCGCGATGAACTGGCGCCGGCGATGCGGCCTGGCGCGGCCCTGATATTCGCGCATGGGCTGTCGGTGCGGTTCGGACTGGTCGAGCCGCGCACCGACATCGACGTGATCCTGGCCTCGCCCAAGGGCATCGGGCCGCGCATCCGGGATCTGTATGAGGCGGGCGAGGGCGTCTTCTGCCTGTTCGGCGTGCATCAGGACGCGACGGGCGGGGCGCATGCGCTGGGCCTGTCCTATGCGGCGGCGCTGGGCTGCGGCCGCAAGGGCATTCTGGAGACGACCTTCCGCGACGAGTGCGAGAGCGACCTGTTCGGTGAACAGGTGGTGCTGTGCGGCGGGGCCGGCGAGCTGATCGACGCGGCCTTCATGAAGCTGGTGAACGCCGGCTATCCGCCCGAGGTGGCTTGGTTCGAGTGCTTTTATGAGGTCAAGCTGGTCACCGACCTGATGTACGAGCGCGGCATCGCCGGGGCGTTCGGGCGCATCTCAAACACGGCGGAATACGGCGCATACCTGACCGGGCCGCGTGTAATCGGAGCCGAAAGCCACGCGGCCATGGACACGGTGCTGCACGAAGTTCAGTCGGGGACCTTCGTGACCCGCCTGATGGCCGACTATGACGCGGGATCGCCGGACCTGCTGGCTCGCCGCAAACGCCTGGGCGAGCGCACGATCGAGGCCGTCGGCGCGCATCTGAATGCGGTGGCGGCCAGGGCGAAGGATTGAGGGGAGGAGTTCGGCGCTCGGGGCGGGCCGGAAATCTCATGGTCGGAGTGAGAGGATTCGAACCTCCGACCCCTGCGTCCCGAACGCAGTGCTCTACCAGGCTGAGCCACACTCCGACATGAGGAGGGGGCTTATAGCGACGGGTTTTCAGGGCCGCAAGCGCCGTTTCAGGGCGTGATCCCGAAAAGTGTCATGCGGTTTTCAGGGGAGATCACGCCCCGGCATAATTAGGGACCTTGATTCACGGCATCAGCGGAATCGCGCAGCGATTCCTCCTCAACCGATCAAGGTCCTGGTCGTTGAAAATAGTCTTTCATGCGGTTCTTGCATCGCCCGCGACGTTCGCGTATCTCGACCGCCTTCCGGCGCTTCGGCTCCGGTTGCGCCGGACCTGCTGGGGAATGGTGTAATGGTAACACTCCGGTTTTTGGTACCGTCATTCTAGGTTCGAGTCCTAGTTCCCCAGCCATCCGCCTTCCCGCATCCAAATCGCCGCCCGCGGGTTACCGCCGCCATGGCGCCCCGGCTCAAGGTCTTCTGCTGGTCTGACGGCTTCCATGCGTTCAGCGTGGCGGCGTCGTCGCGCCAGAAGGCGCTGGACGCCTGGGGCATCGGCCGCGACATCTTCAAGGACGGCCTGGCGCGGGAAGTGACCGGGGGGCCGGATCACGCGGCGGCGCTGAAATCGCCCGGGGAGGTGATCGAGCGGGGCCTGGCGGTCGATATCGGCAAGGCGGCGCCGCGACGGAAGCCGGCGGTGAAGCGGCCGCCATGGGCTGCGCGGCGCAAGGTCGAGGCGCTGGAGGCGGAACTCGAGGGGCTCGATCACGCCCAGGCGGCCGAGCGGGAAGCGCTGGAGAAACAGAGGGCGGCGCTGGAGGCCGCGCAGGCCAAGGCCCGCTCGGCGCTGGTCAAGCGGTTGAAGGCCGCCCGCGCCGCCGCATTCTAGTGGGCGCGCTGCGCCTCTACCGGCAGGCGGATGCGGACGCCGACCCCGGCGTTGGGGGCGGTCTCGATGCTGAAGGCGCCGCCGAGGTGGGCGACCAGACCCTCGACCATCGACAGGCCGTCGCGGTTTGTCAGGGCCTCGCCGCCCACGCCCGAGTCGCGCACCACCAGACTGACGCCCCCCGAGGCGCTGGAGAAGGCGACGGCGATGGAGCCGCGCTGGCCGTCGGGAAAGGCGTGGCGCACGGCGTTGGACAGCAACTCATGCAGGATGATGGCGAGCGGCAGGGCGTGGCTGTCCGGCAGGGCCTCGACCTTGCCGCGCACGACCAGCTGGATCGACCGGCCCTCGCAGGCACGGCGCCAGAAGGCGGCGGCGTCGGTCAGATAGGCGTTGAAGTCGATGGGGCCTTCGCCGCCCGCGCGCCGCGCCAGCAGGCCCAGGGCCGCGACGATGTCGCTGAGCCAGGTCAGGTGTCGCACGCCCTCCGGATCCGACACGCTGCGCAGGCGAATCGCCACCAGCGTCTGCAGCAGCTGATAGCCGCCCAAGAGTCGCTGGTGCGCCGCCTCAACGCCGCTGTGCGCGCTGGCCCCCATAGATCGCCTCACCCCAAAAATATTGAGCTTTTAGATACATCACCCCGAACCTTTTCGCCATGCGCGCGTTTCGTGTGTCCGCTCGCTGACACAACAGTGTTAATGCGAGGAATGTGCGTTTCTCGGGGATTGCGTTGACGCTGCCGCCTGGCCTTCGGGTCATGATAGTCGAAGACCAGGCGATCCTGGCGATGGAGCTGGAGTTGGTGCTCGCCGACTCAGGGTGCGATGTCGTCGGTTGCGCCATGGACACCGTCGGAGCGCTGACCATCGCCGAGCGTGAACGGCCCGATCTGGCGCTGGTCGACGTCAACCTTCTGGACGGTCTGACCGGGCCGCAGATCGCGCAGCGGGTGGTGTCGGAGTATGGAACGGCGGTGGTGTTCCTGACCGCCAATCCGGAACAGATTCCGGAAGGCTTCGCCGGGGCGCTGGGCGCCGTGTGCAAGCCGTTCGACGAACAGACCATCCGCGGCGTCGTCGCCTTTGCGCGGCAGTTCATTGTGCACAAGACCCTGGGCGACGCGCCGCGACGGTTCCGGCTGGCGCCGTGGCTGACCACGCCGCCGCCGGATATCGCGCCGCACTGAGCGGCTGGGTCACTCCACCTTCAGCCGCACGAACACCATCATGCCGTCGGGATCGCCGCCGTAGGCCGGCTCCAACGCCGCCGGCACACGGTTGACGGCGTAGAGCGCGCCGAGGCCGAGCCGCGTGTGCTCGCCCAGCCGCCAGTCGTGCACCGCCCCGACCGACGCCTTGGACACCGTGTAGAGGGGGCCATGGCCCCCGCCCGGGCCGGGCTCCAGCTCATCCGTCTCGATCCGCTCGGCGCGGGCGAAGACGGTCCAGCGATCGTCGGGATGGATGGCGCTCTCCAGCAGCCAGCCGTCCTTGGACTCGTCGTGATCGTTGGTCTTGCGACCCCAGGCCAGGGTGGTTGACCACCAGCCCGCTTCGCCGAGGCGGCGGGTGTGGATGGCGCTGGCCGACCACTTGGTGTCGTCCTCATCGGGGTCGAGCTGCTCGGGACCGGTCACGTCGGCGTAGGACGCCTGCAGCGACCATTCCGGCGACGGGTTCCAGGACGCGCGCACGGCCCAGCTGTCCAGTTCGGGCGTCTCGATGTCATAGCGGTCCTGATCCGGCTCGCGGCCGCGGAAGGTCGAGGCCTCCAGCTTGAACGCATCATGGACCCAGCCGGCGGTGACGACGCCGAACACGATATGGGTCGAGTCCAGCCAGTGGTGGGTGATCGGCGCCTCGGGGCTGTCCATCGCGCTCATGCGGTGCATGAAGGCGGGCGGTCCGAACGCCGGTTCGCCGGGCAGGCCGACATAGGCGAAAACGCTGTCGCTGTCCGACAGGCGCCGCGCATAGCTGGCCGACAGCTCCATCACCAGCTCGTGCGGATGCTGGCGATCCACCAGCGGATTGATCCCGTCCGCCGTCTCGCCCGCCGCCAGCAGCAGCGGATAGCCCTCCTTGCCCATGAAGGGATCGGGGCTGAGCATGGCGCGCAGGTTCAGGGTCGAGCCGTCGGCGAAGTCGCGCCGGGCCGAGGTCATGACCATGCCGGCGACAAAGGTCTTTTCGTCGCCGCGCGGTCCCTCCTGCCGGTCCCAGACCAGGTTCAGCAGGGCGTGACTCATGAGGGACCAGTCGCCCTGGGACGAATGGACGCCGCCGTGAACCGAGGCGTCCGGCTGCCAGCTTGTGCCGGAGGCGTCGCGGCTCATGGGCCAGCTTCCGAGGGCGCTGGTCATGGGATGGTCCATGGTTTCGTGGTCCATGCCCGACATGGCCTGATGCATGGCCCCCATGTCATGGCCCGCGTGAGGATCGGCGGGCGCCGGCTGGGCGGGCGGCGGGGTCTGGGACATGTTGTGGCCGGCATGGGGATCGGCGGGCGGCGTGGACGCGGGCGGCGTCTGCGGCGCGGGATGGTGTTGCGAATGGTCCTGCGCCGCCGCCGGAAGGGCGAGGGCGAGCAGGGATGCGCCGGCGAGGGGCGCGAGAATGCGGGCAGCCATGATGGCCTCCTGAAACGGAATGCTGTGTGCGGACCTTGTCCGCGATGAACGGTCGTCAGGCGGCGACGGTTCGGGGCGGTCCGGGCTCAGGCGCGGTGGTCAGGCCCGCGAGCAGGGCCTGGGGGCGGGCGGCATGGACGGGCGCCGGCGTGTGAACAGCGGTGCGGACCGGCGGCTGTGGCAGGGACGCGGCCACGCAGGCGACGCAGCAGCCCATGACCTTCATCGGCTTGTCCGGCGATGGCGCGGGCGCGTCGGGCGCTGTCCCATGGCTCATCGTCATCTCGTGGCAGGGCGGCGCCTCGGCGGAAGCGGCAGGGATGGGGGCCGCGCCGAGCCACAGCACCGCAAGGGCGCCGAGCAGCATCGACAGGGTCCGAAGCATGGCCATGGTCCGAATCTAGGCGCAGTCGCCCTATGCATCAATGAGCGTCCTAGCCGTATTTTCGTCGGGGAGGTGTTGAGGGCCTTGGCGGCGCAGGTGGCGTGTAACCTCCCGGGCGCATGAACTCAGCCGCTGAAACCCGGACCTCGCGTTCAGTCCTGACATTGAAGTTCAAGGTCACGAAACATTCCCGCGGCGTGTTTGGGTTCCTTGGCCCGTAATTCATTTCACTCACAAGCACCCTGACTGTCCGCCCCTGACTGTCGCGTTCGATGACCCGCTCCACATAGGCCACGTGCTTCAGACTGCGGAAGATGGCGACGTCGCCGGCCGCCGCCGCGTCCCTGGGCATGTTTGAGGGCCATGTATCGGCGTCACCTCGCTGGCGGCGGCCGGTCCGGCGGTTGACGTAGTCCGTGCAATAGCCCTGACCATAGTAGGGCGCGCAGACGTCCTGGGGGCCAACCGTCGCTGCGCCACCCAAGCCAGTTCCGACAAGCCCTGTGAGAACTGCACGACGTAAAACCATGGCCGCCCCCTTGTGATCGAACGACGATACGCCGAATTCGAGGGCAGATTCAACTTTTGCTTGATTTCAAGCCAAGCCGCCGCCGAGGTCGAGACCGGGCGCGGTCGGGGCCTCGCCATCTGGATCGAGGTCCAGCTGCATCAGGGTGACGTCCAGCCAACGGT
Source organism: Brevundimonas sp. (assembly GCA_036405055.1). Taxonomy (GTDB): domain Bacteria; phylum Pseudomonadota; class Alphaproteobacteria; order Caulobacterales; family Caulobacteraceae; genus Brevundimonas. The sequence continues at coordinate 7,247 of DASWYI010000010.1, forward strand.
CGAACTTCCAGCCCACCTGCCGATAGGCGCCGACGTACCGGAACCCCAGCGCGCGGTGCAGCCGGATCGAGGCCTCGCTGGTGGCGCTGTCGCTGATGGCCCCGATGACGTGGCGCAGACCCATGGCCCGAACCCGCTCGATCAGGCTGGTCAGCAGCAGGCATCCGACGCCGTGGCCTCGCGCCGTCTCCTCCACATAGATCGAGCCCTCGACGCCGTAGCGGTAGGCCGGTCGCGGGCGGAAGGGCGAGGCATAGGCGTAGCCGGCGAAGGCGCCGTCGGCCTCCGCGACCAGCCAGGGCAGGCCCTTCGCCCGCACCGCTTCGAAACGAGCCGTCATCTCGGCCAGGGACGGCGGATCGAGCTCGAACGTCGCCGTGCCGGTCAGCACCTCGCGGCCATACAGCGCCGTGATGGCCGGCAGGTCCGCTTCCGTGGCGTCGCGGACGGCGGCGGTCACCCGCGCTCCCAGCCCTTGTCGATAGCCCAGATGGCGAAGGCGTAGTCGTGGGCGACTTCCTTCAGATAGTCGAACCGGCCCGAGGCGCCGCCGTGGCCCGCCTCCATGTTGATCTTCAGCAGCACCGGCTTGCCCGAGGTGGTCGCGGGCCGCAGCTTGGCCACCCACTTCTGCGGCTCCCAGTAGGTGACGCGAGGGTCCGACAGGCCGCCGGTCGCCAGCACCGCCGGATAGGCGCGCGGGGCGACCTGATCATAGGGGCTGTAGCTCATCATGTAGTCGTAGGCCTCGGGGTCCTCGATCGGATTGCCCCACTCGGGCCATTCGGGCGGGGTGAGCGGCAGGCTGACGTCGCTCATGGTGTTGATGACGTCCACGAACGGCACCTGGCCGATGATGCCGGCCCAGAGGTCGGGCCGCATGTTGTTGACCGCGCCCATCAGCATGCCGCCCGCCGATCCGCCTTGCGCGACGATGTGGCCCGCGCGGCCGTGGCCGGTGGAGATCAGGTGTTCGGCGGCGGCGATGAAGTCGGTGAAGGTGTTCTTCTTGGTCATCCGCCGGGCGTTCAGGAACCAGCCCCAGCCCTTGTCCGACCCGCCGCGGATGTGGGCGATGGCGTAGATCCAGCCGCGGTCCACCAGCGACAACCGCCCGGTCGAGAAGCTGGCTCCCATCGGGATGCCGTAGCTGCCGTAACCGTAGAGCAGCAGCGGCGCCGAGCCGTTCACCGGCGTGGTCTTGCGACGCAGGATGGTGACAGGCACCAGTTCGCCGTCAGCGGCGGGGGCGTTCACCCGCTCGACGACATAGTCCGCCGGGTTATGGCCGCTGGGCACCTCCTGCACCTTGCGCAGGGTCCGCTCGCGCGTCGCCATGTCGTAGTCATAGGTCGAGGTCGGCGTGGATGGCGAGTTGTAGGTGTAGCGCGTCGTCGCCGTATCGAACTCCGACGCTCCGGCCAGCGACAGGGCATAGGCGGGCTCGTCCGCAGCGATCTCGTGCTCGGCGCCGGAGCGGTCGCGGATGATGATGCGGGTGTTGGCGTCGGCCCGCTCCTGACGCGCCAGATGGTTCGCGGTCAGGTCAAAGCCTTCGATGAACCGGCCCGGAGTGTGCGGCACCAGATCGCGCCAGTTGGCCTTGCCCGGCGCATTGGTCGGGGCCTCGACGATGCGGAAGTCGATGGCGTCGCCGGCGTTGGTGCGGATGACCCAGCGATCGCCCCAGTGGTCGGCGTCATAGCGGATCGCGCCTTCGCGGGCGGCCAGGACGACAGGCTCGCTCTCGGGCGCGTCGCCGGGGATGTAGCGGGTCTCGCTGACCTCCTGATTGCCGATGCTGATGGTGATGAATTTGTCGTCGGCGGTGCGGCCGACGCTCATGAACATGGCGTCGTCGGTCTCGTGATAGACGAGCGTCGCCGGGCCGCCGTGCACCGGGCGGCGGAAGATCTTGTCAGGGCGGCCGTTGTCGTCGCGGTTGGTCCAGAAGATCCACTGGCTGTCGGGAGAGAAGGTGAAGTTCCCAGTCGCCGACTGGATCGGTTCGGGCAGCACCTGACCGGTGGCGAGGTCCTTCACATAGATCTGGTGCACCTCGGACCCCTGGGCGTCCTCGGCATAGGCATAGAGGTCGTGGTCGGGGCTGTGCTCGACCGACGACACCTCAGAGTAAGCCTTGCCCTCGGCCAGGGCGTTGGCGTCGAGGAGCAGTTCCGCCGGGGTGTTCCGCAATTCTTCAGCACCGGGTGCAATTCGGGCCTGATTGATCCGACGCATGTAACGAGGGTGCTGATCGCCGGTTTGATACTCGACGAAATACTCCCACGGGCCGTCACCGGCGGGCACGCTGGAGTCGTCCTCCTTGATGCGCCCCTTCATCTCCTCGAACATCGCGGCCTGCAGCGGCAGGGTGGAGGCCAGCATGGCCTCGCGGTAGGCGTTCTCGGCGATCAGGTGCTCTTTCACATCCGCCTTGATGAGGGTCGGGTCGCGCAGCACCGCCTGCCAGTTGTCGTCCTTCATCCACTGATAGTCGTCGGTCCGCGTGCGGCCGAGTTGTTCGATGGTGACGGGGATTTTCTTTGCAACAGGCGGGACGGGGGCGTTGGACATCGAGGCTCCGGCGGGACGGGCGAGGGCGGGGGTGGCGGCGAGCGCCGCGGCTGCGGCGGATGTGGCGATCAGTTCGCGGCGGTTCATGGCTGTCTCCCCCTTGTATAGACGGCCAATCCATCAGACCTGAGCGTCTGCATCAATCCGAGTCGACCGCTTGTCCCACGTCATCATCCACACCGACGGCGCCTGCAAGGGCAATCCCGGTCCCGGGGGCTGGGGCGCGGTCCTGCAGACCGGGCAGGGGCATGAGAAGGAGCTGTGGGGCGGCGAGGCGAACACGACCAACAACCGCATGGAGCTGACGGCCGCGATCATGGCGCTGGAAGCCCTCACGCGGCCCTGCAAGGTCGAGCTGCACACCGACAGCAAGTATGTGATGCAGGGCATCACCGAGTGGATCGGCGGCTGGAAGGCGCGCGGCTGGAAAACGGCCGAGAAGAAGCCGGTCAAGAACGACGACCTGTGGAAACGCCTGGACGCCGCCCGTGCCCGGCACGACGTGCGCTGGCGCTGGGTCAAGGGCCACGCCGGCCACGAATTGAACGAACGCGCTGACGGTCTGGCCAACCGCGGCGTGGACGAGGTGCTGGGGCGATGACCCTTTCACCTCCACGTCGGCGAAGGCCGATGGGGAGGACAGACCGCGCAGCGGTCAGGCGGGGGCGACTCCGTCAGAGGGGATTGGCGCTCCAAATGGCAGTCGCCTGCGCCGCCCCCTCCTGGCGTCCTTCGGCCGCCTGTCCTCCCCACGCGCCTTCGCGCGCGGAGAGGTGAATTCAGGCCGCCCGCACCTTCAGCAACGGCCCGGCGACGGCGTCCACGATCACATTCTCACCGGCCAGGGGGGCGTCGCCCTCGATCTCGGCGGGCCATTCGGCGCCCGAGATGAAGACCCGGCCGCGACCGTTCGAGAAGGCTTCGACCACCTTGGCGCGCTGACCGACCAGACGCAGGTCGCGGTCGTTGATGTCGGGCGCGTCGTCAGGATTGACCCGCTGGATCAGCCGCCGCGACAGCAGGGTCGCGGCGACGGTCAGGGCGGCGAACAGGATCAGCTCGCCGGTAAGCCCGAGCCTGAGGCCCAGGGCTGTCAGCACGGCCACGATCCCGGCGGACACCGCCGGCCACAGCAGCCATTCCGTGGACAGGGCCGCCTCGACGGCCAGCAGGATCACGCCGACAGCCAGCCAGATCCAGAACGGCTGGGAGGCATAGAGATTGGCGATGACGTCCATGACCTACTCCGTGGTGGGCACCGAGCCGGGACGGCGCGGCGCGCGGGGGACGGGTGCAGGCGCGGCGGACGACGCCGGGCGCGGCGGCGCGGCTACGCGGGCGGATGAACCGCCGCCGTCGCGGGCCAGACCGACCAGTTCGCCGATGCCGGCGATAGAGCCGACCAAAGCGCCCATCTCGGCGGGCACGATGACCGTCTTCTGCGTCGGGTTGCGGGCCATTTCGGCGAAGGCCTCCACATACTTCTGGGCGACGAAGTAGTTGATGGCGTTGACATCGCCGGCCTCGATGGCGTCGGACACCATCTTGGTGGCGGCGGCCTCGGCCTGGGCCTGACGTTCGCGGGCCTCGGCGTCGCGGAAGGCGGCTTCCTTGCGGCCCTCGGCCTGAAGGATCGCCGACTGCTTGGCGCCCTCGGCGCGGGCCACGGCGGCCTGCTTCTCGCCGTCGGCCTCGGTGATGACCGCGCGGCGTTCGCGCTCGGCCTTCATCTGACGGGCCATGGCGTTGGTGATGTCGGCGGGCGGCGTCAGGTCCTTGATCTCGATGCGGTTGACCTTCACCCCCCACGGCTCGGTCGCGGCGTCGATGACGGTCAGCAGGCGCGAGTTGATGCTGTCGCGCTGGAACAGCACCTCATCCAGCTCCATCGAGCCGACCACGGTGCGCAGGTTGGTCATGCACAGCTGGGTGATGGCGTAGGGCAGGTTCTCGACGCGATAGGCGGCGGCCGAGGCCTCCATCACCTGGATGAAGACGATGGCGTCCACCTTCACCATGGCGTTGTCCTTGGTGATGACCTCCTGCTGGGGCACGTCCAGGACCTGCTCCATCATGTTCATGCGGCGGCCGATGCGCTCCACGAAGGGCGTCAGGATGCTGATCCCCGGCTTCAGGGTCTTGGTGTATTTGCCGAACCGCTCGACGGTCAGTTCGCGCCCCTGCGGCACGATCTTGACGACGCTGAACAGCAAGATGATCGCAAAGACGACCAGCACGATGGCGGCGAGATTGGTGAAATCCATTCGTTCCTCCTGATGCGGCGAAGGTTACGACGCGCCGGACCCCTCCGCTACAGAAACCGGACATGGCCGTGTCCGATTTCAGCCGGCCATCATGTCGCGGGCGGTGCGGATGACCCGGCGGGTCTCGTCCCAGTCCACCAGACGCAGGGCCTCGTCGACCGGCATGAAGCGGGCGTCGGCGGCGTCGTCGCCGGCCACGGGCTCTCCGCCCGTCCAGCGGGCGGCATAGTCGATCAGGACGTAGTGGACGCCCGCATCGGGAAACAGACCGTCGACCACATCGACCAGCCCGACGATCCCGGCCTCGACCCCCGTCTCCTCACGCAGTTCCCGCAGGGCGGCTTCCACGGCTCGCTCGCCCGGCTCGATGCGGCCGCCGGGCAGGCTCCATTCGCCGAGACGCGGCGGCCGTCCGCGCCGGATCAGCAGCACCTCATCGCCGCGCAGGCAGACCACGCCGACAGCGGGGACGGGCGTCATGGAGGGGGCAGTCATGCGGCCACCTTGGCTTTGCCCTTTCGCCGCGTCCACGACTTTGAGACAAGGGGGCATGGCCGAACCCTCCCCAGAAGCCCTCGCAGACCTCAAAGCCGTCGCCGGCGACGGCGGCTGGACCGACGATCCGGCCGAGATCGCGCCGTGGCTGAAGGAATGGCGCAACCGCTGGAGCGGGCATACGCCGCTGATGCTGATGCCGCGCACCGCCGCAGAGGTGGCGCGGCTGGTCGAGGTCTGCGCCCGACACGGCGTGGCGATCACGCCCCAGGGCGGCGATACGGGTCTGGTCGGCGGTCAGATTCCCTATGGCGAGGTGCTGCTGTCCACGCGGCGGCTGCGGACCGTGCGCGACGTGACGCCGCTGGATGACGCCATGACGGTGGAGGCGGGGGTGACCCTGCTGGAGGCGCAGGAGGAGGCGGCGAAGGTTGGCCGCTTCTTCCCGCTCAGTCTCGCGGCCGAGGGCACGGCGACCATCGGCGGGGTGATCTCCACCAATGCGGGCGGCACTGCCGTGCTTCGCTACGGCGTCATGCGCGATCTGGTGCTGGGGATCGAGGCGGTGATGCCGGACGGGCAGGTGTTCAATGGCCTGAAGCGCCTGAGGAAGGACAACACCGGCTATGACCTGAAACAGCTGCTGATCGGGGGGGAGGGCACGCTCGGCGTCGTCACGGCGGCGACCCTGAAGCTGTTCCCGATCATGCGGTCGCGCGCCACGGCCGTCGTTGGTATCGAGACGCCGCGAGCCGCCATCGACCTGCTGGCCCGGGCCAAGGCGGAGACCGGCGGCGGGGTCGAAGCCTTCGAGCTGATGAAGCGCATCGGGCTGGAGCTGGTGCTGAAGCACATCCCCGACACGCGCGAGCCACTGGACACCACCCCGCCCTGGTGTGTGCTGATCGAGCTGGCGTCCGGAGAACCCGGCGCGGCGGAGGCAGGGATGGAGCGCATCCTGTCCGCCGCCTTTGAGGACGGCCTGATAACCGACGCCGCCATCGCCCAGAACGCAGCCCAGGCCGCCGCCTTCTGGAAGGTGCGCGAGGAACAGTCGGCGGGGCAGCGGCCCGAAGGGCCGGGCTGGAAGCACGACGTCTCCGTCCCCGTGTCGCGCATTGCCGACTTCCTCGACGAGGCCACCGCCGCAGTCGAACGGTTCGAGCCCGGCTGCCGCGTCAGCGCCTTCGGCCACGTCGGCGACGGCAACCTGCATTACGATGTGATGGCGCCGGCGGGCGTGGACCGCCCCGCCTTCATCGCCCGCGGCGTCGAGGGCTCAAAGGTCGTCCACGACATCGTCGCCCGCTATGATGGCTCCATCAGCGCCGAACACGGGCTCGGTCGCCTGAAGACCGACGACGCCCGCCGCTACAAGTCGGCGCTGGAGATCGAGACCATGCGCGCGATCCGGGCGGCGATTGACCCGCAACGGATCATGAACCCGGGAGTGCTGTTCTAGGCCTGCGGCCATCCACCCGCTTCAATCCGTCACCGAAGCGGCCTAGACAGCCCGCCATGCTGATCGTCCTGTCACCGGCCAAGCGGCTGGATTTCACCGAGCCGACCGAGGCCCTGCCGGCGACGCAGCCGCGGTTCACCGAGGATACGGCGTCCCTGGCCGTGACCGCGCGGCGCCAGACCCAAGCCGATCTACGCCGTCTGATGGGCATTTCGGCGGATCTGGCGAAGCTGAATCAGGCGCGGTTCAAGGCGTTTGATCCCAAGGCGACCGACATCGGGCTGCAGGCGGCGCTGGCGTTCGCGGGCGATGTCTATCAGGGGCTGGACGCCCGCTCGCTGGACGGCGCGGCGATGGGCTGGGCGCAGGAGCATCTGCGCATCCTGTCGGGCCTCTACGGCCTGCTGCGTCCGCTGGACCGGATCCAGCCCTATCGGCTGGAGATGGGGACGCGGCTGAAGACCCGGCGCGGGTCCAGCCTTTACGACTTCTGGGGCGACCGCATCTCGAAGCGGCTGAACGCCGACGCCGAGGGGCAGGCGGATCCGACCCTCATCAACCTGGCCAGTCAGGAATATTTCGGCGCCGTGGACGCCCGGGCTCTGAAGATCCCTGTCGTCACCTGCCATTTCCGCGAAGGCACGGCCGACGACAGCCGCATCATCTCCTTCCACGCCAAGCGGGCGCGAGGGACCATGGCCCGGTTCGCCATCGATCAGCGCATCGAGACGGCGGCGGACCTGAAAGCGTTCGACCGCGACGGCTATCGCTTTGACAAGGCAGGATCGACAGCGTCAGACTGGATATTCATCAGGTCGGGAAATTCTCCCGGCGCGGTGTCGCCATCGCGCGGATGAGCGGCTAAGGTTTGACGACTGACGGGCCGTCCGCGGCCTCACCGAGACGGAAAGACGCCTATGTTCCAGTGGTCGAAGAAGAGCATCGAAAGCGCCAAGGCTGAACTGCCGGCCCGGCGCGGCATGGATGATCTGACCGGCCAGGTGGCGGTGATCTCGGGCTCGACCTCGGGCATCGGCCTGGCGCTGGCCCGCGCGGTGGCCAGCCGCGGCGGCGACGTGGTGCTGAACGGTCTGGGCGATCCCAGCGAGATCGAGCGCACCCGCGCCGAGATGGAGGCCAGCTGCGGCGTCCGCGTGCGCTATCACGCCGCCGACATGATGCGGGGCGACGAGGTGGCCGACATGGTCGCCTTCGCCAAGCATCAGCTGGGCCGTCTCGACATCCTGGTGAACAACGCCGGCGTCCAGTACGTCGAGGCGGTGGAGAAATTCCCCGCCGACCAGTGGGAGAAGATCATCGCCATCAACCTGTCGTCGACCTTCTATGCGACGCGGGCCGCGATCCCGATCATGAAGGCCCAGGGTCGTGGCCGCATCGTCAATGTCGCCTCTGCCCACGGTCTGGTCGCCAGCCCGTTCAAGTCGGCCTATGTCGCCGCCAAGCACGGGGTTCTCGGCTTCACCAAGACGGTCGCCCTGGAAGTCGCCCAGGACAACATCACCTGCAACGCCATCTGCCCCGGCTTCGTCGAGACGCCGATCGTGGAGAAGCAGATCGCCGATCAGGCCCGCACGCGCGGGATGTCGAAGGAGCAGGTGATGAAGGACATCATCCTGGGCAGCCAGCCGACCAAGAAATTCGTCACGACGGACCAGCTGGCGGGGATCTTCCTCTATCTGGTCAGCGACCTCGGCGCCTCGGCCAACGGCTCCCACTTCTCCATCGACGGCGGCTGGACGGCTCAGTAGGCGTCAGCCCACGAACCCCGCCGCGCGTTTCAGCCGGTCGTTGATCGCCTCGCCCAGACCCGTTTCCGGCACGGCGGATACCGCGATGCCTGACGGACCTTCGCGGTCCGCCTCGCGCAGCAGCCGGAACAGGTTGGCCGCCGCTTCCGACAGGTCGCTGGATGCGCTGAGGCTCCAGCGCGGGTCGCCGACGCCGGGGCCAAATCCCAGCAGGATCTCGCCCGCCGCCGCCTGATCCGCGCCCAGCCGCAACGGCGCATTGGGCGCGTAGTGGCGGGTCAGCCGCCCGGGCGAGCGGTGACCTTCGCCGCTGTCGTCCAGCGGGCCGACCAGGGCCTCGATCTCGTCGCGGGTGACGGCGCCGGGACGGAGCAGGGCGACGCGGCCGTCCAGCACCGACACCACCGTGCTCTCAACCCCCACGGCGCAGGGGCCGCCGTCGACGCAGGTCGAGGCCGCCGGGCCGGTCTCGTCCACCGCGTCGGCGAAGGTCGTGGGGCTGGGGCGGCCGGATCGGTTGGCGGAGGGGGCGACCACTGGGCCTCCGAAGGCGGCGATGACAGAACGGGCGCGGGCGTGGCCGGGAACGCGCACGGCGATGCTGTCCAGGCCGGCGCGGGCCAGATCACAGACGCCCGACCCCTGCCGGAACGGCGCCACGATGGTCAGCGGCCCGGGCCAGAAGGCCTCGGCCAGCCGCCGGGCGGGCTCGGACAGGATGGCGATGCGCTCAGCCTCGCCAGCGTCAGAGACGTGGGAAATCAAAGGATTGAATCGCGGTCTTCCCTTGGCTTCAAAGATCGCCGCCACCGCCCGCGCATTCCCGGCGTCGCCCGCCAGGCCATAGACGGTTTCGGTCGGCAGGATGACCAGCCGCCCGTCGCGCAGGGCGGCGGCCGCCTCGGCGTCCGTCGCGCTCACGGCCGTCGCGGGATGAAGGGCAGCATGCGGTGGAGGACATTGTCCCGGTCGAGGAACTGGTGCTTCAGCGCCGCCAGCACATGCAGGGCCAACAGGACATACAGAACCTTCACCCCCGCCTCGTGCGCGTCCATGAAGGTGCGGGCCAGGCCCTTGTCCAGGGGCACGGGCAGCGCCGGCCAGACGAACAGGCCGAACCATTCGATCACCCGCCCGCCCGCGGAGGATGCCGCCCAGCCGCCGAGGGGCAGGCCGATGAGCAGGATGTAGAAGCCCACATGGGTGACCCGCGCGGCGATCTTTTCCCAGCCGCGCATGCGGTCGGGCAGGGGCAGGGCCGGATTGGCCAGCCGCCAGCCGATCCGCGCCAGCGTCAGCACCAGAATGGTCAGGCCGACGGACTTGTGCACCAGCACGAACTCGCGCGAAATCGGCCCGTCGGTCGCTTCATGGGCCGTGATGAGCAGCACCTGCGCCAGGATCAGCGCGGCGGTCAGCCAGTGAAAGGCCAAGGACACGCCGGAGTATCTGTTTCTGGGTTCGCTCATCACACTTCCATTCCGCAGCGGCACGTCGTCACCTTGGCCGAGCGCGGCTGTTTCGCCAAGGCTATACGCGTCGAGAACACGAGGACCACCATGACATATCGCGCACCCGTCCGGGACCTGGCCTTCACCCTCGAGGCCATCGCCGGAATCGACCAGGTCGCCGCCACCGGGGCCTTTCCCGACTATGACCCCGACGTCATGCGCGCGGTGCTGGAGGCGGGCGGGCAGTTCTCGGAAGAGGTGCTCGCGCCCCTGAACCGGCCGGGCGATCTGGCCGGGGCGAAATACGCCAACGGCGCCGTCACCGCCGCGCCCGGTTTCGCCGACGCCTATCGGCAGTTCGCCGAGGGCGGCTGGACGGGTCTGGCCGCGCCGGTTCATTCGGGCGGGCAGGGTCTGCCCAAGGCGCTGGAGCTGGCGGCCTATGAGACCGTGCACGCCGCCAACATGGCCTTCGGCCTGTGCCCCATGCTCTCGCTGGCGGCCATCGAGGCGCTGGAGGCGCACGGGACCGAGCATCAGCGCGCGACCTATCTGCCGAAGCTGGTCAGCGGCGAATGGACCGGAGCGATGGTCCTGACCGAACCGCAGGCCGGGTCTGACCTTGGAGCCCTGACGGCCACGGCGACGCCGAACGGCGACGGGACCTACAGCCTGACGGGCCAGAAGATCTTCATCACCTGGGGCGACCACGACGCCACCGACAACATCGTCCACATGGTGCTGGCGCGCCTGCCAGACGCCCCGCCGGGACCGAAGGGAATCAGCCTGTTTCTGGCGTCCAAGTTCGCGGTCAACGCCGACGGCTCGCTGGGCGACCGCAACCGCTTCCGGCCCGTGGGGGTGGAGCACAAGCTGGGCATCCACGCCTCGCCCACCTGCGTCATGGCCTATGAGGGCGCGACGGCGGAACTGGTGGGGCAGCCCAACGAGGGGCTGTCGCACATGTTCGTCATGATGAACGCGGCCCGCCTCGCCGTCGGCATGGAGGGCGTCGGCATCGCCGAACGCGCCTATCAGCATGCGCTCGCCTATGCGTCCGAACGCAAACAGGGCCGCAGCGCCTGGACGGGACAGGCCAATGCTCCGATCCTCGATCACCCTGACGTGCGCCGCATGCTGTCGGTGATGAAGGCGAAGATCGCCGCCGCCCGCGCCATCTGTCTGTCGACCGGTGTCGCCGCCGATCTGGCCCGTCATGCCGCCGACGACGGCGAGCGCCGCAGGTGGAAGGGCCGCGAGGACCTGTTCACCCCCATCGCCAAGGCCTGGTCCACCGATGTCGGCTGCGAGGTCGCTTCCATGGGGGTCCAGATCCACGGCGGCATGGGCTTCATCGAGGAGACCGGCGCGGCCCAGCATTACCGCGACGCCCGCATCGCGCCGATCTACGAAGGCACCAACGGCATCCAGGCCATGGACCTGGTCGGCCGCAAGCTGTCACAGGACGGCGGCGAATCGGCCAAAGCCCTGATCGCCGAGATGAAGGCGACGCTGCCGGCGCTGGGGCGTCTCTATTCCGGCAAGCCGGTCGAGCGGTTCGCCAATGCCGTCGAGGCGGTCGAGGACGCCACCATGTGGCTGCTGGACAAGAAGGCCGACCCGGCCGCCGCCGCCGATGTGCTGGCCGGGGCCGACGCCTATCTGAAGCTGCTGGGCGACACCGTCGGCGGCTGGATGCTGGCCAAGGGGGCGATTGCGGCCAAGGCCCGGCTCGACGCGGGCGACGGCGAGGCCGGCTGGCTGGCCGGCAAGGTCACCCTCTATGAGGTCTATGCCGCCAATGTGCTGGGCCATGCCAGTTCGCGGCTGGCGGCGGTGGGGCAGGGGGGCGAGCTTCTGTCGCGGATGACCGCGGACGTTCTGGCCGGCTAATCCCTTGGCGCGCCGCCATCAACCGGCCTATATGCGGCGAGAGATTATGACCGGGCCGCGAGGGCCCGACTGAGGAGTTCGCCGTGGGCACGTTCGGTATCTGGCATTGGCTCATCGTTGGCCTGGTTGTGCTGCTGCTGTTCGGCGGCCGCGGCAAGCTGTCGGGCCTGATGGGCGACGCGGCCAAGGGCGTGAAGGCGTTCCGCGACGGCCTGAAGGATGACGACAAGAAGGACGGTCCGTCCGACGGCGTCAGCAGCCTGCCGCGCACCGACGCCGAAAAAGACGAGCTGAAGCGCTAGCCCCCGCGTCGGAGACCCTGACAGATGGGTGGTCTCGGCCCCGGCATCGGCGGCCTCGAAATTCTCGTGATCGGCCTGGCGGCCCTGCTTGTGGTGGGGCCGAAGGATTTGCCTGTGCTGATGCGCAAGGTCGGCAAGGTCATGGCCAGGGCGCGCGGCATGGCCAACGAGTTCCGGGCCAGCTTCGACGAGATGGCGCGCCAGTCCGAGCTGGACGAGCTGCGCAAGGAGGTCGATGCACTGCGTCGGGGGCAGGGGATTTACAACCTGGGCCCCGAGGCCGACGCTGCCTTCAGGGACATCTCCACCGACCTGAACAAGCCGCTCGACGCGCCCGCGCCGATGCAGGCGCTGCCCGGTCCTGACGAATGGCCGGACACGCCGCCGGTTACGGCGCCTGAGCCCGCGCCGGTGAAGGTGCCGCGCAAGGCGGCCGCGCCCAGGGCGAAGGCTGCGTCGGCGAAGGCCAAGGCGCCGGCCAAGGCGAAGGCCGAAGCCTCCATCAAGACGGCGTCCGGCAAGCGCAAGCCGGTTCGCGCCAAGACGGTCGAACTATGAGCGACCGGGACGAGGCCGAGATCGAGGCGTCGCGCGCGCCGTTGATGGATCACCTGATCGAGCTGCGTTCGCGCCTGTTCGTTTGCGTGATCGCCTTCTTCATCGCCTTCCTGGTCTGCTTCTATTTCGCCAACCAGATCCAGCTGATCCTGATCCACCCGTTCCAGGCGGCGGCGGCCTTGCATGCGGCCGCCGGGCCGCACGGTTCCAATCCGTTCGACCTGATCGCGGTCACGGCCTGGCTGAAGCCGATCCCGGAGGCCGGGCAGGAAACGGTGCGCCTGATCGCCACCGCACCGCTGGAGCAGCTGTTCAGCAAGATGAAGATCGCCGGCTTCGGCGGTGTCGTGCTGGCCTTCCCCGTGCTGGCGTTCCAGCTCTACCGCTTCGTCGCGCCGGGCCTGTATCGCAATGAGCGCGGCGCCTTCCTGCCGTTCCTGTTCGCCTCTCCGGTGCTGTTCGCCCTGGGCGGCGCGCTGGTCTATTTCGTCATGCTGCCCTTCGTCATGTGGTTCTCGCTGGGCCAGCAGGTGGCGGGGGCGGGCGTGGCGGTCGAGCTGCTGCCCAAGATTTCCGAGTATCTTAGCCTGGTCACGGCGCTGCTGCTGGCTTTCGGCCTGTGCTTCCAGCTGCCGGTGGTCATGACCCTGCTGGGCATGGCGGGGATCATCTCGTCGAAGGTCATGGCCGAGGCGCGGCGCTATGCGATCGTGGGCGTGGTGGTGGTCGCCGCCGTGGTGACGCCGCCGGATCCGATCAGCCAGCTGATGCTCGCGATCCCGCTGGTGCTGCTCTACGAAATCTCGATCTGGTGCGTCCGCCTGATCGAGCTGCGGCGCAGGAAGGAAGACGCGGCGGCGGCCTGACTGGAACCGCCGCCTGGCTTCGCCGTTTCATCGGCTCAATCAGGAGCCATCCATGATCCGTCTGCTCGCCGCCGCTTCGTTCGCCGTTATCGGCCTCGCCGCCTGCACCCAGGCTGAACCTGAAAAGACCGAGACCAAGGTCGTGGAGGTTCCGGGCCCCACCGTGGTCGAGACCCGCGAGGTCCAGGCGCCGGCCGTGGTGGTCGAACGCGACACCCCGCCCGTCGTCATCGAGCGCGACCGCCGCGGCGACTCGACGACCGTCCGCGCCGGACCGGACGGTGTCGAGGTCGAGACGACCAACCGCTGAATCAGAAAGGCGCCGGACGGTTTCCCGCCCGGCGCCCCATGATGGTCTGATCTCCGCCGCCGATCAGCAGCTGTAATACATGTCGAATTCGACCGGATGCGGGTGCAGTTGCAGCCGCGCGACTTCTTCCTTCTTCAGCTCGATGTAGCTGTCGATGAAGTCGTCATCCATGACGCCGCCCTTCTTGAGGAAGGCCCGGTCCTTGTCGAGGCTGTCGAGGGCTTCGCCCAGCGAACCGCAGACCTCGGGGATGTTGCCGCGCTCTTCCGGCGGCAGGTCGTAGAGGTTCTTGTCGGCGGGCGCGCCCGGATCGATGCGGTTCTCGATGCCGTCCAGGCCCGCCATCAACAGGGCCACGAACGTCAGATAGGGGTTGCCCATCGGGTCGGGGAAGCGGGCTTCCAGACGCTTGGCCTTGGGCGACGACACCCACGGAATCCGGATCGAGGCCGAGCGGTTGCGGCTCGAATAGGCCAGCTTCACCGGCGCCTCATAGCCCGGAACCAGGCGCTTGTAGGAGTTGGTGGTCGAGTTGGCGAAGGCGTTGATCGCCTTGGCGTGCTTGATAATGCCGCCGATGTACCAGAGGCACAGGTCCGACAGACCGGCGTATTTGTCGCCAGCGAACAGCGGCTTGCCGTCCTTCCAGATCGACTGGTGCACGTGCATGCCCGAGCCGTTGTCGCCGAAGGTCGGTTTGGCCATGAAGGTCGCCGACTTGCCGTAGGCGGCGGCCACATTGTGGATCACGTACTTATACAGCTGCAGCCGGTCGGCCATGGTCAGCAGGTCCGAGAACTTCAGCCCCAGCTCGTGCTGGGCCGGCGCCACCTCGTGGTGGTGCTTCTCAGGCTGCATGCCCAGATCGCGCATGACGCCCAGCATCTCGCCGCGCAGGTCCTGACCCGAGTCCACCGGGTTCACGGGGAAGTAGCCGCCCTTGTGCCCCGGGCGATGGCCCATGTTGCCCTCGGAATATTCCGAGCCGGTGTTCGAGGGCAGCTCGATCGAGTCGTAGCTGTAGCCGGTGTTGTGCGGCTGGGTGGACCAGCGCACGTCGTCAAAGATGAAGAACTCGGCCTCGGGGCCGAAGAAGACCTGGTCGCCCACGCCCGACGACTGCACATAGGCCAGCGCCTTCTTGGCCATCGAGCGGCTGTCGCGGTTGTAGGGTTCCCCCGTGTCGGGGTTCATCACGTCGCAGAACAGGCACAGGGTCGTCTGCTGGTAGAACGGGTCGATGTACCAGCTGGCCAGATCCGGCTTCAGCAGCATGTCGCTCTCGTTGATGGCCTTCCAGCCGGCGATCGACGAGCCGTCGAACATCGTGCCTTCGTTCAGGAAGTCATCGTCCACCAGGTCGATGTCGAAGGTGACGTGCTGCAGCTTGCCGCGCGTGTCGGTGAAGCGGACGTCGACGTATTTCACGTCCTTGTCCTTGATCTCTTGCAGGATTTTTCCGGCGGCGCTCATTCTTGATGGGTCCTGTTGTCTTCGGGGAGGAAGAGGAAAGGCCGCCCCGAGGGACGGCCGGTGAAAGGGTTAGACAGCCTGTGCGCCGGTTTCGCCGGTGCGGATGCGGATGACGTCATGGACGTCGGAGACAAAGATCTTGCCGTCGCCGATCTTGCCGGTGCGGGCCGCGTTCTGGATGGCCTCGATCACGGCCGGGGCCATGTCGTCGGTGACCACGACCTCGATCTTGATCTTGGGCAGGAAGTCGATGACGTATTCGGCGCCGCGGTAAAGCTCGGAATGGCCCTTCTGGCGGCCGTATCCCTTGGCCTCGAGCACGGTCATGCCCTGCACGCCCACGTCCTGGAGCGCTTCCTTCACTTCATCGAGCTTGAAGGGCTTGATGACGGCTTCGATCTTCTTCATGGGCGCTCCCGAGGCGGCCGGAACGGGCCTTGCGCTCGGGCGCTAAAGGGACATTGCATCGCACAATAAGGCAAGCGACTTTTCACGCCTGTCGCCATCCGTGAACAGAGAAATCATGCCGATCCGCAACGAACCCGCTGTCTGGAGTGATCGCCTGCCCTGGCCGGGGCCGGATGCGCACAAACATCAGCGCGGAAGACTGGGCGTCGTGTCCGGCGATGCGATGCACACAGGGGCCGCGCGGCTGGCGGCGCGGGCGGGTCTCAGGGTCGGGGCAGGGGTTGTGCGCATCCTGTGCCCGCCGGACGCCGCGCCGGTGATCGCCCCGGCCATCGAGGCGGTCATGCTGGCCTCGTTCCATTCGCCGGAAGGTCTGGCGCATGAGGCGCGGGACATGGACGCCGTGGTCATCGGTCCCGCCGCCGGGGTTGGCGATGCGACGGCGATGAACGTGAGGGCGCTGGCCGCGACGGGCGCGGTTCTGGTCATCGACGCCGACGGCCTGAGCTCGTTCCAGCATGCGCCCGCCGACCTGTTCGCCGTGCTCGACCGCGACGATGTGCTGACGCCGCACGCGGGGGAGTTCGCGCGGCTGTTCCCTGATCTGGCGGAGCATGAACGAGCCGATGCGGCGGCTATGGCGTCACGACGCGCGGGAGCGATCGTGGTGCTGAAGGGGCGTGAGACCCTGATCGCCGCGCCGGACGGGCGGCTGGTGGTCAACGGCAATGGCGTGCCATGGCTGGCGACGGCGGGGACCGGCGACGTGCTGGCAGGCCTGATCGCCGGTCTGGTCGCCCAGCGCATGGACAGCTTCGAGGCCGCCTGCGCCGCCGTGTGGATGCACGCCGAGGCCGCCCGCGCCATCGGCCCCGGCCTGATCGCCGAGGATCTGCCGGAGGGGATTCCGAAGGTGCTGTCGGGGCTGCTGCCCTAGGCCTTGGGCTTGGCCGCTTTCTTCGCTGCGGGCTTTTTGGCCGGAGCCTTCTTCGCCGCCGGTTTTTTGGCGGCCGCCTTCTTCGCGGGGGCCTTCTTCTTCGGCGCCGCGCCGGCCTTGGCGGCCAGCAGGGGCAGGGCCTGTTCCATGGTCAGGTCTTCGGGCGCGGTTCCCTTGGGCAGGGTCGCGTTGATCTTGCCCGATTTGACGTAGGGACCGAAGCGCCCGGCCATGACATGCACCGGATCGCCCGTTTCCGGGTGGGCGCCGAGATCCTTCAGCGGGGCCGTTGCCGCGCCACGTCCGGCGAACTTGCCGGCCCGCTTCTCGGCCAGCAGAGCGACGGCGCGGTTCAGACCGACCTCGAACACCTCCTCGATGTCCGAGACGTTAGCGTAGGTCCCGGCGTGCAGCACAAAAGGCCCGTAGCGGCCGAGGCCGGCGGTTATCAGCTTGCCGTCCTCGGGGTGGACGCCCACCTCGCGCGGCAGGGCCAGCAGACGCAGCGCCTGCTCCAGCGTCAGGGACGCAGGGCTCCAGCCCTTGGGCAGGGACGACCGCTTCGGCTTGTCGCCGTCCGGGTTGGCGGTTTCGACATAGGGGCCGAAGCGGCCGATCTTGAGCCCGACCGCCAGACCCGTGGCCGGGTCGACGCCCAGTTCGCGGTCCGAGCCGGCCTCGGCCTCATTCGCCGCGCCGCCGAAGCCGCGGGTGTAGCGGCATTCCGGATAGTTCGAGCAGCCGATGAAGGACGACCGCATCTTGAAGCTGGCCTTCAGATGCAGCCGCCCCGTGCCGCAGACGGGGCACAGGCGCGGGTCCGAACCGTCATCCTTCGGCGGGAACAGGAACGGGCCGATGGCCGCGTCCAGTTCGTCGATGACGCCCTGACGCTCCAGCATCGCGGCCGTGGCGGGCTTCAGCTGGCCCCAGAACTCACGCAGCAGCGCCTTCCAGTCGAGGTCGCCGGACGACACCTCGTCCAGCTGGTTCTCCAGCGCGGCGGTGAAATCGTACTGCACCCACTGGCCGAAGAACTGTTCCAGGAAGGCGGTGACCAGACGGCCGTTGTCCTCGGGCACGAAGCGGTTCTTGTCCATGCGGACGTATTCGCGGTCGCGCAGGGTCGTCAGGATCGAGGCGTAGGTCGAGGGCCGGCCGATGCCGAGCTCTTCCAGCTTCTTGACCAGGGTCGCCTCCGAGAAGCGCGGGGGCGGCTCGGTGAAGTGCTGCTCGGTGCGAATGGCCTCGACCCTGGCTTTCGCGCCTTCCTTGAGCGTGGGCAGGCGGGTGGTATCGTCCTCGTCGTCCTCGCCCGACTTCGGCTTGTCGTCACGGCCTTCCTCATAGACGGCGAGGAAGCCGTCGAAGGTCACCACCTGGCCCGTGGCGCGCAGGCCGGTCAGGCCGTCCGGTGTCTCGATGTCGACCGTGGTCCGGTCGAGGCGCGCGGCCTCCATCTGGGACGCGACCATGCGCTTCCAGATCAGCTCATACAGCCGCTGCAGGTCGCTCTCGAGGCGCAGGCTGTCGGGGTGGCGCGCGATGTTGGTGGGGCGGATGGCCTCGTGCGCCTCCTGGGCGTTCTTGGCCTTGGTCTTGTAGTAGCGGGCCTCGGCCGGGACGAAGGCTGGGCCGAAGCGGTCGCCGATGACCTCGCGCGCCTGGGCGATGCCCTCCGGCGTGGTCTGGACGCCGTCGGTCCGCATGTAGGTGATGAGGCCGCCCGTCTCGTCGACGCCTTCATACAGCTTCTGCGCCGCCCGCATGGTGCGCTGGGCGTCGAAGCCGAGCTTGCGCGCCGCCTCCTGTTGCAGGGTCGAGGTGGTGAAGGGCGGGGAGGGGAAGCGGCGGACCGGCTTCTTCTCGATCGACCTGATGGTGAAGTCGCCGTTCGCGATGGCTTCACGGGCCGCGCTCGCCATGGCCTCGGACTTGATGTCGAGACGCTGGATGCGCTTGCCGTCGTGCTTGACCAGTCGGGTGGTGAACGGCGGGCTGTCGGCGGCCAGATCGGCCTCAACGGACCAGTATTCCTGGGGCCGGAACTTCTCGATCTCCAGCTCGCGGTCGACGACGATGCGCAGGGCCACGGACTGCACCCGCCCGGCCGAACGTGCGCCCGGCAGCTTGCGCCACAGCACCGGCGACAGGGTGAAGCCCACCAGATAGTCCAGCGCGCGGCGAGCCAGATAGGCTTCGACCAGCTCCATATCCAGCTGGCGCGGAGCGGCCATCGCCTCCAGCACCGCCGTCTTGGTGATGGCGTTGAAGGTGACGCGCTCGACGGCGGTGTCCTTAAGCGCCTTCTTCTTCGTCAGGATATCCAGCACGTGCCAGCTGATGGCCTCGCCCTCGCGGTCGGGGTCGGTGGCCAGGATGACGCGGTCGGCGCGTTTGGCGGCCTCGGCGATCTCGCTGATCCGCTTGGACGCCTTGGCGTCGACCTCCCACTGCATGGCGAAGTCTTCGTCGGGCAGCACCGAGCCGTCCTTCGACGGCAGGTCGCGGACGTGGCCGTAGGAGGCGAGGACTTCGTAGTTCGAGCCCAGGTATTTGTTGATGGTCTTGGCCTTGGCCGGGCTTTCGACGATGACGAGATTCATGGTGTCCGGTTCGGGCGGATCCGACGGTCGCGACGGTTCCGGGGGTCTCGGGAAGGGGCGGGAACGTGTGTCGCCGCATCGCCCGTGTCAATCCGGGGACCCAGGATGGGCCTTTAAGGTTGATGCTTTTTTATAATGCCCCTAAAAGTTGTCTGAGCGATCGAGGTTACCGGGAGACTCAGATGCAGGATCAGAACGCGCGTCTTCAGATCGTCGCTGAGCCTGCCGCCCGAGGGGCGAGGGCGTCGATGCAGGACAGCCCGGTCCGGGAATACATCTGCTCCCTGGCGACCGAGCTGGCGCAGATGGCCCGCAGGGAGGGTGACGAGCCCCTGGGGGCGGTGCTGGATGCGGCGGCCATGCTGGCTCAGCGCCCGGCCTAGCTGGACGCCAGACCGCCGGGCAACAGGGTCGCGCGGCCTGACAGGCTGAGCTCCAGAAGCGCCGCCGCCACCGTCCCGATCGGCAGGTTCAGCGCCCGGGCCAGTTCGTCGCGCGGCGTCGGCGTGGGAGACAACAGGGCTGCGACCGCCTCTATCACCTTGGGCTCGATGTCGTCGGGCGCGCCGTCGAACGGGCGATCCGCCGGCGGCTCGCGCAGGGTGCGCAGGCCCGAAAAGGCGCGCTCCACATCCTCCAGCCCCTCGCACAGGATCGCGCCTTGGCGCAGCAGCTCATTCGGCCCCTTCGAGCGCGGGTCCAGCGGCGAGCCGGGCACGGCGAAGACCTCGCGCCCCTGCTCGCCCGCCAGCCGGGCGGTGATGAGCGAACCGGAGCGCAGTTCGGCCTCAACCACGATCACCCCGCGCGACAGGCCCGATATGATGCGGTTGCGGCGGGGGAAGTCCTTCGCCTGCGCCCGGTGGCCGACCGGGCTTTCGGAGACGATGCAGCCCTGTTCGGCCACCTCGGCATAGAGGGCGGCATTGTCGGGTGGATAGATGTCGGTCACGCCGCCCCCAAGCACTGCGACCGTGCCGGTGGGCAGCGAGCCCTGATGCGCCGCGGCGTCGATGCCGCGGGCAAGGCCGGAGACGACGACGCGGCCTGCCTGACCCAGCTGCTGCGCCAGCCCCCGGGCGATCCGCTGGCCGCCGGCCGAGGCAATGCGCGCGCCGACGATGGCAATGGCGGGTTTCGACAACAGGTCTGCGTCGCCCAGCGCCCACAGCACCGGCGGCGGCGGATCGACGGCGGCCAGAGCGGGCGGATAGGCGGCGTCGCCCAGCACGATCAGTTTCGCGCCCACGACCTCGCCCGCCGCCATCTCGGCCTCGACGGCATCCCGCTTAGCCAAGTCATACCCATGCCCGCCTCCGCGCCGGATCAGGTCGGGCAGGGCGTCGACGGCGCGCATGGCGGTTCCGAACCGCTGGATCAGCTGATCGAAAGCGACGGGGCCGATGCGGTCGGTGCGGGCGAGCTGAAGCCGGGCGAAACGCTCGGCCTCGTTGAGGCTGCTCACGCCTTCTTCGCGCCGATGCGGGGCTCGGCCCCCTTCAGCAGGCGAGCGATGTTCTCGGCGTGGCGAATCCAGATCAGCACCGCGGTGCCCAGCGCCAGCGCCCGGATCGGCCCCGAGGTCGGCAGCGACAGGGCCGCGATCGGCAGGGACGCATAGGCCGGGGCCGCCGCCGCCGCGATCAGGGCGGACAGGGACGAGATGCGGAACAGGGCCGCGACCACGATCCAGGTCAGGCCCGCCAGCAAGCCCAACGGCCAATGTGCGGCCAGCAGAAGACCGAAGAAGGTCGCCACCCCCTTGCCGCCCTTGAAGCCCAGCCACACGGGGAACAGGTGGCCCAGGAAGGCCGCGCCCCCCGCGATGGCCGCCAGAGCCGGCACGTCAGGGAACAGCGCCTGGACGATAAGATAGGCCGCCGCGCCCTTGCCGGCGTCGAGCAGCAGGGTGGCGAAGGCCAGATCCTTGCGGCCTGTCCGCAGCACATTGGTCGCGCCGATGTTGCCGGACCCGATGTTGCGCACATCCTCGCCGGTCACCAGACGGGTCAGGATCACCCCGAACGGAATGGACCCGAGCAGATAGCCGCCGACCGCCACGAGGGCGACCGTCAGAAGGGCTGCGCCTACCAGATCCTGCAAGGTGATTCGCTCCCGTTCAGCGTGCGTCGTGGACGATGCGTCCAGCGACGGCGGTGAGCAAGACCCGCCCTTGCAGACGGCGGCCGTCGAACGGTGAGTTCTTGGACTTGGAGCGCAGCTTGTCCGCGTCGATGACCACCGGCGTATTGGGGTCGAACAGCACCAGGTCGGCGGGGGCACCGGCCTCGATCCGCCCGACCGGCAGGTCCAGCAGGGCCGCGGGGCCGATGGTCAGCGGCCGCAGGATGTCCAGCAGCTCCAGCCCGTATTCGTGATGCAGCCCCAGGGCGGCGGACAGCAGGGTTTCCAGCCCCACGGCGCCGGGTGCGGCCTCGGCGAAGGGCCGGCGCTTGTCCTCGGCGGGATGCGGGGCATGGGCCGAGGTGATGACGTCGATCAGCCCGTCGCGCACCGCCTCGATCAGCGCCTGCCGATCGCTCTCTGGCCGCAGTGGCGGGTCGAGGCGGTAGAAGGTGCGGTAGTCGCCGATGTCGATCTCGTTGAAGCACAGGTGGTTGATCGACACGGACGCCGCGACCTCCAGCCCCCGCGCCCGGCCCCGCGCCAGCGCCTCCAGCGCCCCCGCCGTCGAAATCTGGTCCACCAGCAGCCGCGCGCCGGTCTGTTCGACCAGCGCCAGATCACGCTCCAGCCCCATGCGCTCGGCGATGGCGGGCGCCGCCGACAGGCCCAGCCGGGTCGCCAGTTCGCCGGACGTCGCCACCGCGCCCTCGACCAGCCCCGGATCGGCAGGCCGGCAGGCGATCAGGGCGTTGAAGGCGGCGGCGTAGCTCATCACCCGCTGCAGGGTGCGGCTGTCGGCGATGACGCGGTCGCCATCGGTGAAATAGAGGGCGCCCGCCTCGTCCATCAGGCCGATCTCGGCCATGCGCTTGCCGTCACGGGCTTTCGTCGCTGCACCCGCCGCCCGGACGTTGACGAGGTTCAGGGCCGCGCCGCGCCGCTGGATGAAATCGATCATCGCCGGGTCGTCGATGGCGGGATCGGTGTCAGGCTGGATGACGATGGTGGTGACGCCACCCGCCGCCGCCGACTGGCTGGCCGACTTCAGCGTCTCCTTGGGCTCGGCGCCGGGCTCGCCGGTCTTGACGCGAATGTCGATCAGGCCGGGCGACAGGCACAGGCCGTCGGCGTCGATGACCTGATCGGCGTCGAAACTGCCTGTGCTGTGAACTACTTCCACGATGCGGCCGTCCTCGACCAGGACGGCGCCGGAGCCGTCATAGTCGGACGCGGGGTCCAGCAGGCGGGCGTTGATGATGGCGAGGGAGTTCACGTCCTTCCCCCCTTGCGGGGGAAGGTGGCAGGCGAAACCTGACGGATGGGGGGTGAAACACCGGCCCGTCCATTTTCGCTCATCGTCACACTTTCAGCCAAGGGCCGACAGTCCCCCCATCCGAGCCGCTCCGCGGCCCACCTTCCCCCGCGAGGGGGGAAGGAAAGGAGCGAAGCGCTCATTGCTTTTCTCCATGACGAACAGAAAGCGAAGCCAACACGGCCATCCGCGCGGCCACCCCCATCTCGACCTGATCCTGAATCAGCGAGACAGACAGATCATCGGCCACGTCGGAATCGATCTCGACGCCCCGGTTCATCGGCCCCGGATGCATGACTTTCGCCCCCGGGGCGGCCCAGGACAGTTTCTCGCGGTCCAGACCCCAGAAGCGGAAATACTCGCGGGTGGAAGGCACCAGCGCCCCCTCCATCCGCTCCAGCTGAAGGCGCAGCATCATCACGACATCAACGCCTTGCAGGCCTTCCTTCATGTCGTGGAACACGTCGCAGCCCCAGCGGTCGGCGTCACCGGGCACCAGGGTCGGCGGTCCGATCAACCGCACCCGCGCGCCCATCATCGACAGCAGGGCCACGTTCGACCGCGCCACACGGCTGTGGCCGATGTCGCCGCAGATGGCCACCGTCAGCCCGCCCACATCGCCGAACGCCCGGCGCAGGCTCAACAGGTCCAGCAGCGCCTGGGTCGGATGCTCATGCCGCCCGTCGCCGGCGTTGACCACCGCACAGCCGACCTTTTGCGACAGCAGATCCGCCGCGCCCGAGGCCGAGTGCCGGATCACCAGAATGTCGGGCTTCATGGCGTTCAGCGTCACCGCCGTGTCGATCAGGGTCTCGCCCTTGGCCACCGACGACGTGCGCGGGCTCATCGACACCACGTCGGCGCCCAGCCGCTTGGCCGCGATCTCGAACGACGAGCTGGTGCGGGTCGAGTTCTCGAAGAACAGGTTCATGACCGTCTGGCCGCTCATGAGATCGAGCGCCTTGGCCGACGAACGGTTCAGGTCGACGAAGGCGTCCGCCAGATCGAGCAGGGCGAGCGCCGCGGGCGGGTTCAGATCACCGGCCGACAAGAAATGGGCTTTGGGGAACGGGATCAGCCGCTGGTGGATCAGATCGGTGACGGCGGCTGCATCGGTCATCGAGGCCCGCCTATAGGCGGCGTTCACGCCAGATGGAAGAGCGCCAGCAGGATCGGGATGCTTATCGCGCTGCCGACGGTCGTCAGGGCCACGATCCCGGCCATCAGCGGCGCGTCCCCGCCCATCTGGCGCGCTAGGATGTAGCTGGCCGCCGCGCCCGGCGCCGCGCCGCACAGCAGGGCGATCCCCTGCGCCGTCGTGTCGCCGCCGTAGAGGACGCACAGACCCCACATCAGCGGCGGCGTGACGATCAGCTTCACGAATGAAACCAGCCCGATGGTGATCCGGCGCCGCGCCACCTGGGCGAAGCTGAGGCCAGCGCCCGCCACGATCAGGCCCAGCGGCAAGGCGGCCCCGCCCAGCAGCTCCAGCGTGTCCGAAATCCCCGGCAGACGCGGCACATGGCTGAGGTTCAGCGCAAGTCCGACCAAGCAGGCGATCAGGATCGGGTTGGACAGGATGGCCTTCGTCAGTCCCAAGACCGACATCTCGTGCTGGTCCGAGCCCCAGCGCACCAGCACCACGACGCACAGGACGTTGGTCACAGGGATCATCGCCGCGATCACCACCGCCGCCAGCGCCAGCCCGTCGGGACCATAGACGGACAGGATGACCGGCAGGAAGACGAAGCTGTTCCAGCGGATCGCCCCCTGAAACACGCTGGTGAAGGCCGGGCCGTCGATCTTCATCAGCGGCTTCAGCGCCATCGTCAGGGCGGCGATGATGAGCACGCTGGTCACCGATGCCGCCCCCGCCGCGCCCGCGCCGCCGCCGGAGATGTCCGCATTCCAGATCGCCGGGATCAGGAAGCCCGGATAGAGCAGGTGGATCGACAGCTTCTCGATCGGCCGCCAGGTCGCGTCCGGCAGGAAGTCGGACTTGCGCAGGCCATAGCCGATGGCGATCAGAACGAAGACCGGCAGCACGCCGGCCATGAGGGCCATCATATCCAGGTCGCCTGATCCCGCACCCGGTCCAGCGCGCCTTGCAGAATCCAGGCAGCGGCGGTGCGGTCCACGACCCCCGCGCGGCGCTGGCGGGTCAGGTCCAGTTCGTCGATCAGGAACCGCTCGACCGCGCTGGTCGACAGCCGCTCGTCCCAGAAGGCGACGTTGACCGGCTGGACGCGGTCCAGATTGCGGGCGAAGGCGCGGCACGATTGGGCCCGGGGTCCCTCGGTCCCGTCCATATTCAGCGGCAGGCCGATGATCAGGGCCGAGGCGTTCCGCCCGCGCATCAGCTTCAGCACAGCCTCGGCGTCCTGGGTGAACTTCGTCTTTCGTACCAGTTCCAGCGGGCTGGCGATCATGCGGGTGGCGTCCGACGCCGCGACCCCGATAGTCTTCTCGCCCAGATCCAGCCCCAGCCAAGGCGTGCCGGCAGGCGAGGCGGCGGCGAGGTCATGGAGGTCGAGGACGGGCACGCGTCAGGCGTTATGCGTTGCCAGAACCCCTGTCAAAGGCGAGGGTGGCCTTGAAGATTTCGGAGAGACCGATGAAACGACCGCTGATCCTGGCCGCCGCCCTGCTGGCCGCGACCTCGCTGACCGCCTGCGACCGTCTTAGCGCCGCCGTCGACGCCTTCAATGCACCGCCCAAGGCGGCGCCGGCGCCGAGTGATCCCGCAACGCCGGCGCCGACCGGTGCGCTGACGCCAACCGGAAAGGGTCTGCCCATGAAGGCGCTGCCCGATGCGAACCTGCAGGATCTGGCCAGCGTTATCGAAGTGACTCCGCTGAAGGCCCAGACCAATCTTTCCGGCAAGGTCTTCGGCGTCGGCGGCGGCGACCCGGCGATGAACGGCCTCTACACCTACGTCGCCTTCTTCCGCAGCCCGGCCGAGGGCTGGTGGGTTTATCAGATCGGCGACTTCCTCTCGTACAAGGTGCTGAACGAGACGGCGGGCCGGGTGGACCTGGAGGTCGAGGAAAGCGTGATGGACGAGACGTCGGGCCAGATCGGTTCGCGCAAGCGCCGCATGATCCTCGCGTTCCAAGATGACAACGCCGAGGCCAACCCGGTCAACATCCGCATGATCCCGGCGGAGTAGCGCCGGAATCCTTGTGATTTCGGTGACGGCCCGCTAGTCACCGCCTCCTGTTTTTCGACTATCGGAGGGCCGCATGGCCATCGACGTCGCGACGGTGCGCAAGGTTGCGCATCTCGCCCGCATCAAGACCCCTGAGGACCGTCTGGAGCCTCTGGCCGCCGAGCTGAACGGCATCCTCGCCTGGATCGAACAGCTGGACGAGGTCGATGTCACAGGCATCGAGCCCATGACCTCGAACGTCGCCCAGCCGCTGCGCCTGCGTGACGACGTCGTCTCGGACGGCGGCAAGGTCGCCGATGTGCTGAAGAACGCGCCCAAGTCGGCGGACGGCTTCTTCGTCGTGCCCAAGGTGGTCGAATAGTCATGAGCGACCTGACCAAACTGACCCTCAAGGGCGCGGTCGACGGCCTGAAGGCGAAATCCTTCTCGTCCGAGGAGATCACCCGCGCCTTCCTGTCGAACATTGAGGCCGCCAACCCGACCTTGAACGCCTATGTCGAGGTCACCGCCGACCAGGCCGTCGCCATGGCCAAGGCGTCCGACGCGAAACTGGCCGCCGGGCAGGGCGGGGCGCTGGAAGGCGCGCCGCTGGGCATCAAGGACCTGTTCTGCACCGACGGCGTCCAGACGACCGCCGGCTCCAACATGCTGCGCGGCTTCGTGCCGCCGTATGAGTCCACCGTCACCGCCAATCTGTGGCGCGATGGGGCGGTGATGCTGGGCAAGTTGAACATGGACGAGTTCGCCATGGGCTCGTCCAACGAGACCTCGGCCTTCGGTCCGGTAGTCAATCCGTGGAAGTCCAAGACCTCAAACGCCGACCTGACGCCCGGCGGCAGCTCTGGCGGATCAGCCAGCGCCGTCGCCGCCGACCTGTGCCTCGCGGCCACAGCGTCGGACACCGGCGGTTCGATCCGTCAGCCTGCGGCCTTCACCGGCACGGTCGGGATCAAGCCGACCTACGGCCGCGCCAGCCGCTACGGCATGGTCGCCTTCGCCAGCTCGCTAGATCAGGCGGGGCCGATCACCAAGACCGTCGCCGACGCGGCCCTGCTGCTGCGCTCCATGTGCTCGTTCGACGTGAAGGACTCCACCAGCCTCGACGTCCCGACCCCCGACTGGACCGCCAGCGTCGGCAAGTCAGTGAAGGGCCTGCGCATCGGCGTGCCGCACGAATACATCGTCGACGGCATGCCCGCCGAGGTTCAGGCCCTGTGGGATCAGGGCATCGCCTGGCTGAAGGATGCGGGTTGCGAGATCGTGCCGATCAGCCTGCCGCACACCAAATACGCCCTGCCGACCTATTACATCGTGGCCCCGGCCGAGGCGTCGTCGAACCTTGCGCGCTATGACGGCATGCGCTTCGGCCACCGCGCCGAGGGGACCAAGTCCCTGACCGACCTCTATGAGACCAGCCGCGCCGAGGGCTTCGGCAAGGAGGTCCAGCGCCGCCTGACCATCGGGGCCTTCGTCCTGTCCGCCGGCAGCTACGACGCCTATTACATCAAGGCCCTGAAAGTCCGCCGCCGCATCGCCATGGATTTCGACGCCGTCTGGGACAAGGTCGACGCCATCCTGACGCCGTCCACGCCCTCGGCCGCCTTCGCCATCGGCGACAAGCAGATCGACCCGGTGACGATGTATCTGAACGACGTCTTCACGGTCACCGCCAACCTCGCGGGCCTGCCCGGCATTTCGGTGCCCGCGGGCCTCAGTTCGTCGGGCCTGCCGCTGGGCCTTCAGGTCATCGGCAAGGCGCTGGACGAGGCGACCGTGTTCCAGGTCGGCGGGGCGCTGGAGGATGCGGCGGGGTTTGCCGCCCGGCCCGAAAAGTGGTGGTAAGCGCCTCGCATTGACCTTCGCCCGGCCAGGGCGTCCTATCAGCCTTGCAGAGACGCCTCGGAGACCATGGTGGGCGAGCGGCGAGGACATCACCACGGCAGTCTGGTCAAACAGATGCTGGATGACGGAGCGGGCCCGGCCCGTTCCGCCCTGGCAGCGTCGTGGCGGCGTTCCATGTCGCTCTACGGTCTCGACCCCGAGGACGGGGGCAGGGCGCAGACCCTGACGGACCAGCAGCTGCGTGAGGCTCGACAGGCGATGGAGCCCATGACACGGGCGGCCCGACCGGTGCTGGATCGTCTGTTCCTCGCCGTCGGAGACACCGGCTGCTGCGTATTGCTGACCAACGCCGACGGCGTGCCGGTGGAGCGTCGGGGTGCGGTCGCGGACGATGAAACGTTTCGCCGTTGGGGTTTGTGGCCGGGCGCGGTCTGGTCCGAAGCCGTGGAAGGCACGAACGGCATCGGCACGGCCCTGGCCGAGCATCGCGCGCTCACAATCCACCGCGACCAGCATTTTCATACCCGCAACACGGCGTTGAGCTGCACCAGTCATCCGATCCACGATCCGATGGGGCGTCTGGCCGGCCTGCTGGATGTCTCGTCATGCCGCGCCGACGCCACTGAAGGCGTCCTGGGCCTGATCGCCGCCGCGGTAGCGGACGCGGCGCGGGCCATCGAGGCCCAGACGTTCCGGCAAGCCTTCTCCGACGCCCGCATCGTGCTGGCCGGCGATGCGGTCGAGCGGAACACGGCGGCCCTTCTCGCGGTCGACAGGGATGATCTGGTCATCGGCGCCACCCGGGCCGCTCGTCTGGCGCTGTCGATCACCGACGAGCGCATCGCGGGGCAGCTGACGGCGTCTGAAGTGCTTGGGATCGGCTCGGTCGAGGCCGATCTGGCGGAAGCGGAGCGTGGAGCCGTGCGCCGCGCGCTGGCCCTGAACGGCGGCAATGTCTCTGCGGCGGCCCGTGCCTTGGGGATCAGCCGGGCGACACTGCATCGCAAGATGAACCGGCTGGGCCTGGGTTCCGAACCTCACTGAGGCCCGCCTGTCGCAAATCTGCGACAGGTTTGCGGCGCACCATGACGTGTGCATCTGGCGGCCGGCTCCGTCCCGCCCAAGGCTCTTTCCAAGGACGTCGGCAATCGACGCCAGAGGAAACCGCAGGAGCCTTCCATGACCAAACCCGAATTCCTTCGCGCCGCCACCCCGAAGTTCAAGGCCCGCTACGACAACTTCATCGGAGGTGCGTGGGTCGCGCCCGTGAAGGGCCGATACTTCGAGAACACCTCTCCGGTGAACGGCCGGGTCCTGTGCGAGGTGGCGCGCTCGGACGCCGCCGACGTTGAGCTGGCTCTAGACGCCGCCCACGCGGCGAAGGACGGCTGGGGCAAGACCAGCGTCGCCCAGCGCGCGGTCATTCTGAACAGGATTGCTGACCGCATCGAGGCCAATTTGCAGGCGGTGGCCGAGGCCGAGACCTGGGACAACGGCAAGCCGATCCGCGAGACCCTGGCCGCCGACATCCCGCTTGCCATCGACCATTTCCGCTATTTCGCAGGCTGTATTCGGGCCCAGGAAGGCGGCATCTCGGAACTCGACCACGACACCGTCGCCTATCACTTCCACGAGCCGCTCGGCGTGGTCGGCCAGATCATACCGTGGAACTTCCCGATCCTGATGGCGGCCTGGAAGATCGCCCCGGCGCTGGCGGCGGGGAATTGCATCGTCCTGAAGCCCGCCGAACAGACCCCGGCGTCGATCCTGGTGGTCGTCGAGCTGATCCAGGATCTGCTGCCGCCGGGCGTTCTGAATATCGTCTCAGGCACCGGGATCGAGGTCGGTGAGCCGCTGGCGACCAATCCGCGCATCGCCAAGATCGCCTTCACCGGCTCCACCGCCGTCGGTCAGAAGATCATGGAATATGCCACGCAGAACATCATTCCGGTCACCCTGGAGCTGGGCGGCAAGTCGCCGAACATCTTCTTCAAGGACGTGATGGACGCCGACGACGCCTTCCTTGACAAGGCGTTGGAAGGGTTCGCCATGTTCGCCCTGAACCAGGGCGAGGTCTGCACCTGCCCCAGCCGCGCCCTGATCCACGAGGACATCTATGACGCCTTTATCGAGAAGGCGATCGCCCGGGTCGAGTCGATCCGCCAGGGCGACCCGCTGGACCCCGCCACCCAGGTCGGCGCCCAAGCCTCGCAGCAGCAGCTGAACAAGATCCTGGGCTACCTCGAGCTCGGCAAGGCCGAGGGGGCTGAAGTCCTGACGGGCGGCGACCAGGCGGTTCTCCAGGACGATCTGTCGGGCGGTTATTACGTCAAACCGACGGTTTTCAAGGGCCGCAACGACATGCGCATCTTCCAGGAGGAGATCTTCGGGCCGGTGCTGGCCGTCACGACCTTCAAAACCTTCGAGGAGGCCATGGAGATCGCCAATGACACCGAGTACGGCCTGGGGGCCGGCGTCTGGTCGCGCGACATGAACACCGCCTACCGCGCGGGTCGCGCGATCCAGGCCGGCCGGGTGTGGACCAACTGCTATCACCACTATCCCGCCCACGCCGCTTTCGGGGGCTACAAGAAGTCGGGCATCGGGCGCGAGAACCATCGCATGATGCTGGACCACTATCAGCAGACGAAGAACCTGCTGGTCAGCTACAGCGCCGACAAACTCGGCTTCTTCTGACCGCGACAGGGAGGGCGGCGGGGTTCGACGGATCCCGCCGCCTCCAGTCCGTTACGGGCGTGGCTTTTTGCGTCTCCCGGGCTTCCCTGAAGGCGGCGCGCGACCTAGACAGCGGATATGAGCGACACTTCCAAACTCATCCAGGGCCGCACGGGCGCCTGGGAAATCGTCATGGGGCTGGAGATCCACGCCCAGGTGGCGTCGAACGCCAAGCTGTTCTCCGGCGCGGCCGTGGGCTTCGGCGCGGGGCCGAACGAGCAGGTGTCGCTGGTCGACGCAGGCTTCCCCGGCATGCTGCCGACCCTGAACAAGCACTGCGTCGAACAGGCGGTGAAGACGGGCCTAGGCCTGAAGGCGCAGATCAATGCGCGCAGCCAGTTCGACCGCAAGAACTACTTCTATCCCGACCTGCCCACCGGCTATCAGATCAGCCAGCTGTATCATCCCATCGTCGGCGAGGGCGTCGTCGAGGTCGAGGGCGAGGACGGCGGCTTCTTCAACGTCGGCATCGAGCGGCTGCACCTGGAACAGGATGCGGGCAAGCTGATCCACGACCTGTCGCCGACCGAGAGCTATGTCGACCTGAACCGCGCAGGCACGGCCCTGATGGAGATCGTGTCGCGGCCCGACATCCGTTCGCCGGAAGAAGCGGTCGCCTATGTGAAGAAGATCCGAACGATCCTGATCTATCTCGGCACCTGCGACGGCGACATGGAGAAGGGCAACCTGCGCGCCGACGTGAACGTCTCGGTCTGCCGCGAGGGCGGCTATGCGAAGTTCAAGGCGACCGGCGACTTCAGCCATCTGGGCACGCGCTGCGAGATCAAGAACGTCAACTCGTTCCGCTTCATCAGCCAAGCCATCAACTACGAGGCGCGCCGCCAGATCGAGATCCTCGAGGACGGCGGCAAGATCGTTCAGGAGACGCGCCTGTACGACCCGACGGCGGGCGAGACGCGTTCGATGCGGTCAAAGGAAGAGGCGAACGATTACCGCTACTTCCCCGACCCTGACCTGTTGCCGCTTGAACTGGAACAGGCCTGGATCGACGAGATCCGAGCCAACCTGCCGGAGCTGCCGGACGAGAAGCGCCGCCGTCTGATGGCCGACTACGGCCTGTCGCAATACGACGCCGTGGTGCTGATCTCGGAACAGGCCAAGGCCGACTATTTCGAGGCCGCCGCCAAGGGGCGTGACGCCAAGCTGGTCGCCAACTGGGTCACCAACGAACTGTCAGCCCGTCTGGCCGCGGACGGCAAGGACTTCAGCGAATGCCCGCTGCCGGCGGCGCATGTGGCGCAGCTGGTCGAGTTGATTGAGACCGACGTCATCTCTTCCAAGATCGCCAAGGAAGTGTTCGACCACGTCTGGAACGGCGAGGGCTCGCCTGCCGAGGTCGTGGAGAAGCACGGCCTGAAGCAGGTCACCGACACCGGCGCCATTGAGAAGGCCGTCGATGAGATCATCGCCGCCAACCCCGACAAGGCCGCCGCCGTCGCCGAGAAGCCCCAGGCCATCGGCTGGTTCGTCGGTCAGGTCATGAAGGCCACCGGCGGCAAGGCCAACCCGGCGGCTGTCAACGACATCCTGAAGGCCAAGCTGGGGCTGTAATACTCTCACCTCTCCGCCGCGCAGCGGTGGGGAGGGGGACCGCCCACGCGACTCAGCGTGGGTGGTGGAGGGGGCGACTCCGTCGAGCGTGATTGGCGATTCAAATGGCGGAGGCCTGCGCCGCCCCCTCCTGGCGACCTTCCGGTCGCCTGTCCTCCCCTCGCGCCTTCGCGCGCGGAGAGGTGAGGCGGAGCCGGCCTACAGCAGCCGCCAGCCCAGCCGGGTCAGGGCCTCCAGAGGGCGGAACCGCGCCTTGTAGTCCATCTTTTCGGACCCCTGGACCCAGTAGCCGAGATAGACATAGGGCAGTTTCACGATCGCGGCCTGACGCAGGTGGTCGAGGATGGCGAAGACGCCCAGGCTGCGGCGGTCCAGTTCGGGGTCGAAGAAGCTGTAGACCAGAGACAGGCCGTCGCTGAGCAGGTCGGTCAGAACCACCCCGACCAGATCGCCGGGGCCGCCGTCCTTCGACGGCAGGCGGTATTCGATCAGGTGAGTCCTGACGGCCGTGTCCTCGACCATGGCGACGTAGTCGAGCCAGCTCATGTCAGCCATGCCGCCGCCGGGGTGACGGGCCAACAGGTAGCGGCGCAGCAGGTCGAACTGCTCGACCGTGGCCTCCGCCTCGACCATGTCGCGTGACAGGTCGGCGTTGCGGTTCAGGATTTTCCGGTTCGACCGCGACAGGGCGAACTCGGCCACCGGAATGCGCACCGAAACGCAGGCGTCGCAGGTTTCGCAGGCGGGGCGGTAGGCGATGTTCTGACTGCGGCGGAAACCGGCCTGGGTCAGCTCGTCATTGACCCAGGCGCCGTCGCTGAAGGGCAGGTTGGCGAACACCTTCCGCTCGGTCTGGCCCGGCAGATAGGGGCAGGGCGCGACGGCGGTCATGTAGAAGCGAAGCTGGCGTTGCGGGACGTGGCGGGTCACGCGCTCAACTCCGCACGGGATCCGGTCGGCAATAGGGCAGGCGTCCGCTCATGCCGCTGATTTGGGAGCAGGGCGAACCGCGCCGCAAGGCCTTTCGCCCGGCGGCTGAGGGCGGTCACAGGCTGGTGTCCCGCGGCAGCACAGGCGCCTCACGCAGCAGCACGATGGCGATGCGGCGGTTGCCGGCCAGCGACGGATCATCGGGATAGAGGGGGTCCGAGCCCGCCTTGCCCGAGACCTGATAGACCCGGTCGGGATCGACCCGCGCCCCTTGCAGGATCAGACGGGCGGCGTTGGCCCGCTCCGCCGACAGGCTCCAGTCGTTCGGGGCGCTGGCCCGGCTGGATCCCGGTGCGGCGCTGGTGTGGCCCGTGATGGAGATCCGGTTGGGCAGCTGGTTGATGACCCGGGCGATGGCCTGCAGCAGAACACGGGCGCGGGCGTTGGGGCGGGCCGAGTTCTGCTCGAACATCGAGCGGCCTTCCTGGTCCACCAGCTGGATGCGCAGGCCCTCGGGCGTCTGGTCGATGATGAGCTGCTTCGACAGCTCGGCCAGTTCGGGCATCGACTGCATGGCCTGGCGCAGCGATTCGGCGGCGGAGGCGAACTCGGCGGCTTCGCGCCGCGCGATCTCCTCGCGCAGGGCTTCATCGCTGGCTGCCGCGACATTGGAGCTTTGACCCGCCTGCTCCTGCGCATCGTCGGGGGCCTGGGGGGCCAGTTCGGTGATGATCGACTGGGAGCCCGAGCTCTTGGCCCCGTCGTCGCCCAGGGACGTGCCGCCCAGGATGCCGCCTGAGCCGGAGGTGGTCTGGGACACGCTGGCCGGGGCGAAGTATTCGGCGATGCCGCGTTTCTGCTCCGGGTCCGTCGTGTTGATGAGCCACATCAGCAGGAAGAAGGCCATCATCGCGGTCACGAAGTCGGCGTAGGCGACCTTCCACGCGCCGCCGTGGTGGCCGCCGCCGGACACCCGCTTGATCTTCTTGATGAGGATCGGCCGATCGCTCATGTTCATGGAAGGGACGCCCCGAAACTGATGTCTGACCCTTTCCCCAACAAGGTTAAGACGGCGTTTCCCTTGCGGGATTCACCCGCGCCGCCTAGGTCGGGGCGCGTGACCCTTGAGCCGCTTCCCGACGACCTCGCCCGCCAGACCCGCGCCTATCGCCGGGCGCTGGGCGCGTTCGCGACCGGGGTGTGCGTCATAACCGCCGACAGTCCGCAGGGGCCTCTGGGCATTACGGCCAACTCGTTCACGTCCGTGTCGCTGGAGCCGCGGCTGGTGCTGTGGTGCCTGGACGAGCGGTCGGAACGCTGGCCCGTGTTCGCCGCCGCCGACCGGTTCGCCATCCATGTGTTGCCCTCGGATGACCGCGAGGTTGCCATGCGCTTCGCCAGCGGGGTGTCGGTTTTGAACGACGGCGAGTTCGTGCGACGCGGCGACGGGCCGCCATGTCTGCCGGAGGCGCTGGCGCGGCTGGAGTGCGTGACTCACGACCGCATCCAGATGGGCGACCACATGATTATCGTCGGCCGGGTCGAGGCGTTCGATGAACGCCCCGGCGACGCCCTGACCTTTTTCCGCGGCCGCTATGGCCTGGCGCCGGAGCTCTCATGAAGATCGCATTCGCGGGCCTGGGCGTCATGGGCGCCCCCATGGCGCGTCACCTGCTGGCCAAGGGGCATGAGGTCACGGGCTACAACCGCTCGCCGGAGAAGGCGCGGGCCTGGGCCGCGGCCCATGGCGGACGCGCCGCCGCGACGGTGGGCGAAGCGGCTGAGGGCGCTGAACTGCTGATCCTGTGCGTCGGCAATGACGCCGACGTGCGTCAGGTCGTGGGCGAGGCCCTGCCGCATCTGGCCCCAGGCGCAGTGATCGTCGACCACACCACCACCTCGGCCACCGTGGCGCGCGAGATGGCGATGCAGGCGGCGGGGCAGGGGATGGCCTTCATCGACGCCCCGGTGTCGGGAGGTCAGGCCGGGGCCGAGAACGGTCAGCTGTCGGTCATGGCCGGGGGCGACACGGCGGCGCTGACGCGGGTCGAGCCGGCGCTGATGGCCTATTCCAAGGCGGTCAAGCACATGGGGCCGTCGGGCGCCGGGCAACTGACCAAGATGGTCAACCAGATCGCCATCGCCGGGGTGGTCCAGGGGCTGGCCGAGGCTGTCCATTTCGCCCAGACAGCCGGATTGGATACGGACGCCGTCTATGACGCCGTATCCAAGGGCGCGGCCCAGAGCTGGCAGATGGACAACCGTTGGAAGACCGCCGCCGAGGGCAAGTTCGACTTCGGCTTCGCGGTCGACTGGATGCGCAAGGATCTCGGCCTGGTGCTGGACGAGGCGCGAGCCAATGGATCGCACCTCGCTCTCACAGCGCTGGTCGATCAGTTCTATTCCGAAGTGCAGGCAATGGGGGGATCGCGTTGGGACACATCGAGTCTGACGGCGAGGTTGCAGAACCGAAGCCGGCGCCCCGACGGCGGCTGACCACCATCTGGCGCGAGGGCGAGGAGACCCATCCCGCCTGGACGGCCTGGTGGCGTCTGAAGCGCAACTTCAGCCTGGCCAAGGCGCCGGCCAGCTGGTTCGGCACGCCCGGCTCATGGACCTATTTCGGCAACGACTTCCTGACAGGCCTGCGGCGTAACGAGTCGACGCGGCTGTCGTTTGAACTGCTGGACGAGCGGCCGGAACTGTTCGAGGCGCTCCGCGATCTCGCTGCGCTCAATCTCAAGCGCCATGAGCAGATGTTCCAGTTCATCGCCCTGCTGTACGTCACCGTGCCGGTCACGGTGATCCTGGGCCTTGCCGAAGTCATGCCCGATGACCTGGTTCGACTTTTCGCCCAGCAGCAACTGGCGGTGCTTATCCTGGTCGGCGCCATGACCTTCGGCGCGCTGGTCTATCTGGTCGGGATGTGGCGCGCCCGTCAGTTGCTGGCCGTGATGGAGTTGTGGCGGATCGAACGCACCCCTTGCGCGGCGTCGGGCCTGAAGGCGCGCCAAAAGCCCTAGATCAGCCCTGGGGCGTCGTATTGACCATCCACGGCACGCCGAACCGGTCGATCAGCCCGCCGTAGCCCGGCGACCAGAAGGTCTTGTCGAAGGGCATGGTCACCTTGCCGCCCTCGGACAGGGCGTCGAACCAGCGCCGGGCCTCATCCACGTCAGCGGTGTGCAGGGTGACGTCGAAGCCGTTTTTGGGCTTGTCGATGTTAGGCGCCCAGTCGGTGTCCATGTCCGCGCCCATGATCGCCTGATCGCCGACCTCCAGCCAGGCGTGCATCAGCCAGTCCTTGTATTGCGGCCCGACGGGCATGTCGGGCGGGCCCTCGCCATAGGGGAAGGCGGCGGTGATCTTGCCGCCGAGGACCTTGGCGTAGAACTCAAAGGCCTCGCGGCACTGGCCGCGGAAGCTGAGGCTGGTCACGATCTTCATGGTCGTTTCTCCTCTGGGGAAGACGACACACTGGCGCCCTGAGGCGTCAGTTCCAAGACAGATCAGCCGCCCAGCAGCATGGCCGCCTTGGGCGCGAAGTAGCTCAGGACGCCGGCGCAGCCCGCGCGCTTGAAGCCGTGAAGGGTTTCGAGGATCGCCCGATCTTCGTCCAGCCAGCCGTTGGCGACGGCGGCCTGGATCATCGCGTACTCGCCGGACACCTGATAGGCGAAGGTCGGCACCTTGAAGGTCTCGGACACACGCCGGACGATGTCGAGATAGGGCATGCCCGGCTTGACCATCACGGCGTCGGCGCCCTCCGAGATGTCCATGGCGACCTCGCGCAGGGCTTCATCGGAGTTGGCGTAGTCCATCTGATAGGTCTTCTTGTCGCCCGTCAGGGCCTTGGCCGAGCCAACGGCGTCGCGATACGGGCCGTAGAAGGCCGAGGCGTATTTGGCGGCGTAGGACAGGATCAGGGTGTCGTGGAAGGCGTTGGCCTCCAGCGCCTCGCGGATCGCCTGGACCCGCCCATCCATCATGTCAGAGGGGGCGACGATGTCGGCGCCGGCGTGGGCCTGGATGAAGGCCTGTTCGGCCAGCCGCTCCAGCGTCGGATCGTTGACGATGCGGCCGCCCTCCATCAGCCCGTCGTGGCCGTGGTCGGTGTAGCAGTCGAGCGCCACGTCGGTCATGACGCCGACCTCTGGCGCCGCGTCCTTGATGGCCTTGATGCAGTCGGGGATCAGGCCGTCCGGATCGGTCGCGCCGGTGCCGACCGCGTCCTTGGCCGCGCCGTCGATGTTGGGGAACAGGGCGACCACGGGGATGCCCAGGGCGCGCGCCTCGACAGCGGCCTTGGCGGCCTCTTTCGGCGACAGGCGGAAGACGCCGGGCATGGACGGCACCGGCACACGGTCCTCCTTGCCGTCGTGAACGATCAGCGGCCAGATCAGGTCGGCTGGCGTCAGGGCCGTCTCGGCCGTCAGCCGTCGCACCCAGGGCGAAGCGCGCAGGCGGCGCGGCCGGGCGTAGGGGAAGGCGGCGGGAGCGAAGGGCGTGGTCATGCCAGCGGCTTAGACCACTCAGCGCGCCTCGAACAGATCGCCGCTGTCCACATGGCCGTTCGCGGGCGCCCGTCCGTTCGCCAGCGTCAGGCCGCGGAAGGTGCTGGGCACGCCCTCGCCGCGCATGTCGGCGGCGTCGACTCGCTGATAGTGCAGGTGCGGGAACAGGGAGCTGCCGGAGGCCCCGATGGCGGCCACCGTCTGCCCCGCCGTGACCCGATCACCGACAGCCACCGTGGCGCTGTCCTGCTTGACGTGGCCCAGCATGCTGAAGGTCCCGTCGCCGTGGTCGATGACGACGACGTTGCCGAAGACCAGATTGATCTCCTCGGCCAGTTCGGACGGATCGAAGTTGCGGTTGTCCGGGCGGTCGTCACGGACCTGCACCACCACGCCCGGAGCGGGCGCGCGCACCGGCTGGCCGAAGCCGAACCAGTCCGCGTTGTTTGAACCGTCGCCCGTGTGCATCCGGCCCTCAGCATCCACCGGCACGAAGTCGTAGCTGTAGCGCATGGCGTTGCTGACGAAGCCGAGGCCTTGCAGGAAGGGCAGGGAATAGTCCCAGCGCCGATGGTGCGAGAGCTGGTCGTGACCGTCCCAGACCAGAATCCGGCCAGCGACAGGCGCGGTGAAGCCATATCCCATGGCCGGACGAACCGGCGCGGTCAGGTCGATGACCTTCTCCGTGTCGTCGCCGGTCTGAAGCTTTGCGCGAACCCGCACCGACCGGACTTCCGATCCCGGCGGGGCATACTCGAACGGATTGAAGACCAGCCGCTGAGCGCCCGAGGCGATCTCGCGGTCCGGCACGGTCTGGATCGACGGTGCGGAGCCGTTGCCGTCCAGCCGACGGGTGATGATGTCGTGGCCGTCGCGGTCGACGAAGGCGACCTCCAGCTCCGTCAGCTCGACCGGCGCGGCAGTGTCGTTGGTCAGCAGGATGTCGAAGTTCAGGGCTGGACCATGCGCCGTCTGCTCGACCCAGGGGCGCTCGGGCAGGATGCGTCCCGTCTGCGCTGACGCCACACCTGCCGACAGCATCGCCGCCAGCAACCCCAGACCGATCCGGACCATGCAAACTCCCCTTTTCACATCAAGAGGCCGCGAGGGGCGCAAACGGATGCAAGAAATCCGCGCCTCGACGCGCGGCGGGCCTGTCCGCTAGAAGCCCGTGAAAGACTCGAGGAAATGCCCATGGACTTCGCCCTCACCGACGACCAGCGCGCTATTCAGGATGCGGCCCGGCAGTTCGCCGAGACGGAACTGGCCCCGCACAGCGCCGAGTGGGATGAGACCAAGCATTTCCCCGTCGATGTCATGCGCCACGCGGCCGAGATGGGTTTCTGCGGCATCTACACCGGGGAAGAGCACGGCGGCATGGCTCTGGGTCGGGTCGAGGCAGCGCTGATCTTTGAGGAGCTGTCGCGCGGCGACGTGTCCACGGCGGCCTTCATCAGCATCCACAACATGGCGACGTGGATGATCGACAGCTTCGGCTCCGCCAACCTGCGGGCGCGGTTCGTGCCGTCGCTGGTGACGATGGAGAAGATCGCCAGCTACTGCCTGACCGAGCCGGGTTCGGGCTCCGACGCGGCGGGGCTGCGCACCACCGCGCGGCTGGACGGCGACTCCTATGTGCTGAACGGGTCCAAGGCCTTCATCTCGGGCGCCGGGACATCGGATGTCTATGTGATCATGGCCCGGACGGGCGGTGACGGCCCGAAAGGCATCTCGACCTTCGTGGTCGAGAAGGGGACGCCGGGCCTGTCATTCGGGGCCGTCGAAAAGAAAATGGGCTGGAACAGCCAGCCGACCGCGATCGTGTCGTTCGACGACTGCCGCATCCCGGCGGCGAACCTGCTGGGCAAGGAAGGCAACGGCTTCCGCTACGCCATGATGGGGCTGGACGGCGGGCGTCTGAACATCGCCGCCTGTTCGCTGGGCGGGGCGCGGCTGGCGCTGGAGACGACCCAGGATTACGTCACGACGCGCAAGCAGTTCGGCAAGCCGCTGTCGGATTTCCAGAACACCCAGTTCAAGCTTGCCGACATGGCGACCCAGCTGGAGGCGTGCCGGCTGCTGGTCCTTCGCGGGGCCTGGGCCATCGACACGATGCATCCGGAAAAGACCAAGTGGTGCGCAATGGCCAAGCGGTTCACCACCGACGCCTGTTTCCAGATCGCCGACGACGCGCTGCAGCTGCACGGCGGCTACGGCTATCTGAAAGACTACCCGCTGGAGCGCATCGTCCGTGACCTGCGCGTCCACCGCATCCTCGAAGGCACCAACGAGATCATGCGCGTGATCACGGCGCGCGAGATGCTGCGGCAGTAGCCTGACGTGACCTGACCCGGCGGCTTCGTGCGCTGACACACCCCGGCTTTCGTGCTGATCTGCGCGAAACAGGGAGATGTATGATGTTGAAAGCCCTCTGGATCGCCGGCGCGATGACGCTGGCCATGGCGTCGTCTGTGGCGGCGCAGGAGATCGTCGTCACCGGCTCCCGCATCCAGCGATACAGCGAGGACAGCGCCCCGCCCGTGGTTCCCTCGGTGACCGTGGCGCGTCGGGCGGACAACCTGATCGTCACGGTC
The DNA here is from genome assembly GCA_036405055.1 of Brevundimonas sp. Taxonomy (GTDB): domain Bacteria; phylum Pseudomonadota; class Alphaproteobacteria; order Caulobacterales; family Caulobacteraceae; genus Brevundimonas. The sequence goes on from DASWYI010000010.1 coordinate 47,414, forward strand.
TGGGTCGTGAACGACACCCGCGAGGCGGCGGGACGGCGCAGCGAGCTGATGCAAACCCTGCGCAACATGGCCCGGGCCGCGGCGAGCCAGTCAGACATCGACCTGAGCATCGAGGATGATGGCCAGCTGGTGCCCTTCACCGAGGACATGATCTCGACCCTGACACTGGGCGTCGACGGCGGGCGGTCGGACACCAGCATGACCAGTCTGGTGATCAAGACCCCGATCCGAGCCAATGACACGATGGACAGCGCGTCGGGCCGCATCGAGCAGTTCGTCGCCCGCATCGAGAAATCCGGGCGCTCGCTGGTGACGATCAACGGCGGCTGGCAGCTGTCGATCGTCAATCCGAACCAGTATCGGCCCCAGATTCTGGCGGCGATCTCCGAAGATGCGCGTGCAACGGCGGCGACCTTTGGCGACGGCTATGCGGTCGAGGTGAGCGGCTTGGCCAACACCCTGACCTGGGTGCAGTCGGGTCCGCTGGATCTGGCGATGTTCGTTCCCTACCAGATGACGGTGACGCCTCGCCCCTGACCGGCTAAGGCAGCGGTCGCATGACCGAATCCGAAGTAATCGTCCGCGTCGAATCCGGCGTGGGCCGCATCACCCTGAACCGGCCCAAGGCCCTGCACGCGCTGAATCTGGCGATGTGCGAGGCGATGACCGGGGCCCTGCTGGAATGGCAGGGCTATGACGGCGTGCGGTCCGTGCTGATCGACCATGCGGGCGAGCGCGGGTTCTGCGCCGGCGGCGACATCCGCATGATCGCCGAGAGCGGGGCGGGGGACGTCAGCGAGGCGAAGGCCTTTTTCGCGACCGAGTACCGGTTGAACGACCTGATGGTCCGTTATCCGAAGCCGATTACGGCCATCGTGGACGGCATCGTCATGGGCGGCGGCGTGGGCATTTCGGAGCCGGCGGACATCCGCATCGCCACCGAGCGCACCACCTATGCCATGCCCGAGACCGGGATCGGCCTGTTCCCCGATGTGGGCGGCGGCTGGTTCCTGCCGCGGCTGCCGGGCGAGACGGGGACCTGGATCGCCCTGACCGGCGCGCGATTGAAGGCGGCGGATACGGTGGCGCTTGGGATTCACACGCACTTCGTCCCGGCTGAGATCGTCGAGGCCTACAAGGATGCCTTGCTGGCGGGCGACGCGCCGGAGGCCGTGGCCGCCCGTTTCGCCGCCGATCCGGGGCCGGCGCCCCATGCGGCCCATCGCGAGGCCATCGACCGGCTGTTCGCGCATGACACGGTCGAGGCGATCTTCGCGGCGTTGGAGGCCGAGGGGTCGGACTGGGCGCTGGCGCAGCTGGCGACGCTGAAGACCAAGTCGCCGCAGTCGTTGAAGGTCACCCTGCGCCAGCTGCGGCTAGGCCGGACGATGGCGACGTTCGCCGACAACATGGCCATGGAATACCGGCTCGGCGGGCGGATCGTCTCCAGCCGCGACTTCCAGGAGGGAGTCCGGGCCGTGGTGGTCGACAAGGACAATACGCCGAACTGGTCGCCGTCCGATCTGGCGGGTGTCAGCGAGGCGCAACTGGATGCGTTCTTCGCACCGCTTCCGTCCGATCAGGAATGGACGCCGCTGCCCTGACGGGTCTAGCTTCCGCCCGCTGTTCATGGAGCGTGGCGCGATGAGATTCCCCCTTGTTCTTCTGGCCTCGACGGCGGCCCTGACCCTGTCCGGTTGTCTGATTATCGCGGCCGACGGCGGGACCCGGACGGTGATGGTCCCCACGGTCGATGCGGAAGCCTTCCCGTCCGACGCCCAGTCGCGCGGCGCGCTGTATGCAGCCTCGATCGCCGATCCGCGCCGGCCCGAGGGCGAGGTGGCGCGCGATCCGTTGCGGGCGCCGCTGGCCATGCTGGATTTCGCCGAGGTGCGGCCGGGCGACCGGATCGCCGACATTCGGCCGGAGGAAGGCTATTTCACCCGCCTGTTCGCGCCCGTGGTCGGGCCTGAAGGCAAGGTCTACGCCTTCGTGCCGACACGGACGGCGGCGCGCGAGGACGCCTTCGCCGACGGGCTGGCGACCGAATACGGCAATGTGGTGCGGATCACCGGCGCGCTGGACAGCATGAGCTTCCCGGAGCCGCTGGACACCGTCTTCATGGCCCAGGAGTATCACGACTTCCACATCGCGGGCTTCAACACCGATGTGGCGGCGATGAACCGGGCGGTGTTCGCGGCCCTGAAGCCGGGCGGACAGTACATCGTCATCGACCATGAGGCGGCGGCGGGCGCGGGCATCAGCGCGGTCCAGACCCTGCACCGGATCGAGGGGGCGCAGCTGCGGCGCGAGGTCGAGGCCGCGGGCTTCATCTTCGAGGCCGAGAGCGACGCGGTCCGCAACCCGGCCGACGATCACACGATCAATGTGTTCCAGGAGCCGATCCGGGGCCGCACCGACCAGTTTGTCTATCGTTTCCGCAAGCCGATGTGAGGCAGCCATGATGCGCCGTTCCCTGATCGCCGTTTCGTCCCTGGTTCTGGCCCTCGGCCTCGGCGCCTGCGACCCGACCTATCTGATGCGGCGGGGCGCGGAGGCGTCGCTGGCGAGCATCCGGGCCGAGGCCCTGGCCGATCCGGCGCGGCCGGCGGCGGACCGGGAGCGTGACCTGGCGCGGCATACGGCCGAGACCCTCGACTTCACCCGGATCGAGCCGGGCTGGAAGGTCGCCGACATGATTATCGGCGGCGGCTACTTCACCCGCGTGTTCAGCGCGGCGGTGGGGCCGCGCGGCCATGTGACGGCCTGGCAGCCGGCCGAGTTCATCGGCTTCGGCGCCGACTACGCCTCGGCCATCGAGGCGGCGGACGCGATGGCCAACGTCGACGCCATCCGCTCGCCCATCGGCGCACCAGAGTTTCCGGCCGGGCTGGACCTGATCTTCACGGCCCAGAACTATCACGACCTGCATCTGGCCCCGTTCGCGGCGGAGACGGCGGCCAATGTGAACGCGGCGGCGTTCCGGGCGCTTAAGCGCGGCGGCTACTACGTCATCATCGACCACCACGCGGCGGCGGGTTCCGGCCTGACGGCGGCGAACAGCCTGCACCGGATCGACATCGAGGCGGTGAAGCGCGAGGTCACGGCCGCCGGCTTCGTGCTGGACGTCGAGAGCGACGTGCTGGCGAACAGCACGGACCCGATGACCGCCAATGTGTTCGACGCATCGGTGCGGGGCCACACCAGCCAGTTCATGCTGCGGTTCAGGAAGCCCTAGGCGCCATTCCTTCCCCCATTTCGGGGGAAGGTGGGACGCGAAGCGGCTCGGATGGGGGTGTGTCCGCATCCCCGTATTCGAGAGTTTGTAAGCCGCCGGCACCCCCCATCCGTCAGGCTCCGCCTGCCACCTTCCCCCGAAATGGGGGGAGGATTATATCCGGGCAATATTGACGCGAAGATTTCATCCGGGTAAATCGCCCGGCATGACAAACGCATCCACCCAGACCTGCACCGCCTTCGCCGGCGACACGATCATCGCCCGGGGGACGCCGCGCGAGGTGGCGCCTGCGGTCAAGGCCGCGACCGAGGCGGGGGAGGCGGTGCTGGTGTTCGACGACGCCGATGCGCGGCTGGTGGAGTTCGACCTGCGCGGCGACCTGGAGGCGGTGCTGGCCCGGCTGACCCCGCCGCCGGCGGCGCCCAAAGGTCCGGGGCGGCCCAAGCTGGGGGTGACGGCGCGGGAGGTGACCCTGCTGCCCCGCCACTGGGACTGGCTGTCCGCCCAGCCCGGCGGGGCGTCGGTGGCCCTGCGCAAATTGGTCGAGAGCGCGCTGCGCGAAGCCGAGGGCCCTGACCGGACGCGGCGGGCCAGGGAAGCCGCCTACCGATTCATGACCGCCATGGCGGGCGACCGCCCCGGCTATGAAGACGCCGTGCGGGCGCTGTTCGCGGGGGATGCGGCGGGGCTGGAAGCGGCGGTGGAAGGGTGGCCGGAGGGTGTGCGGGAGATGGTGGCGCGGTTGTCCGAGGGCGGTGGAAGTTGAGTCCAGGCTACTCCGGGCCGCGTGCCGCCACCCGCACGGCCTCCAGCCATGCATCACCTTCGCTCACGGGCTCTGCAGTCATGCCGTAGGAGTCCACCACCGTCGCTGGTCGCGGACGGTTGATGATGAGAGATCCATCGTAAAGCAGGCGGCCTTCCGCATCTCTGAAGATGAGGTAGCGCACGCCTTCCAGCGCCATCAAAGCAGCGGAGCAGGAGCCAGGGCCGCCCCAGTCGCTCAGTTCGACCAGATGTCGCATGTAGAGGTCTTCGCCCGTCGGGACCGTGGCGCGCGCTTCCCCGAGCTCACGCGCACTCCGCCAGCCGTAAGCTTCGCTGTCTTGGCGAACGTAGAAGCCGGTCAGGGAAAAGGATGCCGGCGCCGGACCCTTCAACCGCTCGACGATGCGATAGGTAATCGTCGCAGCGCCCATACGCCGGTAGGAATCCTCATAGGCATCATAGTCAGCGTTGACGTCAGCGACCCATTCCGGCCGGGTGTCGGCGATGGCTCCGGCCCGCTCTTCGGCGAAGTAGGCGACGGGGTCGATGAACGCGACCGATTCCACCTCGACCAGATCGACCGTCCAGGCCGCGGCGACCATGGTGTCCGCGAGATGGGTGCTGTCGATGATCCGGCCTGACTCCGCATAGCTGACATAGGAGCAGGCCTGCGCAGGCGTGGTGGGGCATGCCGCAATAGACAGGGCTATTGCGACCGCGCGCATCATCCGATCTTCACCCGCGTCGCCGCTTCCGGCAGATCCTCCCCGAACGCCCGCTGATAGAACTCCGCGATGGTCGGGCGTTCCAGTTCGTCGCATTTGTTCAGGAAGGTCAGGCGGAATGCCAGGCCGAGGTCGCCGCCGAAGATGGTGGCGTTCTGGGCCCAGGTGATGACGGTGCGGGGGGACATGACGGTGGAGATGTCGCCGTTCATGAAGGCGTTGCGGGTCATGTCGGCCACGCGGACCATGGCGGCGATGGCGCGCTTGCCGTCGGCTGTGGCCCACTCGGGCGCCTTGGCCGTGACGATCTCGGCCTCCACGTCGTGGTCGAGGTAGTTGAGCGTGGTCACGATCGACCAGCGGTCCATCTGGCCCTGATTGATCTGTTGCGTGCCGTGGTACAGGCCGCTGGTGTCGCCCAGGCCGATGGTGTTGGTGGTCGAGAACAGGCGGAAGAACCGGTTCGGGCGGATGACGCGGTTCTGGTCCAGCAGGGTCAGGCGGCCCTGCGCCTCCAGCACGCGCTGGATCACGAACATCACGTCCGGGCGGCCGGCGTCGTATTCGTCGAACACCAGGGCGATGGGCCGCTGGATGGCCCAGGGCAGCATGCCCTCGCGGAACTCGGTGACTTGTTTCCCGTCCTTCAGGACGATGGCGTCCTTGCCCACCAGATCGATGCGGCTGACGTGGCTGTCGAGGTTCACGCGGACCAGCGGCCAGTTCAGGCGGGCGGCGACCTGTTCGATGTGGGTCGACTTGCCGGTGCCGTGATAGCCCTGAACCATCACCCGGCGGTCGTGGGCGAAGCCGGCGCAGATGGCCATGGTCGTCTGGGGATCGAAGCGATAGGCCGGATCGATGTCCGGCACATGGCTGTCGCGCTCGGCGAAGACCGGCACGGTCATGTCGGAATCGACGCCGAAGATCTCGCGCACCGTGGCGGTGCGGGTCGGTTCAAGCGTCAGCAGGGGATCGGGGATCGCGTCGAGCAGGGAGGTCATGTGCATCCCTTAGAAAACCGGGCGGGCGGGGTCCAGCGTCGGTTGCGCATGGCTGCGCGCTTTACAACGGCGTTCGGCGGGAATAATAACTAACCAGTCAGTCATCAAAGGCTTGGCCATGCTCCCACCCGGCGAGCCCAAATTCCGCAGACGCCCCGCAGACAGGCCCGCCGAGATCCTGGCCGCGGCGCTGGAGGTGTTCGCGGCGCGCGGCTTCCAGGCGGCGCGGCTGGAGGAGGTCGCCCGGCGCGCGGGCGTGTCGAAGGGCGCTCTCTATCTGTATTTCGAGACCAAGGCCGACCTGTTCCGGGCCGTGGTGACTGACGCCGTCTCGCCCAATCTGGATCGGGTGAAGGCCATGGCCGGGGCGCAGGTCCCGTTCGAGGACGCCGCCCGGATGGGCATCGGCATGCTGGCCCGCACCGTGGTCACGGACAGGCGCATCACCGGGGTGGTCAAGCTGGTCATCGCCGAGAGCCGCAACCATCCCGAACTGGCGGCGATCTGGCACGAGACGGTGGTCCTGCCCGGCATCCGGATGATGAGCGGACTGATCGCGGCGGCCCAGGCGCGCGGCGAGGTCCGGCCCGGCGATCCGCGCCTGTTCGCCTTCGGCCTGATGGGGCCGATGGTCCTGTCGATGGTGTGGCGCGAGACGTTCGAGCCGGTGGGCGCCGAACCGATCGATGTGGCGAAGCTGGCAGACCAGCATCTGGAGACGGTCCTGAGGGGGATGAGGCCATGACGCGTTTGCGGCCGGTATTGGCGATCGGAGCGATCGCGATCCTGGGGGTGGTGGTCTGGCTGCTGTTCCTGCGCGGCGGCGAGGCGCGGACCCTGACCGGCTATATCGAGGGCGAGCGCGTCTATCTGGCGGCCCCGGTCTCCGGCGCGGTGGCGGCGCTTTATGTGCGCGAGGGCGAGCGGGTGGCGGCGGGCGGCCGCACCTTCCTGATCGACCCCAGCATCCAGCGGGCCCAGGCCGAGGGGGCCGCGGCGGCCGTCGGCGCGGCCGAGGCGCGGGCCGAAGACCTGAGAAAGGGCCAGCGCGCGGAAGAGCTGTCGGTGTTCGACGCCGAACTGCAGGCGGCCGAGGCGGCCGAGCGCGCGGCCGAGGCCGACTATGCGCGGATCGAACCGCTGGTGCGGCGCGGCATCTATGCGCCTGCGCGCCTGGACCAGGTGCGGGCGGCGCGCGACTCCGCCCGGGCCCAGACCGCGGCGGTGCGACGTCGGCGCGAGGTGGCGACGCTGGGCGCCCGCCGCGACGCCGTGGCCCAGGCCGAGCTGCTGGCGGCCCAGGCCTCGGGGGGACTGAGCGAAGCCAACGCCCGTCTGGGCCAGCTGACGCCCGTCGCCCCCGGCGCGGCGCGGGTGGAGGAGATATTCTATCGCCCCGGCGAATGGGCGCCGGCGAACCAGCCGATCCTGGCCCTGCTGCCCGACCACGAGGTCAAGCTGGTGTTCTTCGTGCCCGAGGCCGAGATGGCGCGCTACCGGCCCGGCCGGACGGTGCGCTTTGTCTGCGACGGCTGCGCGGGCGAGGGCTCGGCGCGGATCACCTGGGTCAGCGCCAGGCCGGAGTTCACGCCGCCGGTCCTCTACAGCAAGGGCAGCCGCGACCGGCTGGTCTATCGCGTGGAGGCCCTGCCGGCGAACGCGGCGACGCTGAATCCCGGCCTGCCGGTGGATGTCACGCCGCTGGAGTCCGCGCGGTGACCGCCGCCGCCGATCCGGTCATCGACGTGCGTGGCCTGAACAAGTCGTTCGGCGCCCTGCATGCGGTGAAGGATTTCGGCATCACGGTGAACCGGGGGCGCATCTGCGGCTTCCTGGGGCCCAACGGGGCGGGCAAGACGACGACGCTCAGGATGCTGTGCGGCCTGCTGACGCCGGACAGCGGCGAGGGGACCGTGCTGGGGTACGATGTCATGCGGCAGTCCCGGCTGATCAAGGCGCGGGTCGGCTACATGACGCAGAAATTCTCGCTCTACGAAGACCTGTCGATCGAGCAGAACCTGATCTTCACGGCCCGGGTGCACGAGCTGGACCGGCGCAAGGCGCGCGTCGAGGCGGCGCTGGACCGGCTGGGACTGACGGCGCGGCGGGCGCAACTGGCGGGTCATCTGTCCGGCGGGTGGAAGCAGCGGCTGGCGCTGGCCGCGGCGACCCTGCATGAGCCGGACCTGCTGCTGCTGGACGAGCCCACGGCTGGGGTGGACCCCGAGGCGCGGCGCACCTTCTGGGACGAGATCCACGCCCTGGCGGCTGAGGGCATGACGGTGCTGGTTTCGACCCACTACATGGACGAGGCCGAGCGCTGTCACGAGATCGCCTATATCGCCGGCGGGCGGACGCTGGCGCGCGGCACGGCGGATGAGGTGATCGACGCCTCGGGCCTGATCACCTTCCATGCCGAAGGCCCCGGCGCGGACCGGCTGGCCCCCGAACTGCGCACCAGGCCGGGTGTCGAGATGGCGGCGCCGTTCGGCACGACCCTGCATGTCTCGGGCCGTGACCGGGCGGCGCTGGAGGCGGCGATCCAGCCCTATCGCGAGGCGCCGCTGCGATGGTCCGAGACGCGGCCGACGCTGGAGGATGTCTTCATCCAGCTGATCCACGACATCGAGGCGGAAAAGGCGAGGGCGGCATGATCTCGCTGACCCGCACCTGGGCCGTGCTGGCCAAGGAGTTCGTGCAGCTGACTCGCGACCGGCTGACCTATGCGATGATCCTGATGCTGCCGATCGTGCAGTTGCTGCTGTTCGGTTATGCGATCAACGACGATCCGCGGAACCTGCCGACGGCGGTGCTGGTGCAGGACAACGGCGGCTTCTCCCGCTCGATCCTGACCGCGCTCGACAACAGCGGCTATTTCGACATCACGCTGCAGGCCCGCAGTCAGCGCGAGCTGGACCGGGCGCTTGAGCGCGGCGAGGTGCAGTTCGCGGTCGTCATCCCGGCCGACTTCAGTCGGAGGGTGGTGCGCGGCGACAGGGCCCAGTTGCTGGTCGAGGCCGATGCGTCCGACCCCTCGGCGACCAGCGGGGCGGTGGCGGCGCTGGCCAACCTGCCGATGCAGGCGCTGAACCGGGACCTGACCGGCCCGCTGGCGAACCGGGCGCCGGGAACGCAGCCGTTCGAGGTGGTCGTGCACCGGCGCTACAATCCCGAAGCCGTCACCGCCTACAATATCGTGCCGGGTCTTCTGGGCGTGATCCTGTCGATGACCCTGGTGATGATGACGTCGCTGGGCATGGCGCGGGAGCGCGAGCGGGGCACGATGGAGAGCCTGCTGGCCACGCCGGTTCGGCCTCTGGAGGTCATGGTGGGCAAGCTGACGCCCTATGTGCTGGTCGGGCTGGTCCAGGCGACCGTGATTCTCGTGATGGCGCGGCTGCTGTTCGCCGTGCCCATGAGCGGCGGCTGGATCGCCCTGGGCGCCGGGCTGATGCTGTTCATCGTCGGGTCGCTGGCGCTGGGCTTCCTGATCTCGACCGCGGCCAGGACCCAGCTGCAGGCCATGCAGATGAGCTTCTTTTACATGCTGCCCTCGATCCTGCTGTCCGGCTTCATGTTCCCGTTCCGAGGCATGCCGGAGTGGGCCCAGGTGATCGGCACGGCCATCCCCGTCACCCACTTTCTGCGGGTGGTGCGGGGCTCGCTGCTTAAGGGCGTGGGGCTGGAGAACGCTGCCCCCAGCCTGTTCGCCCTCGCCCTGTTCGTGCTGGTGGTCGGGACGCTGGCGATGCTGCGCTACCGGACAACGCTGGACTAGACCGCCTTCAGCGCCACATCGACGTTGCCGCGGGTGGCGTTGGAGTAGGGGCAGACCTGATGCGCGGCCTGGATCAGGCCGTCGATCACCGATTGCTCCAGGCCGTGGTCGGAGACGGTCAGGCTGATGTCGAGGTTGAAGCCCTCGCCGCGGGTGTTCTTGCCGAAGCCGACGCCGGCGGTGACCCTCGTGTCCGGGCCGACCGGCGTGCCTGCCTTGCCGCTGACCAGACGCAGGGCGCCGAGGTAGCAGGCGGCGTAGCCGGTGGCGAACAGCTGCTCCGGGTTGGTGCCCGGGCCGCCGGCGCCGCCCATTTCCTTCGGCACCGACAGGCGCACGTCGATCTTGCCGTCGTCGGTGGCCGAGCGGCCTTCGTCGCGGCCGCCGCCGGAGGCTGTGGCGTGGGCGGTGTAGAGGACTTCCATGGAATAGCTCCCTTGCTGTCGTGCTTCAGATGGGCGACGGAACGGCGGATTGCGAGAGGGTGACGGACATGGGCGACATCGGCATGACCGAGCGGCAGAAGAAGTGGTTCGCCACGGTGCAGGCGAACTTCGAGAAACAGACCGGCCGTCCGATGGCCGTCTGGGTCGATATCCTGCAGAAGGGCTGCCCCGACATGGGGCCGAGGAAGCAGGCGGCCTGGCTGAAGGCCACCCACGGCATCGGCGCCAACCATGCGGCCTTCATCATTTCGAGCTCGCTGCCCGAAAGCGAGCGCAAGTGGGACGACGCCGAGGGGCTGCGCGCGGCCCTGTGGAAGGACCCGCAGTCGCTGGCGATCCTGGAATCGATCGAACGGACCGCGAAGCGGGTGGACGGCGTCGTGGAGGGGCAGCGCAAGGGCTACACCAGCTTCTCGCGCTCGGTGCAGTTCGCGGCGACCCGGCCGCTGAAGGGCGGCAAGGCTCTGCTGGGACTGAAACTCGATCCGTCGGCGTCGGACCGGCTGAGCGCGCCGACGCGGACGGAAAGCTGGTCTGAGCGGCTGATCGCGGTCGTGGAGCTGGACGGGCCGGGGGCGGTGAACGTCGAGATCGCCAAACTGTTCGCCATGGCGGCGGAGAACGGCTAACCCTCCCGCCCGAGTCAGTCTGGAGCACAAGCATGACCCGCAAGATCGCTTTCATCGGCCTGGGCAACATGGGCGGCGGCATGGCCGCGAACCAGGCGAAGGCCGGGAACACGGTCGCTGCATTCGACCTGTCGCAGGCGGCGCTGGATCGGGCCAAGGCGGCGGGCTGCACGCCCGTCGGGTCGGTCGAGGAGGCGGTGAAGGACGCGGACGTGGTCATCACCATGCTGCCTGCAGGGCCGCATGTGCTGAAGGTCTATTCCGAACAGGTATTCGGGAAGGCGCCGACGACGGCCCTGCTGCTCGACTGCTCGACCATCGACGTGGACACGGCAAGGAAGGTCGCCGGGCTGGCGAAGGAGGCGGGCTACGCCTTCGCCGACGCGCCGGTGTCGGGCGGGACGATGGCGGCGGACGCGGGGACCCTGGCCTTCATGGTCGGCTGCGACGAGCCCGAGTTCGCGCGCATCGAGGCGGCGCTGGAGCCCATGAGCCGCGCCACCTTCCGCGCCGGGGACCACGGGGCGGGGCAGGCGGCCAAGATCTGCAACAACATGATCCTGGGCATCACCATGTTGGGGACGTGCGAGGCCATCGGCCTAGCCGAGAAGCTGGGTCTGGACCCGGTGAAGATGTTCGACATCGTCGCCAAGTCGTCGGGGCAGAGCTGGTCCACCACGACCTATTATCCCTGGCCCGGCCCGGTGCCGACGGCGCCGTCGAACCGCAACTATGACGGCGGCTTCGCCACGGCGATGATGCTGAAGGACCTGAAACTGGCCCAGGACGCGGCGGCCAAGTCGGGCGCCTCGACACCGCTGGGGGCCCAGACCGAGGCCCTGTTCCAGATGTTCAACGGCCTCGGCTACGGCGGCCGCGACTTCTCGGCTATCCTGCAGATGCTGCGCGGGAAACTCGACGAGCTGCCCAAGGGTTGATCCAGCGCAATGTGGCGCAAGAGATTTGCGCCGATCATGCCACATGCGCACGATCGATACTGAGAACCGTTATCAATTAGCAGCTTGCGACGATTTAACCCGTCCATCTGATAGACTTCCGCGCCAACGCGGCGCAAAAACCGCGCAAGATCTATCCGGGGCGCAGAGAAGTCCGTTGTTCGACTATCAGGCCGCATTTGAATCTGCTGTCGAGCAGGTGAAGGGCGAGGGGCGTTATCGCGTCTTCGCCGACCTGAAGCGCGTGGCCGGTTCATTCCCGATGGCGACGCGCCGCCGGGCGGACGGGTCCGAGCAGGACGTGGTCGTCTGGTGCTCGAACGACTACCTCGGCATGGGCCAGCATCCGGTGGTGCTGGAGGCCATGAAGGGCGAGATCGACGCGGCGGGCGCGGGCGCCGGCGGCACGCGCAACATTTCCGGCACCACGCGCTCGGCGGTGGATCTGGAGGCCGAGCTGGCCGCCTGGCACAAGAAGGACGCGGCCCTGCTGTTCACCTCGGGCTATGTGGCCAATGAGGCGACGCTGACGACCTTGCAGCGGATCATGCCGGACCTGGTGATCTTCTCCGACAGCCTGAACCATGCCTCGATGATCGCAGGCATCCGGAACGGCGGCTGCGAGCGGCATGTGTTCCTGCATAACGATCTGGAGCACCTCGAGTCGCTCCTGGCCGCCGCGCCGGCGGATGCGCCCAAGCTGATCGCGTTCGAGAGCGTCTATTCGATGGACGGCGACATCGCCGATCTGGCCGGAACGATCGCCCTGGCCAAGAAATACAATGCCCTGACCTATCTGGACGAAGTCCACGCCGTGGGCCTGTACGGGGCGACGGGCGCGGGCGTGGCCGAGCGCGACGGCGTTCAGGACCAGATCGACATCATCGAATGCACCCTGGGCAAGGCGATCGGCGTGATGGGCGGCTACATCGCCGCCGACGGCGCCATCGTGGATGCGATCCGCAGCTGGGCCTCGGGCTTTATCTTCACCACCAGCCTGCCGCCGGCCCTGACGGCGGGCGCGCTGGCCTCGGTGCGCCACCTGAAGGCCCACCCCGAACTGCGCGAGGCGCATCAGGAGCGCGCCGCGACCCTGAAAGCGCGTCTGGCCGCGGTCGGCATCCAGGTGATGCCGTCCGTAAGCCATATCGTGCCGGTGTTCGTCGGCGATCCGGTCCACACCAAGATGATCTCGGACATGCTGCTGGAGCAGCACGGCGTCTACGTTCAGCCGATCAACTATCCGACCGTGCCCAAGGGCACCGAGCGCCTGCGCTTCACCCCGTCGCCCAACCACACCGACGCCATGATGGACGATCTGGTGCAGGCGATGGACGCGCTGTGGACCCGCTGCAACGTGGCAAGACTGCCAGCGGTGGCCTGACTTCATACGTCCGCTCATCCCGGCGAATGCCGGGACCCAGATTATAGAGCGCTGAAGGCTGGCGATTTGTGCGGTTCTCTCTGATCATTTGACCGAGTCATTGCATCTGGGCCCCGGCATTCGCCGGGGTGAGCGGAGGTTTTGGTGGGCAACGAACTCGGCGAGGTGATCCTCGAGACCACCCGCAACGGCCGCTATCTGAAATGCTGCGCCGTGCATGTGGCGACGGGCGCCGAGGCGGTGGCCATCGGCCCGGCGCATGAGCCGAAGGCGGTCGAGCGGCTGGCGATCGCCAAGCTGAGGAAGGCGCTGGAGCCACGCTGACCCACAAGATGTTGTGGTGCTCGCTCTGGAAGCGTAGATAAGACGCCATTCCGACCGCCACGCTTGTATCCGGGGATTCTCGTGACCGCCTTCACCCACGACGCCTTCTTCTCGAAGTCACTGGCCGACGCCGATCCGGACATCTTCGGCGGCATCCAGGGCGAGCTGGCGCGGCAGAAGGAGCAGATCGAGCTGATCGCGTCCGAGAACATCGTCTCGAAGGCGGTGCTGGAGGCGCAGGGCTCGGTCCTGACCAACAAATACGCCGAGGGCTATCCGGGTCGGCGCTACTATGGCGGCTGCGAATACGTCGATGTGACCGAGGATCTGGCGCGCGAGCGGGCCAAGGCGCTGTTCGGCGCGGCGTTCGCGAACGTCCAGCCCCACTCGGGGGCCCAGGCGAACCAGGCGGTGTTCCAGGCCCTGCTGACGCCCGGCGACACCTTCCTGGGCATGGATCTGGCCTGCGGCGGGCACCTGACGCATGGCTCGCCCGCCAACCAGTCGGGCAAGTGGTTTCGCCCTGTCACCTACAAGGTGAAGGAAAGCGACCATCTGATTGATTACGATCACGTCGCCCAGATGGCGGAGCAGGAGAAGCCGAAGCTGATCCTGGCCGGCGCCAGCGCCTACAGCCGCCACATCGACTTCAAGCGCTTCCGCGAGATCGCGGACAGCGTGGGCGCGTATCTGATGGTCGACATGGCCCACTATGCCGGTCTGATCGCCGGTGGCGTCTATCCCGATCCCGTGCCGCATGCGCATGTCGTCACCACCACGACGCACAAGACCCTGCGCGGGCCGCGCGGCGGCATGGTGCTGACCAACGACGGCGAGATCGCCAAGAAGATCAACTCGGCGGTGTTCCCCGGCCTGCAGGGCGGGCCGCTGGAGCATGTCATCGCCGCCAAGGCCGTGGCCTTCGGCGAGGCGCTGAAGCCCGAGTTCAAGGCCTATGCGCGTCAGGTGGTGACGAACGCCCAGGCCCTGGCCGCCGTGCTGGTCGAACGCGGCGCGGCGATCGTGTCGGGCGGCACCGACAGCCACCTGATGCTGGTCGATCTGCGGCCCAAGGGCGTGACCGGCAAGGCGACGGAGGCGGCGCTGGAGCACGCCCTGATGACCTGCAACAAGAACGGCGTGCCGTTCGACACGGCGCCCTTCACCATCACGTCCGGCGTGCGGCTGGGGACCCCGGCGGGCACGACGCGCGGCTTCGGCGTCGCCGAATTCCAGCAGGTCGGCCACTGGATCGCCGACGTGATCGACTCGATGAAGGGGACCGACGAGGCCGATCCGGCCGTTCAGGCGCGTGTCGCCGCCGAGGTGCGCGAACTGACCGCGCGCTTCCCGATCTACGGATGACGCGCCGATGAAGTGCCCCTTCTGCGGAAACATGGACACCCAGGTGAAGGACAGCCGCCCCTCGGACGAGGGTTCGGCCATCCGCCGCCGCCGGTCCTGCCCGCAATGCAACGGGCGCTTCACAACCTTCGAGCGGGTTCAGCTGCGCGAGCTGGTGATCCTGAAGCGCAGCGGACGGCGGGCGCCGTTCGACCGCACCAAGCTGGAGCGGTCGCTGGGCATCGCCCTGCGCAAACGCCCGGTGCAGGCCGAACAGGTCGAGCAGATGGTCAGCCGCATCGTGCGCCAGCTGGAAAGTCTGGGTGAGACCGAGATCCCGTCCAGCGTGGTCGGCGACTTCATCATGAAGGCGCTGAAGGCTGTCGATGACGTGGCCTATGTCCGCTACGCCTCGGTCTACAAGGACTTCCGCCACACCGGCGATTTCGCCCGGTTCCTGGGCGACGAGGGCCTCGACGACGAGGCAGGCCCAGGTTCTGGCAAAGCCTGATGCGGCCGAAAGTCATCCTGAAGGTCGCCACGTCTCTGGACGGGCGGATCGCCACCGCGTCCGGCGAAAGCCAGTGGATCACGGGCGAGGCGGCGCGGTTGCAAGGGCATCGCCTGCGGGCGGCCCATGACGCCATCATCGTCGGCGTCGAGACGGTCCTGACCGACGATCCGCGCCTGACCACGCGCCTGCCGGATGGCGAGACGGGCGCTGATCCGCTGCGGGTCGTGCTGGACAGCCGCCTGCGGACGCCGGATTTCGCCCGGCTGGCCAAGCCGGGGACGCTGATCGTGACGACGCGGGAGCCGAAGCCGGTGGGCGGGGCCGAGGTGGTGCAGGTCGCGGGCGACGCCAACGGCCGGCCGACGGTTGAGGCGGTGTTGGGGCTGCTGGCCGAACGCGGCGTGAAGAGCGTGCTGATCGAGGGCGGCGGGCGCGTGGCGGCCTGTTTCGTCATGGCGGGCGTGGTCGACGGGCTGGAGTGGTTCCGGGCGCCGATGCTGCTGGGCGGCGACGGGCGGCCGTGCATCGCCATGCTGGCCCTGAAGCGGCTGGCCCACGCCCCGAAGTTCCGGCGCCTTGCGGTCGAGCCTCTGGGTGACGACCTGTGGGAACGATACGAAGCTTTGAGCGCCTGATGTTTACTGGAATCGTCACCGACATGGGCCGGGTGCGGAAGGTTGAACAGACCGCCCGCGACCGCCGCTACGAGATCGAGACCGTCTGGGACACGGCCGGAATCGACCTGGGCGCGTCGGTCAGCCACGCAGGCTGCTGCCTGACGGTCACCGAGAAGGGGCCGGGCTGGTTCGCGGTCGAGGTGTCGGGCGAGACCCTGTCGAAGACGACGCTGGGGGACTGGAAGGCCGGCGACCGGATCAATCTGGAGCGGGCCTCGCGGCTGGGCGACGAACTGGGCGGGCATATCGTGTCGGGCCACGTGGACGGCCTGGGCCGCGTTCTGTCGGTGACGCCCGAGGGTGGGTCGCGCCGCATCGAGATCGAGGCGCCCGCGCCGCTGCACCGCTATATCGCCGCCAAGGGCTCGATCACGGTCGACGGGGTGTCGCTGACGGTGAACACGGTCGAGGGGCAGGCGTTCGGGGTGAACATTATCCCCCACACCTGGGAAAACACCACGCTGGGCGGGTTGAAGGCCGGCGATCCGGTCAATCTCGAAATCGACATGCTGGCGCGTTACCTCGCGCGGTGGCAGGAGACGGCGTGATGCAACTGGCCGCAAACACCAACGACAGTCCGATCAGCCCGATCGAGGACATTCTGGAGGACGCCCGCAACGGGCGGCCCTACATCCTCGTGGACGCCGAGGACCGCGAGAACGAGGGCGATGTCATCATCCCGGCCCAGTTCGCCACGCCGGACCAGATCAACTTCATGGCGCGGCACGCGCGGGGCCTGATCTGCCTGGCCATCACGGGCGAGCGGGCGCGGCAGCTGCGTCTGCCGCCGATGGCCGCCGAGAACCGTGCGGGGATGGGCACGGCCTTCACCGTCTCGATCGAGGCGCGCGAGGGCGTGACAACCGGCATCAGCGCCGCCGACCGGGCGCGGACTATCCAGGTGGCCGTCGATCCCAACAAGAGCGCCGACGACATCGTTTC
Organism: Brevundimonas sp.; assembly: GCA_036405055.1. Taxonomy (GTDB): domain Bacteria; phylum Pseudomonadota; class Alphaproteobacteria; order Caulobacterales; family Caulobacteraceae; genus Brevundimonas. The sequence goes on from DASWYI010000010.1 coordinate 64,143, forward strand.
GCCGGGCCACGTCTTCCCTCTGGTGGCCAAGGACGGCGGCGTGCTGGTCCGCACCGGGCATACCGAGGCGGCGGTGGACATCAGCCGCATGGCCGGGCTGACGCCTGCGGGCGTGATCTGCGAGATCATGAACGACGACGGCACGATGGCGCGGATGCCCGATCTGGTCGCCTTCGCCCAGCTGCACGGGCTGAAGATCGGCACCATCGCCGACCTGATCGCCTATCGCCGCCGCACCGAGCGGTTTGTCGAGCGGGTCATGGATACGCCGTTCGAGAGCGTCCACGGCGGGCCCTTCCGGCTGATGCTGTACCGGAACACCATCGAAGGCGCCGAGCACGTGGCGCTGGTGAAAGGCGAGATCGAGCCGGGCAAGCCGACACTGGTGCGGATGCATCAGGTGGACTTCGCCGCCGACCTGCTGGGCCATGTGGCCGCGCGCCGGAACTATGTGCCGCAGGCGCTGAAGGCCATCAGCGAGCACCCGGGCGCGGGCGTGACCGTGTTCCTGCGCGACCCGGACCTGCACGGTCTGGCCGAGCGGCTGTCGGGGGTGGAGAAGCCAAAAGCCGTCGAGCGTGCTTTCCGGAGCTATGGCGTCGGCGCGCAGATTCTGCTGGATCTCGGCGTGCGCGACATGATCGTGATGAGCTCCTCGCGGCCTGAGCCGACGGCGCTGGAAGGCTATGGCCTGCGCATCGTCGGCTGGCGCGATATGGACGGAGAAGACCAATCCTGACCGAACCCCTGCGCGTCCTGATCGTCGAGGCGCGCTTCTATGACGACCTGGCCGACGCCCTGCTGGAAGGGGCGAAGGATGCCCTGCGCGCGCGCGATGTGGCGTTCGACGTCATCACCGTGCCCGGCGCGCTGGAGATCCCGCCCGCCATTGCGCTGGCCGAGGAGGCCGGACGCTATCCGACCGCGCCGCGCTATGACGGCTATGTGGCGCTGGGCTGCGTGATCCGCGGCGAGACCTATCACTTCGAGATCGTGTCGGATCAGTCGGCGGCCGGGATCATGAACCTGGGCCTGAAGGGGCTGTGCATCGGTAACGGCGTGCTGACGGTCGAGGACGAGGATCAGGCCTGGGCGCGCGCACGGCTGAGCGAAGGCGACAAGGGCGGCGGGGCGGCCCGCGCCTGCATGGAATTGATCGCGCTGCGCAAGCGGCTGCGTGTAGGACTGGGATCATGACTGAACCGAACAGCGTCGCGGCCGTGATGGCCCAGCTGGCAGAAGCCGAGAAGCAGCGGGCCGAGCCGGGCCTGACCGCGCGTCAGCGCCGCGCGCGCACTGTGGCGCGTCTGGCCGCCGTCCAGGCCCTGTACCAGCTGGAGCTGGGCGGCGAGGGCGTGGAAACGGTCATCGGCGAGTTCTCGAACCACCGCTTCGACGGCGACATCGAGGGTCAGACCCTGGCCGAGGCGGACGAGGCGTATTTCGGCGACATCGTGCGCGGCGTGGTGGGCCAGCAGGCCGCCATCGACCCGGCGATCAAGGCGCGTCTGGCCTCGACATGGCGGCTGGAGCGGCTGGACTCGACACTGCGGGCGCTGCTGCGCGCCGGAGCGTGGGAGCTGACGCACAAGCTCGACGTGCCGCGTGAGATCGTCATCGACGAATATGTCGAGCTGGCGAAGGCCTTCTTCGACGAGGCCGAGGCCAAGTTCGTCAACGCCGCGCTGGACGGGGTTGCGCGCGACGCGAGAGGCTAATGCCCGCCGTCGACGCCGCCGGAGAGTTCGAGACCATCCGGCGGCTCTTCGCGCCGCTGGCCCACCCGGAATGGGGGCGGGGCCTGACGGATGACGTCGCCATGCTGCCGACCCGCGCCGGGCATGATCTGGTGGCGACCAAGGACGCGCTGGTCGAGGGCGTGCATTTCCTGGCGACCGATCCGCTGGATACGCTGGCGCAGAAGCTGTTGCGGGTGAACCTGTCCGATCTGGCGGCCAAGGGGGCGGAGCCGTTCGGCTACCTGCTGGCCTGTCACTGGTCGGCCCGTTGCGGCTGGCCCGAGCGGGAGGCGTTCGCCGCCGGGCTGGCGAAAGACCAGAAGGCGTTCGGGGTACATTTGCTGGGTGGGGACACGGTGGCGACGCCGGGGCCGGCTTCCTTCTCCTGCACCATGCTGGGCTGGGCGCCGAAGGGACGGATCGTGGGCCGGGGAGGCGCGAAGCCCGGCGATCTGGTGTTCGTGACAGGCCATGTCGGCGAGGGCTGGCTGGGGCTGGAGGCGGCGCGGGGGCTGTTGAAGCTGGAGCCGGAACGGATCGTGGCGCTGGTGGAGCACTATCGCACGCCGATGCCGCGCACGGTCTTCGCCGGGGCGATCCGGGACATGGCGACGGCGTCGGTGGATGTGTCGGACGGCCTGATCGCCGACCTGGGACATGTGGCGGCGGCGAGCGGCGTCTGTGTCGTGATCGAGCTGGAGCATCTGCCCCTGTCGCTGGCGGGCCATGCCTGGTTCGACGGACGGGTGGACGCCGAGGCGGCGCTGGGCGTTCTGGCGACCGGCGGAGACGACTATGAGATCGCCTTCACGGCCCGGGCGGCGGACGAGGGCGCGCTACGCCGCGAGGCCGAGCGCCGTCACCTGCGCCTGACGCGCATCGGGCAGGTGACGAAAGGGCAGGGGGTCACGGCGCGATACGGCGGCAAGGCCGTCGAGGTGCGAAAGGCCGGCTGGACCCACGACCAGAGCCCATCAAGAGAATCCTAACCCCGTTTGGGCAGGGTGGCGTCATGCGCCGCAGAACCCTGATCGCCGCCGGAACCGCCGCCGCCCTGACGGGGGTGGCCTCGACCGCCTCCGCCCAGAGCCATGGCGGGGGCGACGCGCCGGCGCCGAGCCTGAACATCAACGGCGTCGGTTTGCCGGTGATCGCCGGCGGACGGCTGCGCAACTATGTGTTCGTCACCCTGCGGCTGCATCTCGGGGCTCACGCCACACCCGAGGCCCTGCGCCACAAGGAGGCGTTCTTCCGCGACGCCCTGGTCAAGGCCGGGCACCGGACGCCGTTCGTGCTGGCCAATGACTGGACCCGGCTGGACGCCAATGCTCTTTCGGCCAGTCTGATGCGTTCGGCCGTGGCCATCGCCGGACGGGGCGCGGTGACCCGCGTCGAGGTCGTGTCCCAGGCGCCGCGCCGCCAGATCAGCCCGCCGCGCTGAACGTTCGCCTAACCCTGTTGCTTCCGCCGCCTGCATTTGGCACTTTTCAGCCGTAATCCCCGCTGGGCGCAGAGTCGCGTCCGCTGCGCACGGGGGGACCGGAAGGCGGAGAGAGGCGAAAACGCCCACCGCGCCAAGGGTCCGGGCGCTTCAGATTCACAGGGTTGGAAAACGCAATGACGTCATCGTCATATCTATGGCTCGTCATCGGAGCCGGTCTGCTGGGGGTCCTTTACGGACTGGTCCAGACGGCCTCGCTGATGAAGGCCGGCACCGGCAACGACAAGATGCGCGAGATCGCCGCGGCGATCCAGGAAGGGGCCTCGGCCTATCTGCGCCGCCAGTACATGACCATCGGCATGGTCGGGATCGTGATCCTGATCGCCGCCTACTTCCTGATCGGCGTCTATGCCGCCATCGGCTTCGTCGTCGGCGCCGTGCTGTCGGGCCTGGCGGGCTTCGCCGGGATGCTGATCTCGGTCCGCGCCAACGTGCGCACGGCGCAGGCCGCGTCTGAAAGCCTGTCGAAGGGTCTGGACCTCGCCTTCCGCTCGGGCGCCATCACCGGAATGTTCGTGGCCGGCGGCGCCCTGGTGGGCGTGGCGGGCTACTACGCCGTGCTGACGATGGGCATGGGGCTGGAAGCCACCGGCCGCGAGGTCATCGACGGTCTGGTCGCGTTGGGCTTCGGCGCCTCGCTGATCTCGATCTTCGCGCGTCTCGGCGGCGGCATTTTCACCAAGGGCGCCGACGTGGGCGGCGACATGGTGGGCAAGGTCGAGGCCGGCATTCCCGAGGATGACCCCCGCAACGCCGCGACCATCGCCGACAACGTGGGCGACAACGTCGGCGACTGCGCCGGCATGGCCGCCGACCTGTTCGAGACCTATGCGGTGACCACGGTCGCCACCATGGTTTTGGCGGCGATCTTCTTCCGCGGCCAGCCCTACGTCGACATCATGATGCTGCTGCCGCTGCTGATCTGTGGCGCCTGCGTCGTGACCTCGATCATCGGCTCGTTCTTCGTCCGCCTGGGCAAGAGCCAGAACATCATGGGCGCCCTGTATCAGGGCCTGATCGTCACCGGCGTTCTGTCGGTCGGCGCGGTCTACCTCGTCATCAACATGCTGACGGGCCAGGGCCTGCTGGGCACGGTCACGACGACGACCGGCCTGACGATCGAACCGATGAGCCTGTTCTGGTCGGGCATGGTCGGCCTGGCCGTGACCGCCGCTATCGTGGTCATCACCGAATACTATACCGGCTCCAACTTCCGCCCGGTTCGCTCGGTCGCCAACGCCTCGGTTTCGGGCCACGGCACGAACGTGATCCAGGGTCTGGCGGTTTCGCTGGAGTCCACCGCCCTGCCGGCGCTGACGATCATCGTCGGCATCGTCGCGGCCTTCCAGCTGGCCGGCCTGTTCGGCATCGCCATCGCCACCACGACCATGCTGGGTGTGGCGGGGATGATCGTGGCGCTGGACGCCTTCGGTCCGGTCACCGACAACGCCGGCGGCATCGCCGAGATGGCGGGCCTGCCGTCGGAAGTGCGTCACTCGACCGACGCTCTGGACGCCGTGGGCAACACCACCAAGGCCGTGACCAAGGGCTATGCGATCGGTTCGGCGGGCCTCGGCGCGCTGGTGCTGTTCGCCGCCTACACCTCGGACCTGCAGTATTTCTCGTCCAATCCGACGGATTACCCGTTCTTCGCCGGCATGGGCGAGGTCGCCTTCGACCTGACCAACCCCTACGTCGTGATCGGCCTGCTGTTCGGGGGGCTACTGCCCTTCCTGTTCGGCGGCATGTCGATGATGGCCGTGGGCCGCGCCGCTGAATCGGTCGTCGCCGAGGTGCGCCGCCAGTTCCGTGAAAACCCGGGCATTATGACCTTCAAGGTCAAGCCCGAGTACGGCAAGGCGGTCGACATCCTGACCAAGGCCGCGATCAAGGAGATGATCGTGCCGTCGCTGCTGCCGGTTCTGTCGCCGGTCGTGCTGTTCGTGGCCGTCATGATGATCCAGCCGGACAAGGCCAACGCCTTCGCCGCCCTGGGCGCCATGCTGATGGGCGTGATCGTGACGGGCCTGTTCGTCGCGGTCTCGATGACCTCGGGCGGCGGCGCCTGGGACAACGCCAAGAAGGTCATTGAAGAGGGCTTCACCGACAAGAACGGCGTCGTCCACGGCAAGGGCTCGGAAGCGCACAAGGCCGCCGTCACCGGCGACACCGTGGGCGATCCCTACAAGGACACCTCCGGCCCGGCGGTGAACCCGATGATCAAGATCACCAACATCGTCGCCCTGCTTCTGCTGGCGGTGCTGGCGAGCGGCAACGTCGGCTGATCCCACCGTCTGATTGAACGGGGCGGCGCTGGAAACGGCGTCGCCACCCTTCATCAGCGTCACAAAGAGAAAGGCCCCGGAGATCTCTCTCCGGGGCTTTTCCGCGTCTTGTAAGGGCTGAGCCTAGTCCGGGCGGCGCTGGCCGGGGACGTCCTCGTCGGTCCGGGGCAGCTGGCCGCGGCCGACGTTGCCCAGCAGTTGTTCCAGCACGGTCAGCTGGCGGCCGCGGGTCGGGGTCTCGGTCCGGTTCATGGCGATGTCCTGACCGTCGGCGAGGGTCAGGGTTCGGACGGCGGCGACCTGTTCGGCGTCGTTGAACGTGATCTCGGTCACGCTGCGGTGCGCCACCTGGGCCTGATTGAAGGTGTATTTCTCGGTCGTCTGGCTGATGTAGTACCAGATGGTGTCGCTCTCGAAGGTCGAGGTGGTCGAGGGCGAGCCCAGGCGGGCCAGGACGGTTTCCTTGGTGTCGGTGCCGGCGACGATCTCGGACGGCTTCACGTCCACGGACTGGAAGCCGTGGATGCCCACGGTGGGGGCGCAGGCCCCGGCCAGGGCCGCCAGCGAAACGGCGGCGAGGATCGACTTGATGCGGGTCATGCGTGGCGCCTGCGACAAAACAAGGTCTTTGACCTAACCGGACCCGAGCCTTAGTTCAACGGCGCGGCGGAAAAGGGGCCGTTATAATCATGCTCAAGACCTTGTTCCGACCTCGTCCCCAAACCCTCCAGGCCGAGGCGCTGTATGCCCGCGTGGTGGATCAGGCGCGCCAGCCGGCGTTTTACACGGCCCTGGCCACGCCGGACCGCATTGATGCACGGTTCGAGCTGTACACCCTGCATGTCCTGTTGCTGCTGATGCGGCTGAGGGCCGAGGGCGAGCGCGGCGCCGACATCGGCCAGCGGCTGTTCGACGTCTATGTGTCGGCGCTCGACGATTCGCTGCGGGAGCTGGGGGTCGGCGACCTGTCGGTGGCGAAGAAGATGCGCAAGCTGGGCGAGGCCCTGTACGGGCGGATGAAGGCCTATGAGACGCCGCTAGAGGCCGGGGATGCGGATGCGCTGGCGCTGGCGCTCGCCCGAAACGTTCATGCTTCGGAAGACGCCGCACCCGGCGCCGCCCTGGCCGCCTATGCCTTGAGGGCGCGGGACAGCCTGTCGTCACAGGCGCTGGATGACCTGCTGACCGCCCCCGCATGGCCGGAGATCGAACAATGAGCGACGCCCTGCCTTTCAGCGACCCGGTGCGGCTGCATCAGATCGGAACCGGCGTGAGCCGTACGCTGGAGCCGGATGAGGCGACGCGCAAACGCATCGCCCGGACCCTGGATCTCGCCTCACTGGACGCCTTCAGCGCCGAGATGGAGCTGAAGCCCACGGACGCCGGCTGGCGGCTGACCGGGCGGGTGAGGGCGAAGGCCGTCCAGACCTGCGGCCTGACGCTGGAGCCGCTGCCGGTCACCATCGATCATCGTTTCTCGGTCGGCTTGGCCGAGGCGGTGGAGGAAGAGACCGACGAGATCGTCATCGACATGGACGAGGAGGCCCCCGACCTGATCGAGGAGGGCCGCATCGACCTGGGCCAGTATGCGGTCGAGCAGCTGGCGCTGTCGCTGGACCCGTTCCCGCGCAAGCCGGGGGCGGAATTCGTTCAGCCGCCGGAGCCGACGGAAATCTCGCCCTTCGCCGTGCTGCGCGGCCTGAAAGGCCCGGATTCTTCCGAACAAGGTTGACGTAACGGCGACCCGGTTGCATCGGAGCGCCAAGGCCTTATCGTCCCGCGCCTGAACGCGCCCAGGGCTGACGGCGCGACGGAGTCGAACCCTTTTGCCTTCCCCGACACTGATATCCCTCGACGCCATGGGCGGGGACCACGGGCCGCCGGTCGTGGTCGGCGGGATCGCGGACTATCTGAAGCGCCACGGCGGCGAGGGCGTGCGCTTCCTGGTGCACGGCGACGAAGCGCTGATTGGCGCCGAGATGAAGCGTTTCGGCCTCGGCGCCGACCGCTGCGAGGTGCGCCACACCGACAAGGTGATCTCAGGCGACGAGAAACCCGCCCAGGCGATGCGCCGGGGCAAGGGCTCCAGCCTGTGGAACGCCATCGAGTGCGTGAAGACGGGCGAGGCGGGGGCTGTCGTGTCGGCCGGAAACACCGGCGCCCTCATGGCCATCTCCAAGCTGCTGCTGCGGATGTCGGTTCCGGGGCTGGATCGGCCGGCCATCGTGGCCAGCTGGCCGACGCCCAAGGGCGTCACCGCCGTGCTGGATGTCGGCGCCAATATCGAGAGCGACGCGGCCCAGCTGGTGGAGTTCGCCATCATGGGCGAAGCTTTCCTGACGGCTGTCCATGGTGTGGCCAAACCGAAGATCGGCCTGCTGAACGTCGGCTCTGAAGACGTGAAGGGCCACGAGGAGGTGCGCGAAGCGGCGCGTCTGCTGCGCGACGGCGGCTTCGGCCTGGACTACTACGGCTTCGTCGAGGGCACGGACATCGCCAAGGGCACGGTCGATGTGGTCGTCACGGACGGCTTCACCGGCAACATCGCCCTGAAGACCGCCGAGGGCGTGGCCAAGTTCATCTCCGCCGAACTGAAGGCGGCGCTGGGGTCCAGCCTGGTGTCGAAGGCGGGGGCCTTGCTGGCCATGCCGGCGCTGAAGGCCATGAGCCGCAAGATCGACCCCAACGCCAACAACGGCGGGCCGCTGCTGGGCCTGAACGGCATCGTGGTGAAGAGCCATGGCGGGGCCACGCCGGCCGGGTTCGGGGCCGCGATCCGGGTGGCTGTGGAACTGGCGCGCAGTGACTACATGGAAAAGGTCGGGGCGAACCTGCAGCGGCTGACGGCCCTGCTGGAGAGCCCCATCGTCATTTCGGCGGAAGAGCCCGCCGGGGAGAGCATTCAGTGAGCGTAGTCCGCAGCGCCGTCACCGGCGTCGGCGCCTATCTGCCGGAGCAGATTGTCACCAACGCCGACCTGGCCGAGTTCGTCGAGACCTCTGACGAATGGATCCAGGAACGCACCGGCATCAAGCAGCGCCACAAGGCCCGCGACGACCAGCCGACCAGCGACCTGGCCGTCGAGGCGGCGAAGAAGGCGCTGGCCGCCGCGGGCCGCACCGCCGCGGACGTGGACATGATTATCGTGGCGACCACCACTCCGGACATGACGTTCCCGGCCACCGCCTCGATCGTGCAGCGCAAGCTGGGCGCGCCGGTGTCGATCGCTTTCGACGTCCAGGCTGTATGTTCGGGCTTCGTCTATGCGCTGAGCGTGGCCGACGGTTTCGTGGCCCGGGGCCTGTCGAAGTGCGCCCTGGTCATCGGCGCCGAGGAGATGACCCGGCTGATGGACTGGACCGACCGCACCACCTGCGTGCTGTTCGGCGACGGGGCCGGGGCTGTGGTGCTGGAGCCGCGCGAAGGGCAGGGGACGCCCGCCGACACCGGCCTGCTGGGCTTTGCCCTGCGTTGCGACGGGACCAAGACCGACCTGCTCTATGTCGACGGCGGCCCGGCGACCACGGGTCAGGTGGGCCATCTGCGCATGGCCGGCAACCAGGTGTTCCGCCATGCCGTGGTCAACATCGCCGAGGCCATCACGGCGGCCTGCGAGGCCGCGAATGTCTCGATCCCCGACGTCGACTGGTTCGTGCCGCATCAGGCCAACCAGCGGATCATCAAGGGCGTCGGAGAACGGCTGGGGCTGGACGAGAACAAGGTCATCTCGACCGTGGCGATGCACGCCAACACCTCGGCCGCCTCGATCCCGCTGGCGCTGGACGCGGCGATTCAGGACGGGCGGATCAGGAAGGGCGACCTGGTTCTGCTCGAAGCCATGGGCGGCGGCCTGACCTGGGGCGCCTGCGCCATTCGCCTGTAAGAAGAAATACGCCTTTCCATTTGAACGCGCATCCGTTTGTATGGGGGCGGATCAGGAGCGGGAGCTAAGCGTGGCCGAACATCACACCCTGACGCGCGCCGACCTGTGCGAGGCGGTGCATGACGAAGTGGGCCTGTCGCGACAGGAGTGCTCGGGGCTGGTCGAACGGACCCTGGAGCTGATCGTCGAATCGCTCGAGCGCGGCGAGACCGTGAAGCTGTCAGGGTTCGGCGTGTTCCAGGTGCGCGAGAAACGCGCCCGCATGGGCCGCAACCCCAAGACCGGCGAACCGGCGGCGATCAATCCGCGCCGGGTCATCAGCTTCCGCGCCTCGCAGATCATGAAGGCGCGGGTTCACGACGCGCCCGCGGGCGGCTGAACCCTTGGCCAAGAGCCAGAACGCGTTCCGCACGATCTCGGAAGCGTCCGATGAAATCGGCGCGCCCCAGCATGTGCTGCGCTTCTGGGAGACCAAGTTCGCCTTCGTCACGCCGCTGAAGCGTGCGGGCGGGCGGCGCTTCTATCGCCCCGAGGACATCGTCATCCTGAAGGCCGTGCGGCGGCTGCTGCACGACGAGGGCCTGACCATCAAGGGCGTGCAGCGGCTGCACAAGGACCAGGGCCTCAAGGCGCTGGCCGGATACGGCGAGACCGGCAAGGTCCGGTTCGAGACGCCGTCCGCCGATGCGGCCCCGTCGGAGGTTCCGGCTCCGGCGCCCGCCGCGCCGTTGAACGGCCGCGGCTCGGTGAAGCTGCAGCAGGTGCTGGCGGATCTGGAAGGCGCGCGCGCCCGGCTTGAGGCCGTGCTGAACCGATAATCGGCGGGAGGGCGCGGATCAGCGCTTTTCCCATTTGCGGCGCGCGGGCGGCCCCGCTATAGGACCGCCTCCCGGAGCGTGGCGCAGCCTGGTAGCGCACTTGACTGGGGGTCAAGGGGTCGCAGGTTCGAATCCTGTCGCTCCGACCATCTTCCCCGCGAAGAGGGTTGGTTGAAGGGGTCGCCGAAAGGCGGCCCCTTTGCAATTGGCGCGTCTACTTCTGCAGCTCTTCGATCGTCAGGCTGCCCGACAGGAAGTCCTGGGCGATGGCCGTATAGGCCTTGCAGGCCTCGGACGGGTCCGACACCGATCCGCACGCGCCGATGATCGCCTTGGCCGCCAGCGTGGCGCCCAAGCCGTAGAGCTGGTTCTCCAGCGGACCCAGCACCGTCTGCCAGCGCTCGTTCGAGATGCCGGCGGCGTCCCGCAGCTCGGCTTCGGTGAAGGCGTCGGAGGCGGCCTTGGCGACGATGTCCTGGGCCCCGCGGATGGTGGTCTCGAGCTCGCGGGAATAGACGGTCTGGAGCGCGGCCAGTTCCGGCTGGGTGAAACCTTCGTCGCCCTTGAGGAAGCTGTCGACCGAACCCAGCTGGGTGCGCAGCGCATAGTCGAGCTGGTCGTCCAGGAAGGCGTGCGCCAGGCTGATCTCGACCTGGGTGGACTGGGCCAGCGCCGGCGCCGGCGCGGCCATGGCGGTGAAGAGCGCCAGGGCGATGGCGGCGGTTCGGATCGTGAGCATGCGGGTTCCCCTTTTACTTCCCGCACCCTAGCCCGGGCGGAGGGGGCACGTCACGCTTGCGTTTATGACGCGTATCGCCTACATGCCCGCCCACTTCACACGCAGGCGTGGCGCGGTCAGGGAGAAATCCTGATCTGCTCCGTTCCGAGGGCTTAAGCCTTTACAGCGCCTGCGGCGGATCAATCGGATAAAGGACTACCACAGATGGCTCTGCCTGAATTTTCCATGCGTTCGCTGCTCGAAGCCGGCGCGCACTTCGGCCACCAGACGCACCGCTGGAACCCGAAGATGGAGCGCTACATCTTCGGATCGCGCTCGAACATCCACATCATCGACCTGTCGCAGTCGATCCCGCTGCTGCACCAGGCGCTGGTCGCCGTGCGCGACGTGGCGGCCAAGGGCGGCCGCGTTCTGTTCGTCGGCACCAAGCGCCAGGCTGCTGAGCCCATCGCGGCGGCCGCCAAGCGTTCGGCCCAGTACTATATGAACAACCGCTGGCTCGGCGGCACCCTGACCAACTGGCGCACCGTGTCGGGCTCGATCGCCCGCCTGCGCGAGCTGGAAAGCCTGCTGGAAGGCGGCGAGGGCGGCGGCCGCGTCAAGAAGGAGCTGCTGAACCTGCAGCGCGAGAAGGACAAGCTGGAACTGTCGCTGGGCGGCATCAAGGACATGGGCGGCATCCCCGACATCATGTTCGTGATCGACACCAACAAGGAAGCGATCGCCATCCAGGAAGCCCGCAAGCTGAACATCCCGGTCATTGCGATCCTGGACACCAACTGCGATCCGGACGGCATCACCTATCCGATCCCGGGCAACGACGACGCCGCCCGCGCCATCCAGACCTACTGCGACCTGATCGCCGACGCGATCCTGGACGGTCTGGCCGCCGGTCAATCGGCCGCCGGCGTGGATCTGGGCGCTTCGGAAGCTCCGGTCGAGCCGGCGCTGCGCAAGTCGGCCAAGAAGGCTGAAGCCGCCGTCGAGGCCGCTCCGGCCGGAACGGAAGCCGTCGCCGAGGAAATGCTGGCCGCCGAGGAGACCCCCGCGGTCGCCGAAGAAGCCGAGCAGGCCGCGACCACCGAGGCGCTGGACGCCGTCGAAACCGAGAAGGCCACGGGCTGACGCCCCGCGGCTTTCGCAAGGAAGCCGTGCATCAAACCGATACACGGCCGGGGCATAAGCTCCGGCCGTTCCCGCATACGAATACACTCAGGAGCTATACAATGGCCGAGATCACCGCCGCCCTCGTCATGGAACTGCGCGCCAAGTCGGGCGTGGGCATGATGGACTGCAAGAAGGCGCTGCAGGAAACCAACGGCGACCTGAACGCCGCCATCGACTGGCTGCGCGCCAAGGGCCTGTCCAAGGCCGCCAAGAAGGCTGACCGCGTCGCCGCCGAGGGCCTGGTGGCCGTCGCCTCGAAGGAAGTCGGAGCCGGTGAAGTCGGCGCCGCCATCGAGTTCAACGCTGAAACCGACTTCGTCGCCCGCAACGACCTGTTCCAGAACGCCGCCAAGGAGTTCGCCCAGCACGGTCTGGAGCACGCCTCGGTCGAAGCCCTGCACGGCGCCGTGCTGGAAAACGGCAAGACGATCCAGGACGAAGTGACCAACATGATCGCCACCATCGGCGAGAACATGCAGCTGCGCCGCGCCGCCCGCCTGTCGGTCGACGAAGGCGTGGTCGCGTCCTACGTCCACAACGCGGTGTCGCCGGGCCTCGGCCGCATCGGCGTGCTGGTCGCCCTGCACGGCGGCGGCGACAAGGCCGCCCTGCGCGAACTGGGCCGCAAGATCGCCATGCACGTGGCCGCGACCGCCCCGCTGTCGCTGAACACGGACGATCTGGACCCGGCCGCGATCGAGAAGGAACGCGCCGTCCTGACCGAGAAGGCCAAGGAAGAAGGCCGGCCCGAGAACATGATCGCCAAGATCGTGGAAGGCCAGATCAACAAGTTCCAGAAGGACGTGGTGCTGACCAAGCAGCCGTTCGTCATGAACCCTGACGTGACCATCGAGCAGCTGGTCGCCGACGCGGGCAAGGAACTGGGCGCCCCCGGTCTGCACTTGGCCGGTTTCGTCCGCCTGGCTCTGGGCGAAGGCGTCGAGAAGGTCGAAGGCCCGGACTTCGCTTCGGAAGTCGCCTCGATGATGGGCGGCAACTAAGTCCAAACCTGACTATTCAGGTTGCGGGGGCGCGTTCGGCTTTGAAGCCGGGCGCGCCCTTCGTCTATGATAAGCCCGCCGATTCCGCGAAACGAGACCCCCATGCCCGACGCCCCCTCCAAGTTTCGCTACAAGCGCGTCCTGCTGAAGGTCTCGGGCGAGGTCCTGATGGGCGAGCAGGGCTACGGCATCGACCAGAGCACCGTCGCCACCGTGGCCAAGGCCGTGGCGGACGTGGCGGCCGAGGGCGTCGAGATCTGTCTGGTCATCGGCGGCGGCAACATCTTCCGCGGCCTGTCCAAGGCGGCGGGCGACATGGAGCGGGCCACGGCCGACTACATGGGCATGCTGGCGACCGTCATGAACGCCCTGGCCATGCAGGCGGCGCTGGAGAAGATCGGCGTCCAGACCCGGGTCCAGAGCGCCCTGGTGATGAACGCTGTGGCCGAGCCCTATGTGCGCCGTCGCGCCTTGCGGCATCTGGAAAAGGGCCGGGTGGTGATCTTCGCCGCCGGCGTCGGCGCGCCGTTCTTCACCACCGACTCGGGCGCCGCGCTCAGGGCCGCCGAGATGGGCTGCGACGCCCTGCTGAAGGGCACCAGTGTCGACGGCGTCTATACGGCCGATCCCAAGAAGGATCCCAGCGCCACCCGCTACGACACCCTGACCTATCACGACGTCCTGTCGAAGGATCTGAAGGTCATGGACGCCTCGGCCATCGCCCTGATGCGGGACTCGGGCATTCCGATCGTGGTCTTCTCGATCCGTGAGGAAGGTTCACTGCGCAAGACATTGACGGGCGAGGGTGTTTTCACCGTCATCCGCGCCTAAAGAAGACCAAGACCCAGAGGAAACGATCATGGCGAAGCCCGATCTCAAGACCTACCGCGACCGCATGGACAAGGCGGTTCTGGCCCTGAAGGAAGAGTTCAACGGCCTGCGCACCGGCCGCGCCAACAGCGGCATGCTGGACCCGGTTCAGGTGGAAGCCTACGGCTCGACCGCGCCGCTGAACGCCGTGGCCGCCATCAGCGTGCCCGAGCCGCGCATGATCTCGGTCAGCGTGTGGGACAAGTCGATGGTCGGCCCGGTCGAGAAGGCCATTCGCGCCGCCGGCCTGGGCCTGAACCCCATCGTCGACGGGCAGACCCTGCGCATCCCCGTGCCGCCCCTGACCGAGGAGCGCCGCAAGGACCTGGCCAAGCTGGCCGGCAAATACGCCGAGCAGCAGAAGATCGCCGTCCGCAACGTGCGCCGCGACGCCAACGACGACCTTAAGAAGGCCGAGAAGGCCAGCGAGATCAGTCAGGACGAGCAGAAGAAGATGGAGGCCGAGGTCCAGAAGGACACCGACGCGGCCATCAAGCGCATCGACGAGTCCTTGAAGAACAAGGAAGTTGAGATCATGCAGGTTTGACCTGCCTCTGATCTCAGGAACCCCGCCCGCATGTCCGATCCCGCCTCATCGCAGCCGCCCGCAGCGGGGCCGCGCCATGTGGCGATCATCATGGACGGAAACGGCCGCTGGGCCGCCGCGCGGGGCCTGCCGCGGGCCATGGGCCACAAGGCGGGCGTCGAGGCGCTGAAGCGCACGGTCAAGGGCGCTGCGAAGCAGGGGCTGGAATGCCTGACGGTGTTCGGCTTCTCGACCGAGAACTGGCGGCGTCCTGCGGACGAGGTCTCGGATCTGATGGGTCTGGTCCGCGCCTATGTCACCAATGATCTTGAAGGCCTGAAGCGGGAAGGCGTGCGGGTCCGTATCCTGGGCCGCCGCGAGGGCCTGCCGCCCGACATCGCCGCCATCGTCGACAAGGCCGAGGCGGCGACGGCGCACAATACGCGCTTCCTGTTGCAGGTGGCCTTCAACTACGGCGGCCGGGCCGACATCGTGGACGCGGCCAATCGGGCGTTGGCGCGGGGGCAGGGGGCGCTGACCGAGGATGCCTTGGACGGCGAGCTGTCCACCGCTGGCGGGCCGCCGGTCGATCTGATCGTGCGCACCTCGGGCGAGCAGCGGCTGTCGAACTTCTTGCTGTGGGAGGCCGCCTACGCCGAGTTCGTGTTCCAGGACATCCTGTGGCCCGACTATGGTCCGGACGCTTTGGCCGAGGCCGTGGCGGCGTTCGGCAAGCGCGAGCGGCGCTATGGCGGTCGCGAGGCCGTATCGGCGCAGTCGACGCCAGAAATGGCGGACGGCTGATGGCGATGTCGGCGCGCGCCCTCGGAATCCGCGCCGTGTCGGCCCTGGTGCTGGCGCCGACGGCGGTGCTGGCCATCTGGGCCGGCGGTTACTGGTATCTGGTTCTCATCATCGCCGCCTGCATGCTTCTGGCTCACGAATGGGCCGAGATGAGCGCGCCGCGCCGGGTGTGGCCGATCACCGGGGCCGTGGCCCTGGCCCTGATCGCGGTGACGACCATCACCGATGCGGGGGCCCTGTCGGCGGCGCTGGTGGCGCTGGTGTTCGCGGCGGCGGCATCGGCGCTGTTCGCGCGGCGACTGGGGGCCGAGCCGGTCGATGCGGCCTATGGCGTGCTCTATCTCGGATGGCCGGCGATCCTGCTGATCTGGCTGAGGGACGACCACAGCGTGATCGGTCTGAACTGGACCATGATGGTGTTCGTGGTCGCCTGGTCGTCGGACGTGCTGGCCTATCTGGCCGGCAGCCTGATCGGCGGGCCCAAGCTGTGGCCGCGCTTCTCGCCCAACAAGACCTGGGCCGGGTTCACCGCCGGGCTGATCGGCGGCATGGGCGCGGGGCTGATCCTGACCAGCCTGCTGGACTTCGGCCTGCCGCATCCGGCCTGGGGCGCGGCTCTGGGGCTGGCGGGGGCGCTGGCGACCATGGCCGGCGACCTGTGGGAATCGGCGCTGAAGCGGCGCTTCGGGGTCAAGGACGCGGGCAGCATCATTCCCGGCCACGGCGGACTGCTGGACCGGGTCGACGGCATGATGTTCGCCGTGGTGGTGATCGCGGCGGCGCGGCTGGCGATCATCCTGATGGAGCGCGCCGCGTGATCCGTCGCCGCGTGACCGTGCTGGGCGCCACCGGGTCGGTGGGGCGGTCCACGCTGGAGCTGATGGACGCGGCTGAGGCGGCCGGAACCGGCGCCTTCGAAGTCGAGGCCCTGACCGGCGGGGCCAATATCGCCGAGCTGGCGCGGCAGGCGCGGCGCTGGAAGCCGAAACTGGCCGTCACGGCCGATCCGGCGCGGCTGGGCGAACTGCGCGAGGCGCTGGCCGGAACGGGCGTAGGGGCTGCGGCGGGCGATGAGGCCGTCGTCGAGGCCGCGACCCGGCCCGCTGACTGGATCATGGCCGCCATCGTCGGCTCGGCGGGCTTGAAGTCGGCCTGGGCTGTGGCGAAGACGGGCGCGACGCTGGCGCTCGCCAACAAGGAAAGCCTGGTCTGCTGCGGCCCGGCCCTGATCCGGCGCATCGCCGAGGCCGGCGGGCGGCTGATTCCCGTCGATTCCGAGCATTCGGCGATCTTTCAGGTCTTCCCGGCCGGGCGCCCCGAACAGGTGTCCAAGCTGGTCCTGACGGCGTCGGGCGGTCCGTTCCGCACCCGGGCCCGGTCGGAGCTGGCGGGGGTGACGCCCGAACAGGCCGTGGCCCACCCCAACTGGAGCATGGGCGCCAAGATCTCGGTCGACAGCGCCACCATGGCCAACAAGGGCCTGGAGATGATCGAGGCGGCCTATCTGTTCGACATGCCCGCCGACCGGATCGAGGTGGTGGTGCATCCCCAGTCGATCATTCACAGCATGGTGGAGTTCACGGACGGCTCGACTCTGGCCCAGATGGGTCCCCCGGACATGAAGACGCCCATCGCCTGCGCCCTGGCCTGGCCCGAGCGGCTGGCCTGGCCCGCGCCCCGTCTCGATCTGGCGGCGCTGGGCAGCCTGACCTTCGAGGCGCCCGACGAGACGCGGTTCCCGGCCCTGAAATTGGCGCGTCAGGCCTTGCAGACAGGGGGCGTGGCCCCGGCGGTGTTCAACGCCGCCAATGAAGTGGCGGCCATGGCTTTCCTTGACCGCCGTCTGGCCTTTCTCAATATTGCCTCAGTCGTCGCCGACACCTTGGAGCGCGTGACGATTTCGGGGATGGATTTCGGCTCCGGTGATGCCTGTTCCGCGGCTCTGACCGTGGACGCCGAGGCGCGCCGGGTGGCCCGAACCGTCGTCGACAGCGTCGCGCAAGCGGCCTGATTTCAAGGACGGGGGAGACGAGTTTCGACATGTTGAGCGTCCTGGGCCAGATACTGCTCTATGTCGTGCCGTTCCTGCTGGTGCTGACGCTGATCGTCACCATCCATGAACTGGGGCACTTCCTGGTCGCGCGCGCCTTCAAGGTGAAGATCGACCGCTTCTCCATCGGTTTTGGCAAGACGCTGTGGAGCCGCCGGGACAGGCACGGCGTGGAGTGGCGGGTCGCTGCCCTTCCGCTGGGCGGATATGTCAAGTTCTCGGGCGATCTCGACGCCTCCAGCGTGCCGGATGAGGCAGGGCTGGCCGAACTTCGCCGCCGTGTCATCGCCGAGCACGGGCCGGGGGCCGAGCGCGACTATTTCCATTTCAAGCCGATCTGGCAGCGGGCTTTGGTCGTGGCGGCCGGGCCGGCGGCCAATTTCGTGCTGGCCGCGGTGCTGTTCACCATCCTGTTCACGATCGTGGGCGAACAGATCATCGCGCCGCGCGTCTACGGCGTCACGCCGGGTACGCCCGCGGCCGCCGCCGGGTTCCAGCCGCGCGACCTGATCGTGGCGGTCAACGGCCGCCCTGTCCGCGAAGGGGCCGAGGTCACGCGCACCGTGGTGATGAGCGCGGGCGAACCTCTGGTGTTCACCGTGGACCGGGGCGGGCGCCGCGTGGAATTGACCGCCACGCCTGTTCGCCGCCTCGAGGACAACGAAATCGCCGGTCGGGTGAAGATCGCCCGCATCGGACTGGATCTGCGGCCGATGGTGCAGGCCGATGTCAGCTATCGCCCGCTGAATCCCGTTGAGGCTTTCGGCAAGGGCGTGGTCCAGATCCGTGATGTCCTGGGCGCCACCGTGACCTACATCGGCCGAATCTTCGCCGGCAAGGAATCCGGCGACCAGCTGGGTGGGCCGCTGGGCATCGCCAAGGCCGCCGGCGGCATCACCAAGCAATCCTCCGAGGTCCAGGGCGATTTCGGCGTCAAGGCGGCGACCGTGGGCCTGAACCTGGTGCAGCTGGCGGCCATACTTTCGATCGGAATTGGCTTTCTAAACCTTCTGCCGATTCCGGTTCTGGATGGGGGTCACCTGGTTTTCTACGCCTATGAAGCTGTTGCCCGAAGGCCAGTCGCCGCCAAGGTTCAGGAGGCGGGATACCGCGTCGGTCTTGCTTTGCTGGCCTGTTTCATGTTGTTCGCGACGTGGAACGATATTCAGAAGTTGAACCTGTTCAAATTCCTCGGCGGGCTCGCCTCATGAGCCGACGCCAGCCCCCGATGGTTTACCGTATGACCGATAATGACCTGCGTATCTCGTTCCGCCTGAAGGGCTGCGCCAGCGCCCTGGCCATGACGGCCGTTCTCGGCCTGTCCGGCGCGGCCTGGGCCCAGACCGCGCCCGCCACGCCCGCGCCTGCGGCCGCTCCGGCCCAGGAGGTGGTCCAGACCGCGCCTGCCGCCCCGGCCCGCGAGGTCGTGAACCGCATCATCGTCCAGAGCCTGGCCCCTGACGGCACCGTGCTGCCGCCCGGCGCGCGCCGAATCGAGGCGTCCACGGTCCTGTCCTATCTGCCGATCCAGCCGGGCGACGCGGTCGATGCCGGCGTGCTGGACATCGCTGTCCGCACGCTGTCGCGCACAGGCCTGTTCGCCGACGTGCAGGTGGGCATCCAGAACGGCGACCTGATCGTCCAGATCGTTGAGAACCCGATCATCAACCAGGTGGTGTTCGAGGGGAACAGCGCGATCGGCGAAGACAAGCTCCGCGAAGAGGTCACCATCTCGGCCCGCGGCATCTACACCCGCGCCAAGGTCCAGGAAGACGTCGGCAAGATCGTCGAGCTGTACCGCCTGTCGGGCCGCATCTCGGCCTCGGTGACGCCCAAGATCGTCCAGCTGGAGCAGAACCGCGTCGACGTGATCTTCGAGATCAACGAAGGCCCGGAGACCGGCGTGCGCGCCATCACCTTCCTGGGCAACGAGGCGTTCAACGACAACGATCTGCGCGAGGTCATGGTGACCAAGCAGACCGTGTGGTGGAATTTCTTCGGCACCAACGACAACTACGACCCGAACCGCCTGGATTACGACCGCGAGCAGCTGCGGAAATTCTACACCAACCGCGGCTACTACGACTTCCGCGTGGTTTCGGCGATTGCCGAGCTGGCGCCGGACAACAGCGCCTTCGGGATCACCCTGACGGTGGACGAGGGCGACCGATACAACTTCGGCGAGGTCAAGGTCGTCACCGAGAACGATCGTCTGAACGCCGACTTCCTGACCATGCTGCTGCCGATCCATCAGGGCGAGCTGTATGAGAGCGACAAGATCGAAGCGGCGGTCGATACCCTGACCTTCGCGGCCGGGTCCGCCGGCTACGCCTTCGTCGAGATCAATCCGACCTACAAGGCCAACCCGGAGACCGACACCGTCGATGTGACGTTCAACGTCGCCGAGGGCCAGCGCGTCTATGTCGAGCGCATCAACATCGTCGGCAACACCCGCACCATCGACCCGGTCGTGCGCCGCGAGATGATGGTGACCGAAGGCGACGCCTTCAACCGCACCCTGCTGGAGCGCTCGCGCAACAACCTGCGCGGCCTTGGCTTCTTCAAGGATGTCACCGTCGAGGAAACGCGCGGCTCCGCACCGGACCGGTCCATCGTCAACGTCACGGTCGAGGAACAGCCCACCGGCGAACTGTCGGTCGGCGCGGGCTTCAGCTCGGTCGACTCCTTCGTGGTCAACCTGGGCGTCTCGGAGCGCAACTTCCGCGGCCGCGGCCAGAACGTCGTCGCCCGCGTCGAGTGGGGTTCGCTGCGCCAGCAGATCGACTTCCGCTTCACCGAGCCCAAATTCCTCGGCCGCGATCTGCGGGCCGGCTTCGATCTTTTCCACTCGCGCTACGACCTCAGCCAGTATTCGAGCTACGACTACCGGTCGACGGGCGGCGGGGTGCGCCTGTCCTATCCGCTCAACGCCTATACGCTGCTGAGCACCCGCTACTTCATCAAGTCGGACGAGATCATCGTGCCGGACTCGTTCTGCACCACGGGCGGCGGCGGAGCGGCGGCGCTGTGCGATCAGATCGGCAGTTTCCTGAACTCCTCGATCGGCTACACCCTGCTGGTGGACCGCCGGAACGATCCGATCCGGCCCACGCGCGGCTGGAGCGGCTCGATCCGCCAGGACTTCGCCGGCCTCGGCGGCGACGTAAACTTCATCAAGACCGAAGCCGATGTCGCGGCCTATTGGGGCATCACGCCCGAGTGGGTCGTCACGGCCCAGGCTTCAGCCGGCTACGTTTCGGGCTGGGCCGGCGATCCGGTGCGGATCAACGACCGCTTCTTCAAGGGCGGCAACAGCTTCCGCGGCTTCGAGACCGCCGGCATGGGTCCCCGCGACCTGAACAACACGGACGCGCTGGGCGGCAATTTCTACGCCATCGGCACGCTGGAGCTGACCGTCCCGAACCGGCTGCCGGAAGAGTATGGCATCCGCACTTCGCTGTTCCTCGACGTGGGCACGCTGGGGCTGCTGGACGACCGCTACAAGATCAATGCGGCCGGCCTGCCCAACGCCAACATCATCGATGAACTGGCCCTGCGCGGCTCGGCCGGCGTCAGCATCCACTGGAAGTCCCCGATGGGACCGATCCGTTTCGACCTGAGCAACGTGTTCGGGAAGGAATATTACGACAAGACAGAAACGTTCCGCTTCTCGACGTCTACCCAGTTCTAACCGCGGCGCTTTTTCAGCCGCTCAAAGGTTGCCTCACTGATGAAACTGTTCGCTCTCACCGCCTTCGCCGCCGCCGCCCTGGTCGCGTCCACGGCTTCCGCCCAGACCCAGCCGGCGTCCAACCCCGGCCCCGTCATTCCGGGCATGTGCGTGCTCAACCTGGAAGGGGTCCTGGGGATCTCGGTTCCCGGTCAAGCCATGGCCGCCCGCATGCGCGAGCTGCGCGCCGAAGTGAACGGCGAGGTCGGTCCCTACTATCAGGCCGTCCAGACCGGTCTCAACACCCTGCAGCAGGGCGCCGCCGCCATGAGCCAGCAGGACCGCGACCAGCAGTCGCAACTGCTGCGCCAGCGCTATGAAGAAGCCCAGCAGCTCGAACAGACGCGTGAGCAGGAACTGGCCTATACCGGCCAGGAGCAGCTGAAGGTCATGGCCGCCGCGGCCAAGCCCATCATCGAGGCGGTCTATGCGGAGCGCGGTTGCGGCATGCTGCTGAGCTCGGACACCGTCATCAACATGAACCCGGCGATGGACATCTCGGAAACCGTGCTTCAGCGCGTGAACGCCCAGATTCAGCCGAACCGGACGTTCGCCCGAATGGCGGTGCCGGTCCAGCAGCCGCAACAGCAAGCCCAATAAGGCTGGGGAGGAGCGGCGCGTCCATGCCCGACAGCCGCTTCTTCGACACGCTTGAACCCATGACGACGGAGGGTCTCGCCGAGCACATCGGCGGGACCCTTCTGCGTGGAGCGGGCGTGATGATCCACGCCGTCGCCCCGCTGGCGAGCGCGGACGACCGGAGCGTCGCCTTCCTGTCGGACCGCAAATTCGCTCAGGCCCTGGCCGACACCCGGGCCGGCTGTGTCATCGTCGCCGCCGCGTTCGCCGAACTGGCGCCCGCCGATGCGGCGGTGATCGTTTCACCCGAGCCGCAGGCGGCCTGGGCCCGGGCTTCGGCCCTGCTGCATCGTCCGGTCATGCTGGATCGCGCCGCGACCTTCGCCGAGGCGGCCGAGGATGACAGCGTGGTGATCGAGCCCGGCGCCGCCATCGGCAAGGGCGCGCGCATCGGCCGGGGCACGCGGATCGGCGCCAACAGCGTCATCGGGCCTGGCGTTCAGATCGGCCGAGACTGTCATATCGGACCCAACGTCACCATCGGCTTCGCCCTGCTTGGAGACCGGGTGCGGCTGCTGGCCGGCGCGCGCATCGGCGAGGCCGGGTTCGGCGCGGCGGGGTCGAGCCAGGGGCCGGTGGACATCCCGCAGCTGGGCCGCGTGATCCTGCAGGACGGGGTCAGCGTCGGCGCCAACAGCTGTATCGACCGCGGCGCCTATGACGACACGGTCATCGGCGAGAACTCCAAGATCGATAATCTGGTCATGATCGGCCACAATTGCGTCATCGGCCGCAACGCCCTCATGGCGGCGCAGTCGGGGATTTCCGGCTCGGTCACCGTCGGCGACAATGTCATGTTCGGCGGTCAGGCGGGGGTCGGCGACCACATCACCATCGGCAAGGGCGCCCGCGTCGCGGCCGGCGGCGGCGTGCTTTCTGACGTGCCGCCGGGCGAAACCTGGTCCGGTTATCCGGCCCGGCCCCTGCGACAATTCTTGCGCGAAACCGTTTGGCTCTCCAAACAGGCGAAACGCAGGAAGGGCGACGACGAATGAGCGGCACGAACATCGACTATGCAGAGGTGATGCGGCGGATCCCGCACCGCTATCCCTTCCTGCTGGTCGACAAGGCGGAGGACTTCGTCCCCGGCCAGTCGATCGTGGGCGTGAAGAACGTGACGTTCAACGAGCCCTTCTTCCCCGGCCACTTCCCCATCGATCCGGTCATGCCGGGCGTCCTTATCGTCGAGGCCCTGGCCCAGACGGGCGCCCTGCTGATGTCCAAGACCATGGATGTGACGGTCGAGGGCAAGGTGATCATGTTCATGTCCATCGACGGCGTGCGGTTCAGAAAGCCCGTGCGCCCCGGCGACCAGCTGAAACTGCATGTCACCGTGACCAAGCAGCGCGGCGACATCTTCAAGTTCCGGGGTGAGGCCTATGTGGACGGCAAGATGGCCTCCGAGGCCGAGTTCGCGGCCATGATGGTCGAGGTCGAAGCGCCGGTGTCGCAATGAGCCGTATCCACGCGACCGCCGTCGTCGATCCTTCCGCCGTTCTGGCCGCCGATGTCGAGATCGGCCCCTGGTGCGTGGTCGGGCCGCGCGTGACCCTGTCGGAGGGCGTGCGGCTGGTCAGCCATGTGGTGGTGCAGCAGGACACGATCGTCGGCGCCCGCACCGTGATCCACCCCTTCGCCGTCATCGGCGGTGACCCTCAGCACAACGGCTACAAGGGCGAGCCGGTGACGCTGGAGATCGGCTCGGACAACTCGATCCGCGAGCACTGCACCTTCAACCGGGGCACGCCGCAGGGGACGGGCGTCACCCGCGTGGGCTCGAACAACCTGTTCATGACGGGCGCCCACATCGGGCATGACTGCGTGGTCGGGAACAATGTCGTCATGGCCAACAACGCCACGCTCGGCGGCCATGCCCAGGTCGGCGACAAGGTCTTCCTCGGCGGACTGGCGGCGGTGCACCAGAACGGCCGGGTGGGGCAGGGCGCCATCGTCGGCGGTCTGGCCGCCGTGACGCGCGACGTCATTCCCTACGGCTCGGCCTGGGGCAACCATGCACGGCTGCAGGGGCTGAACCTGATCGGGCTGAAGCGGAAGGGATACGGCAAGGACGCCGTCCGCCGTCTGCTGGCCGCCTTCCGCGACCTGTTCGAGGGCGAGGGCGTGTTTTCCGAGCGGCTGGATGCGGTCGAGACGACCTATGCCGATCTGCCGGAGATCATGGAGATTGTCGCCTTCATCCGGGACGGCGGCAAACGCCCGCTGTGTCTGCCGGGCGAATGAGCAAGCTGGGCCTGATCGCCGGGGGCGGCGACCTGCCCCTGTCCATCGCCGCGCGGTGCGAGGCCGAGGGCCGGCCGGTGTTTGTGGTGCGGCTGAGCGGGTTCGCCGATTCGCATCTGGCCCGCTATCCGGGGCTGGAAGCCGGCATGGCCGAGATCGGCCGCGTCCTGTCGGCGCTGAAGAAGGCGGACTGTCAGGCGGTC
Organism: Brevundimonas sp.; assembly: GCA_036405055.1. Classification (GTDB taxonomy): domain Bacteria; phylum Pseudomonadota; class Alphaproteobacteria; order Caulobacterales; family Caulobacteraceae; genus Brevundimonas. Next base: position 88,339 of record DASWYI010000010.1, read on the forward strand.
TGTTTCGCCGGCATCGTCAACCGGCCGGATTTCAAGAGCCTGAAGCCGGACCTGAAGGGGGCGACCCTGCTGCCGGGCATCATCGCGGCGGCGACCAAGGGGGATGACGCCCTGCTGCGCAAGATCCTGTCGATCTTCGAGGCCGAGGGCTACGCCATCGAGGGCGCCGACGACATTCTGGGTGGCGAGACCCTGACGCCGGGTGCGCTGGGCAAGGTTCGGCCGACGCCGGAGCAACTGTCTGACCTCAGGAAAGCGCTGCACGTCGCGGAAAAGGCGGGCGAACTTGACATCGGCCAGGGTGCGGTCGTGTGTGACGGCCTGGTGCTGGCGGTCGAGGCGCAGGAGGGCACGGACGCCATGCTGGCGCGCGTCGCCGGTCTGCCCGCGGATCTGCGGACGGCGAAAGGCGCGCTCGGCAAGGCGCCGAAGCCCATTCAGGATCTGCGGGTGGATATGCCGGTGATCGGGGCGCGGACGATCGAGCTGGCGCATGCCGCGGGGCTGGCCGGCGTCGGCGGCATGGCGGGGCGGCTGATCCTGATTGACCGCCCGGCGATCATCGCGGCGGCGGACCGGCTGGGGCTGTTCGTCTGGGGCGAGGACCGCCCGTGAGCCTCAAGATCATGTTGGTGGCGGCCGAGGCCTCGGGCGATGCGCTCGGCGCCGGTCTGGCGAAGGCGCTGAAGGCACGGCTGGGCGATGGCGTCAGTTTCGTCGGCGTCGGCGGGCCCAAGATGGCGGCGGAGGGCGTGGTCAGCCCGTTCGACATCGCCGAGCTGTCCATCCTCGGCTGGCTGGAGGGTCTGCGCGCCTATGGCCGGGTCAAGGCGCGGGTGGCCGACACGGCGGCGCTGGCGGCGCGGGAGAAGCCGGACGCCGTGGTGCTGATCGACAGCTGGGGCTTCACCATCCGGGTGGCCAAGGCGATCCGGGCGGCGTCGCCGGACACGCCCCTGATAAAATACGTCGGGCCGCAGGTCTGGGCCTCACGGCCGGGGCGGGCCAAGACGCTGGCCAATGCGGTGGATCACCTGCTGGCCCTCTACAGCTTTGATGCGCCATGGTTCGAGCGCGAGGGTCTGGCGACGACGGTCGTGGGCTCACAGGCCCTGCATGTGGACATGGACCGGGCGGACGGTGCGCGGTTCCGCAAGAGCCGGGGCATCGCCGCCCGCGCGCCGCTGCTGCTGGTCCTGCCCGGCAGCCGGCCCAGCGAGATCAGGCTGATGACGCCGGTCTATGAGCAGACGGTGGCGCGTCTTAAGGCGGCGGACCCGTCGCTCGAGGTCGCCGTGGTCGTGGCCGGCACGGTCGCCGCCGACGTCACCGCCCGTGTCGCCGCCTGGCCGTTTCGCGTGCATCTGGTCCAGGAGGACGCCAAGTACGACGCCATGAAGGCCGCGACCGTGGCCCTGGCCACCAGCGGCACGGTGTCCACCGAACTGGCCCTGGCCGGCGCGCCCATGGTCATCGGCTACCGCTTCGGGCCGGTCAGCTATGCGGTGATGAAGCCCTTCTTCACCGGCAAGTTCGCCACCCTGTTCAACACCGCGGCGGACGAGGAGATCGCCCGCGAGTTGATCCAGACCGACGCCACCCCCGAACGCTTCGCCGGCGCCGTGGGGCGGTTGCTGGGGAATGCGAAGTTGCGGAAAGAACAGGCCGAACGACAGGCGGCGGCGCTGGATCTGATGGGGCGGGGCGGGCCTGACCCGTCGGAACTGGCGGCGGATGCGGTGCTGGATGTGATCCGGGCGAAGCGCGAATAGCAACGCCTAGCCCGACGGAACATCGCAGTAGCCTGAGAAGTCCATCCAGATGGGGCATTCACCACGCATCGAGTGGTAGCCGATCAGCAAAGCGTCAATTCCAAAGAACCCCAAGACCGCAACCACCAGCATGAGCAGGAACGCCGTCAGATACTGGCGTCTAGCTGTCGGTTCCGAGTGCGGGAAGAACGCGGTCCTCAAAGGTCCGCCACAGGCTGTGAGAAGGGTCAAGGCTGCGAACCAATGACCTGCGGGGCGCTTGAACAGAATTCCGAACGCCACCGCGAGCAGGACGGCCAAAATCAAAACGCCGAGGAGGTCCCGGTAGGGGACAAGGTTCTGCTTCTCATAAGGATAGGGCGTCACCGTAGGACTATAGAACGAAAAACGCCGGGGCATTCACCCCGGCGTTTCTGCATTTCAGCCTAGCCCTAAACCTCAGCCCCGGTTCTGGATCGGGACGTAATCGCGCTGGGTCGGGCCGGTGTAGAGCTGGCGCGGGCGGCCTATCTTCTGCGAGGGGTCGGCCATCATTTCCTGCCACTGGGCGATCCAGCCGACGGTGCGGGCGAGCGCGAACAGCACGGTGAACATGGTGGTCGGGAAGCCCATCGCCGACAGGGTGATGCCCGAATAGAAGTCGACGTTCGGGAACAGCTTGCGCGAGGTGAAATACTCGTCCTGCAGCGCGACCTTCTCCAGTTCCTTGGCGACCTGGAACAGGGGATCGTTGCCCCGGCCGGTGGCGGCCAGAACCTCGTAGGCGCTCTCCTGCATCACCTTCGCGCGCGGGTCGTAGTTCTTGTAGACCCGGTGGCCGAAGCCCATCAGCTTGAACTTGCGGTCCTTCACGCCCTGGATGAACTCCGGGATCTTGTCCGGGGTGCCGATCTCTTTCAGCATGTTCAGCGCCTCTTCGTTGGCGCCGCCGTGCGACGGGCCCCACAGGCAGGCGATGCCGGCGGCGATACAGGCGAACGGATTGGCGCCCGACGAACCCGCCAGACGCACGGTTGAGGTCGAGGCGTTCTGCTCGTGGTCGGCGTGCAGGATGAAGATGCGGTCCATGGCGCGGGCGAGCGCCGGGTCGACGTGGTAATCCTCGGCCGGGACGGCGAAGCACATGCGAAGGAAGTTCTCGGCATAGCTGAGATCGTTGCGCGGCGACACGAACGGCTGGCCGATATGGTATTTGTAGGCGCGGGCCGCGATGGTCGGCATCTTGGCGATCAGGCGGATGGCCGAGATGTTGCGCTGGACCGGATCATGGATGTCCAGGCTGTCGTGATAGAAGGCCGACAGGGCACCGACGGTGCCGACCATGATCGCCATCGGGTGGGCGTCGCGACGGAAGCCCTCGAAGAAGCGGTCGAACTGCGCATGCAGCATCGTGTGCATGGTGATGCTGTTCTTGAACTCTTCGTACTCAGCCGCGGTCGGCAGTTCGCCGTGCAGCAGCAGGTGGCAGACTTCGATGAAGTTCGACTGCGAAGCCAGCTGGTCGATCGGATAGCCGCGGTGCAGCAGCACGCCCGCGTCGCCGTCGATGAAGGTCAGGCCCGACTCGCACGAGGCGGTCGAGGTGAAGCCCGGGTCGAAGGTGAAGGCGTCGGTGCCGGCGTAGAGCTTGCGGATGTCGATGACGTCCGGGCCGGTGGAACCCGACAGCACCGGCAGGTCAACGGACTTGCCGGCGTAGTTGAGGGTCGCCGTACCGGCGGGTTTGGCTTGTTCGGTCATTTCAGCCCCTTTTTCAGAACGGTCTCGCGCGGGGAGGCGACGGACCGCGTTTCATTTGTGAACGTCACTTAGTCTGTTGCAGCGCATCATCCAAGCGCCCGAGGCTTTCTTCTCGCCCCAGAGCCGCCAACGTTTTCGCGATATCCGGCGACGCAGCCCCTCCGGTCAGGGCGGCGCGGGTCGCCGGGCCGATCTTTCCGAAGCCCACGCCCTCGTCTTCCGCGAAGACCTTCAGCTCGGCCTCGAGGGCGAAGACGTCCCAGCTGCCGAACAGGGCGAGGCGATCGCGCAGGCGCGAGATGCGTTCGCCGGACTCGCCGGACAGGAGGCCGCGGCCCTTTTCATCGATGGAAAGGGGGCGGGGCTTCAGCACGAAGGCGGTCTGGTCGGCCAGGTCCAGCGTGGTCTTGGCGCGGTCCTTCACGAAGGGCATGGCGCGCAGCAGGCGGGCCTCGTCGTCGGGCGCCAGCACGTGATCGCGCGACAGGTGGACGTCCAGCGTCATCTTGGCGAGGCGATCGTCCTGGGCCAGCCGGATCCAGTGGCTGTTGACGTGGGCCAGCTTGTCGAAATCCAGCCGCGACGGCGCCTTGCCGATGCCGCCCAGATCGAACCACTCGCGGGCCTGTTCGTCCGAGAACAGCTCGTCATCGCCGTGGGCCCAGCCGAGGCGCGCCAGGTAGTTGCGCATCGCCTCGGGCAGGTAGCCCATTTCGGCGTACTCATGCACCGCCTGCGCCCCGTGGCGCTTGGACAGCTTGGCGCCGTCCGGGCCGTGGATCAGCGGGATGTGGGCGAAGGTGGGACGGGTCCAGCCCAGGGCGTCGTAGATCAGGCTCTGCCGGGCGGCGTTGTTCAGATGGTCGTCGCCGCGGATGACATGGGTGACGCCCATGTCGTGATCGTCCACCACCACGGCGAGGTTATAGGTCGGGGCGCCGTCCGAGCGGAGGATGACCAGATCGTCCAGCGCCGAGGTGTCCCAGCGCACCGCGCCCTGCACGGCGTCGTCCACGACGACAGGCGCGTCCGCCGGGCGGCGGAAGCGGACGGTGTGGGGTTTCAGCAGGTCATCGACGGTCGGCTCGCGGTCCCGCCAGGGCGACTCGAAGGTCTTGCCCTCGGCCTTGGCCTGATCGCGCAGGGCGGCAGTCTCGTCGGCGGTCAGGAAGTCGCGGTAGGCGTGGCCGCTTTCCAGCAGCTGGTTCGCCACCTCGCGGTGACGGTCGGCGCGCGAGAACTGGAACACCGGCTCCTCGTCGGCGAACAGCTCCAGCCAGGCCATGCCGTCGAAAATCGCCTTCACGGCTTCGTCGGTCGAGCGCTCCCGATCGGTGTCCTCGACGCGAACGAGAAACTTCCCGTTGTGTCGACGTGCATACAAATAGTTGAAAAGCGCCGTGCGGGCGCCCCCTATGTGCAGGAAGCCGGTGGGCGAGGGGGCGAAGCGGGTGACCACTTCGGACGTCGAGGCAGGTGAGGAGGTCATTACAGGTCGGTCCGGTCGGGCCGCCCTTATACCCCCGCCCGCCGCAAAGCCTAGCGTCCGGGCGAGGATTAACCGTTTCCTCGGCGACCAGATCGCCGCCCAGACGCTGCGCTGGCGGCTGTGGACGCCGGTCGCCTTCGGCGCGGGCTGCGCGACCTATTTCGCCTTCCGGACCGAACCGGCGCTGTGGCCGCTGCTGGTGTTCGCCGGCGTCGCGTCGGGGGTCTGGCTGATCGGACGGCGGCGGCATCTGGCGCGGGTCTGGAGCCTGCTCCTGCTGATGCTGGGCTGTTTCTCCCTGGGGCTGGCGGCGGCGAAGTTGCGGACGGACGCCGTGGCGGCGCCGATCGCGCCCGCGCTGGAGCGTCCGACCGTGATCGAGGGCTGGGTGGTCGATGTGGACAGCCCGGGTTCCGCGGGGCCGAGGGTGATCATCGCGCCCGTGCGGATCCGGGGGCTGGCGCCGGAGCAGACGCCGGTGCGCATCCGCGCCACGGTCAGGGATGCGGACCCGCCGGAGCCGGGACAGGCGATCCGGCTGTTCGCCATCCTGAACCCGCCCCCGGCGCCGGCCAGCCCCGGCGCCTATGACTTCGGTCGGACGGCCTTCTTCCAGCGGATCGGCGGCGTAGCCTTCAGCCTGGACGGGACCCGGCCCGCCGTCCTGCCCGAGGCGCCCTGGCGGCTCAGGCTGGTGATGCGGATCAACACCCTGCGCTTCGATCTGGCCAAGCGGATCGTGGCGCGTCAGGGCGAGCGGGCGGGCGGGGTCGCGGCGGCCATGACCACGGGTCACGAGGCCTGGCTGGACCCGGCCGAGGTCGATGTGATGCGGGATTCCGGACTGGCGCACATCCTGTCGATCTCGGGCCTGCACATGGCGGTGGTCGGCGGCTTCGCCTTCTTCCTTGTGAGGTTCCTGGTGGCCCTGTGGCCGGGGCTGGCGTTGCGGGTGTCGGGCAAGAAGGTGGCCGCCTTGGCCGGTTTGCTGGCGGTGGGGACCTATCTGGTGGTCTCAGGCGCGCCGCCGCCGGCGGAACGGGCGGCGGTGACGGCCTCCATCGCCTTCCTCGCCATCCTGCTGGACCGGCAGGCGATCACCATGCACGCGCTGGCGGTGGCGGCCTTCGTGGTCCTGCTGCTCCAGCCCGAGGCCATCGTTACGCCGGGCTTCCAGATGTCTTTCGCGGCGACGGCGGCGCTGGTGGCGCTGGTCGAGGCCTGGCCGCGACGACCCAGGGAGATTTCGGCGCCCTGGCCCATTCTGGCGGTGCAGCGGGCCGGGGCGTGGATCGGGGCGGCGGTGCTGGCCAGTCTCGTCGCGGGCGCGGCGACCGGGCCGTTCGCGATGCAGCATTTCAACCGTTCGGCCATGTACGGGCTGGCCGCCAACCTCGCGACCGCGCCGCTGTCGGACTTCATCATCATGCCGATGCTGGCGCTGGGCGCCCTGCTGGAGCCCGTCGGGCTGGGCGCGCCCTTCCTGTGGCTGGCGTCCAAGGGCATCGAGGTGATGCTGGCCATAGGCGAAGGGGTGGCGGGCCTGCCGGGGGCGGTGCGGACCATCGCCAGCGCGCCGGACATCGTCTTGCCGGTCGCCTTCCTCGGCGTCCTGTTCTGCTGCCTGTGGCGCGGGCCGCTGCGGTGGTTGGGCCTGCCGCTGGCCTGCGCGGTGCTGATCTGGCCGAGGGCGACGCCGCCGGACCTGTGGATCGGGGACGGGGGACTGCAGGCGGCGTGGGTGGAGGACGGACGGGCGACGGTCGTGCGACCCGGCGTGCGGCAGTTCGCGGTCGATGTCTGGACGCGGCGACGGGGGCTAAAGGCCGTGGAGCGCCCGGTGGAGGGCTGGACCTGCGGCCGTTTCTCCTGCGCGCCCCGGGCGTCAGGGCCGGTGGCGCTGTGGTGGGGCCGCCGGGCGCCGACGGCGGAACAGCTGGACGGCCTGTGCCGTTCAGCTTCGGTCGTCAGTGTACGGACGGTCGTGTCGAGCCTGCCGTCATCGTGCGCCGGAAAGCTGGTGCTGGACGGCCTCGACTACGCCCGGGGCGGGGCGGTGGAGCTGAAACGCGAAGGGCCCGCCGCGGAGAACCGCTGGCGGGCCCTGTGGGTGTCCGACGTCCGTGGCGAGCGACCCTGGAGCCGCTACGGCGACGCCGAGGGTCAGTGATAGCGGCGGATCAGGCCGACCAGCTTGCCCTGAACGGCGACCTGATCGGCGCCGTAGATCTTGGTCTCATAGTTGCGGTTGGCGGGCTCCAGCGCGATCGAGGCGCCCTTCTTGCGCAGGCGCTTCA